>CANJCQ010000141.1 GCA_947473355.1 Sphingomonadaceae bacterium | reverse complement strand
TCGAGCGAAGTCGAGACACTTCGCACAAGTGTCTCGACTTCGCTCGACACGAACGGGTGGGGAGGTGTTCGATGATTGAAGCTAGGACGGGCTGCTCATGACGGCAAGTGTGGCAATCGGTGATTGACTCGGAGGCCGATCCGGCTTGCAATACGGGCAAACAAAATGGGAGAGTATCGATGAATGCGCAGTTCAAAAATGTGTCGGCCCCGCGCGAGGTGCGCAGCAACCAGCAGGTGCCGACAATCCGCGGCCAGTATCACACTTTCATGCTGATCCCGATCATGGAGCACCACACCCGCTGGTTCGATGCCGGGCCGGTCTCGATCGGGGTTGAGGCGCGGGCCTTGGGCGACGCGCAGATGATTGTGCGCGGGCCTTCGATCCATGTCTGCAGTGCGGATCGCAGTCAGGAATATGTCCGCTTCGACGTGTTCGGCGCAGTGCTGCACTATCACTATATTCATGGCGACCGGGATGCGAACACGCTGTGGGGCTATGATCCGTCAGTCAACGGCCCGATGATCCCCTGGGCGGTCAATGCGCTGCACGACCGGCTGCCGACCCTGCTGCGCAATGCCGGGGCGAATGATCTGGCCAAGGATGTCGAGGAACAGGGCTGGGATACCTCGGTGCTCGACGATGTCGCCCGCGCCGCGACCGAGGCGCTGGCCCCCAGCGAGCACGACCTGATCCGCGCCAAGGAAGGCATGGACTGGATGTATGCCTGGAAGAAGGTCCACCCGCAGTTCAACACGCTCGACGAACAGGATTACTAGGCGATGCTCAAGGTCTTCCACCTGATCAAACGCAAGCCGCACTACACGCACGAGCAATTCCGCGAACATTTCGAACGCAGCCACGCCGCCATGGCGCTCAAGTTCTGCGGCCACCTGTTCAAGGAATACCGCCGCAACTACGTCGGCACCGTTTATGGCGGCGATGATTCGCGCAAACCCGGTAACCGCTATGGTCCGATGGAATGGGACTGGGATCTGATTTCCGAATGGATTGTCGAAAGCGAGGAGGACTTGAACAAGATCTTCGCGATCATGGAATCGCCGGAATACAAACACTATTTCGAGGAGGATGAAGACCGCTTCATCGATCGCACGATGAATGTGATGATTCCCTGCACAGTGAGCGACTATGGGGCCGTGTTCAAGCAGGCCGATACGGTGTTCGATACGATCAGCGGTGACCCGAGCTGGCAGGGCTATGAGAACTGGACACCGCTGAAGCGGTGGTAATGCAACAGAATTCAAAGGGAGAGAAAGTGTGACTACCCCAGGCAAGAAATATCGCGTGGTCCAGTGGGCCACCGGCAATGTCGGCTCGCGCGCCATGCGCCATGTTATCGAACATCCCGATCTCGAACTGGTCGGGGTCTGGGTGCACAGCGCCAGCAAGGCCGGCAAGGATGCAGGCGAGCTGGCTGGGGTCGCTCCGACTGGCGTGATGGCGACGAACAGCATCGAGCACGTGCTCGCGCTGAAGGCGGATTGCGTGCTCTATATGCCGCATGTCTGCGACTTCGAGGAAGTGATCCGCATCCTGGAATCGGGCGCCAACGTCGTCTCGACCCGCATGGAGTTCCAGAACATTGCAGCGCGTGATCCGGCCATGGCCTTGCGGATCGAGGCGGCCTGCCAGAAAGGCGGCACATCGATCCATGCTTCCGGTTCCAGCCCCGGCTTCATCACCGAGGCGGTGCCGATCGTGCTCGCATCGATCCAGCGGCGGCTCGATCACCTGCGGATCGACGAATTCGCCGATTGCTCGTCGCGCAATTCGCCCGAGATGCTGTTCGAAATGATGGGCTTCGGCGCGGCGCCGGGCGCGGCCAGCGCCGGGCAATTGGCCCACAAGGAAATGAGCTTCGGCCCGTCGCTGCAACTGGTCGCCACTGCACTGGGCATGCCGCTCGATCGTTTCGAGGTGACAGGCGCGCAAGGCGTGGCGCGGCAGGATGTGCACATTGCCGCAGGCGTGGTGCCCAAGGGAACAGTCGCCGCGACGCGTACGACGCTGACCGGCTTCCACAAGGGCAAGCCGCTGATGACCATGTGCACCACCTGGTTCGTCTCTGAAGACGTTGACACCAGCGACGGGAAGCAATGGGAGTTCCGCTCGCCCTCGGGCTGGCACGTAGTGATGATGGGCGATTGCCCGCTTGATCTGTCGATCACCTATCCGGTCGCGCCTGAGGACTATGCCGAAATGACCCCGGGGCTGACTGCGAACCGCCCGGTCAATGCCGTGCCCTATGTTTGCGACGCATCGCCGGGGATCAAGACGACAGTGGACCTGCCGCAGATCATCGCTCGGCTGGGGTGAAGGGTAGCACGGACTATTGTGGATCACTCCTCTCCCCTTGGGGGAGAGGATAGCGAGAGCTTGCCCCTTTTGGGGCTAGCGAAGCTTGGAGAGGGGGCGGCAAAGCAATGCGCTGCCGTCCCCCTCTCCAACTGCGGCTAGCTCGCTTCGCTCCCAAGCCTTCGTATCCTCTCCCGCAAGGGGAGAGGAACGGGTGGTGGCGCACATGCAAAGAGATCCGGCGGCGAGCCGGACTGTAACGCCATGGGAGAAACACGGGAACCACGCGGCCGGCGCGGGCACTGAGTGGCGCGCGCTGGAGGCGGCGAGGGGTGTTGCGAATGGCCGGGTGACTCTTGCGGCACGACCGGCTCGGCCCCTTCAGCAACCGGCCGACACTGCAGGGGCGGGCTCGCAAGCTGCCACAGTGCCACGCGGCTGAATATGCCGCGCCAATGGTGGAACCAGCCCCGGCCCGGAGTCGCATCTGCCGCCAGGTGGCTGGCATGGTGCGCAATAGCGGGAACGGCAGTGGCGACACAACATCCGGTTTACCGCTTCCGGTGCCATGGCTGGCGATTGCCTGGGGCTTTTCGCCCCGGATAACGCACGCCCCGCGCCGACCGCGTTGCATCCAGCCACAATGGGATGGACGCGAAGGACAAAGAGTTGGCAAGCCACGCACGCCC
>CANJCQ010000140.1 GCA_947473355.1 Sphingomonadaceae bacterium | reverse complement strand
TGGGGAAGGTTTACCAGCGGCGCAAAGGAATCGACCTCGATCGCGATCACCCGCCCTTCGACTTCCAGTTCGAGCACATATTGCTCCTTGCCGGTCTCGCCGGTGAAATAGGGGAAGCGGCGCACTATCGCCTCATGATAGCGCTCGCCGTCATAGTAATGGCCATGCAGCGAGCCGACTTCGGCCTTGGGCTCGATCTGATACGACAGCATGTGGAAGCCGCGCCCGCTCGGGAACAGCCGTCGCCCAGGTGTGGCCCCCTGCTCTGCGCCCAAAGTTACTAGCCGAATTGCAGCGGTGCGAGCGCATTGAGCTGCATTTCGCGTGCGCCGATGCGGATGGTGCCCCTGACCCGGCAGAGCTGATCATAACGCAGGGCCGTGCGCGGCCGGGTTCCCGATGCTGCCTCGGTGTCCCGGTCGCCTTGCGAGCCCTGCTCGATAGGCGGACTGGCAATGTCTACCGCCAGTTGCATCATGCTGAGCTGCGGCTCCATCCCATCGCCAACCGCGCTTTCCTTCGCCACCCCCGTGGCAGTAACGGCCGCCGGCACGCGCACCATTCGCATCGGTGGCGGCAGCGCGGGTTATGGCGACGGAGCCTGGGCGGCTCCGATCCTGGTCCGCGATAACTGTAAGGATGACCATGCCACCAGACTTCCGCGAAAGCCCAACGAATGGGACATTTCTATCTCGAGGGATGGGATATTTCTGCTTTGCGCTATCAATTGTCCGAATCGATGATCTTGAGTACGTTAACAAGCGCGATCCAAACTGCGATCCCAATCCTGCTGGGAGGCTAAAGACTGATTTCGTAGGCCTTTTGCAGGTCGCGCTTTGTCTCGATTTCAAGCGCCATGTCCCGCGAACTATCGCGTTCTTTGGTAGGTTCTTTGACGGCAGCTCCCCGATCAGAACCAGGTTCGTTGCTTGCCCCACGCACCAAATCCCGTGCGTGAGGCACATCGCCGCGATGGTGGCCGATCGAGCGTGCAAGGTTGTCCTTGCTGTCGATATGCAGGCCGATGTGCTCGCGGGCGCGGGAGGTGAGGACGTAGAACAGGCTGGCGCTGTTGAGCTGGCGGTCCTGGCTCGACATGACGGTGATGGCGCGGTCGACGGTCATTCCTTGGGCGCGGTGCATGTTGAGTGCGAGGCCGTGCGCGAGGGACTGTCGCAGCGGATTGCCGGGGGCGAGCGCGCGGGTCTTGGTCGCGTCCTTGAGCGTGATCGCGCTGTCCTGGATACGGGTGACTTCGACCGGACTGCCGTTGGCGATGCCAAGCTGGCGATCATTGGTTGTCCAGATCAGCCGGTCACCCTCGCGGACTTCGATCTGGGAGGGAACCGCGAGGCTGGCCTTGGTCGCACCAGGGCTCAGCTTCGCTGGATCGAACCGACGGATGACGCCGTCGCGATTGAGCAAGACCTCGCCTTTCTTCGGATCGACGGATTCTACGCGATAGGCTCCGCGCTCCAGCCCAAGTTTCGATTGCTGCTGGTATAGGGTCAGTCGCTGGCCGGGTGCATAGCTGGCGATCTGACGGATCTGCTCGCGGGTGAGGTTGAGGTTTTCGTAGGTGCGCAGTGTCAGGCTTTCCATGCCGAGCGCACCCTCGGCGAGCAATCCCTTGCGGACAAGGTCAAGCACCTGGGCACGCAAGGCGTGTCCGGAAGTCAGGATTGCGGTGCGGCTGCGATCTTCGGGGGGGAGTGCCAGCCATGCCTTGGCACCCGACAGCGCCGGATCACGCGACTCCGCAACCCTGTTGCCCAGCGCATCGAGCGCGCGTTCGGTCTTGCCGAGCCGCGCGGCGGCAACCGCTTCGCGCATTTGCGGATCGAGCTGGCGGCGGTTCTCAGAAAGCCGGGCGAGCGGTGCGCCTTCTGCTTGCAGCAGGGCGAAGGGCCGCCCGGCCTCGGGGGCCTCGATCTGCTTGACGTCGCCGGTCAGCACCAGCTTGGCTATGCCCGCATGGTCGGCAATCTGCATCAGCCCAAGCACCTGCCGGTGCGATAGCATCGATGACTCATCGACGATCAGCACCTTGCCGCCAAGCTGCTTGCGCGCTTCTTGCGCGGCATAGAGATTGGGCCTTCCGGTGACTTGCCCATGCCGGGTGAGGAAGCCCGCGACCGTATCCGCATTCAGCCCGGCACCTTGGCGTAATTCATTGGCGAGCTTGTGCTGGGGTGCAAGCGCCAGAACTTCGTGGCCCTTTTCGGCGAGAACGTCCCTGACCATTGCGAACAGGGTGGTCTTGCCGCTGCCGGCATCGCCCTGAATCAGCTGATAGCGATCCCGGCCGGAGAGGATGGCCTGCGCTGCATCGCGTTGTTCCTGCGACAGGTCGATGCCGCGCGCCTGCGATACCCGGTCGAGCGATTGCCTGGCTGTCTCGCTCGGAACCAGCAGTTTGGCATCCCCTCGCGCCAGATTCATGCGGGCGACGATCTCGTTCTCAGTGCGCAAGACATCGCGGGTGGTCATATGCGGCACACCGTCGAGGTCCTTGTGGAGGATGACGCCCTTGCCAACAAGTGCCTCGATCCGACGCTCGATATCACCCACTCGCGCGCCGTGTGCTGAGAAGTTGAGCGCCTCGCGCAAGAGCTCGCGCGGGGCGAAGGTTGCCTGCCGCTCGGTCAGATGGCGCACTCCCGCCGCAACGGCATAGGACGCCGCCAGCGTGGCGCCGCGTGGTGGCTCGGGCGGATGGCCCAGCAGCGGTTCGGGCTTGGGACCGAAGGCATGCGTTACACGCCCGACCAGAGCGCGGCCCCAGTCGTTGACCCTTGCAACAATCCCGCGCGGGGCGCTCGCCGCCATTGCTGCATCGACCACGCCGCCTAGGCTGAGACCGCGTTCCTTGGCTAGGGTCAGGACTCATTGATCACAACCAGAAGATGACGGTAGCGGCGATTGCGATGGCGGACATGAAGGTGTGGGCGCAGCGATCATATCGGGTGTGAATGCGCCGCCAGTCCTTGATTTTGGCGAACAGGTTTTCGATCAAGTGC
>CANJCQ010000139.1 GCA_947473355.1 Sphingomonadaceae bacterium | reverse complement strand
TCTCCAACCGGGTCTTCACATCCCACGACAACATCATCGACCACTGCTGCGAGGCGTGGAACAAACTCATCGATCAGCCGTGGCGCATCATGACCATCGGACGCCGCAAATGGGCGCGTGGGTTGTAGTCAGTGCAGGTTGGTATCAGGTGCCCGCTCAGGGTTTGCACACCGCCGCTGGCGAACTGGCCCCATGTGGCTGGCTTGCTGTCATTGTCGGGCTTCATCGCCGCCCAGGTGCGATTGACGCCGAAGCCGAAAATGATCGATCCGGTGATCACGGACAGCGGCAGGACAAGTTCCGGATTATGGAATGCCAAGGCCATGATGCCGATAAAGGCAACGTAGAGACCAACAGTGGCATAATAGAGGCCCGAGGGCAGACCGAAGCTGCGGTCGACGCGGGTGCGGACAGGCGCGGCCGTTGCGGTGGCAATGCGCTGCAGTTCGGCGGTTGAATGATGTTTTGACATGAAAGGCCTCCTTGGATGAGGCCAGCTATGGCTGATACGCGCCGCTTTTGACTTTGACCAAAATCAAAATCGGATTTGAAATGCTCACGCCCAACGGCGCAAATCGGCAAAGTCCTGGGTCCGCGGCTCGATCCAGCGCCAGATTCCGCCAGCCTTCTCACGCTTCCAGAACCACGATTCGCTCTTGAGATGATCCATCGCGAACTCTGCCGCAGCAAAGGCATCGCGGCGGTGGCGCGCGGCGGCGGCGACCAGCACGATCGGATCGCCGGGCGCCAACAGCCCGGTACGGTGGACAATCAGCAGGCCCTCGAGCGGCCAGCGCAAGAGGGCATCGGCTGCCAATGCTTCCATGCCCGGCAGCGTCAGCGGCGCGTAATGTTGCAATTCGAGCACCTCGACCTCGTCCCCCGCACGGACCTGGCCGATGAAACTGGCAATGCCGCCTGCCGCTCTATGCACAGCGGAAAATGCAGCGATCTGCGCGGCTGGGTCGAAGTGGCAATCGAGCAGACGGACGTCTCTGGTCATGTCAGCCTCCGCTGCAGTCCCGGTCATGTCAGCCTCCGCTGACTGGTGGCAGGAAGGCCAGTTCATCGCCATCCTCGAGCACCAGCCCTGACCGATCACTAACCATTGTTCCATTTAGCGCCAGTTTGATGCGTTCGCCTGACAACACTTCTACAAGGTCAGGATCGAGCGCAGCCATGATTGCGGCCAGCGACCCGGTGACTGTAACAAGGCGTTCCACCGCCCCCGCCGCATCTTCCAGCCGCCCCAGAAACACCAGCCTGATGGCCACGGCTCAGCCGCCGGTCATCGACATGTGACGCGCCAGCGCGGGCGCGCTGCCAGGCTTGTCGATCACGAAGTGATGCCGCTCCGGCTTGATCTTCATCGCCACGTCGAGCGCGGCATTGAGCGCGTCGCCCGGGTTGTCGGACCGCAAGGCCGCGCGCAGATCGACCTGTTCGTTGCCGCCAAGGCAAGCATAGAGCTGGCCGGTGGCAGTGACCCGGACGCGGTTGCACCCGTCGCAGAAATTGTTGGTCAGCGGGGTGATGAAACCCAGTCTGCCGCCTGTTTCCGCGACTGTGACATAGCGCGCCGGGCCGCCGCTGCGGTGATCGTCAGCAGTCAGCGTCCAGGATTGTTCCAGCCGCTCGCGCATGGCCGACAAAGGCAGGTAGTGATCGAAGCGGTCTTCCTCTACCTCGCCCAGCGGCATGACCTCGATCAGCGTCATTTCGAACTGCTGGCTATGTGCCCAGGCGATAAGCTCGGGGATCTCGGCCTCGTTGATCCCCTTGAGTGCGACGGTGTTGATCTTGACCTTGAGCCCCGCCGCCCTGGCTGCTGCGATGCCCTCAAGGACTTGCGGCAACGAATCGCGCCGGGCTAGTTTGGCGAAGGTATCGCGGTCCAGCGTATCGAGTGATATGTTTACCCGCTTGACCCCCGCCTCACGGATCGGCTCGGCGAATTCCGCCAGCCGTGTCGCATTGGTAGTCATGGTCAACTCTTCAAGACCGTCTCCGATCTTGCGGCCCAGTGCCTGCACCAGTTCGATCATATCGCGCCGCACCAGCGGTTCGCCGCCGGTCAGGCGGATCTTGGTGATGCCCCGGGCGATAAAGCCCAGCGCCATATCATGCAGTTCTTCAAGGCTCAGCACTTCGGCGCGCGGCAGGAAGGTCTGACGCTCGGGCATGCAATAGGCGCAGCGCAAGTCACAGCGGTCCGTCACCGACAGGCGCAGATAGCTGATACGGCGCTGGAACTGATCTACAAGAGGCGCATTGCTGGTCATGGCGGGGAGGATAACACCTCTCCGGCGCCCCTGTCATCCAATTCGAGCAATTGTCCGGTAATGCCCTCAGCAATCTCCAGATAACCCAGCGCCGCGGCAATGGCCTTCTGGCTATCGCTGACAAGGGCATTGACGCGAACCGGAGCATATTCGCGCGCCAGCGACTGGATTGCGGCGAGCCGCCAGGCGCGGTGTGAGTGGTCGGCGGGGGGGAAGACGAGAGCGACATGATTCGCCTGACCAGCCAGGCAGCGAAGTGCCTCTGGCAAGATCTCTGCATGAAACTTCGCCGCTGCCGCCAGCGCCGCTTCAGGCAGCGCGCCGACCCGCAGCTCGGCCATCAGCGGCGCTCCCGCGTCAGCGTCATTCCGATCTGTTCGCCACGTGCGGCAATCGCCAGCTTGACGATCTTGACAGTCACAGCCTCGACCCGGGCATCCTGCAGCATCAGCGTTTCGCAGATGTGATCCGCCACGGCTTCGATCAGCTTGAAATGCAGCCCTTCAGGCAGCGCATCGGTGGCGGCGAACTTGAGGTCCATGTAGTTCTTGCTTGCCGACAGCGGCGTGTCGGGCGCGTAATGATCCGCCACCTTCAGTCGAGCCTGAATCGTGATGCGCAGTGGCTGCGGGCGTCCGGTTTCTTCCGAATAGATGCCGGTCAGGACATCGTGTTCAAGATCGGCGACTTCTAGGATCAGGCTGTCGGCCATGGGCGGCGGCAATGGCATGGCGGTCGCTGCCTGTCCAGCCTTCACCCTGTCCAGCCTTGCGCGCACGTGCTGCTGCTCACGATGTCAATGGCTGCAATTGCGCAGTTGGTAATCGCCCAACTGCTTGCTAGGGTCAGGACTCATTGATCACAACCAGAAGATGACGGTAGCGGCGATTGCGATGGCGGACATGAAGGTGTGGGCGCAGCGATCATATCGGGTGTGAATGCGCCGCCAGTCCTTGATTTTGGCGAACAGGTTTTCGATCAAGTGC
>CANJCQ010000138.1 GCA_947473355.1 Sphingomonadaceae bacterium | reverse complement strand
TCAGGCTCGGATCGGCCTCTGACTTGATCTTGATCAGCGCGTCGAGCACCATCGGCCCGGTCTGCTCAAGATCGAGCTCATAGCTGTCATAACGCGGATTTTCGCCGCTATCGGGATCATAGCGATAGACAGTGAACTTCTTCGGGCGGGCAGCACCTTCCGATTTGAAGTGCCGGCCCTTGCCGTTGATCTTGCTGTTAGCGGGAAGCGTGAAGGTCGCCATGATCGAATCCCTGATGCCGCACCGGCGGCTGTGAATTGGCTTCCCCTCTAGCGATTCATCGCGGCGGGGCAAGAGGGGTGGTGCGGGTGCCAAACAGGCAGGATTTGACCGGCAATGGGCCTGATTCAGTGGATATTCAGCGGTTATTGTCCGGAAAGTCAGTGGACATGCGCAAGTCAGGACGTTGTGAAGGTTCGAACCGACTGGAAGAAATCAGTCTATCACGCAGTATTACAATCATTATTCGTAAATTCACAATATGGAACTTTACTATGTTTAGGCCAAGGCGCTGTTGCCATAATGTTTCAGCAAAAGTCGCGTGGCCCAGATGCACGAAAAGCCGCGCTGGCGGGCGCGGCTTGGCTGAGGGGTGGTCTTACGGTTGAAAGAGCGGGGTGGAGGATAGCTGGTGGTGGGGGGTGTAGGAAAGGGGGGCGTTTAAGTTCAACCAATTCCGGTTCTCGAACGGGTTACCAAATCGGGACCGTCTGCCCTTCACACCGCCTGTGAGGGCGTATGTCGCCAATTGCGGACATTCCGGAACGGCCGCTGTTAGCGAACGGATGGGCCTAAGCTGACGTTTAGTTGGGGAGCTTGAGCAGAGCGGTCGCCACGGCATTTCTCCGTGAAATTCATCACTCAATCGTCATTCAGCTTGCAACGCGAATAATCAGTTTTCCGAAATTGCGACCCTCAAGCAGCCCGATGAATGCTTCAGGCGCTTTGGCAAGGCCGGGCACTATGTCTTCCTTGTAACGAAGCTGTCCCGCCGCCACCCATGCACTTGCCTCGCGCCGGAATTGGTCCTGTAAATGGGTGAACTCGCTGACCAGGAAACCGCGTATCGTCAAGCTTCGGATCAGAACTTCGCGAAGCAAGCCGGCAGCTAAGGCTGGTCCGGCCAAAGCCTGTGTGGGATCGTTGTAGCCCGAGATGAGTCCGCACACGGGGACGCGGGCCAGTTTGTTGAGAAGAGGCAGCACAGCATCCCAGACATGGTCGCCGACGTTTTCGAAATAAATGTCGATCCCGTCTGGACATGCCGCTGCAAGTTGCTCTGAGAAATCGGGAGCTCGGTGGTCGAGCACGGCATGGAAACCCAATTCATCGCGCACGAAAGCACATTTCTCCGGGCCGCCGGCAATCTGTTCGGCGATCCGGCCTGGGACATGCTGCTCGATCTCACCGCTGCGCGCGCCGAACATACCCGCGTTTCGGTCACTTTGCTGTGCATAGCTTCGGGGGTGCCGCCGACCACAGCGCTGCGCTGGATTGGCCAGATGACCGAGGCCGGGCTGTTTCAGCGGGTCGAAGACGAAGCCGACCGCCGCCGCGCCTTCGTCGCGCTGACCGACAAGGCCTCTGATGCCATGGCCCGCTATTTTGCCGAACTGGGGACAGGCGCGGCTCGGCTGGTTTAAGATCCTTCGCAAGCTCGGACGCAACCCACTTCCCTTCTGCGCCAGCAGCCTGTAAGGGCCCGCATCTGGCCCCAAGGCCGGGCGATTAGCTCAGTTGGTAGAGCATCTCGTTTACACCGAGAGGGTCGGCGGTTCGAGCCCGTCATCGCCCACCATATTCCTGTTCGCGGACGTTCGCATTCGTCCTTGCAGACCCCCAAAAAACCGCGCATATAAGCCATATTGTGTTCCCAAGCGTTCGCATGGGTTCGCATGCAATCGCCCCGATATGGGGGCCTTATTGGGGCCCTTTGCAAATCGGGGCTTTTGAAAGGCCCCCAGGATGGCGCTCTCCGATCTGACCGTTCGAACCGCGAAGCCGCGCGAAAAGGAATACAAGCTTGCCGATGGCGGCGGTCTTTACCTGCTTGTCACCCCGACAGGCGGCAAACTTTGGCGGTTGAAATTCCGCGTTGATGGCCGTGAAAAGAAGCTGGCCATCGGCACCTATCCAGCCATTGGCCTGAGTGACGCCCGCAAACGGCGCGATGATGCCCGCGAAGTGCTGGCGGCTGGAGCAGACCCATCGCGGGAGAAGCAACAGGCCAAACACCGGGCGAAGGTCTCCGCTGCCAACACCTTTGGCGAGATCGCCAACGAGTTTCTGGCCAAGCGCAGGCGGGAAGGATTGTCAGCTTCGACTGCCGACAAGAGCGATTACTACATTTCCCGAATGGGCCCGGTGTTTGCTCGCCTGCCTATTGCTGAGATCGCTGCTCCCGATGTGCTGGCAGTGCTGCGCCGGATCGAGGCAACCGGCTGGCCTCTACGTTGTTGAACGAAGCGCGCGATCCGAAGTCGAAGAAGCACCTGTGGAAGGCCGATGCCATCGAACGGGTTCTTGCGCATGGGGACAGCGATGCGGTGCGCGGCGCATACCATCGCGGCGAGCATTGGGATGAGCGTGTCGAAATGGCGCAATGGTGGTCTGACTATCTCGATATGCTGCGCAAGGGCGCCGACGTCGTGCCGTTTCCCGAGAGGGAGGCGGGGTAAGCCGATGGGTGACAAACCGCACATCGCCATTGATCTGGAAAACTTGGCAGACGCGCTGCCAGCACAATATGCGCAACTCGCGAGGAAGATCAGGCAATGCCGAGATAGTCATTCTGTCCATACGGACCTTGCGCATGCTTATGACATGGCAGGTTCGATAGAGGCCGCATTTTTGTCAGCTCAAAGTGGCATTCAATGGGCGCAGCATGCTATACCCGCATTGGTCTATAGCGGAATACTTCTCTACGCTCGCGCCACGCATTCAGACTCGAACCATAGAACTCGAGTCAACCTCACGAAGCACTATACGACCAAGCAAAAAGCGTTTCATCAGCGTCTGGTGAAGCTCAGGAACGACGCGCTAGCGCACTATGGGCCGGGTGAGATTACTGAGGGCTTTGCATGGAATGAAGAGCGGCTTGTTATTCCATTAGATCGCCCAAAGGATGCTCGAGTAATGATGGCCAGTCGTCGAGTCGGATATGCGCCAGGATTGCCTGAAGAGATGAAGGTGCATTTCGCTCAAGTGTTACTGCTGGCCCAGCGCGAAATTGAGAGGCGCGATTCCGAGCTAGTGGATGCGCTCAATGCAATCAACGACAGCGACAACGAATTTTTCGATGTGGCCAGTCAGCACAAAGTGAACCTCGACCTATTGTTTGGAGGTCATCCGGCATCTGCTTTGCTCGATGGCGACCGCTCTGGCTTTCGGAAAGAGATTATTTGGGGTGTCATGAAATAGCAGTAAGCGAATATTCGAAGTTTGCTCCTTCTAGGGTCAGGACCTGTTAAATTGCTTGCATGATGGGCTGAGGGTTGATTCAATGGTGGCACCAGGAGGTGCTGCTTGTGGACGATCTGTTTATGCTGAGCGAGGTGCAGATGCGCCGGATCAAGCCATTTTTCCCGCGATCGCAT
>CANJCQ010000137.1 GCA_947473355.1 Sphingomonadaceae bacterium | reverse complement strand
CATGCGATCGCGGGAAAAATGGCTTGATCCGGCGCATCTGCACCTCGCTCAGCATAAACAGATCGTCCACAAGCAGCACCTCCTGGTGCCACCATTGAATCAACCCTCAGCCCATCATGCAAGCAATTTAACAGGTCCTGACCCTAGTCCAGTGACAGTAACGATGGCAAATTGTTCGTCCTGCGGCAATGAATGATCGATGAATTGCTTGCGAATTTTCTGATCCGAGGCCATATGCGCGCCTGGGAGTCGGGTGGACGTTTGCGTTCGCCAATCTGGTCAGGTCCGGAAGGAAGCAGCCACAACGGATTGCGGCGGGTCGCCCGGCTCCTTTTTGAGTCACCCTTTGGCTTTTTTATGGTGAGGCTCTACCAAGAGCGGCATGGGCGATTCCCCCGACACTTTTGACGACGAAGCAGGCGAAGGCGAAGCTGCGCCCACGGCTGCCGAGCTGGAAGCTGCTGGCCAGTCAGCGATGTTTGGCGGCGATCCCGAGCCTGCGCCTGCGCCGCCAGCGCCCCCGCCACCAGTTGCCGCCGCTCCGGCCCAGCCTTATCGCGTGCTTGCCCGCAAATACCGTCCGCAGACTTTTTCCCAGCTGATCGGCCAGGATGCCATGGTCCAGACTTTGGCCAACGGCATCAAGCGCGAGCGGCTGGCCCATGCCTTCCTGATGACCGGCGTGCGCGGGGTCGGCAAAACCTCGACCGCGCGGCTGATCGCCAAGGCGCTCAACTGCGTGGGGCCGGATGGGCAGGGCGGGCCAACTATCGATCCCTGCGGTGTCTGCGAGCCCTGCGTCGCGATTGCCGAGGGGCGGCATATCGACGTGATCGAAATGGACGCCGCCAGCCACACCGGCGTCGACGATGTCCGCGAGATCATCGAGGCCGTGCGCTATGCGGCGGTTTCGGCGCGCTACAAGATCTATATCATCGACGAAGTCCACATGCTGTCGCGCAATGCATTCAATGCCTTGCTCAAGACACTTGAGGAACCGCCTGCGCATGTGAAATTCCTGTTCGCCACCACCGAAGCAGACAAGTTGCCGGTCACGGTTCTGTCGCGCTGCCAGCGTTTCGACTTGCGGCGGATCGATGCGCCCCTGCTGGCCAGCCACTTTGCCTGGATATGCCAGGAAGAACAGGTCGGCGCCGAGGACGAGGCGCTGGCAATGATCGCGGCGGCGGCTGAGGGCTCAGTGCGCGATGGCCTGTCGATCCTCGATCAGGCGATTGCCCATGCCGATCTTGCCGGCGATGGCAAAGTTACTGCAGTTCAAGTTCAGGAAATGCTTGGCCTTGCCGACAAGTCGGTGCAGCGGCGGCTCTATGGAGCGCTGTTGGCGGGCGACGGCGCGGGCTTGCTGGACCTTGTGGCGCAGCAATTCGCGCTCGGGGTGGAGCCGCTGGCGCTGCTGCGCGGCTGCATGGAGCTGACGCACCGGACTGCTGTTGCCCAGTTGGGGCAAGGCGCGGGCGATGCCGTTTCGGCCGAGGAGCGCGAAGCGATCGAAGGCTGGGCCAAGGGGTTGTCCGCCGGGCAGCTGCACCGCCTGTGGCAATTGCTGCTCAAGGGCTTCGACGAAGTGCGCACGGCGCCCGATCCGCTGGTCGCGGCGCAGATGGCCTTGCTGCGGGTGATGCATGCTTCCGACATGCCCGATCCCGGCACGCTGGCGAAAAAGCTGGAAGAACTGGCCGCGCGCCCCGCGCCCGCCGCTTCCGCCGATCCGGCTTCGCCTGCATCCGCCAGCGCCGCGCCGCCGTGGGAAGCGCTGGTTTCGTCGGTCGAGAACTCGGGCCAGCTGCGGGTCGGCCAGATCATGCGTGATTGGGTGCGGGTTGTGGCCATCGGGCAGGCCGAGCTGACCTATAGCCTTGCGCCGGGCTATGCGGGCGATCCCTCACCGGAACTGCGCGATGCCCTGCTCAAGGCCACCGGTGAGCGCTGGCAGGTCGAATTGTCGCAGCTGGAAGGCGCGCCCTCCTTGCGCGAACTGCTGGAAGCCCGCCAAGCCGCCGAAGCCGCCGCGCAGCGCCGCAATCCGCTGGTGGAAGCTACCCTGGCGGCCTTCCCGGCGGCCGAATTTGTCAAGGAAGACGAGGTTGTTCCGTTGGAACGGGGCAATCGCAACTGGAGCCGTAACTGATGAAGTCCATGGAAGAGATGATCAAGGCCGCCCAGGCCGCCGCCGAGACCATCCAGAAGCAGATGACCGAAACCCAAGGCAAGCTCGATGGCATCGAGGTCGAAGGCGTGTCAGGTGGCGGACTGGTAAAAATCCGCGCTTCGGCCAAGGGCCGGGTGATCGGCGTCGCCATCGACGACAGCATGATGACGCTCTCGGAAAAGCCGATCCTTGAAGACCTGATCGCCGCCGCTTTCAATGATGCGCGAGTCAAGGCCGATCAGGTGACGGGCGAGGAAATGGCGAAAGTGCAACAGGGCATGGGCCTGCCGCCGGGGTTCAAATTGCCGGGGATGTGAGGGGGAAGGCGGGACGTTTGAAACCCGCATTGCCCTCAACCCCAACTCCGTCTGTCCTGAGCTTGTCGAAGGATCGTTTTTTCTTGATGTGGTTGCGCGGGACGCCAGAAGAAAAGGACAGTGGTTGACCTGCGGTCGCCTTCGGCTCGACAAGCTCAGCATAGACGGGGTTGGGGCAGATAATTGGTATGATGCCTTGGATGTTGCTTTCCGCGAGGATACCACATGAAACTGCATTATTATCCCGAGACAGACAGCCTCTATATTGAATTGCGCGAAGGCGCGTCTGTCGAAACGCGCGAGATCGTTGACGGTTTGAACGCCGATTTCGGCAGTGATGGTGCGGTTGTCGGACTGGACATTGACGGGGCTTCGAAGAAGCTCGATCTTGGCACGCTTGAAGCGATTGCGTTGTCCTTTGCGACGTTGAAGGCGGCGTGAAGGGCCGAAAGAGCTATGCTGGCGATGGCGCGCGAGGTGGCATTTAGGGGTAAAGCAAACTGTCGCCGTACCTCACTGTAACTCGGGTCAAAAGGAGCTGATAGTGCTAGGTGGAAATAAGGGAGATTACGCTGAAGGCATGCTACTCTTCGAGCAGGGGATGCAAGCCGCAACCAACTTCAAGTCCAATGAAGCGATCGCCTATTACACTCGCTCCATAGAGACTTGTGCCAACCCCTCGCCATACATCAATCGCGCCAACTTGCTGATGAAACGTATTCGCTGCCGCGAAGCCCTTAAAGACTTGCAGGAAGCGAAACGGCTCGATGACGAACAAGGTCGCCAATTTACCTTCGAGATCAATAGGGAGTTGGCGTGGGCGAAGGCTCTGTCATCCCATTATGACGATGGTATGCGGGAAAAATTGATTGTTGACCTGCATGGGTCTGATCATGGAACAGTCGCGGAGCGCATTCTATGTGCCTCGTTCGACATCCATAGGTTGCAGTTGGAATACCGCACTTTCGACAGGACGCTCGTAGAGTTTCACCTTTTTAACGAAATTGATGACATTGTGAAGTTCGACGATCTCACTCTCTATCCTGAAGCGGTGCAGTTGCTGCAAAATTACGACGTTCACTTCATCGATATGAAGGTTGAAAAATGTCCCGACGTACAACTTTATCATGATGCGCAAGCCAAGCTCCACGGTTTCCTGTGCTCGTATGACCTCGAAGACATGATTATGCTGAGACGGTGCATGCTTTACGACATTCATAAGGCGCTACTCGCTTTGGATTTCGGCGACTTCTTCGACAGCCTCAGTTCCGAATGTAACGGAGTCATTCGCGAAGCCGAAGAATTTTCTAACAAATCAGGACAATTTTAAGGGCACCTCGAACAATTCCCCCTTTCCAGCGCGGTCAAAATCCGATTCAAGGATGCTGAACCGCCGAGGGATTTTTGCGATGGGCGAGCCGGGATTTTTCGATTTGCAACGCCGGTATGAGGGGCTGGACGCGAAGTCTGACCCGCTG
>CANJCQ010000136.1 GCA_947473355.1 Sphingomonadaceae bacterium | reverse complement strand
TTTTACCACCCGCTCAGCAGGGGCCTTCACAGACGATTTTTTCAAGGAGTGTTGGGGCTTCATCTTCGTTCCTTCGTCACTACGACGAAGCCCCAACACTCCTTAAATCACAACCTCAAATCTGTGCCATTGGTGCTGACGGGGAACAGTGCAGCACATCGCGGGTGACAGCGTCAGCCTTGTGCTCTTCGGATTCAATGGTCCGGATATGCGTGGCGATGTCCGGCCCTCCGCGCATCAGTTTGGCCAGCGCCTCGGCGGCAAGCGTCATGGACACTGCATGGGCTTCGAACTGTTCGAAGAAATTGCCCGTTTTGGGCAGCAAATTCTGAAACCAGGCAAACATGCCAGTCTTCCTTCTTGTATGGTTTGACCCGGCCGGAGGCACCGCACCATGAGGCACGAATCACCCGCAGCCCCCCTAACATCCGGCTTCTGGATGATAATGATGACACTAATGTAACACTCGGTTCCATGCTGACAAGCCGGACTGAAGTGTCTAAGGCGCGGCCATGGCCGAAGCTGATCAAACCAGGTTGCTTGCTCTCATCGAAATGCCGGCCTTGCTGGTGGAGGCCGACAAGGTGACCTTTGCCAACCGGGCTGCGTTGGCGCTTCTTGGTGCCCATATCGTGGGCGAGAATGTCCGCATAGCTTTGCGTGCGCCTGACGCGGTTGCGCTGATCATGCGGCCCGATGGCGGTCACGCCAGGATTACAGGCGTATCGGTGCCCGGCAGCATCTGGGAGATGGCCTGCCATGTGCTCGATGGCGGAGCCCGGCTGGTCACCCTGCAGGACATGTCGATCCAGGTCAGCGTGGCCCGCGCCCATGCCGATTTTGTCGCCAATGCCAGCCACGAACTGCGAACGCCCTTGGCCGCGATCATCGGCTATGTCGAAACATTGAGCGACGAAAAGGCCGGCGAAGACCGGCAGACCCGCGAACGTTTCCTCGGGATTATCCGCCGCGAGGCACGCCGGGTGCAGTCGCTGGTCGAAGACCTGATGTCGCTGTCGCGCATCGAGGCAGTCAAGCATGAAGCCCCCACCGACCCGGTCGATATCGTCGCGCTTGCCCGCGAGGTCGCGGGCGAATTTGGCGAAACGTCTTCGGTGGAAGTGACCAGCGATGCCGCACAGGCCATAGTCGGAGGCGATCGCAGCCAGCTGGCGCAGGCAATTCGCAATCTGGTCGACAATGCACTCAAATACGGCAGGCCCGGCGGCAAGGTTGCGATCAGCATCGAAGCCTCGGCGACCGGCTGGCTGCTGCTTCAGGTCACTGACGATGGCGAGGGAATCGCGCCTGAACACCTGCCGCGGCTGACCGAACGATTCTATCGCGCCGACGCCAGCCGCAGCCGGTCGCTGGGCGGCACGGGCCTGGGGCTTGCCATCGTCAAACACATCATCGAACGCCACCGCGGCCGGTTCGATGTGTCTAGCCGGCTGGGTCAGGGTACCACGGCATCAATCACCCTGCCGCTGTCTGGCGACCAGTTGTAATCGAACTGTAACAATAGACGATCAGGAGATCGCAGATGGTTACCTCGTCCACCCCGCAATTTCAGTCAGAAATCGGCCAGTTGCGTGGGCTAATCGCGGAAATGGGCGGCCTTGCTGAAGTCGCGATCACCGATGCCATCGATGCATTGGTGCGGCATGACGAAGATCTGGCGCACACAGTTGTTGCCGGCGATGCCAAGCTCGATGCTCTCGAAGCCGAGGTCGACCGCCTGGCGGTGAGGATCATTGCCCTGCGCGCACCCATGGCCGACGACTTGCGCGATGTCATCGCCGCGCTCAAGATTTCGGGCGTGATCGAGCGGATCGGCGACTATGCCAAGAACATCGCCAAACGCGTCGGCGAGATAGACGATCGCCGCAAGTTCGAGCCGCTGACGCTGATCCCGGTGATGGCCGGGATTGCCCAGTCGATGGTGCGCGACGTGCTCAACGCCTATGGCGCTCGCGATGCGACCCTGGCGATCGAGGTGATCAACCGCGACGAGAAGGTGGACAATTTCTACGACAGCATCTTCCGCAATCTGGTCGCCCACATGATGGAAAACCCGTCGACGATCAGCACAGCGGCGCAATTGCTGTTCGTCGCGCGCAATCTCGAACGGATTGGCGATCATGCCACCAATGTCGCCGAGATGGTCTATTTCGCGGCGACCGGGCTCTATTACTCCGAACGCGGCAACCCCGGCGGTCTCGAGAAAGTCATCTGATGCAGCCCTCGGTCCTGATTGTCGAAGACGATGCTGCCCTGGCAGAATTGCTGGAATATAATTTCACCAGCGAAGGCTACACCGTGCGCCAGACCGGCGATGGGGAAGAGGCGCTGATTCTGGCGCGCGAGCAACTACCCGATGTCATCATACTCGACTGGATGATCGACAACATCTCCGGCATCGAAGTCTGCCGCCAGCTGCGCCGCATGCCCGAATGCCAGTCGGTCCCGATCCTGATGCTGACTGCGCGCGGCGAGGAGGAGGATCGCATCCGCGGCCTCAAGACCGGCGCTGATGACTATGTAACCAAACCATTTTCGCCGCGCGAGCTAATGGCCCGGGTCGAGGCCTTGCTGCGCCGCAGCCGGCCATCGCTGGGCGGCGCGGCGCTGGCTTTCTCCGGGCTTGAACTTGATACGACAACGCATCTGGTCAAGCGCGATGGCAAGCCAATCCATCTCGGGCCCACCGAATTCCGCCTGCTGCGCCACTTCCTTGAACGGCCCAAGCGCGTCCATTCGCGTGACCAGTTGCTCGATGCGGTATGGGGCATGGACAAGAGCGTCGACCTGCGCACAGTCGATGTCCACATCCGCCGCCTGCGGGTGGCGATCAATGTCGGCGGCAAGCCCGACCTGATCCGCACCGTCCGCTCGGCCGGCTATGCGCTGGATGCCGCCGACATGGACGGAACCGGAAATTAACTCTCGCTAAGGGGTTTGCTGCTAATTTTCCCGCTTGGCCCGACAAGTCGGCCTGATAGTGGAGACAACCGGTGTCCGACACCAAACCCTTGCGCAAACGCAATCTGCCGTTGATCATTATGAGCCTGGCCCCGGCAATGCTGCTGGCCGCCTGCAACACCCAGGAAAAGCAGGAGATGGCAGCTGCCCTCGCCCGCGCCGAAGCAGCCGCACAGCGCGCCGAAAACGCGCAGCACGATGCCGAAGCTGCTGCGGCCCGCGCCCGCAGCGACAAGCTTGCTGCTGCCAACAGCGCAGCCGAGCCGGTGGAAGATCCTAAGCCGGAACAGCAAGGCGACACAGTCTCTGGCCCGCCGCAAGACGGTCAGCCGCCTGCGGGCAATCCGGGCTGACGACGGGCAGCATCGATTCAAGCCGCACAACCCGCAGCCGAAAACCGGTTCCCACATTTGCGCGTGATGCTCTAAGGGGGAGACTTCACGCATCCGCAGCAGGAGCCGCGCATGGCCAACAAACTTGTCTATGTCCTCAACGGACCCAATCTCAACCTGCTCGGCCTTCGCGAGCCTGATATCTATGGCCATGATACGCTCGACGATATCGCCGCGATGCTGGAGGACCGCGCCCAGACGCTGGGCATGGAGATCGACATGCGCCAGTCGAACCACGAGGGCCATCTGCTCGACTGGATGCACGAGGCACAGAGCAAGGGCGCGGCCGCGATCCTGCTTAACGCCGGGGCACTGACTCATACCAGCGTGGCGCTCTATGACGCGATCCGCTCGATCAAGGTGCCGGTGATCGAAGTGCACCTTTCCAACCCGCATGCTCGCGAAGAGTTCAGACGGCATTCCTATGTCGGGATGGCGGCAAAAGGCTCAATCGCCGGGTTTGGCGCGAAGAGCTACCTGCTGGCGCTGGAGGCGGCTGCCCTAATCTAGCGACCCTAGGCCGTGTGGACGAATTTGATCAAGCATAGTCCTGCTGCGAAGCTTACGATTGACCGGAAGTTTTCAGCAGTCTTTTCGCATCGCAGAGCGACCCGCTTGAAGCGCTTCAGTTTTCCGAAGCCCTGCTCGATGCGCCCGCGCGC
>CANJCQ010000135.1 GCA_947473355.1 Sphingomonadaceae bacterium | reverse complement strand
CACTTGATCGAAAACCTGTTCGCCAAAATCAAGGACTGGCGGCGCATTCACACCCGATATGATCGCTGCGCCCACACCTTCATGTCCGCCATCGCAATCGCCGCTACCGTCATCTTCTGGTTGTGATCAATGAGTCCTGACCCTAGCGAACCATCAACCTGGCCTTCATAGAACTGATCCGAATAAATTGGCAGCTTGGCCATCCTACCACCACCTTTCGGGCCTGGCAGAAAAGCCAGCCCGCGCCTCAATCGCAAGACCTGCATTGAGCACACCCTGCTCATCAAACGGCCGACCGATCAGTTGCAAGCCCAGCGGCAGACCCTCGCGGTTCAGCCCGGCGGGGACCGACATGGCCGGAAGGCCCGCAAGGCTGGCGGGCACCGAGAACACGTCGTTGAGATACATCTCCAGCGGATCGGCGCTCTTTTCGCCCAAGGCAAAGGCGGCGCTGGGGGCGGTGGGCGCGAGGATCACGTCGCAGACCTTGAAGGCCTCGGTGAAATCGCGGCTGATCAGGGTGCGGACTTTCTGGGCCTGAGTGTAATAGGCGTCATAGAAGCCCGCCGAGAGCACATAGGTGCCGATCAGGATGCGGCGCTTGACCTCTGCGCCAAAGCCCGCCGCGCGGGTTGCGGCATACATGTCCTGCAAGCCCGCCCCATCGGGCAGATCGCGCAGACCATAGCGCACGCCATCATAGCGGGCGAGGTTGGAGGAGGCTTCGGCAGGCGCAATGATGTAATAACAGGGCAGCGCATATTTGGTGTGCGGCAGGCTGATGTCGACCACTTCGGCCCCGGCATCCTTCAGCCAGGCGATGCCATCTTCCCAGCTCTTGGCGACATCGTCGTCCATCCCGTCAAGCCGGTATTCGCGCGGGATGCCAACCTTCTTGCCCTTCAGGTCACCCGAAAGCCCGGCTTCCCATGCAGGCACGGCCATATCGAGGCTGGTCGAATCCTTGGCATCGAAACCGGCCATCACTTCGAGCATGATCGCACAATCGCGCACATCGCGCGCCATCGGCCCCGCCTGATCGAGCGAGGAGGCGAAAGCGACAATGCCCCAGCGCGAGCAGCGGCCATAGGTCGGCTTGATGCCGCTGATGCCGGTGAAAGCTGCGGGCTGGCGGATCGAGCCGCCAGTATCAGTGCCAGTCGCCGCCGGGCAGAGCCGCGCAGCAACCGCCGCCGACGATCCACCGGACGAGCCCCCGGGGGCAAGCGCAGCATTGCCGCCATCATTGCGCTTCCATGGCGAGATGACATTGCCGAAATAGCTTGTCTCGTTCGACGAGCCCATGGCGAACTGGTCAAGGTTAAGCTTGCCCAGCATGCCCGCGCCAGCATCCCACAGCCGCTGCGAAACAGAGCTTTCGTATTCGGGCTTGAAGCCTTCGAGAATGTGCGATGCGGCAGTCGTCTGCACACCCTTGGTGCAGAACAGGTCCTTCATGCCGATCGGCACGCCTGCCAGCTTGCCGAGCACCTTTCCGGCAGCACGGTCGGCATCGACCGAGGCTGCTGCTTCCAGCGCCTTTTCCGGCGTGGCGACGATAAAGGCATTCAGCGCCTGCTGCGCGGCAGCGACATTGGCGTTGAATGCCCCGGCGACTTCGGTGGCGGTAAAGCTGCCACCGGCAACCCCGGTGCGGATTTCGGCGACTGTGAGATCTGTGAGGTCAGTCATACATGTGGAACTACTGTTGCGCGCTGCCTTCGACAAGCTCGGGCTGAGCGGGGTTCTTAACCAAGGCCCGCTCAGGCTGAGCCTGTCGAAGCCCAGGCGCCGAGTCTGGCCTCACGAAACTATTCAATAACCTTGGGAACGCCGAAAAATCCGTGCTCAGCCGCCGGAGCATTGGCCAGCACGGCATCGCGCTTGCCGCCGCCGGTCAGCGGATCGGCATTGATCACATCCTCGCGCAGCCGCAGGTGGTTTTCAATGACAGCCGTCATCGGTTCGGCGCTGGACACATCGACCTCGCCGAGCTGTTCGACCCAGGCGAGAATGCCGTTGAGCTCAGGCACCATGGCCGCAAGCTCGGCATCGCTGACCTTGAGGCGGGCCAGCGCGGCGATTTTGGCCACGGTTGCAATATCGACTGACATGGGAAATCCTTACTGCGCGGGCCCAGCACCCTGTGGCATCGCACTCTCAGGCATCGCACCCTCAGACATCGGGCCTCCGGGCATGGCGCCACCAAGCATCTGGCCTTCGGCACCCGGCTGGGGAGCGCCTCGTCCGCCATGTTCCTGTTGCTGCAACTGCTGCATCATCGCTTGCTGCTGTTCGATCTCGGCGCGGTTGCGGAAGTCGATCAGCTCGATCTCGAAAGTCAGATCGGTGTTGGGCGGAATCGGGCCTGCCTGCTTGTCACCATAAGCCAGTGACGACGGAATCAGCACCTTGTATTTGCCGCCCTTCTGCATCTGCAGCAAGGCCTTGGTGAAGCCGGGGACCACGCCTTGCAGCGGGAAAGCGGCGCGCTCCTGCTCGTCAAACACTTTTCCATCAGGCAGCGTGCCCTTGTATTTGATCAGCGCGACATCATCGAGCGTGGGCGAGGCACCCGTCCCCGGGATCAGGGTTTTGATGCTGACCGCAACCGGCAAAGCCGCCCAGGCAATTCCGCACGCCGCCAGCACAACGGCCAGCACGCCCAACCACATCTTGGAAAGCGACCCCTTTGCGATGGGCTGAAGCGGAACGCGGGTAATCTCGGTCATCGGAGTTTCCTAGGGCAGAATGCAAAAGGGCGCGGAATCGAAACCCGCGCCCTAATGACTTAACAGCAGACAGCGATCAAGTTTACTTGATGCCGTCACGCTCCATCCGCTTGCGGTCCATCTTGCGGGCACGACGGATCGCGGCGGCCTTTTCGCGGGCGCGCTTTTCCGAAGGCTTTTCATAGTGCCGGCGCAGCTTCATCTCGCGATAGACGCCCTCGCGCTGAAGCTTCTTCTTCAGGGCACGCAGGGCCTGATCAACATTGTTATCGCGGACCATAATTTGCATAAAAAGCCAAACCTCACAGAGCAGGGCCAGAACCCCGACGAATACACGGGGGATTACCGCTGAAATTCCAAAACGAAGAATCATTCAGAAACGAAAAATCACCGCCGAATCCACGAGGGAACGACGCGAATGCCGGGCCGCTAGCAAAGTGCGCGGGGGAAGGCAAGCGGGGATGGCGGGTCAGACGACACAGGCATTGACGAAAGCGCCGCGCTCGGACAGATTCGCACCGTGCAGCGGCAATTGGTCATAGACCGCCTAAAGGGCAACCAGCAGAGCCTGCAAGCGCTTGGCCTTGCGCATCTGTCGCTGTTCGGATCGACCGCGCGCGGCGAGGCGCATGCCAGTTCGGACATCGATCTTGCAGTTACGCTCGACGAAAGCGCCGGGATCGACCTGTTCCGTTTCGCGGCGATTTCCGACGAGGTTGCCCGGCTGCTTGGCGCACCGATTGACATGATAATCGAACCAGCCCGCAGTGCCCGGATGCAGGCCCAGATCGACCGGGACCGGCTGCGTGTCTACTGAGCGCGAGGCGCTGCGGCTTCAGGACATCATCGACAATGCGGACCGCATCGCAAGCTACGTCGCTGGGATGGACTACGCAGCCTTCGCGGCGGATGCCCGGACAGTCGATGCTGTGGAACGCTGCCTGCAACGGCTGACCGAAGCGGCGATCAAGATTGGCCCGGAGCGGATGGCGCAAGTATAACCGCGAACGCCCGTGGAAGCTGTGCGCGGCCTCGGCAACATGCTGCGGCACGATTATGACGGGATCGACCTGCCAACCATCTGGCGCACCATCCGCGAAAGTCTGCCGGAGCTGCGAGCGGATTGTTCGAGGGCCTTGGCGTGAGGCTTGGGTGCTTTGGCATAGTAGCACCGTAAACCTTGATTGATTAGGGTCAGGACTCATTGATCACAACCAGAAGATGACGGTAGCGGCGATTGCGATGGCGGACATGAAGGTGTGGGCGCAGCGATCATATCGGGTGTGAATGCGCCGCCAGTCCTTGATTTTGGCGAACAGGTTTTCGATCAAGTG
>CANJCQ010000134.1 GCA_947473355.1 Sphingomonadaceae bacterium | reverse complement strand
GGTTTCTCGCCATGTCTACACATTTGGGCGGGGTTACACGACTCCGCTCGACACGAACGGAACTTGGGGGTTGGAGCAAGGGCTCACTCCCCCAAGGCCGCCAGCCGCTTGGCCTGATCTTCGGCGATCAGCGCGTCGATCAGCTCACCCAGCCCCGTCCCTTCGAGGATTTCCGGCAGACGGTGGAGCGTCAGGTTGATGCGGTGATCGGTGACGCGGCCTTGCGGGAAATTGTAGGTGCGGATGCGTTCGGAGCGGTCGCCTGAGCCGACCATGGCTTTGCGCGCTTCGGCCTCGGCGCCCTGCGATTCGGCGCGGCGCAGATCATAGAGCCGCGTGCGCAGCACCTGCATCGCCTTGGCCTTGTTCTTGTGCTGGCTGCGCTGGTCCTGCTGGATGACGACAAGGCCGGTGGGCAGGTGAGTCAGCCGCACAGCGCTGTCGGTGGTGTTGACGTGCTGGCCGCCAGCGCCGGACGCACGGTAGATATCGATCTTCACATCGGCATCGTCGATCTGGACATCGACTTCGTCTGGCTCAGGCAGGACGGCGACAGTGGCGGCGCTGGTGTGGATGCGGCCGCCGCTCTCGGTGACTGGCACGCGTTGCACCCGGTGGACGCCGCTTTCGTATTTCAATTTGGCGAAGACGCCATTGCCCTGGATATTAGCGACCACTTCCTTGAAGCCGCCGATATCGCTCACGTTGGCGCTGATCAGTTCGATCCGCCAGCCCTGCTCGGCGGCGTATTTCTCGTACATCCGGTATAGATCGGCGGCGAACAGCGCGGCTTCATCGCCGCCTGTGCCGCCGCGGATTTCGAGCATGGCGGGGCGGGAATCGGCGCTGTCGCGCGGCAACATGGTGATCGCGAGGCGATGTTCGGCTTCGGGGAGCTCGTCCCTGATGCGCTCGATTTCTTCTTCGGCCATGGCGCGCATGTCGGGGTCGGGATCAGTGATGGCCGAGAGGCTCGCCAGTTCGCCGCGCATCGAGGCCACTTCCGATGCGGCCTTGGCGACAGGTTCGAGCTCGGCATAATCGCGGCTGGCGGCGACGAAGTCCGGGCCTTCCAATGTGCCCGAGGCAAGGCGCGCTTCGAGTTCGGCGAAGCGGCTGGCGATCTGGGCGAGGCGGGTTTCGGAAATGCTCATTCAGCCACGCGCCTTCTTCCCCCTTGATGGGGGAAGGATATGAAGCCTTGTGAGCGACGCGAACTAGGCGAAGTTGGATGGGGGTGAGCTGGCCGGATTGGTTGTGCTTGGCGGCGAGCACACCCCCATCCAACTGCAGCTAGGCAGCAAGCTGCCAAGCCTCCGTATCCTTCCCCCATCGAGGGGGAAGGGTAAAGAGCTGAGGCTTGATCGATAGCGTTTGCCGTCATTTTGGGTGGGACTTCAGTGTGATACCTTCACCAGCTTGAAACATTCTAGGATCGCAGAAATAGCCAAGCGGATAAAACACACTTACAATTTGCATGATGGCATCGGCATTTGCATCGGACATCTTGTCCTTGGCAATGTCCTTGTACGTAAGTCTCGCGAAATGCCCAGCTTCCACATCTTGATCGGTAATGACAAGGATTCCTCTCGGATCGAACTTTGCAGCCTTTTCGTAGCGCTTCCGCATAGAGCCGATAGCAACAACATGAACCGAACGGCCCGCCTGCCGGAGGTAGGTTGATATCGATGTCGCAAGGGTATCCAGTCCGTCGGCTTCAACAACAATTGCGATATCGAGCTGCTCTTCAGGCACCTCCCCCACCAGCATGGCCAGCCGCTCAATCCCAGCAGCCCAACCTACCGCAGGCGTATGCGGCCCACCAAGTGCCTCGATCAGCCCATCATAGCGCCCGCCGCCCAGCACAGTCCCCTGCGCGCCCAGCCGGTCAGTGACGAACTCAAACGCGGTATGCCGGTAATAGTCCAGCCCGCGCACCAAAGCGGGGGCCCGTGTCCATTTGACGCCAGCGGCATCCAGTCCGGAGGTCACCTTGCCGAAAAACTCCTGCGCCTCACCTGACAGATAATCGTCGATCTTCGGAGCATCCCCCAAGAAGGCCTTGTCGCGCGGGTCCTTCGAATCCAGAATCCGCAGCGGGTTCTTCTCAAGCCGCTCCTGCGAATCTTCCGACAATTCCGCCCGGTGCGCCTGGAAGAAGTGCACCAGCGCCGCGCGCCACGCCTCGCGGCTGGCCCCGTCGCCCAGCGTGTTGAGCATCAGGGTCACACCGTCCGCGACGCCAAGCTCCTTCAGCAACTGATCCGCCATCACCAGCAATTCCACATCCGCCTGCGGCTCTGGAACGCCGATGATTTCCGTATCAATCTGGTGAAACTGCCGATAACGGCCCTTTTGCGGGCGCTCGTAACGAAACAGCGGGCCATGGGTGGCCAGCTTCAGGGGCGCGTGTTGCTGCCAGCCATTCGTCAGATAGGCTCGCGCAATCCCGGCGGTGAACTCCGGCCGCAGGGTCAGCGAATCGCCGCCGCGATCCTCGAACGAATACATCTCCTTGGAGACGACATCGGTGGTCTCGCCCAGCGAGCGGCTGAACACGGCAGTCTTTTCGAACACCGGCATTTCCGCGCGGCGGAAGCGGTAGAGCTTGCGCACGCGTTCGAACGTCTCGACGACATGCGCGAAGGCCTCGGCCTCGGCGCCGAAAATGTCCTGGGTGCCCCTGATGGCCTGAGGAGTAGTTTTGGGCGGTGTTTCCATGGGGCGCGCGCTTAGCGCCATTTCGTCCAATGGGAAAGGACGTGGGAAAGCATGCGCGAGGGAGTTGCGGACAGGGCCGCTTGCCGCCATGAACCCAGCTCATGAGGAAAATGCTGAAGGCACTGCCGCTGCTGGCGGCCCTGATCCTGAGCCAGGCCGCTTCTGGAGCGCCGCCGAGACTGCCCAAGCCGGTTGCAGTGCCGCGCTCTGCCCCAATGGCCGTGCCCATTGTCCAGACCATACCCGATGCCGCCGATGTGCCCTATCCGGGTGGCACGATCACGCTTGATATCGATGCCAGCGACACGGCGCGCGGCGCTTTCCGCGTCACCGAGGCGATCCCGCTGGCCGCCGGAGCGCGGGAGCTGACCTTGTTGCTGCCGCGCTGGCAACCAGGCCACCACGCGCCGCGCGGATCGACTGCTGCATTATTGGCGATGAGCTTTACGGTCGCGGGCAAGGCAGTAGACTGGCGGCGCGATCCGGTGGAAGTTAATGCCTATCACCTGGCCTTGCCCCAAGGCGCACGCGAGGTAGTGGCAAAATTTGTCTATACTTCGCCGTTGCAGAATTCCGAGGGCCGCATCGAGATGACCCAGGAAATGCTCAACCTGCAATGGGAGCAAATGACGCTCTATCCGGCGGGGCACTATGTTCGGCGGATCCGTGTCAAGCCAAGCGTCACAGTGCCGCAAGGCTGGACGGCCTTCACTGCGCTCGATGGCCAGTCCGCCAATGGCAACCGGCTGGCATGGGCCGAGACCGACTATGAAACGCTGGTCGATTCGCCGATCTTCGCCGGGATATATGCGCGGCGCTGGGATCTGGGGAATGGCATCAACCTCAATGCCGTCGCCGACAAACCGGAACTGTTGGCGCTGCCGCTCGAACGGCTGGCATCGTTGCGCGCCATGGGCGAGGAGGCGCTGGTCGCTTTCGGCAGCCGCCATTTCGATCATTACGAGTTTCTGGTGGCGCTGTCGGACCGGCTTGGCGACATCGGCAAGGAGCACCACCGTTCGAGCGAAAATCTGGTCGAACCGCGCAACTTCATCGAATGGGAACGGCTAGACTGGGACCGCAACGTGCTGCCGCATGAGCTGTCACACAGCTGGGACGGCAAGTTCCGCCGCCCGGCGAAGCTGTGGACGCCCGACTATCGCCAGCCGATGCAGGACAATCTGCTGTGGGTCTATGAGCCTGATCCGAAACTAAGTTGCGTAGTATCAGCAGGTTAGCTTGACGCTTGCCCTGATCGCTGATTCAGCGGTTTTGCAACGAACCGAAGGAAATCAGCGATGTGGACCGACACCACTCGCGCGCATCATGCACGCGCGGGACTGGC
>CANJCQ010000133.1 GCA_947473355.1 Sphingomonadaceae bacterium | reverse complement strand
ATCTTGGGCCCGCCACCGAAACCGAGCCTGCCAGCAATCAGACAGGCTATCATTGACCGCCTCATCAAACCGCCGGACAAACCATGCCCTCACTGCGGGCTTCGGCCTACCGACCCTCCAAACAAAAATCTGCCAAAGTAGTGCTAGTAGTTGTAGGCGCGTTCGCCGTGTTCGGAGAGATCGAGCCCTTCACGCTCGGCCTCTTCAGTCGGACGCAGACCAAAGATCTTGCCGATGCCGAAGAACAGCACCGCAGAGACCCCGCCAGACCACACCAGCGTGAGCAGCACGGCCTTGATCTGGGTCATCACCTGGCCACCCATGTCGTAGGCACCAACGCCGGCCGGGAACACGGTGTAATCGAAGAAGCCCTGTCCGCCGAGCGCCGGGTCGGCAACCACGCCGGTGGCGATTGCGCCGACGATGCCGCCGATGCAGTGGACCCCGAAGACGTCCAGCGTATCGTCGTACTTCAGCTTGTTCTTCACATAGGCCACGAAGAAGTAGCAGATCGGCGAAACCAGCAGGCCAAGGTAGATCGAGGTCATTGGCGTGGCGAAGCCGCTTGCCGGAGTGATCGCGACCAGACCAGCAACGGCGCCAGTGACAACGCCCAGCATCGAGGGCTTCCTGTGGTGGATCTGCTCGACGATCGACCAGGACAGGGCAGCAGCGGCAGTGGCAACGAAGGTGTTGATGAAGGCCACCGCAGTCACGCCGTTGGCTTCGAGGTTGGAGCCGGCGTTGAAGCCGAACCAGCCCACCCACAGCAGCGAGGCACCGATCATGGTCATGGTCAGCGAGTGCGGCGGAGTAGCTTCCTTGCCGAAGCCGACGCGCTTGCCGATCATCAGGCAGCCAACCAGACCCGCGATACCGGCGTTGATGTGCACCACGGTGCCGCCAGCGAAGTCGAGTGCGCCCTTGCCCCACAGATAGCCATAGTCGGTCGGCGCATCAGGCAGGAAGTCGGGTCCGGCCCAGTACCAAACCATGTGGGCGATCGGGAAATAGGCGAAAGTCAGCCACAGCACCATGAACAGCATCAGGGGCCAGAACTTCACGCGTTCGGCAAAGGCACCGACGATCAGCGCCGGCGTGATGCAGGCGAAAGTCATCTGGAACACCACGAAAGCAAATTCGGGCAGATAGACGTTGTTCGAGAAAGTCGCGGCATAGGTGCCAGACGTGACCCCCGAAAGGAACGCCTTGTCGAATCCGCCAACGAATAGCGGGGCAATGGAGTTGGCCGAAGTGAAGGCCATCGTGTAACCCCAGCCCACCCAGACCAGCGCGGCGATCGAGACGATCATGAACACCTGCATCAGCACGCTGAGCATGTTCTTCGAACGGACCAGTCCGCCATAAAACAGCGCCAGTGCGGGAATGCTCATCATCAGCACGAGCACCGAGGAAACGAGCATCCAGGCGGTATCGCCCTTGTCGACCATGCCTGCCATCTGCTCGACGGTCGGCGCCTTGATCAGGGTCGTGGCCGCGGCAGCGGCTTCGGTGGCCGCGGGGGCCGGAGCGGCGGCGGCCGCGGTCGCCGCCGCTTCCTGCGCGAAAGCAGCAGTAGCGGCAAAGAGCGAAGAGCCCAGTGCGCCAGCGCCGCAGATAAGTTTGCGGATCATGTTTGAATCCCTCTGTTCGTTGGCGGGCGTCACAGTGCGGTATCCCCGCTTTCGCCGGTGCGAATGCGCGTGGCAGAAGCAAGATCGAGAACGAAGATCTTGCCATCGCCGATGGCTTCGGTGCTGGCGACTTGCTGGATCGTTTCGACCACTTGCGGTGCGAGTGCGTCGGAAGCGGCGATTTCAAGCTTTACCTTGGGCAGCATATTCGTCGAATATTCTGCGCCGCGATAAATCTCTGTCTGGCCCTTTTGACGCCCGAATCCCTTCACCTCGGAAACGGTCATGCCAGCGACGCCAATCGCGCCAAGGGCTTCCCGCACTTCGTCGAGCTTGAAGGGCTTGATGATGGCGATGATGAATTTCATCCCTAACCCCTGATTACCTCCGGCCAAGCGCCGGTACACCACACTAAGCAAGGGGTGTGCCAGTTTAAGGATTCAGTAAGATTCAAGGCACTTTGTAATTGCCACACTGGCAATTGCGCTGTTCAGCGCCCGATTCATGGGCAGCTGCCTAAATTTTAGGCAGCTCCAGCCGCGCATAGATCGGCAAGTGATCCGACCCGCGAGCCGCCAGCGCGCTGTGATGGACCCGCGATTCCAGGATCCGCCAGCCAGGCGAAATCACGATACGGTCAAGCTGGGCGACCGGGCGGCGCGACGGGAAACTGGGTCCGCAAGACAGTACGCGCCAGTCCTTGCCGAATTCGCGCAGGCAGCCCCCGTGCATGGCCCATTCGTTGAGATCGCCCATCAGTACAGTGGCGCCCGCATCTTCGCATCGGCCCAGGTCGGCGAGAATGGTACGAACCTGCTGGCGCCGTCTGAGCCCGGACAGGTCGAGGTGCATGCCGACTATGCGGATCCTGTGTCCGCCTGCCATGATGTCTGTCCGCACTGCGCCGCGCGGCTCGAGTGTCGGCAGTGGGACCACGTCCGCCCCGTCCCATTCGATGCCGCGCCGGACCAGCAGGGCATTGCCGTGCCAGCCGATGCTGCCCGGCCTGCCGCCCAGTTGCACCGCGCGATAGGGCGTATGCTCATCGAGCGAGGCGAGCGGCAGCACGCTATGGCGCTCGCCGAACCGGCGATCAGCTTCCTGCAGCGCAACGACATCGGCATCGATCTCGCGCAACACCGCAATGATCCGGTCGGGATCGCGTCTGCGGTCGAGTCCGATGGCCTTGTGAATGTTATAGCTGGCGAATGTCAGTTGCACCTCAATCGCCGGCACCGTTACCAGCCCCGGCACCAGCGATATAACGATCGGTCGGCCGGGTTGGCAGGCCATCGATGCTGCGGCTGCGCGACGAATACTTCGCCGTCCATTCCGCCGGATCCTGCCCGGCGTGGAATTTGACCAGCGTCTCGCGGTCCCGCTCCACCTTCATCAGCGGGACCCCCCAGCCGCAGCTGCCCTGCACACTCTCGACCGCCATGTCGAAAAACTGGCGGGTGCCGGGAAGCAGGGTGAAATGCCCCGACAGTTCCTCCCAGTCAGGATCGGCCGGCAGCACTGCCTTGCCGCGCCCATAGATCCGCAGGATCAGCGCTGGCTGTTCGAAATTGCACATCATCACAGTGATGCGACCATCAGCGAGCAGGTGCGCATTGGTCTCATTACCGGAGCCACCAAGATCGAGCCATGCTACCCGTGACGGCGAGAGCACCCGGAACGTGCCATCGAGCCCCTTGGGCGAGAGGTTTATCCGTCCCTCAGCGGCAGCAGTGGCGACGAAGAACACGCTTTGCCGCGCGATCATCGCCATATGGTCTTCGGTGAGAATTTCTGTGAAATCAGCCATGCCGCATGGGTTAAGCCGCTTGGCCTCGGGCGGCAAGAGTGTCAAAACAGTCTGACAACAGGGGAGGCTGCCATGACATTGCAAGTGATCGGCGCCGGTTTGGGCCGGACGGGGACATTGACGCTCAAAACGGCTTTGGAGCTGCTCGGTTTCGGGCCTTGCCACCACATGGTCGAAGTCATCGCCAACCCGGAGCAGATTCCTTTCTGGAACCGCGCAGCCAAAGGCGAGGCGGTCGACTGGGATGAGGTCTATGGCAGCTATCGCGCCACCGTCGATTGGCCGGGCTGCCATTTCTTCGCCCAGCTTGCTGACAGCTACCCAGAGGCCAAAGTCATCCTGTCGCTGCGCGATCCCGAGCGCTGGTTTGACAGCATGAGCAATACCATTTTGCCGGGCATGCAAGAAATGGGGCTCGAAACCCTGACCAACGATCACCCGATGCTGTTTGGTGGCCTGATCATAGCCCGCGACACCTTTGGCTTCGATTTCAGCAAGGCCAGTGTCATTGCGGCCTTCGAGCGGCACAACGCCGAAGTGCGCCGCCGCATCGCGCCCGAACGCTTACTGGTCTTCGAAGCCGCTCAAGGCTGGGAACCGCTATGCGCCCACCTCGGCGTGCCGGTGCCAGATAGGCCGTTCCCGCGAGTCAACGACCGTGAGGAGTTCGAAACCCACGCGCAAAGAGGGCGCGAACTGGCCGAGCGCCTAGCACTACTTTGACAGATTTTTGTTTGGAGGGTCGGTAGGCCGAAGCCCGCAGTGAGGGCATGGTTTGTCCGGCGGTTTGATGAGGCGGTCAATGATAGCCTGTCTGATTGCTGGCAGGCTCGGTTTCGGTGGCGGGCCCAAGATTCTTTTTTCCCCCTTT
>CANJCQ010000132.1 GCA_947473355.1 Sphingomonadaceae bacterium | reverse complement strand
GTAACCCTCCGGCGGGACCCGCCTTGCCGGGCGGGTGAGTGATCGATCTTAAGCGTGCTCTTATGAGCGCACTTAGGAGCAGTTGATGGGTCAGATCACGGTGTTTTCGGGTCCGGAGCGGCGGCGTCGCTGGAGCGAGGAAGATCGAGTTCGGATTCTGACCGAAGCATTTTCGCCAGGAGGCTGCGTAGCCGAGGTGGCGCGGCGGCATGATGTCTCGTCGGCGTTGATCTACACATGGCGCAGTAAGCTTCGACAGGCGGTCGCCGAGCCGGATTTTGCCGAGGCAGTTGTTGTGGCTGGCGACGGCGCAGAACCGTCGATCACACCGCCAGCGATTGTTGTTGAACTGGCGCGCGGCAGCCGGGTGAGCATTTTCGCATCGGCACCGCCAGCACTGGCAGCGGCGGCATTGAAGGCGCTGCGGTGATCCCGTCCTGCGCGCGGGTGTGGATCGCGATGGGTCACACCGATATGCGCAAGGGCATGCAGGGCCTTGCGCTGATGGTTCAGCAGAGCCTCATGCGCGATCCCCATGGCGGCGATCTGTACGTTTTCCGTGGACGTGCTGGCTCGCTGGTCAAGATCATCTGGCATGACGGTATCGGCATGTCGCTCTACGCCAAGCGGATCGAGAAGGGCCGCTTTGTGTGGCCCTCAGCCAGGAACGGCGTGGTGTCGCTGACCAGCGCCCAGCTGGCCTGCCTGCTGGACGGGATCGACTGGCGCAACCCGCAGTATTCGTGGCGTCCGGCGAGCGCCGGATAGGGCGCGGATTTTCTCCGCAGGAGCCGCATTTTCGCCTTGCGCCGGGCCCCAGATGCTGATTCATTCCGGTCATGGAAGCCGCCGTTTCGCACCTGCCGGACGATATCGAAGTGCTGAAGGCGCTGGTGGTTTCGATGGCCGCCGAGCTTGCCGCCGCAAGAGCCCAGGCCTCGGCAACCGATGCCCTGATCGCCCACCTCAAGCTGCAGATTGCCAAGCTAAACCGCGAGCGCTTCGGTCCCCATTCAGAACGAAGCCAACGCCTGCTCGACCAGCTCGAGTTGCAGCTCGAAGAACTTGAGGCCAGTGCCAGCGAAGACGATCTTGCCGCTGAGATGGCTGCAGCCAGGACGACGAGCATCGCGCCGTTCGAACGCAAGCGGCCGGCGAGGAAGCCGTTCCCCGAGCACCTGCCGCGCGAGCGCGTCGTCGTCCCCGCGCCGTGCTCGTGCCCGGCATGTGGCGGCACGCGGCTGTCGAAGCTCGGCGAGGACGTCACCGAGACGCTGGAAGTGATCCCGCGCCAGTGGAAGGTCATCCAGACCGTGCGCGAGAAGTTTTCCTGCCGGGACTGCGAGCAGATCACGCAGCCGCCCGCGCCATTCCACGTCGTGCCGCGTGGCTGGGCCGGCCCGAGCTTCCTCGCCATGCTGCTGTTCGAGAAGTACGGCCAGCACCAGCCCTTGAACCGGCAGGCCGACCGCTTTGCCCGCGAGGGGGTACCCTTGAGCCTATCGACGCTGGCCGACCAGGTTGGCGCTGCGACGGTGGCCCTCATGCCGCTCTATCGCCGTATCGAGGCGCATGTTCTTGCCGGTGAACGAGTCCACGGCGACGATACGACCGTTCCGGTCCTCGCCAAGGGCAAGACCGATACCGGTCGATTATGGGTTTACGTGCGCGACGATGCCCCGTTCGCCGGACCCGCGCCGCCCGCCGCGCTGTTCCACTACTCGCGCGACCGGCGCGGCGAACATCCCCGTGCCCATCTCGCATCGTGGGCAGGCATCCTGCAGGCCGACGCCTATGGCGGATACGGCGAGCTCTATCGTGACGGCCGCCAACCCGGGCCCATCCTGGAAGCGGGATGCTTCGCGCACGCGCGCCGCAAATTTTTCGAACTTGCCGATGTCGTGCGCGCGGCAAAGCGCAAGAGCCGGGGTGAACAGACCGGGCTCATCTACCCGATTGCGCTCGAGACGGTGCAGAAGCTTGACGCCCTGTTCGACATCGAGCGCGCCGCCAATGGCAAGAGCATAGCCGAGCGGCTTGCCATGCGTCAGGAACTCAGCGTTCCGCTGATGGCTGATCTCCATGTCTGGCTGCACGCCCAACTCGCCAGGCTGTCACGCAACCACGACCTCGCCAAGGCGATCAACTACATGCTCCGGCGCTGGGATGCGTTCACCCGCTTCCTCGACGACGGCAGGGTCTGCATTACGAACAATGCCGCCGAGCGGGCTCTGCGCTGTGTGGCTCTTGGCCGTAAATCGTGGCTGTTCTGCGGTTCCGATCGCGGCGGGCAGCGCGCTGCCGTCATGTACTCGCTGATCGGCACCGCAAAGCTGGGCGACGTCGATCCGCAAGCCTGGCTCGCCGATGTCCTCGCCCGCATCGCCGCCCATCCCGCTCAACGTCTCGACGAGCTGCTGCCGTGGAACTTGCGGAAAGACGGCGAGATGGTATTGCGAGCGGCATGAACAACGATCTGCTCGCAGGCTGGGTAGCTTTTCTGGCGTCGCCTGCCGTCCCGGCAACAGCCATGCGGCCCCTGGAACTCGAAGGCTACCTCACCGGGCTCGTTGTCGCACCCGATCTTATCCCGCCCAGTCTCTGGATACCCTTCCTGTGGGGTGATGACGAGCCCGTCTTCGACAACGCCGAGCAAATGCAGGCTGCACTCGACAGTGTCATGGGCCACTACAATGCAATCATCCGGCAGATCGACAACCAGATCGACGGGAATGGTCCCGCCTGGCTACCCATGTACTTCGACGAAAACGGCATCGCCAATGTCGAGCAATGCACACAATGGGCACGCGGCTTCTGCAAGACTATGGCGTTCGCCCCCGAAGTTTGGCTCGATCTGGCCGATCACGAACGAAGCAGCATGCTCGTCGAGCCGTTCACCGTCTTTTTCAACATCGATGACATCGACAAACGCCTTCCTCCTGAGGAGGTCGACGAGATGCGCCGCGCCAGTGCTGAATATATCCCAAGCGTCCTGCCCGCTTTGCGCAAAATGGCGCAGATCCTCGCCAGTAAAGCATCCCGGCCAATGCGATCGTCGATCAAAATCGGCCGCAACGAACTGTGCCCATGCGGTTCAGGCAAAAAATACAAGCGGTGCTGCGGCCTCAACTGATCCTAACAGGAGCGGCCTTCACCGGATGCTTACGTTCTGTCTACGAGCTAAATGAAAACGCCAATTTCACAGTGACACAAGTGATCTGCACCACCTTTTCAGTAGGCCCAATCCATCGACAATCCCGGTTCGGTTCAAATAGCGTCAGGGCATCAGTGTGTGCTGCTGGCAAAAGCGCTGGCGCACTATCGTGAATGCACTTGAATGACCCTACGGGCATCAGGTTTCCTGCCAATGGTTACGATGTGTTAGCTTTTTGTTAGAAATGGGTGAAGTAGTGAGCTTTTCCACCGAGAAATTGGCGTAATTCTGCCAAATTCTTAGCCAAAACCCTTCGGCTATCAGGTTTTCAATCACGCAAAAAAGCCCCGATCTTGCGATCGAGGCATTTTGTTAAGGCCATGTTTTTGCGTCATTAGTTGGTTGCGGGGGTAGGATTTGAACCTACGACCTTCAGGTTATGAGCCTGACGAGCTACCGGGCTGCTCCACCCCGCGTCACCAAGTACAAGGCTGCGCAATGCAGCCCGGAAGCTTCTTGTTTGTCCGTTTCAGCGAGACTGAAACGGCCGGCGGGCTGCTCCACCCCGCGTCACCAAGCGTGCCCCAGATGGGGCGTGAGACTGCAATAGCAATCCCAAAAACACAAAAAGGGCCATTACGGCCCTTTGAGCGTGGGCTGGATCCCCTTTTGGGGGAGCCCTGACATGTGAATGGGTTTTAAACCTCGCAGCGCACCAGCTTTAATGCCTGGCGACGACCTACTCTTCCAACGCTTGAGCGTTAGTACCATCGGCGCGGTCAGGTTTCACGGCCGAGTTCGAGATGGGATCGGGTGGGTCACTGACGCTATGGTCACCAAGCAATAGAGCTGGTGCGATGCGGGTTTTAATCGATGTCCGTGCAACTTGTTATAAGTATTTCATGTGGGATCCGGCTGGTATCGTCCGTCGATCAACCACAGGATCTGTTTCCAGAACTGTCATTGACGGCGGGATTCTACAAGCGCGAACAGAGTTATTAGGACCGGTTAGCTTCATGAGTTACCCCACTTCCACATCCGGCCTATCAACGTGATGGTCTATCACGACTCGATGAAATCTAATCTCGAGGGAGGCTTCCCGCTTAGATGCTTTCAGCGGTTATCCCGTCCATACATAGCTACCCTGCTGCGCTCCTGGCGGAACGACAGGTACACCAGAGGTATGTTCAACCCGGTCCTCTCGTACTAGGGTCAACTCCTCTCAAATTTCGACGC
>CANJCQ010000131.1 GCA_947473355.1 Sphingomonadaceae bacterium | reverse complement strand
GGCATCATGCCCAGAACGAATTTGCCATGGAGGCCTTCAAAAAGGGGGCTTTGCCGCCGAGCTGGCAACAGGCCTAGGCGTGGCGCAGGACTACGCTGCCGCTGCTGGCTGGTACCGTAAGGCTGCAGACCAAGGGAATGCCGACGCGCAGTACAACCTCGGCAATAAATACGCCAACGGCCAAGGCGTGCCGCAGGACTACGTGCAGGCACATAAGTGGTTCAACCTGAGCGCAACGTCAGGAGATGCGGATGCCGTGAAGAACCGCGACTTAGTCGCCTCCAAGATGACACCTGCCCAGATTGCTGAAGCGCAGCGGCTGGCTAGCGCATGGCGGAAGAAGTGACATAGTCCCCACCCAACGAGCAAAATAGTATGTAGAAGGAAGCGTGGGTCCCATCTGAGCAAAACGGGGGTGCCGGGTAGGTGGGGTCTCGTCTGGCAGGATTTTCGATGGGGGTGGGGGTGTTGGTTTAATGCGAGGCGGGTGGTGGGTAGCTGAAGTGCGCCTTAATTCGCTCGGACGCACGAGCATCCCGCGGGTTCTTTTTCATGCCTGTTTCATGGAAGTCAAATACACCTCTTCCAAGTCATTGAAAAGATGGTGGGCGCGACAGGGATTGAACCTGTGACCCCACCCGTGTGAAGGGTGTGCTCTACCGCTGAGCTACGCGCCCGCTCGTCCTAATGGCCCGAATGCGGAAGGCGCCTTTAAGCATTGCCGCACGAATTGACAAGCGCTGCTGGCGGCCTAGATGCGCGGGCTATGAGCGAAGAATCCGAACCAGCACCCGAGACTGTCGATGCACCTGCCGCTGCAGCAGTTGCCGTAACCACGACTGACGTGCCGCCCGATCATCTGGCGATCAACCCCAAGAGCCCCTTTTTCGACGCCGACCTGCTGCGCCGCGGCATTGGCATTCGTTTCAAGGGCGTTGTGCGCACCAATATCGAGGAATATTGTATTTCCGAAGGCTGGGTGCGGGTTCAGGCAGGCAAGTCGATGGACCGCAAGGGCCAGCCGCTGACCATCAAGCTCAATGGTCCGGTCGAAGCCTGGTTCGAAGATCTCGGCGGCGATGCGCCGACGGCACAGGCCTGATCAGCGCGCGCTGGCGATCCTGAGGCGCCGCGCGATAATCTCCCCGATCGGGTCGTCCGAACTGCGCAATGCAACGGTGGTGGCCGCAGGCGGTAAAAAGCCGGGAGCCTTATTGTAGATAAAGCCCCGCACCGGCCAATGGGTGGTGCCCAAGCCCGCAATCGGCGCATACCAGACGCGGACTTCGCTCCAGTCGTTGTCCGCTGATACGTCGATCGCCCGGACATTGTCCTCGATTTGCCCGCGGCGCCCATCGATCTCGGACCAGTTGGCGTGACGCAGCAGTACTGTGCGCGAATCGATGATCCTGCTCACGGCGGCGACATGACCAAGCCGCATATTACCGTACGGGCTGAATGCCATGACCGCGCCGACGCGCGGCAAATGGCCTCTGGCATATTGCCCTTCAGCTTGATCCCACCACGTGTGGGCATCGCCGAAGATGCGAATGCCGGAAACCTGGCGCGCATAGGGAACGCATTGGAGATAGGCTTCGAAAGCGCCTGCTGCGCCGGAATTACGATTAATTTCAACAGCTGTTTCGGCACTGGCTGAAGCGGCCAGACCGGAAACAGACAACAGCAGGAAGAGCGAAGCGCGAGTGATCATGGGTTCGGCATAGGCCAGCGCAGTAAATTCCGGCCTGCAAGTCTTGGTTAACAGCCCGGCAAGAAATTGCCGTTTAACTTGCCAAGAAGGCCTTAGCGCGGCAGGCGCAGGCGATGCTTCCCCAAGTAATCATTATTGGTCGACCTAATGTCGGCAAATCGACCCTGTTCAACCGGCTGGTCGGCAAAAAGCTTGCCTTGGTCGACGATCAACCCGGCGTCACTCGCGACCGGCGTGTTGGCGAGGCGCATCTCATCGGGCTCGATTTCAATATTGTCGATACGGCCGGTTGGGAAGACGATGATCCCGCCAGCCTGCCCGGTCGAATGCGCGCGCAGACCGAGATTTCGCTCAAGGGGGCGCAGGTCGCGCTGTTCGTCGTCGATGCCCGGGCCGGCATCACCCCGCTCGACGAAGAAATCGCCCGCTGGCTGCGCACCGAGGATGCCGAGGTGGTGCTGGTCGCTAACAAGGCCGAAGGCCGGGCTGCGGATAACGGCCTGCTTGAGGCCTATTCGCTCGGCTTCGGCGAGCCGGTGGCGATCTCGGCCGAACACGGCCAGGGCATGGGCGATCTGTTCGAGGCGTTGCAGCCCCATCTCGAAGGCGGACCACCGATTGAGGAGCCAGAGGAAGAGGACGAGGAGTCTGGTCCGCTCAAACTTGCCATCGTCGGCAGGCCGAATGCCGGCAAATCGACGCTGATCAACCGCTTGCTCGGTGAAGACCGCCTGTTGACCGGGCCAGAGGCAGGAATCACGCGCGATTCGATCGCGGTTGATTGGCAATGGACCGATCCCAAAACGGGCGAGACACTTCCTGCCCGGCTGATCGACACAGCCGGCATGCGCAAGAAGGCTCGGATCGTCGACAAGCTCGAAAAGCTGGCAGTGGCCGATGCCCGTCATGCAGTCGATTTTGCTGAAGTTGTGGTGCTGTTGCTCGACGCCACCCTGGGACTGGAGCATCAAGACCTCAAGATCGCCTCGATGGTGCTTGAAGAGGGCCGCGCCCTGATCATCGCGATCAACAAGTGGGACATCGCCGAAGATGCCTCAGGCCTGTTCAACGGCATCCGTGCGGCACTCGAAGACGGTCTGGCCCAAGTCCGCGGGGTGCCCTTGCTGGCGGTTTCGGCGCGAACCGGCAAGGGTCTCGACGACATGTTGCGCGCTGCGTTCGAAATTCGCGAAACCTGGTCGAAACGGGTATCGACCGGCCAGCTCAATCGCTGGTTCGAACATGCGCTCGAAGCCAACCCGCCGCCTGCGCCGGGCGGCAAGCGAATCAAGCTTCGCTTCATCACCCAGGCTAAAACCCGGCCACCCGGCTTCGTGCTGTTCGGCACCCGTCTCGAACTGCTGCCTGAAAGCTACCGTCGCTATCTGGTCAACGGCATGCGTCGTGAGCTGGGCTTTGATGCGGTGCCAATCAGGCTGACCCTGCGAAGTTCCAAAAACCCCTTCGCCAACGAGAAATAATCAGCCCACGATCGAATCTCAGTTGCTGACAGCCAGACAGCCAAAGCCCGCCGCAGAGAGGCGCGCACAGGCCGACTGCGCTGCGGCCTGACTGGCAAAGCCGCCCGCCTGAAGCTTCTTCACCGCACCTGCTGCCACCAGCAGCTTGGTGCGTCCGGCCAGCTCGGGACGTCCTTTTACCCGATCCCACATCGCATCGGCATTGGCGGGGACACCAAAAGCCCCAAGCTGCACTCGCCATGCGCCGCTGGCGGCCACTGGCGTGGCTGAGGGCGCCGCAACTGCAACGCGCGGCGGGACTGGTGCTACAACAGGCCTGGGGGCAGGGGGGCGCGGCGCCACCTGGGGAGCCACAGCGACGGGCCTTGGCTGGGCGGGAACAGACACAACCGGCGCAACTGGCCGGGGCCGGGTATAGTCCGCGCCCGCATCGCCGCTACTTGCTGCGGCTGGACCCGCCGGAGCTGCCACGGCAACGGCAACCGGGGGGCGGGCTGCCGCTGTCACTACCGGCGCTGTTGGCTCACTGGGCAGCGAACTGCCCAATTCCGCCGCAGCCATCACCCGGGCGCGTGTCGATTCCGCCTGGGCCGACAATTCCCGCGCCAGCGTCACACTCTGCTGGCGCTGCTCGAGCGGGATATGTTGATCCATCTGCGACAAGGCCGAAATCGCCTGTGGCAGGCCGGCCTGCTGGGCGAGACTGACCAGCGCATAGGCCCGCACCCAATTCTTGGCGACATTGTCACCATTGAAGTTGGCAATGCCCAGCAGATATTGCGCACGTGGCTCGCCGCGATCGGCGGCGGCGCTGATAAAGGGCAGGGCCTTGGCTCGTTCGCCACGCTGAAACAAAAGCAGACCATAATAGTCCGAGGCATAAATATGCCCCTGCGCCGCCGCCTTGCCAAACATTTCCTCGGCAATGGCCATGTCGGCCTTAACGCCTCTGCCAAGCCGGTAGGCCTGGGCAAGGTTGAACTGGGCATCCGCGTCCCCCTGCGCTGCCGGGCCTTGCCACGCGGTGACCGCTGCAGCGAAATCGCCGCGCGACCAGGCATCCACACCGGCCTTGACGTCGGCCATTGCCGGAGCAGTTGCAAGCGCCATGGCGAGCGCTCCCAAGGAGCCAAGCAAGCGAATCCCCGTCTTCATCCGAAACTTCTCCAAAAAAACCCCATTCTGGCTAGCACTACTTTGGCAGAAATCTGATTTTTGGGATTCCCAACGGACAAAATCACTGATTCATAGAGAGCCAGCTTTTGTGGAGGCTGGCGATGGAAGCGGACTGGCGAAGCGAACTCGAGACCTGGCTTGCGCCGTTTGCCGCGGC
>CANJCQ010000130.1 GCA_947473355.1 Sphingomonadaceae bacterium | reverse complement strand
TCTCCAACCGGGTCTTCACATCCCACGACAACATCATCGACCACTGCTGCGAGGCGTGGAACAAACTCATCGATCAGCCGTGGCGCATCATGACCATCGGACGCCGCAAATGGGCGCGTGGGTTGTAGTCAGTGCAGGTTGGTATTAAACCGCGCGGGTCGCCCGGCTCTCGGCGGTTGGTGTCACTCCGCCAATCTGCTGCAATTCCGCCGCCATCACGGCAAGGGCTTCGAGCGTAAAAACCTGTTCGAAGGCGAGGCCATAGGCGCTGCCCGAGCGCCAGCAGACTTTGGCCATATTGAGCGGAAAGCGCTCGCCCTGCAGCTTGACCCGTTGGCCGATCGCCAGATACCGGCTGCATTCGATGCGCCCGCCTTGTGTGGAAAGATCGCAGATCGTGGCGGCATTGGCCTGGCCATCGACAGTCAGCAGCACCGGAAACTGCAGCCGCAGCCGCATCTGGCGGCGCGGATAAGGGCTGACTTCGGCGATGAAAGCATGAACATCGATCGGCGCGGCGAAGCGGAAGCCGGCATGGCTATCACGCTCCCAGACGCGTTCGATGAAATAGTGTTCGCCGTTCGACAGTTCGAGCGCCATGCGCGTGTCGGCGGGAAGGGCATGAAACAGCCGCAAACGCACGCCGGTTTCGGACACGTCGCGGATGATGCAGAGGAATTCGCCGCTTTCGCAGACCAGCTTGGCTGTGCGGATCAGCAGGGTGTAACGCTGCGCGCCGCGCATCTCCTCGAAGGAGCGGGCGGCCTGGGGCCGGGCATTGTCGGTGATCTGGTTCATGGCATTTGCTTCCAATTCTGCACGAGCCTAACCGTTCATAGCTAATATCGCGTTAACCACATGGCCCCCGACCAATCATCGATTCGCGTGGTTTCGTAATCTGGTGAACGGCGGAGTAAGATCCAATTTAAGCGCCCTCCGGCTATTTCCGCTCTTTCCAATTCGGGAAAGCCGCATAGGGAGGCAGACATGAGCGACCAGACCACCACCCGGCTTGTTATCCGCCAGCCTGACGACTGGCATGTCCACCTGCGCGACGGCGCCATGCTGGCCGATGTCGTGCCATGGACCGCCCGGCAATTCGCCCGGGCCATCGTCATGCCCAACCTGTCGCCGCCCTGCGCCACGACCGGCGAGGTTGCCGAATATCGTGCGCGGATTCTGGCCTCCCTGCCACAGGGCAGCAAGTTCAACCCGCTGATGACACTCTACCTCACCGACGCCACCGACCCGGACGATCTCGAGGCCGGATTCGCGCTCGGCGTGCTCACTGCCGCCAAGCTATATCCCGCCCATGCCACGACCAATTCGGCGCACGGGGTGACCAATGTGCGCGCAATATATCCGGTGCTGGACCGCATGCAGCAGATCGGCATGCCCTTGCTGGTACATGGCGAAGTGACTTCCGGTGAGGTGGACATCTTCGACCGTGAGGCAGCGTTCATCGAAAGAGTGCTGACGCCGACCCTGCGCGATTTTCCGGCGCTGCGCGTGGTGTTTGAACATATCACTACGAAAGATGCGGCGGAATTCGTTGCGGCAGCGCCAGACAATGTGGCAGCGACGATCACCCCGCATCACCTCCAGATCAACCGCAATGCCATATTCGCCGGCGGCATCCGCCCGCACATGTATTGCCTGCCGATCGCCAAGCGCGAGGTCCACCAGCTGGCTTTGCGCAAGGCGGCGACTTCCGGCTCGCCCAAATTCTTTCTCGGCACCGATACCGCGCCGCACGAAGTGAAAACCAAGGAAAGCGCCTGCGGCTGCGCCGGGATATTCAACGCGCCCTTTGCCATGGAGGTCTATGCCATGGTCTTCGAGGAAGAGGGCGCGCTGGACCGGCTGGAGGCCTTTGCCAGCGAGAATGGGCCGCGGTTCTATGGCCTGCCACTGAATGAGGCGCGGGTCGTGCTGGAGCGGCGGGAGTGCCAAGTGCCGGAGCGGATTGCGGCTGGCGGCGGCGATGTTGTGCCGTGGATGGCAGGCGAAGTGCTGCCATGGAGCTTTGTGGGCATTCAGCCCCTCGGATAGCGATCCCGCAACTGCCCGAATGCCGTCCCCGGCCCCTCACCCAGCCGCGCCTCAATCATGCCAACCACCGCTTCGGGCCCATGCGCCTCGGTATCGATCACCAGATCATAGATGTCATTGGCATAGACCGCTTCGTAGAACCACGGCCGCAGGCGATCGAGCCGGTCGATGATCTTCTTCACCACATCCTCGCCCAGAAGATCGACCGGCATCGGCTTGTCCATCGTGCGATTGGCGATGCGAGCACTCAGCACTTCGTAGCTGGGCTTGAGACACACAAAGGTGACCGGCAGGCCTTCCAATTGCCAGATCAGATCCTGCAAAACCGGCGGATCAGTCATCGCCAGATGATCGAGTACGATATTGCAACCCTCGCGCGCAGCGGTGGCGACCCAGCCGTGCAGGGTGCGGAAGGCCGCTTCGCCCTTGGGGCCGAAACTCCAGCGCAGCGGGCCATCGGGATCGGCCTCATCGACCGGGTGAGCATAGATCCCCTCGCGGGCGCGCGGGCCGTGGTGGCCGAATTTGGCTGGCAGCGTGCCCGACAAGAAATGGTCGATGCCATAGAGCAGCCAGAAGTCATCCGAGCGCTTGGCGAACAGTTCACAGGCGGTCGACTTGCCCGAGCCGGATGTGCCGGTGACGATCAGAACCTGGCCAATCATTGAAAATACCTCATTCCTTCGCGCCAACCCCTAGTCCGCCTACCCTGAGCTTGTCGAAGGGCCGCACTTTTCCTTTTTGCGTTACGCGCAAACGCAAGAACAAGAACGGCCCTTCGACAAGCTCAGGGCGAGCGGGTTTCTGGATAGCCAGCTTTACCCCAGCTTCAGTTCGCCGCGCGCGATCTCGCGGAAGGGATCGCCCGGCTTGAATTCCTGGTTATCGCCCCAATGCGTCACCCCGTCCCAGTCCCATTCGGCGAGCGACCAGACCACGGTGTGATCGGTGTAGCCGGTGAAGACCAGGCCCGGATCGATGGTCCCGGTGGCGCGCATGCTCCGGCCGAGCTTGTCGGTGCCCTCGAACAGCACTTTGCTCGGGCCGAACTGGCCGAATTCGAGCACTGTGCGCTTGCCCGAAGCCATGGAGGCCATTTCGCCATCCTTCATGATGTAGCCGCCGATGCAATTGGCCTCAACGCCGAGACCATCGCCGGTGGTCATGCACAGTGCGTGAAAGCTGCTGCCCTCCGCGATGCCCCAGAAATAGCCGCCGCTGGCCAGCGATTCGTATTCGCGCGCGCCATAGGAGGTGTCGCGCATCGAGAAGCAATCGACCTTGAACTCCTCGCCATGCCGCCGGATCGTGCCTTTCATCCGGCCGGGCTGCTCGATATGGAAACCGGCGGTGGCCTTCTGCCCGGGATCGCCGGTCACCAATTCATGGCAGGGCCCGCCGGCTTCCCAGATCAGATCCAGCTCGAAGTGTTCCTTGTCATACTGGATCGAATAGCGCTGCAGCGGCTCGAGCATTTTCACTGTCAGCGAATTGCGCGCCTGCATATCGAACTTGCCGTTAACCTGCGGCATGGCCTGCAGGTGGCTCCAGTTATAATAGAGGCAGTTCCACTGGAACTGACCCGATCGATCCCACAGCACCGGACCGCCATTGAGCATGCCCATGTTGGGGCGGAAATAGTACTGGATCATGCCGTGGATACGGCGTTCGGGGATCGACACCGAGAACCAGACGCTTTCGTTCCAGTAGGGGCTTGTCGTGCGGCCTTCACCGAAGAAATCAGCCTTGAGCAAATCAGTCATGCGGTTTCGTGTCCTTCTGGCCATGTTATGTCGAGGCTGAGCCGGGTAAGCGACAGGGTGGCAATGCGCCACTCGCCATCTGCGCGGTGATAGGTTTCGTGATAGTGGCCGCGGCCAGTAATGGCCTTCCAGCCCTCGCGTGGGTGACGGTCAGTCCAGGTGATGATATCCTGCATCGCCCAAATCGCGGCCGCGCTTTCCGCATCAAAGATCTCGATTTCGCCAGTCAGCCCCTGATGGCATGAGACTGCATCGGTGAGGCCATATTTCAGGCTTGCCGCATATTTATCGCCGCCTTCCATCCAGACCTTGCCGTCCGGCGTGACGATCCTCAGATCGCGGGTGAACAGGCGGGGCAGCAAGAGCCACTCTTTGGTGTCTATCAGACGGAAATAGCGCGCTTTGAGCAGGCGAATCGCTTCAATCGCCTCCAGCCGGTCCAGCCTGTCCATTGACTATCCTCACCCGTCCCTCTTGTTGCGCCAAAGCAACAGACTTTTCCTTACAATGCAACTGCGACGCGAATCGGCTAGAAGGAAGCGTGCGAATAGCGTTTACTGCCGGGCGAAGGGGGCTCTAAGAGCCTGATCCGAAATTAAGTTGAGTAGTATCAGCGGGTTGGCTTGACGCCAGCCCAAGTCATTGATTCAGGGGTTTTTGCGAAAACTTCCGGAGATCAACGATGTGGACCGATACCACTCGAGCGCCTTATGCCCATGCGGAACTGGCTTTGCCAAGCGATTTGACCGATGCCGAATGGGCACTGCTGGAACCGTTCTTTCCGCCAGCATCGCATGTGGGCCGCCCGCGCAAGTGGCCGCTCAGGCGGATTGTCGAGGCGATCCTGTATCTGCTGCGTGGCGGCCTGCCTCGGCGAATGCTGCCGCCCTGCCTTCCGCCGGTCTCGACGGTGCGGCGCTGGTTCTACCTGTGGCCGGACAATAGGCTGTGGTTGTCATTGAACCATGCTCTGTTGCTGATCGCCCGTGAGGGGACGGGTCGCGAAGCCTCGCCCAGCGCCGGGGTAATCGACAACCAGAGCGTCAAAACCACGGAAAGCGGCGGACCTCGGGGCTATGATGCGGACAAGAAGAC
>CANJCQ010000129.1 GCA_947473355.1 Sphingomonadaceae bacterium | reverse complement strand
GTGTCTCGACTTCGCTCGACACGAACGGGTAACTTGGTGTTACGGTTGAATTTGCGAATCCAGACCGAAAGAATTATCCCATGAACCAAGCCACCGCGATCAGCCTTGAGCAGCATGCCTATTCCGCCGAGGCCACTGCCTTTCTCGCCCGCAAGCCGCAGCTGTTCATTGGCAATCAATGGGTCGATTCCAGTCACGGCAAGACCGTTGTAGTGGAGGATCCTTCCTCAGCGCGGACAATCGGCCAGATCGTCGATGCTTCCGCCGCCGATATTGACCGCGCCGTCGCAGCCGCGCGTGAAGCTTTCGACGATGGACGCTGGAGCGGCATGGCGCCGAACAAGCGCGAGCGGATCATCAACAAGCTGGCCGATCTGATCGAGGCCAATGCGGCGGAGCTGGCTGAGCTTGAAGCCATCGACAATGGCAAGCCGCGCAGCATGGCCCTGGCGGGCGATATCCCTATGGCGGTGGGCCATCTGCGGTATATGGCGGGCTGGTCGGGCAAGGTCGGCGGCGAAGTGATGTCGCCATATACCATGCCAGCGGGCGCGGTGTTCAACTATACGGTCAAGGAGCCGGTCGGGGTCTGCGCGCAGATCGTGCCGTGGAATTTCCCCTTGATGATGGCCTGCCAGAAGCTGGCCCCGGCCCTGGCGGCAGGCTGCACGCTGGTTCTGAAACCCGCCGAACAGACTTCGCTTACAACGCTGCGCCTTGCCGATCTGGTGGCAGAAGCGGGCTTCCCGGCGGGGGTTATCAACATTGTCACGGGCCTCGGCGAGACAGCGGGCGACTATCTGGTCAAGCATCCTGATGTCGACAAGGTCGCCTTCACCGGCTCGACCGAGATCGGCAAGCTGATCCAGCGCAATGCCACCGAAACGCTCAAGCACGTCACGCTGGAGCTCGGCGGCAAGTCGCCGGTGATCGTCATGCCCGATGCCGACCCCGCGAAAGTCGGCCGCAGCGCGGCGGGGGCGATTTTCGTCAATTCCGGCCAGGTCTGCATCGCGGGGTCGCGGCTCTATGCCCACCGTTCGATTTTCGACGCGGTGATCGAAGGCATGGCCGAGGCGGCGGCTGCGACATGGATACCGCGCCCCTCGCTCGATCCGAAAGCCCGTATGGGGCCGCTGGTGTCGCGCGAACAGTTCGACCGGGTGACCGGTTATATCGAGGCGGGCCGCAAGGCGGGCGCGTCGGTGGCCTTCGGCGGCGACGCGCCGACAGCAGACGGGCACTATGTCAATCCGACCGTGCTGGTCGATGTCCACCCCGACATGAGCGTGGTGCGCGAGGAGATCTTCGGGCCCGTCGTGGTTGCCCAGCGCTTTGACGATATCGATGATGTGGCGCGTTCGGCCAACGATACCTGCTTCGGGCTTGGCGCATCTATCTGGACCAATGATCTGAATACCATGCATAAATTGGCTGCGCGGATCAAATCGGGGACGGTCTGGGGCAATTGCCACGCCATGCTCGATTCGGCGCTGCCGTTCGGCGGTTACAAGCAATCGGGCATTGGCCGTGAGCTGGGGCGTGAGGGGATCGAGGCTTACCTTCAGACCAAGACGGTGATCGTGAAGCTATAGGTTCGGCTTCACTTCCTCCATCACCCATTGCGCGTGGTCGAGGTATTCGGCGATGCCGCTGACTGGCGGGACTGGCACCGAGCTGATGGTCACGCCCAGGTCCGCCAGCTGGCCCAATGCATCGATGATCTGCTGCGCGCTGAGCCTGCCGCTCATCGTATTGTCGCCAGATGGCGCATGATCCTTGGTGATGCGGGCCATGCCGAGGCCATAGGACACCTCGAGTGGACGATCGGTCCAGGTGGCTTGCGACTTGATATAGTCGATCCGCTCGGGAAGCTGCTCGGGCGTGGTGCGGAACGAGACGATCCAGCCCGCGCCGAACCGGGCGACGCGGCGCAGGGCTGCGTTGCTGTCGCCGCCGATCCAGATCGGCAGGTGCGGTTTCTGAACCGGCTTGGGCTGGAAGCCGATGTCCTTGAAATTCACATATTTGCCCTCGAAGCTCGGCCGCTCCTGCGTCCACAGGGCCACAATGGCTTCGAGGTATTCGTCGGCAATTGCCCCGCGCTTCTCCCAGGGCACACCGAAGAAGGCGTATTCGTTCTTGATCGAGCCCAGCCCGAAAGTCACCACCATGCGCCCGCCGGAAAACCAGTCCGCCGTCGCCAGCGCCTTGGCATGGAGGATGGGGTGCTGCAGCGGCAGGATGGTGACGCAGCTATTGAGCAAAATCCGGCTGGTCGCCCCGGCAAGTGCTGCCTGCGCGGTAGTCGAATGCAGCCAGAAAGCGCCGGTGTGCGGGTCATCGGGCGGCACCGCGAGGTGTTCGGGAATGCCGATCATGTCATAGCCCAGCTCTTCGGCGCGGCGCGCCATGCGCAGCTGGTCGGGGCCAGTGACCTCCAGCTCCCACGGCTGGAGCATGGCCTGGATTTCCATGAGATGCGGGATCGGGAAAGTGAGTTTCATGGCTCCTCCTGTGGGCAAGCCTATGTCGCATGAGGCTTGTCTGCAAGGCGGCGCGGCTGTTACACTCTGGCCAAAGCATAATGAGAGGATAACCGCGCAATGCGCAGACCATTCAACACCCCGCCGCCGGTCTATGATCCGGCAAAAGGCCTGCTGCACTCCGATCATTTCCAGATCGCCTATGTCACCAATGATCTGGACCGCGCTGTCGAGGTATTCCGCACCCGGTTTGGCATCGAGAAGTTTCGCGAGAACGATTCCGAACTGCCGGGCGGCACCCGGATCAGCACGCGCACAGTGTGGATCGGCTCGACCATGTATGAGATCGCCTGCGCATCGGGACCCGGCATGGAAGCTTTCAGCTACTATGCCCCACCGGACGGGGAATTTGTGCTGAAATTCCATCATTTCGGTTATCTTGTGCCCGATGAGTCCACCTGGGCGGCGATGGAGCGCGAAGTCGCACGCGGCGGCTGGGTGATGCACAAGTCCAACGACACGCCGGGTTATGTGCGGGCCTGCTTTGTCGATGTGCCGGAGCTGGGCCACCTGATCGAATTCATCCTGCCGCGCGAAGGGCTGATCGAGAAGTTCAACGCTACGCCGGTTGCCTGAGCGGGGGACAGGGCAGAATAGCTGAACTCGCCAATGCGACTTGCCTGCGGCATTGTTTTTTGTGAGCCTGCCGCTAGACGCCGGTGAAACCGGGCCGGGCTGAGAGGGAATTTGCTTCGTGAACATGGATAGTGACGCCGCGATCACCCCGGCAACTGCAAAGACCTTCCCGCAGCTGATCCGCGCTGCCGCCGCAACTTATGGCGATGCGCTGTCGATCACGCTCGTCGGAGACACCATTCCTGACGACGCGATGAGCTTTCGCGAACTTGATACCCGTTCAGCCGAGCTCGCCCGGGGCCTGCTGGCGCGCGGGGTCGGCAAGGGGTCGAGAGTTGGCTTCATTTCGGGCAACGGACCATTTTTCGCGCTGATGTTCGCGGCGATCGGCCGGATCGGCGCGGTGGCCGTGCCGATCTCCACGCTGATCAAGCAGAACGAGCTGGTCCGGGTGCTGCGGCAGTCGGATGTTTCGGGCCTCATCGTCCAGCGCACCTTTCTCGGCAACGATTATGTTGCGCGGCTGTGCGAGGCGCTCCCCGATCTCGCCAGCGGAACCGGGCCGGACCTGCGGATCGCGCGCACGCCCTATCTGCGCTGGATCGTAGCCTCCGAGGGCGAAGTGCCGGCGACCATTCTCGGCATGGACCACCTCACCGGGGTGGCAGCCTCAGTCAGCGAGGAACTGCTGCGCGAAGTCGAAGCCGAGGTCCATACCACAGACCAGCTGATCGAAATCTACACTTCGGGCTCGATGGCGCTGCCCAAGGGCGTCAAACACAATCACGGCCCGGCAGTGTTCCGCGCGCACTTCATGCGCGAAATTTCCGGAATTCAGCGCGGCAAGGAATACAATTGTTTCCTGCCGATGTTCTGGGTGGGCGGCTTCATGATGTCGCTGATGCCTAATTGGGAAGCGGGCGCGACCACGGTGTGCAGCGAGCGCACGCTCAGCAGCAGCACCATGGCGATGGGCTCGGTGCTGCCCGAAGAAGACCTCGCGCGGATGTCGTCTGCGCCCAAGCCCTGGTGGGGGCTGGGGATGAGCGAGACCCTGGGGCCCTATTCCTATGGCGACGAATTTCGCGCCAAGGGCTATCCGGTCTGCGCGCCGATGGACCACTGGGCCGATCGCTATGAAGTGCGCATCGCCGACGAGGCCAACCAGCAGGTTGGCGATGGCGAGATCGGCGAATTGCAGATTCGCGGCTATCCGGTGACCACCGGGCTGCACAAGATCGAGCGCACCGAGCATTTCACTGACGACGGCTATTACCACACCGGCGACATGTGTCTGGTCGATGGCACCCGCGTCCATTTCATCGGGCGCGGCGGCGACATGATCAAGACTGCCAGTTCCAATGTCTCGCCCGCCGAAGTCGAGATGGAAATGCAGGCACTGGAGGGGATTCACTCGGCTTATGTCGTTGGCCTGCCCGATCAGGAACGCGGCGAACTGGTGGTGGCTGCCGTGGTCCCGCGCGACGGGGTGACTCTCGATTTTGCCGCTATCGAGGCAGAGCTGCGGCGGCGCATGTCAAGCTACAAGGTGCCGCGCGCCTATGTGGAGATTGCCCGCGAGGAAGTGCCGATGTTGCATAGCAACAAGGTTTCCAAGCGCCTGGTTGCAAAGCTTCTGACGGAGCGGCTTGGCCGCGCAAGTTGACCGGATCACACGGCGAAACTGCGGCAGGTCAATACGGAAAACTACAGGGTTTTTGCTGAATCTCGGTGCTGTGCCAGCCCGGATCAACCGGGGCTGCGCGGCGAGTTGTGGGGCAATCCCTCCAGATAGGGGGTTGGCCTATCCGTAAGGCCCCTCTAAGGACATGTGCCTAAGCAGCGGGCGATTTCCTTTAGAGCCTGATCCGAAATTAAGTTGAGTAGTATCAGCGGGTTGGCTTGACGCCAGCCCAAGTCATTGATTCAGGGGTTTTTGCGAAAACTTCCGGAGATCAACGATGTGGACCGATACCACTCGAGCGCCTTATGCCCATGCGGAACT
>CANJCQ010000128.1 GCA_947473355.1 Sphingomonadaceae bacterium | reverse complement strand
TCTCCAACCGGGTCTTCACATCCCACGACAACATCATCGACCACTGCTGCGAGGCGTGGAACAAACTCATCGATCAGCCGTGGCGCATCATGACCATCGGACGCCGCAAATGGGCGCGTGGGTTGTAGTCAGTGCAGGTTGGTATAATATGGGCTCGGCAGGCAATGAGTAAAGACGACACTTTCGAGAACATTTTCCGCAAGCGATTTGGCCGTTCGCCGACTGTGGAGGAAATTCAGCAAACCATCGACCAGAGCGTGACATCACACAACCAGAGTGGCGGCATAACAGCACACACCATAAACTTTGGGCCACAGCAACGTCGCATGGACGATAAACTAAAGTCGGAAATACTGAGTTTAATTCCGAAGACTACGTCGATATCTGTGATAGCGCTTATGGGTGACGCCGAAGCCTACGAGTTCGCCACTGAGATATACACTTTTTTGAAAGATAACGGATTTTCACTAAAGGAACGCGAAGTTTCTCAGGGTATGCTCTCCAAAGTACCAAAGGGATTCAGTTACAATCCGAACGATTCAACGTTTATCATCGGAGCCAACATCTGCTGATAGCTTTGAAATCATAAGCTTTTACAGGCGAGGCTGCCACGATTGGTCACACAGCCTCAATACCCCAGCGCCAGATCGACCACTGACTCAAGCTCTTCCCCGCGCCCAAACCGCTCCAGATTGGCCAGAAAACGCTCGGCGTTGCGCGCGAAGAGCTGGGTCTGCGAGCGGCCCGACAGGTGCATCGAGATGTGGCAATTATCCAGAGACCACAGTGGGTTGTCCGGTGGCAAGGGCTCTGGGTCGGTAACGTCGAGGAAGGCGGCGGCGATCTGCAGTTCGTTCAGCGCCGCAATCAGCGCCTCCTGATCGATCACTGCACCGCGCGCGAAGTTGAGCACGGCGGCGGTGCTTTTCATTGCCGCCAATTCCGCCGCGCCGATCATCTTGTCGGTATCGGGCGTGGAGGGAACCGCGATGATCACCCAGTCGAATTCACCCAGCCGCGCCCGCCAGGCATCTGGTGTCAGCACGCCAGGCGCAGGCTTGCGGCGCACTTCTGTGACTTCGACGCCAAAGCCGCGCAGCAGCACGCCGATCCGCGAGCCGATCCCGCCCGCGCCGATAATCAGCGCCTTCGAGCCGCACAGTTCCGCCTTGCCCGGCGCATCGCTCAACCACTCGTGCCGCTCTTGCGCGCGCACCACTTCGCGCCAGCCCTTGGCGATGGTCAGCATACCCATCACGGCATATTCGGCGATGGTTATGGCATTGAGCCCCGCGCCATTGGTCAGCGTGACGCCCTTTTCGCGCAACAGATCGAGCGGAAAGGGATCTACACCTGCGGCCAGCGTGTTGAGCCATTTGAGCTTCCCTGCCCGCCGCGTCGCCTCATAGGTTGCCGGGATATCGTAGGTGTCAAACCAGCCGATTTCGGCCACGCCGGCGAGGTCATAAAGCTCCTCCCGGCTCGTGAACCAGCGCGGCTCCACCCAGTCGGGCAGGCGATGCTCCAGCATCGGGCGCAGCATGGCGTTGAGGACCGCGACTGTCACTTCGGCAACTTCGCATCAGCGGCAATCGTCACATGCAGAGCCTGTTTCAGCCCGCGGGGATAGTCGCTCGAGAACATGTCGTCGATCTTCCAGGTGGGGCCTTCCCGCTTCATCATCAGCCGGGCGGTTCTCGGCGTGCCTTCGCCCAGATTGATCCGCACAGTGGCTTCGACGATGCCGGGCCGCACTGGCCGCTTGGCTGTGACCATGGCGACAAAACGGCTCGGCTCCCAATCCTGGCACAGGCACAGCCAGTCACCGTCGCTCAGGTCATCGATCTCGTCCTGCGGCGTAACGCGGCGCCATTGCCGGACCAGCGCATTGATTTCCGCAGTGAATATCGGCCGCTCCCAGGGCGAAGTGCTGGTCATCGGCCGCGTATAAGGGCGATAGATCTCGAAGACCTGCCGATTGATTGCCACGCTATCGGCGGCAGGCAGAGTGGCCGATGCCAGGGCCAGTAGTGCTGCTGTCAGACTCATTTCAGGTCTCCTCTTTCATACGTTTCGAGCATGGGCGGAAGGTGAAGGCAATCGGCAAAACTGAATGGCCGGGTAATCAGCGGCGCCACTCGCGCAGCATCAGCATGGCGCGGGTTCATCATGACGACGTCAGCTTCGGGCAAGACTGCTGATCGCACGGCTGCCAGCAGCGAGCGCCCGGATGCGAGCCACTTATCGCCCAAGGCGCGCTTTTCCGCGGCATCAGTCACTTCGGGAAAGCGTTCAGGAACGGCGTCCACTTCAGTCCAGCCGAGCAGATAGTCCTGATCTATTCCGGCAAGATCGTGCGGCAGGTAACGCAGGGCCACCAGCACGGCGAGGCCGGCTTCGGACGCGAAATTGACCACGGGCAATCCCGGCGAAGTGTAGCGCGCGCCGTGCCGCTCCGGCCCTGCCCCATCGAGCGCCACATAGGGCGCACGGGTGAGCCGCCAGAGCTTCATCCTTGCCGCGCAATAACCGTCATGGCCCGTTGTCTAACCTCAGGCAGCGTGGGCAGCAAGCAGCAGCGCCACCCCGCCCATAACGATCCCCAGCCCCAGCAGTTCATGCCGCGCCACGGACTTGCCGGTCAGCCGCCCCGAAAACAACGCCACCATCGGCAGTTCGATCAGGCCCAACGTCCGCACATTGGCCGCTGCGGTCAGGGCGAAGGCGGCGAACCAGAAGGCTGAGGACACAGCGCCGGTGAAGCCAGCGCCCAGGCTGCCGCGCCATTCGCGCAATGATCCGGTAAAGGCTTCGCGATCACGCAGGGCGAGCCAGAGCCCCAGCAGCAGGCACTGCATGGACATGGCAATCACCAGCACCGTGAGCGAGCGGATGACAAAGTCGCCTTGCGCCAGGTCACCGGTCGCACCGCGAAAGGCAATTGCGGAAAGGCCGAACAAGCCGCCCGCTGCTACGCCCGACAGGATCATGCGGCTCTCGCCGAGCAACTGCCCGAATTCGCCGGGCTTGACCGAAGCGATCACCACGCCGGTCGTCACCAGCACCACAGCCAGCCAGGCGAGCAGCGGCAAGTGGTCACCCAGCAACATCACGCCCAGCAGCGCGACGATCACTGGCTCGGTCTTGATATAGGCATAGGCGACTCCGAACGCCCGCTGCCCCATGACCATCAGCATCAAGGCCGTCCCGCCAATCTGGCAGACCGCGCCGAGCAGGGACCAGCCGAGCGCATTGCGGGTGATCTGTGGCAGCTCCGTCCGCTCAATCAACAGCGCCGCGATCAGGAACAGCACGGCAAAGGGCAGACCATAGATGAAGCGCACTTGGGTTGCGCCAAGCGTGCCGATCTTGGCGGTGAGATTGGACTGGAGGCCATTGCGCAGGACTTGGGCAGCCCCGGCGATCAGCGTCAGCGGCACCCACAGCCAGGTCCAATCGAGACCGCTCAAAACCCTTCCCAGCGCACCACGTCGTCCAGCGGCGCGCGGACGACATCGAACGTGTTCACTGCGGCATCCGGATCGCGGTAGCCGATCGCCAGGCCGCAATAGAACAGGTGATCGTCTGGAAATTCCACGCATTCGCGGACCTGGTTGGTGTAATCAGCCCAGGATAGCTGCGGGCAGCTATCGAGCCCTTCCTCGCGCAGCAGCAGCATCACCGTCTGCAGCCACATGCCGATATCGGCCCACTGGGCATGGCCCATATAGGCCTTGGTGTGAACCAGCATCAGCACCGGCGCGCCGAATGCCTCATAATTGCGGGCATATTGCCCCAGCCGCCCGGCCTTGTCGTCGCGGGCAATGCCAAGCGCCTTGTAGAGCGCCTCGCCGACGCCGAACAAGCGCTCCTTGTACACGCCGTCGATGCCGACCGGGTGCATGTGGAAGGGGATCGAATGGCCGGCGCGGCCCTTGGGAAATTCAGCCTTGATGCTGGCCTGCAAGCGGGCGAGCGGTTCGCCGGTAAGCACCACCGCATGCCAGGGCTGGATGTTGCTGCCCGAGGGCGCGCGCTGGGCGCGGGTGAGGACGCGGCGCAGAACGTCCGGATCGACCGGCGTGTTCAGAAAAGCGCGGACCGAGCGGCGGCTGGCGACGGCTTCGGAGACCTGCATCGCTCAGGCAAAGCCCTGGAATTTGACGACGCTGTCCAGCGGCTCGCGGGTGCGAGTGTAATTGTTCATCGGCGCGTCCGGATCGCGATAGCCGATGGCCATGCCGCAGAAAAACAAGTGGCTCTCGTCGCTGACCCCGATGTGCTCCTTGATCAGCCGCCCGTGCATGGCGAAGCTTTCGAGCGGGCAGGAATCGAGCCCCTCGCCGCGCAGCAGCACCATCACCGTCTGCAGCCACATGCCGACATCAGACCACTGCGGCGGGCCCATCACACGCGGGATGCAGGTGAGCAGATTGACCGGCGCGCCGAATGAGATGAAATTGCGCATCGAACTGGCCATGCGCGCCTCCGCATCATCGCGGCCGATGCCCTCAGCCGCCATCCGGTGCGCCGTGATTTCGCCCAGCCGGTCCATGTAGGCCTGTGGGATGCCTTTTGGCATAATGTCGTATTCGACAGGATCCTGCGGGCCCGACTTGGTCATCTTCTCATGCAGCGCGCGCAGCGGCTCGCCTGTGAGAACTGTGGCCTCCCACGGCTGGAAGTTGCAGCCCGAGGGCGCCATCTGCGCGGCTTCGAGCACCCGGCGGATGCCTTCCAATGGGACGGGTTTGTCGAGATACTGGCGGATGGTGCGGCGGCTGGCGACGGCTTCGAAGATGTTCAATTCACAATCCCTTCAAGAGATTCCCAATGTCGCGGGCACCGTGGATGACGCGGAGAATATGCGGGATGCTACCCGTCATTTCGAACAATATCCGATAGTGCCCATGCAAAGCCGAGCGCACTCCAGCTGGTAAATCGTTGCTCGCAGGAAAACTCAATGGCCACTCGGCTATGACGTCGAAACGATCAATCAATTCGTCGATGAAGGTGATGGAGCGGACCGGATTGTCTTCGAAGATATAGGCTGAAATCTCGTCTAGGCCGTGTGGACGAATTGTGGATAGATGAGATTTTGCGATTCCCAAGATGAATCTGGGGTGATTCATAGGGTTCCGACTGAACGAGAGGGTCGGAACGATGTCTACGAAGATGAGCGAGGAAGATTGGGAGCACACATTGCTGGT
>CANJCQ010000127.1 GCA_947473355.1 Sphingomonadaceae bacterium | reverse complement strand
GCCGCGGCAAACGGCGCAAGCCAGGTCTCGAGTTCGCTTCGCCAGTCCGCTTCCATCGCCAGCCTCCACAAAAGCTGGCTCTCTATGAATCAGTGATTTTGTCCGTTGGGAATCCCAAAAATCAGATTTCTGCCAAAGTAGTGCTAGCCTCCGTTTACGACAATATCGGCTTCGGTCAGCCCGTCCTCACGCACCCGCGCCTGCACTGCATAGACAGCTGCGCCCTTGCTGCCTTCGAGCAGTTCCCGCCCATCGGCTTGGTTGTGGCGCGCGTCATAATGCGCGGCACGGGCAAGAGTGTGGTAAAAATCGATGACAGCGACAGGTTCTACCGGCGAAACAAAGCGCACCACCCGCAAGCGGCAGCCATTGCCATCATTGCCCGCAGCCTCGATCAGATGCCCGCGCGGATAAATCGGGAAAGTCTGGGGCAAACGCAGTGACCAGGCCATGTCAAATGTCGCTTGCGCCCCGCAATTGCTGCCCGGCCCTTTGACTGATGCAGCGCGCTGCGCAGCAGTCACGGCATCGCGAAGCGCCGGATTGCTCCCATCGCCGGGCACAGGTGCCGGGGTGATCTTTCCCCCTGCCAGTCGAACAGCCTCGACCTTTGCCGCTGCAATGGTCTCTGCGCCGTTTTCGATCAGGGGAAACTCGACCACTTCCGGCCCGCCACCGGCAATGCCTGCGAGCGCATGCTTGCGCGATGCGAGATCGGGATCGGCCATCAGTGGTCCCGCTAGCGCATGGGACAGCAATGGGTCGGCGCCTTGTCCGGCGATCTTTTCCGCCTTGTCGCTGCCGCACGCCGCCAGGCCCAATGTAGCCGCGACTGCCAGACTTGCCGGCACTACAAATCGGTTCAACATTGGCAAGGGCACCGTTCGCAGATCTCAATCATGGTTAAGCCAAGCTTAGCTTTCGGCTGAAAAGCTTAAGATGCAGTTGTCGGATGGCGGTTTTTTGCTGAGCCAGCTTACCCAAACTTGATTTGGCTGGAAAACAAGCCACATGCTTTAGCATGCCCGCAACTCTCCTTTCATCCCGAGCAATCATTCGCCTGTCGCCCAAGCAGGCGGACGAAGACGTGGCCGGGTTCCTGCAAGGTCTCGTCAGCCAGGATGTCACCGGATCGCTTCCCGTGTGGACCGGCCTGCTCTCGCCACAGGGCAAGGTTTTATTCGATTTCATCGTCTGGTCCGAAGAGGCCGATCTGCTGATTGATTGTGAGGCCGATGCAGCTGAGGCGCTGGTCAAGCGGCTGGCGATTTACCGCCTGCGCCGGGCGATAGCCATCGCGGTGGACCCTGCTCTGGCAGTCCATTGGCGGCCTGAGGCGGGAAATGACCCTCGCCTTGCCGCGCTCGGCACCCGGTGGCTGGCGCCGGCTGACCCCGCCGCCGACGGCGCCGATGCGGCATGGCTGGCCCACCGGTTGGCGCTGGGGGTAACTGAAGGCAGTGCCGAGCTGGGCCAAGGCGAGACGCTGTGGCTTGAGTGCAATGCAGCGGATCTGGGCGGTGTCAGTTTTACCAAGGGCTGCTACATCGGTCAGGAAAACGCCGCCCGGATGAACTGGCGGCAGAAGGTAAGCCGCAGGTTGCTTGTGGTGCCGCTGGACCGATCCAACCCGGCGCGGCAGCGCGTGGCCTATCCGCAGCTTGGGCTGGCGGTTGACCACTTGCGGCTTGAGGATATCGATCCGGAATTGCTGCCTGTGTGGCTTCAGCTAGCCTGATTTTCCGCTGACAGACCAGCTCTGCTAGCCGCATCGACCAGCAAGCCCAGCGCCGTGCCACGCGCCGAAGTTCGCTGCAGGCCGAGCGATTGGGTCAATGACCCGCCCATCAGCGAATCACCCAGCGCGATCAGCACTAGCGTCAGTGTTGCCTCACGCATGGTCCCGGCATCGAATTCGTGCAGCTCATCAACCATATCGTGGATCGCGTCGACAATCGGATCAAGCGCGTCCTCATTTCCCGAGAGCAGCATCCACGAAGCCAGCGCCCCCCCGCCTTCGCGGTCGAATGCATCAAATGTGAGATTAACAACCTCGCGCGGGCTCGCCTCGCCAGATCGGCTGGCAACCACGGCTTCAGCGATGGTCGCGCAGATCGTCCCGGCCAGATGGCGCGCCAGCGCTTTTTGCAGCCCAAGCGCGGTGCCAAAGTGATGCAGAAGATTAGCATGGGTGCGCCCGATGCGCGCCGCGACAGCCTTCAGAGTCACCGATTGGGGCCCGGATTCGATGAGCAGCGAGCGGGCCGCCTCCAGTGCAACTGTGCGGCTTTCATCCTGTGAAAGGCGTTTTCTTATTGACATTTGTGTTAGTATAACTCTAATAGAGCTATGAATCAACAGCTCGCTGTTCCCTCGCGATTAGACACAGATGTGCGCGGCGGCAAGCTGCCAACCACCGGTATTACGATTCGTGATTTGCGGTTTCTGCGCGGGGCTCAGTTGAAGCGCTGGTGGCTTGGAGGCGATCCAGTCGCAACGGCTTGGTTTACCGCTCTTTCAGCGACTTTCCCGCGCGGCGAAGCCTTCTTTATCGAATCAGTAAAGGCCCACCGTGAGGGCGTCCCGCCGCAACTTGCCGAACAGATCCGGGCATTCATCGTCCAGGAAGTCAACCACAGCCGCGAGCATCTGGCGCTCAATCGCATTGCCGAGGCGGCCGGATACGACCTCGCCGGGATCGACCGGCACGTTTCAGAGCTGCTGGGGCAGCTCGATGGCCGCCCGGCGATCCTCAATCTAGCCTCAACCATGGCACTCGAACATTTTACCGCAATGATGGCGCATGAATTTCTGGCCCATCCCGAACATCTTGCCGGGGGCGATCCGCAAGCCATGGCGCTTTGGCGTTGGCATGCCATCGAGGAAATCGAGCACAAGGCTGTGGCCTATGACACCTGGCTGCATGCCACGCGGGACTGGAGCCGCTGGAAACGCTGGCGGGTCAAGTCGTTGCTCATGCTGCTGGTGACCAAGAACTTCCTGAACCATCGCATCCACGACGCGCTCGGCCTCCTGGCGCAGGACGGGATAACCGGTGCAGCAGCCAAGTGGCGACTCATTACCTTCCTGCTGTGGAAGCCCGGCGTGCTGCGCCGCATCTTTCCGAGCTGGCTGGCCTATTTCCTGCCCGGCTTCCATCCATGGAACACTGACGACCGCGGATTGATTGCCACGGCCGAGGATGATTTGGAACGTAATGCCGCAAGCGGCTAGGCCGCTCGCATATATCCGTCATCGTCACACTCGCAGGCCACGCCTAATTGTACCACGTAGCCTATGGAAGCCATCTCTCCGCCGCGCCCAAGGCTATAACGCAGACTTTGCCCACCAGTCCGCTTGAAGCCAGACTTGACCAGAACCCGGCCCGAGGCCGGATTGTCTGCGAAATGCCCCGCTGCCACCCGCCGGTGGCCAAGCACTTCGGCCAGCTGCAGCACTGCACTCGCCGCTTCGGTGGCATATCCCTGCCCCCAGTGGCTGCGCGCGATCCAATAGCCAAGTTCGATCTCGCCATCATGTGCACCAAGTCCGACGCTGCCGATAAGCTTCGCTCCTGATCCCGATGGCAATGTGACAAAGAAATGCGGCAGCATACGCTCCTGCGGACGGCGGGCAAAGGCCATCGCGTCCTCCATCGTATAGGGCCAGGGGGCAGACGCGAGATTACGCACCACGCCCTCATCATTGATCGCTGTGTAAAGCTCGGTCCAGTCCTCTGGCCAGCCTGGCCTCAGGAACAACCTCTTGCTGCGAATGAACATTTTTCCGCTCCACTCATCCGCCCCGCTGACTCCGTTAGAGCCTGCGCGTGACGTTGCCATGACGTTTGCGCCGGACTGCGCGAACATCGCGCTGTCCGGCAGGTTTCGTGCTGAGGGAGAGACGAAAAGAGGGAGACGGGTTGGCCCCTCTCCCTCGTTATGCCGGGCTCAAAAGTCCGGCTGGGGGCCATCCTGTCAGGATGACCCTTTATCGGTCATCCGGCTATTCGGCGGCTGCAGCCACGTCAACGGAGACGTATTTGCGGGCCAGCTTGCCATCATGAAATCGCACGCGGCCTTCGACGAGCGAATAGAGCGTGTGATCCTTGCCCATGCCGACATTGGCGCCCGGATAGACGCGCGTGCCGCGCTGGCGGATGATGATATTGCCGCCGATCACTTCCTGACCGCCGAACTTCTTGACGCCGAGGCGGCGGCCTGCTGAGTCGCGACCGTTGCGCGAAGAGCCGCCTGCTTTCTTATGTGCCATCTCAAATAACTCCGGATCTTATTCGGCTGCAGCTGCTGCGGCGGGCGCTTCGGCCTTGGGCGCAGCTTCCTTCTTCGCGGCGGGCTTCTTTTCTGCCCCGCCGACAGCGAGAATGCGCAGCAGGGTCATCTGCTGGCGATGGCCGTTCTTGCGGCGATAATTGTGCCGGCGGCGCTTCTTGAAGACGATGACCTTTTCGCTCTTCGCCTGGGCGATGATCTCGGCCGAAACCGTGATCTTGGAAGCATCGGCCACCGCGCCGTCTTCGCCTGCGAGCAGGACGTCGCCCAGCGTGATCTTGTCACCGGCTTCGCCAACCAGCTTTTCAACCGCGATCTTGTCTCCGGCGGCAACCCGATATTGCTTGCCGCCCGTGCGCACTACTGCGAACATGATACCCTTACCTGTCATAATTCCAATGCGCGAGCTACGCGCGAATGGCCCCGCCAGTTGGCCCGGCCGGAAAGAGAGGTGCCCCTAATCGAAGGGCATTTCCCTGTCAACCGGGCTGGTCGAACTACAAGGGCTTGGCAATCGAGCCTCTGGCCATGGGCCATGGCCGTGCTATGGCTGAATGATGCCATCCGTCTTCCCCACCCTATTGACATGCAGCCTTGCGCTGACCCTTGCTGCTTGTGCCAGTGACACAACGAATTATCCATCGCTGGCCCGCCGACCGGTGGAAAGGGCCAGCACTGCGCAAGCACCTGCTCCCGCGTCAACAACTGCCCCTGCCCCCGCCAACCCACAAGACACAGCCCGCCTCACCGCACTGGTCGAACAGGCGCGCGAGGCACATCGGCGCTTCATCACGAAGCAACAGCGCGCCGGGCAGACCGTTGCAGCCGGCAGCGGCGCAGCGCCAGGAAGCGAGAGCTGGGCGGTCGCCAGCATCGCACTCGCCGAGCTCGAATCGGAACGCAGCGCGGCCATGGTCGCGCTGGCCGATCTCGATCAACTCTATGCCGCCGCAGGCACCCAAGGCAGCGACATTGCCGCCATATCCGCAGCCCGCGATGAGGTGAGCAGCTGGATTAGCGAGGAAGACGCCGTCCTGGCCGGCCTGCGCGGCCGGCTTGGGGGTAGCTGCTAGCGAACGACGGCAGCTATAATCGCGACCGACAGGCCCCAGAAGAAAATCAACACCGGCAGCATCAGCACCTGAATGCTGGCCTCTGAAGCAGTCATACCAAACTGCGCTGTGGGTGACTCACATGGGGGGATTCCCTGTCGGCTGAAAGTCTGAATCTATGAGGTTGTGCTTTGGAGGGCGCGATCATGGGTTCAGCGATTGGCTTGCGTGATGATTTTGACGGCCCTGCATTGAGGCGG
>CANJCQ010000126.1 GCA_947473355.1 Sphingomonadaceae bacterium | reverse complement strand
ACTTGATCGAAAACCTGTTCGCCAAAATCAAGGACTGGCGGCGCATTCACACCCGATATGATCGCTGCGCCCACACCTTCATGTCCGCCATCGCAATCGCCGCTACCGTCATCTTCTGGTTGTGATCAATGAGTCCTGACCCTAGGTTTCCGGAACCGGCCATGCGCGGCCGGTTCCGGAAGATGTTCAGGAGAAGCGGCGGCGCTCGGTGGTATCTATCTGGACCACTTTGCCTTCGTGGACAGTGACCAGAACGGTACCGAAACGAAGTCTGTCGATTGCGCCAGTCACAGCGTCAAGCACGGCGGTATCGACCTGAACGCTTGCTGCGTCATTTCGCTCCACCTCTGCTTTGGCCGCATGTTGCACACGCCGTCTCCTTCGCCCCGGAGAATAACTCTACTTTTATGATAGACAATAGGAGATTCGCTTGTTGGCGATGAAGCGCAGCTTTCCTGCGGCGAAACGCGGCAGTTCAGAATGTGGCGGTGAGATTGAACGAAGCGTAGCGCATATTGCCGGACATCGGAGCGTTTGGCGCGTTGTTCAGGAAGCGGCCTTTGGCAAGGAATACGCCGTCGAATTCTGCACGCAGGGTATTCGGCACCAGCCAATAGCGCAGCCGCAGGTCGAACTGATGCCCGGCGAAACTGCCCGAATTGCCACTGGCATCGCGCACACCCGTGTTTGAGAAGGCATCGCGGCTGTCGGCGAGGAGCAACGCCCGGTATCCGACAAACACATCGAAGCGCTTGCTTGGCGCCATTTCCAGCCGCGCGCCGGGTGACAGGAGGTTGGTGCGGGTGATGGCACCATAAATGCCAGCAGGGGCAAGATCGGCGCGGCGCATGCCGAACAATGTATCGAACCGGCCATAGCCCGGCCCGCTGCCATCGCCGCTCGCCCGGTCCACTTCTAGCAGCAGACGCGGCTTCCAGGGTCCGGGGAAGCTGTAGCCGGCATGCAGGCGCAAAAAATTGGCGCTGACCGCTAGCGTGCCAGCGCCCGAGCCAAGCGAGGCGCTGATCCGTCCCCACTGGTAGATGCCTTCCAGACCCCATTCGAACTGCCCGGAGCGCGGATCGCTCACCAGCCGCAATCCAAGATTGTTCAGTGACCGGTCGCGCGTCGGGCGGCCGGGCCTGTCGCGCTCGCCGAAATGGAGGAAGCTTGCTTCGGCGAGGATCGGGCTGCCTTTGCGCTGCCGGGAAAAATAGCCGCCCCACAGCACCGCAGCGAAGCTCTCCTTGTCGAGCGCGGCGGCATTGCTGCGCAGCGAGGGACCATCGTCTGGCAGGCGCAGTTGCGGCAGTACATAGAAGGCGATCGCCTTGTAACCACCCGGTGCAGACACATCGCCGCGCAGTCCGGTGAAACCACTGGTAGCATTGCGATATTCGTCATTGGCCACCAGTCGACGCGATCCCAGCGCCATGGTGAACCGCCCGGCCTGGAGCGAACTCCTGGTTCCTCGGCCGAGCACGTCGCCAAGATCCCCCTGGATATAGGCCTGCACTGGCTCGAATGTATTGATTTCGCTTGTCGTCAACGGCGTGCCGGGATCGGCACCCCAGCCTCGGCTGTCGTTTAGTTCGGCGACAATCTGGATGGCGCCGTTTCGCCATACCGCCTTTATCGCCGTGCGCAGGCTCGCCAGATCATCGCTGGAATTGAAGCCCGCACGTGCCTGCCCATCGACCAGTTCGTAACGAATGCGCATGGAGCCGGACAGGTGCAAACCGTCTGCTGGTTCCGCTGGTTGATTCGGACTGACGGCGAGTGTGGTGGCAGGCATGGCCTGCTGTGCCCCCGCCGCTGGTGCCCAAACCGCTGGCGTCCAGGCCATGGCGACAACCGTCGCCCAGAATGATCCACGCCGCTGCATGCCCTGTCACAAGCTGGGCGTCAGCCGGCCTGCTGTGCCTCGATCGGCAGCGCGATTAGATCCGTCAACGTCATGCAAGCCGGCATAGTTGCCATTTCAACGGGCCGCAACTGCATCAACCTGCAAGGGCAGCATTCTGCACCGGGCGGCAGCTGACGGCTCAGCACATCGGCAAGGCACCCTAATAGGGTATCTGCTCTCCATCCCACGCGAACAGGCCGCCCGAATCCGCCGCCGACAGCCGGTCGATCACGGTCAGGATCTGCGCTGCGCTGTGATCTGGACTGAACAATTGGCCCGACGGCACGCCGCGCTGAAACGGACTTGAAAGCGCGGTATCGACTGTGCCCGGATGGATCGTCACGGCAATTGCCTGGCGGTTTCGGGTGGCGAGCTCGATCGCGAAATTGCGCACCAGCATGTTGAGCGCCGCCTTGGAGGCTCGATAGCTGTGCCATCCGCCGAGCCGGTTATCGCCAATTGACCCGACGCGGGCCGAAAGCGCAACGAAGACCGAACGGGAGTCCCTTCTCAATAGCGGCAGCATATGTTTTGCGATGAGTGCGGGACCGATGCTGTTGATGGCGAATTGCTGCGCCATGGCTTGCCCGTCGATTGCCCGCCAGCTCTTCTCCGGCAGCGGCAGGTCGGTGCGGTGCAACATGCCGGTTGCCACAATCACCAGATCAAGCGGGCCAGACTTGCCGATCATTTCAGCGGCCTCGGCGATGGAGGATTCGTCGGTCAGATCGAACTGGAAAGGCACACCATCGGCTTGTTCAACCAGGCATGATGTTCGCGCGCCAAGAAAGGTCTGCTGATAGCGGCCCGAGCTTAGCAGTTGAGCGCCAAGCGCTGCTCCGATGCCGCCGCTTGCACCGAATATAGCGGCGCGTTGGTGCCTCATTGGCTGCGGTAATCGGCCGGATCCGGGCAAACCATCCATGTCGGCAAATCACCCCCTGGAAAATGCGGGCCTGGCCTGAATGGGAGGAGAGACCAGACCCGCAGTTCCACAATACCAACGCTATCGGTCCCGACGGAGGATGGGGGCACTGGGGACCAGCGGCGTTGTGATTGAGTAATGGCAGCCAAAGCGACCGGGCTGAACCTGTCTAAAAGGGCATGTTCTCAGCCTCAGTATCCCGCCTCGATCGCCAGCCGGATAGCATCGGCGCTGGTGCGCACACCGAGCGCCGTGAAGACGGCAGCGCGGTGCATTTTGACCGTTCGTTCACTGAGCCCCAGCTCATAGGCGATCTGCTTGTTGAGCTTGCCCGCGGCGATATGCAGCAGGACTTCCCGCTGGCGACGGCTGAGCGCAGCGACGCGATCATGCGCCGCCTCGCGCCGCGCTTCATTTGCCCGCGCCACGTCCTCGGCAATCTCGACCTGCGAGCCGAGAAAATACTCAAGCTCTCCCGCAGCATCGAAGATCGGCGCGACCATCACAGCGTTGCGAAACGGCGTGCCGTCCTTCTTGTAATTGAGGATTTCGACCATGACCGGCTGGCGGCGGCGGATGCCGCTGCGCAGCATTTCGGTGAGCCAGGGTTCAGTGTCTGCCCCTGACAGGAAGCGGCAATTGTGGCCGATGATTTCCTCGCGGCCATAGCCAGTCAGTGCGACAAAGGCATCGTTGCATTCGACAATCGGATTGTCCGGAAGCCGCGGGTTGCTGATGACGGCGGCAATGGGACTTGTCCGGATCATGGCGGTCAGTGACATGGTTGAACCTGCACTAGCCCATGAGCGTGGGTGCGGGAAGTGCCCTTTTGGACATCTAGGCCAACAGTCAGTTTCTGCGCCAAGCCGCAGAAGCCCACCAGGCTTCGTCATAGTCTGACGCTGCGACTGGCGGCCATCGAGGCTTACCCCGAATGACTATATTTCTCGCTCTACTGATTGGCGGCTTTGCAATTGCCGCTGCCACCGCGCTGGTGCGCGGTCTCAAGGCCTTTTTCGATGACGGCGAACAAATCCGCCAGAATGGCAGTGGGCTGCAGGAGGCATTCGGGGTCAGGCAAAACCGCATGATGACCCAGCGGGTGCTGTACCAGGGCATCGCCATCCTGCTGGTCGCGCTGATCGGTGCACTGGCGGGCAAGGCCTGATGCGCAGCTGCATATAGTACGGAAAGGATGAAGCGATGAACTATCTGGCAAACAATTTCGAATTCGATCCGGCCGAGGGCAAGATTTTCGTGCCAGAAGAAATCCAGGAATCGATCCGCAACCTGATCCGCTGGGCGGGCGACGATCCCGACCGTGAGGGCCTTGCAGATACCCCCAAGCGCGTCGCCCGCGCCTGGCGCGAATATTGCCAGGGCTACGATTCCGACCCGGGCATGCACCTTTCGCGCACATTCCAGGAAGTGGGCGGCTATGACGAGATCGTGGTGCTTCGGGACATCCCGTTTCAGTCGCACTGCGAGCATCACATGGCACCGATCATCGGCACGGCCTCCATCGCCTACCTTCCGACCGACCGGGTTGTCGGCATATCGAAGCTCGCCCGGGTGCTGCATGGCTATGCCGAGCGACTGCAAGTTCAGGAGCGGCTCACAGCCCAGGTAGCACAAGCGATCTGGGACAATCTCAAGCCGCAAGGTGTTGCAGTGGTGATCGATGCACAGCACGGCTGCATGACCGGACGCGGGGTCAAGACCCACGGTGTCGGCATGGTGACCAGCCGCATGCTGGGCTGCTTCCTCGACAATCCGGACAGCCGCAAGGAAGTGCTCTCGCTGATGAAAAAGCGCTGAGCACTGATGGATTTTGCCATTATCGGCGCCGGCATGGCAGGGCTCGCCTGTGCCGACGCTTTGAAAGATGCCGGCCACCACGTCGCTCTGTTCGACAAGGGGCGCGGGCCTGGCGGGCGGATGTCGACTCGGCGCATGGAAACGCCACTGGGTGATGTGGCCTTCGATCACGGGGCCCAGTATTTTACCGCGCGCGATCCCGAATTCCGACGATTGACCGATGCCTGGTGCGCAGCAAAGGTCGTCTTGCCGTGGCCGGCAGCAGGCGATGACGCCTGGGTCGGAATCCCCGGAATGAATGCACCTGTCAGGCACATGGCCGCATCCCACTCAGTAGCCTGGGGCAGCCTGATCACCGGTATGGTGCGCAGCAGCAATCGCTGGTGGCTGGCCGGCGAAGAAGGCAAGGTCGGCCCATTCGATGCCGTGATTCTGGCGATCCCGGCCGAGCAGGCCGCAGCGATCCTTTCGCTCCACGATTTCCCGATGGCACGGTTCGCTTTGATGGCGCGGTCTCAGCCCTGCTGGACCGGCATGTTTGTCTTCGACAGGCCGCTTGACGATGTGGCACCAGTGATCCGCAACCAGGGCGAGATTGCCTGGGCGACCCGCAACAGTGCGAAGCCGGGTCGCGGCGGACCCGAAGCCTGGGTGATTCAGGCCAACGCCTGCTGGACGGATACCTGGCTGGAGGCACCGCAGGAGCAGGTGTCGGCGATGCTGCTCGGAGCCTTGGCTGAGCAAACTGGCCGCCCCATCCGGGAGCCAATTGCCGCTGCCTCGCACCGTTGGCGTTATGCACTTTCTGCTGGCACCGGAGATGGTGCCTTATGGAACCCCGGTCTCGGGCTCGGGGCATGCGGCGACTGGCTGCTTGGCCCGCGCGTCGAATGTGCCTGGCTGTCGGGGCGCATGATGGCAGATCGAATCCATCAGTTCGCCATATGCCCCTATGGCCATGTTGAGCCCTAGGGTCAGGACTCATTGATCACAACCAGAAGATGACGGTAGCGGCGATTGCGATGGCGGACATGAAGGTGTGGGCGCAGCGATCATATCGGGTGTGAATGCGCCGCCAGTCCTTGATTTTGGCGAACAGGTTTTCGATCAAGT
>CANJCQ010000125.1 GCA_947473355.1 Sphingomonadaceae bacterium | reverse complement strand
GCCTCAATGCAGGGCCGTCAAAATCATCACGCAAGCCAATCGCTGAACCCATGATCGCGCCCTCCAAAGCACAACCTCATAGATTCAGACTTTCAGCCGACAGGGAATCCCCCCATGTGAGTCACCCACAGCGCAGTTTGGTATTACACAGCCGTTTCGGCAGTGTCGATTGCACCGCGCGCAATATCCGCAGCCGTGGCATTGCTGCAACACAGGAGATCTACACATGTCATTATTGGCCGCAGCCCAGCCAGTGACCTTCATCCTCACCGCCAATCGCAGCGCCGCCAAGCCGTTCTATGCCGGAGCGCTGGGGCTTGCGATTATTGCGGAGGACGATTTCGCAGTGACCTTCGCCCTGGCGGGCGGGGCGACAATGCGGCTGACTGACCTTCCTGACCACAGAGCGCAAGCCCACACGGTGCTGGGCTGGGATGTTGCAGACATCAGCGCTGCGGTCGCCGAATTGCGCGGCAAGGGCGTTAGCTTCAAGATCTACGAAGGCTTCGGTCAGGATGAAAACGGCATCTGGTCGCCGCCGGGTGGCGGGGCGAAAGTGGCGTGGTTCAGCGATCCCGATGGCAATGTGCTGAGTTTGACGCAGTTCGGGTAATCGGCGTCAGGAACAGGCCGAACAATGCCCGCGCAGTTCCACGACCGGGCGGATATCGGCAAAGCCTGCGCCCTTGGCCGCAGTGACCAGCGCGCCGGTCAGCCGATCATCGTCGAGGTGGACGGCCTCGCCGCAGCTGTCGCAGATCAGGAAGATGCAGTCATGTTGGCAGCCGGGATGGCTGTTGGCGACATAGGCGTTGGCGCTTTCCACCCGGCGCGCGAGGTTGGTGCGCACGAACAAATCGAGGATGCGGTAGACGCTGTTTGCCGCGACCCGCTTGCCGCGCAGCTTGGAGACGCCCTCGGCAATGTCATAGGCTGATGTCGGCTTGCCATGCGCGCTTAGTGCGGCGAAGACATCGGCGCGCATTTCAGTCCATTGCTCGCCAGCATCGGTCAGCGCTTCTTGGGCGGCAGTGACAAGGCCGAGGCCTGAATGTTCGCTATGTTGGTGACCGGACATGGCCTGCATATAAGCCAGCCGCCGGAAAAATCCTAGCGCGCTGCAGCCGCCTCGGCGGAAGGGGCCACGCCATTGGCCAGATTGCGGCTCGGATCGATCCCCAGCACCGTAAACACGATCACCGCGCCCAGCGCGAAACCGATGGCCAGCGAACGATAGAGATCAGATTTAAAGAGACCCATGGAAGACTCGACTCGAAAGCTTGTGTTGCAATGCAGCAGGCAAGAAAGCCAAACTGCGTTACCGTCCAGTGAATATGTTTACCAATTTGTCGCATCTACGATGAGCTGGGCTGGCGCTGCGGTGAACCGATCCGGGATCAGTGTTTGAGGGGATTTGGCTCAGGCCGGAGCGAGAAGGGCTGATTTGCCCTTCGGTCAACTTCGCTTCCGAGAACCGGAGCGCAGCGGCCATTTGGGCCGTGAGCACCGGAAGCGCAGAAAGCGGCCGTTCGCAGCCCGGCATGGGACAAATCCTCGCAGACCCTAGTGGCGGAAGTGGCGCATTCCGGTGAATACCATGGCCAGCCCCTTCTCGTCGGCCGCCGCGATCACCTCGTCGTCGCGGATCGAACCGCCCGGCTGGATGACTGCCGTGGCGCCCGCTTCAGCGGCAGCGAGCAGGCCATCGGCGAAGGGGAAGAAGGCATCGGAGGCGACTGCGCTGCCGCGGGTGCGCGGGGCGGCCCAGCCGAATTTCTCCGCCGCTTCCGCCGCCTTCATCGCCGCGATACGCGACGAATCGCGCCGGTTCATCTGGCCCGCGCCGATGCCGGCAGTGATCCCGTCCTTGGCATAGACGATGGCGTTCGACTTGACGTGGCGGGCGACGGTCCAGGCGAACAGGCAATCCTTGAGTTCTTGCTCGGTGGGAGCGCGCTTGGTCACGATTTTGAGGTCCGACAGGCCAATTGCACCGTTGTCGCGGGTTTGCACCAGCAGCCCGCCGGTGATCCCCCGCACCGTCAGCCCGGCGCGGCGCGGATCGGGCAGGTCGCCTGTGACCAGCAGGCGCAGGTTCTTCTTTTTGGCAAAGACCTCGCGCGCGGCGTCATCGACTTCGGGGGCGATGACGACTTCGGTGAAGATTTTGGCGATGGCTTCCGCAGTTGCGCCATCGAGCCGGGTGTTGACCGCAACGATGCCGCCAAAGGCCGAAACGTCATCGCAGGCCAGCGCCCCTTCCCAGGCCTCGAGCAAGGTCGAACCTTGCGCGACCCCGCAAGGGTTGGCATGTTTGACGATAACCACAGCCGGGGCTTGCCCGCGAAATTCGGCGGCCAGTTCCAGCGCGGCATCGGCGTCATTGTAATTGTTGTAGGAGAGCTCCTTGCCCTGCAGCTGCTGCGCCTGGGCGATGCCCTTGATGTGCGGGCCGACCGGCAGATAGAGCGCGGCTTCCTGATGCGGGTTTTCGCCATAGCGCAGAGTCTCGGCGCGGCGGCCGGCCTGGGCGAGAAAATCCGGGAAAGTCTGTTGCTGGTCGACAGTGGCGAACCACTGGCTGATCATCGTATCATAGGCAGCGGTCGCGGCGAAGGCCTTGGCGGCGAAGAGCTTGCGCTGGGCCAGCGTGGTGGAGCCTTTTGCGACTGCCTCATAGTCTGCCGGATCGGTGACGATGGCGACATAGTGATGGTTCTTGGCGGCAGAACGCACCATGCTAGGCCCGCCGATATCGATGTTCTCGATAACTTCGTCGCGCTCGGCCCCCTTGGCCACAGTCGCTTCGAAGGGATAGAGATTGACCACCACCAGATCGATCGCGCCTATGCCGTGTTCATTCATGGCAGCAGCATGCTCGGGATTGTCCCGCACCGCGAGCAGCCCGCCATGCACCTTGGGGTGCAGCGTCTTGACCCGTCCGTCCATCATTTCGGGAAAACCGGTCAGCTCGGAAACGTCGAGGACGGTTAGCCCGGCATCACGCAATGCCTTGGCCGTGCCGCCAGTCGAGACCAGCTCAACGCCCTGTGCGGCCAGTGCTTTGCCAAGGTCGGCGAGGCCAGTCTTGTCCGACACCGAAAGCAGCGCCCGGCGGATTGTTACGTCGCTCACCTAGATATTACCCCATTTTCTTGAGCAGCCAGGAGAAATTGCCCCCGCCGCGCGATACCAGCCCCTGCATGACCAGCTGTTGCACCGGCATCAGCCGCGCCTGACCATCGACCCAGATCGAATCCTCGATTGCCAGCTCGCCCTCGCCGGCCCTGAATTGCCAATAGGAGCCGTCGGGGAGAGCCAGGCCCGCCCCCTGGCCATCTTCGGAAAGTCGCGCTTCGATGTCAGGTCCGAGGTGAAAGCGAATGGCAAAGGCGACCTTGCCGCGCTTGCCCTTTCGGCCGTTGGGGACCAGCAGATCCTCGCCGCGCAGCTCGGTGCCGTCGTCGCGCAGGATCAGGATGCGGCGGTGAATCAGGCCATAGCGCGCGCCATAGCCATCATGGCTGGCCTCCAGCCGGGTCGCGGCACCAAATTTGTCAGCGTCCAACATGCGCCGGTCAAGCTCGACTTCAGCGACGCCCGAGCCGATCCGGCCGTTGATCAGCACCGCAGTCGAATTGGCATCGTCGAGAACCAGCGTCGAATGAGCGGCGCTGGCGCGCAGGCCCTGTTCGAGCCGCACCGGCACCAGCCCGCCCGCACAGGCCGCGCCGCCGCAATTGACGACGATGCGCTCGCCCGCGTGGCTGAATTCGAAGGCCAGGGTCGAAGCGCAGCCGCTGCGGGCGTGGCGCGGCAAGGGCGGCGGCGCGGCATCGAATTGCAGCACGCCTTTTTGCGCCGCGACGCGCTGATAGCCCCACTGCCGAACATCGCGCAGCGGGCGAGTGCGCACCCCGCTGGCGGAAACAAGCCGGGCGAGAGTTTCGGCATTGATTGCCCAGGCGCCCTGCCATGAGCCCAGCGAGCCATCACCATGCGTCAGCGACAGCAGCGGCGGCACCAGCATGGCCAGCATGGATTCGAGCGCCGCCGGAGGCTCGCGCTTGGTGGCGACATAACAGGCGCGCAAGCGGACCAGCAGTTCGATCGCTTCCATTTGCCCCAGCGGGCTGCGCGATAGCACCCCGCCATCATCGCCCACCAGCTCGCCCAGCGCGCGGACCAGCCCGGCCTCGCCATAAAGGCGGCGCGGCTTGCCATCGACCATGAGGAGCCCGGCCGCGACAATGCCGCACCAGCCCGCCACTTCGGCCAGCCGGTCATCACCGGAGCCGACATTGCGATCAAGCCAGCGGGCGGTATCGGCCAGCGCATCGAGCATCCGCTGGCGCAGTGCCTTGTCGTCCACCGCAAAGATCAGCGGGGCGTGGACCAGCCAGTTGAGTACCCGGGTTCCGGCATTGGCGAGGATCCAGGCGGGGCGATTGCCGGGGCGGGCCATGACTTTTGGATTGGCGTCGAGCCAGGCGGTGAGAATCCGCGCGGCAACCGGGGCCATCTGCTCGCGCGCACCGCAGGCCTCGAGATCGGCAAGCCACGAGAAGCTGTGAACCAGCCGCTCGAACGGCGGGGTCATCCGCGCGGCGCCGCCGAAATCGATCTGGGCAATCGGCGCCTTGACCCCGTGAACCAGAAAATGCCCGGCGCGCAGTGCTGTGCCCGATGCGGCCTGGCCGGGGAGCGGATTTTCGACTGCGGCAATGATGCGGGGCTTGGCGGCCTTGCCAAGCGGCAGGGTCAGCATCGAAGCGGGAATGCCGGCGCGATAGGCGAGGCGGACCAGGCGCTCGCCCGCACCCAGCGACGGCGGGGCGAAATCGGCGAGTGCCAGCGCGCGGCCCGGCTCGATCAGTTCACTGGCGGCAGGTTTGCTATTGCCGTCGCCATCTAGCACCCCGGCTTCGGGCCCGCTGCCGAGCGGCATCGCCGGGCTGGTTGCCGGATCGTGCCCTTCGGCATCCTGCACCCCGTCGGAATTGATCGGATCGCGGAAGACCGTGTCGACCATGGCTCAGGCACCCTCTTTGAGGCTGGCGATATTGCCGGCATAGGCGGAGGGTCCGCCGCGAAAGGCAGCAGTTCCGGCGACCAGAACGTCAGCCCCGGCGGCAGTGCAACTGCGCGCCAGAGCCGGATCGACCCCGCCATCGACTTCAAGCCAGATCTTGCGGCCCGTCTTGTCGATCATCTTGCGCACCGCTTCGATCTTGCGGAGCTGGCTGGCAATGAAGCTCTGCCCGCCAAAGCCTGGGTTGACGCTCATCACCAGCACCAGGTCGATCTCATCAATCAGATAATCGAGCATTTTTGCGGGTGTTGCCGGGTTGAGCGAAACCCCTGCCTGCTTGCCCAGCGCCTTGATCGCCTGCACCGTGCGGTGCGTATGCGGCCCCGCCTCGGGATGCACAGTGATGATATCGGCGCCGGCAGCAGCGAAAGCCTCAAGAAAGCCGTCGACCGGCGAAATCATCAGGTGGACATCGAGCGGCTTGGCAGTGTGCGGTCGCAGTGCTTTGACCACGCCGGGGCCGATCGTGATATTGGGCACAAAATGGCCATCCATGACATCGATATGGATCCAGTCCGCCCCTGCCGCATCGATCGCACGCACTTCCTCGCCGAGACAGGCAAAATCGGCTGACAGGATCGAAGGGGAAATCAGGGGTTGGGCCATGGGTGCAAAGGGGCTTAGACACCACATCTTGTGGCGACAAGCAGCACGCCGGGTTTTCCACACGCTATAGCTTCTCCGGCGAATCATGCCGCGCCAGGCCGTGCGATTGACGCGGCAGTCCGGAGTCGGCATGGCTAGTCACCTGGAACTGAAGTTAATAATATTATAAGGGCGGGTCTTCCGTGATAGGAGGGCCTGATGGCGAACAGGTTTGCGAAGGGCCGTCCGATGGCGGCGCTGGTATTGTCGGCTGACGAGCGTTCCTATCTGGAACGCCAGGTTC
>CANJCQ010000124.1 GCA_947473355.1 Sphingomonadaceae bacterium | reverse complement strand
GTCCCGCGCGTGCATGATGCGCGCGAGTGGTGTCGGTCCACATCGCTGATTTCCTTCGGTTCGTTGCAAAACCGCTGAATCAGCGATCAGGGCAAGCGTCAAGCTAACCTGCTGATACTACGCAACTTAGTTTCGGATCAGGCTCTCAGGGATCGAGGTAAAGACCGATCCGTCATGGAATACGCCCGAGACCGGTCGTTTTGCGCGCATCCACGATCCGGAGGGAAATCCGATCGAATTATGGGAGCCTGCGCCTGAGACTTGATTGCGAGCCACTTCACACCTAATTCGCCTTTCATGACCATCCGCACCATCATCGAAATCCCCGACCCGATCCTCAAGCAGGTCTCCAGTCCCGTTGAAAAATTCGACGACGACCTCAAGACCCTCGTCGCCGACATGTTCGAGACGATGTACGATGCCCCGGGCATCGGCCTCGCGGCGATCCAGGTGGGCATGCCGCTGCGCCTGCTGGTGATCGATCTCCAGCCCGAGGACGAGGACGCCGAGCCAGAAGTCTGTACGGCGCATGGCGGGCATGAGCACAGCCACCAGCCGCTCAGGAAAGAGCCGCGCGTGTTCATCAACCCAGAGGTTTTCGACGCTTCAGAAGAACTCTCGACATACAGCGAAGGCTGCCTCTCGGTTCCCGAAATCTATGCAGACGTCGAACGCCCGGCCCGCATCCGCGCTCGCTGGCAGGATATTGATGGCAAGACCCACGAGGCGGATATCGATGGCATGCTGGCGACTTGCCTGCAGCACGAGATGGACCACCTCGAAGGCATCGTCTTTCTCGACCGGGTTTCGCGGCTCAAGCGGCAGATGGCGATCAAGAAGCTAGAGAAGCTGCGCAAGGCGGCTTGAGGCTGCGCCATGCTGTCAACGGTGGAAAAGGTAAAAGGGGACTAGCGTTCCCTGTCCGTTCCCGATATCCTGCTGCCATGAACGCGCAGCTATTCACAATTCTCGCATTGGTCCTTGGCCTTGCCGCTGGCGGGCTGCTCGGCTGGATTGTCGGCGCACGTCCGGCTGCCGACTTGCGGCAGCGGCTGGCGCTGCGCGATGGCGAGGCGCGCGAGCTGGACGAGAAGTTCCGCCGCGCGATCACCGAACTGGCGGGGGCCAGTGTCAAGGCCGAGCAGGCCGATAGACTTGCCGCGCAGCTGACCGGGATCACCGCCGAACTGGCAACGCTCAAGGCCAATGCCGTCCATTTCGACGAACAGAAGCGCTTGCTGCTGGAAGCGCAGGAGGGGCTGAAGAAGGAGTTCGAAGCGGCCGGAGCCAAGGTGCTCGAAGGTGCGCAGGAGGCCTTCCTCAAGCGCGCGGCGGATCGTTTCAGCGAAAGCGAGAAGACCAGCGCCGAGCGGCTGCGCACCATGCTGGAGCCAGTCGGGCAGCGCCTTGCGGCCTATGAGGCACAGGTCGGCAAGCTCGAGAAGGAGCGCGTCGATGCCTTCGGGCAGCTTGGCGGGCTGATCCAGTCAATGCGCGAGGGGCAGGAACAGGTGCGCGCCGAAGCCGCTCGGCTCGGCAATTCGCTGCGCAATGCCCCCAAGGCGCGCGGCCGCTGGGGCGAGCAGCAATTACGCAATGTGCTGGAACAATGCGGCCTCGCCGAACATACCGATTTCGTCACCGAACATTCGATCGATACCGACGAAGGGCGGATGCGGCCCGATGCGGTGGTCAATATTCCGGGTCAGAAGAAGCTGGTGATTGATGCCAAGGTATCGCTCAATGCCTATCAGGCTGCTTTTGAGGCGGCGGACGACCATTCACGCGACCAGCACCTTGCCTTGCATGCATCCTCGATGCGCAATCACGTCCAGCAACTGGGCGCCAAGAGCTATCAGAGCCAGTTCGAGGAAGCGCCGGACTATGTCGTGATGTTTGTTCCCGGCGAGCATTTTGTCGCGGCGGCCCTGGAATCCGATCCTGAATTGTGGGATTTTGCCTTTCAGCGCCGGGTGCTGCTGGCGACCCCGACCAATCTCGTTGCCATTGCCCGCACTGTCGCCATGGTCTGGTCGCAGGACAAGCTGGCGCGGGAAGCCATCGAGATCGGGCGGGCGGGCAGCGAGCTCTACGACCGGCTGGCAGTTGCTGCCGAGCATCTCAAGCGGGTCGGTACCGGCCTCGATTCTGCGGTGAACAACTACAATAAGTTCGTGACGAGTTTTGAGCGTAATGTCCTGTCCTCGGGCCGCCGCCTTCGCGACAAGGGCATCGAGATCGGCAAGCGCGAGATCGAGGATGTGCCGCTGATCGAAAGCGCACCGCGCTATGGCGAGACCAGTGCGCCTGTTGAAGCCGGTGCCGCGCTGCTGACGGTTGCAGTCGACAACGAAGCGGCCAATAATGAAGCTACCAATAACGCAGCGGAAGGTGAGGCCGCATGAAACGTTACGCAATTTTGGCCCTCGCGGCTGTTCTGGTGTGCCAGCCGGCGCTTGCCGACCACATTGTTCCGCCCAATCCCCCCGGCGCCTATGCCCCGCGCGACACTTGCGTGAAGACCCCTGCCGCGCGGACTTTTACGGCCCGCCTGCGCAATGCCATCGCCCGGCGTGATGCCCGGGCCTTGGCGGATCTGTCAGCAGGCGATGTCCGGCTCGATTTCGGCGGTGGTAGCGGCAAGGCGCTGCTGCGTGAGCAACTTGCGGGCAAGGAAGGTCCGGCGCTGTGGCGTGAGCTTGCGGAAGCGGTCAGCCTGGGTTGCGGCATGGATAACGGTGATATGGCCTTCCCCTGGGTCTATGCGCATAACCTTGGTGAAGTCGATCCGTTCGAAGCGTTGGTAGCAACTGGCCCCGCCGTGCCGCTCTATCGCCGTGGCAACACCCGCTCGGCGCCCATTGCCCGGCTCAACTGGCAGATGGTAACTATCCAGGAGGGCGACCTTGGGCCCGATGCGGATAAGCACCCGCTGCGCCGCGTTTCGGTGATCAATTCATCGCTGGAGGGCTATGTCCCAACAGGACAATTACGCAGCGTGATCGATCATCGTCTGATCGTCACTCGCCGTGGCGGCGTCTGGGAAATTTCGGCCTTCGTAGCTGGAGACTGAGCGGTCTCAGCTCTCCAGCTGACGCAGCAGGCTGCGCACATCGCCGTCCATGTCGGCATCGCGGGTGCGCAGGTCCTCGATCAGGCGGACGGCGTGTATCACCGTCGAATGATCACGCCCGCCGAACTTGCGGCCGATTTCGGGATAGCTTCGCGGGGTGAGGACCTTGGCGAGATACATCGCGACCTGGCGTGGGCGCACCACGGCGCGGGCGCGGCGCTTTGAAGACATTTCAGTGCGGTCGACCCGGTAGAACTGGCAGACCGTGCGCTGGATCTCGTCAATGGTGATGCGGCGGCGATTTGCGGAAAGGATATCGGTTAACTGTTCTTCGGCCAGCTGCAGTGAGACGGCTTGCCCGGTCAGCTGGGCATAGGCGATCAGCTTGTTGAGGCCGCCGACCAGCTCGCGGATATTGCGATTGATCGTGCGCGCAAGGAATTCGATGACGTCGGCCGGAACCTGGGCCGGCGAGAACCGCGCGAGGCGGTGTTCGAGGATCGAGCGGCGCAGTTCAATATCAGCGGGCTGTATATCAGCGACAAGGCCCATCGACAGGCGGGACAGCAGGCGCTGTTCCACGCCGTCCAGCGCCTGCGGCGCGCGGTCGGCGGCGAAAACCAGCCGCTTGCCCTCGGCGAGCAGCGCATCAATCGTATAGAGCAGTTCTTCCTGCGCCGATGCCTTGCCGATGATGAACTGGATATCGTCGACCAGCAGCAGATCGAAGCCGCGCAAGCGGCTCTTGAATTCGATCATCTGGTTCTGCCGCAAGGCCTGGACGAATTCGACCATGAAGCGCTCTGCCGAGCAATAGAACAGCCGCGCGCGTGGATGTGCCGCAAGGTAGGCATGGCCGATGGCGTGGAGCAGGTGTGTCTTACCTTGGCCGGTTGCCGCCTTGAGATAAAGCGGCGCAAATTGCGGCGTTTCCGGGGCGGCCATGCGCTGTGATGCATTCGAGGCCAGTATATTGGAAGCGCCCGTGACGAAGCTTGCGAAGGTCAACGATGGGTCGAGCCCGATCGAAGCGTGGCCCATCGTGCCAAGCTCTTCTCCGCCGAGCATCATCATGCCGGCATCGTTAACCATATTCGTGCTGTCGTTGGCGGCGCGGCGCGCGTTGCCATTGTTGCCAAGGCGCAATTCGGGCATTTGACGGCGGCCAGGATGCACTGCGACGCGGACGTGGCGCACGTCGGGCCGGGCGATCTTCCAGGCCAGCGAAAGCCGGTCGGCAAACCGGTCCGCTACCCAATTGGCGGAAAACTCGGTCGGCAAATAGAGATCAAGGTTACCAGTCTCCTGGCAGAACGAGCCGAGCTGGATGGGCTTGATCCATTGGCTGTGGAGTTGTTGCCCCAGATCCTTGCGAAGGCCCTGGCTGATATCGGCCCAGTCCGCAGCAAGATTTACAGCCTCTTGATCTTCACTCATCAGTGTCCCGCCCCTGTCTTCCTTTGAGCGCGCCATTGCCAAACGCCCCCCGGCCGATGATCCGCGCATCGGCAAATTCCCCAAGATGACGCCGCGTGATCAGGAGTTCTGACCGGAACAGCGCACACACCGCTCCTAACGCTCAAAACTCGCAAGCTGGGCGGAAAGACCGAAAGTTATATCGTAAACGGCCCGTTCACTCGGACCGGACGCAACCTTCTAAGGGCCGATTGGAAGGAAGAGCAACAGGGCAACTGCAAAAAAAATGAAATATACTGCCTTGACACAGGCCAAGCGGCGGAAAACCGCTGGCACATCAAGTAACAGATTGTTTTTGCGAAGCTTTTGTTACTGCAAACTGCGAATCGCAGTAATTCCAGAGCCTTAGAAATCCGACTTCAGGACGCTAATTCATCTGAAGCGCGGAACAGGCGGAAACGCTGCAGCCATGTTCGACAATCTTGCCAATATGCTGAACATGTGATCAGCGAATCGTCCGGTCCGGAAAGCCTTAAGGCTTAACCGAATCGCAACAGTGATTCGGATCAGAGTGCAGCGACTCGCTTGGTCAGCCGCGACAGCTTGCGCGAAGCAGTGTTCTTGTGAAGCACACCGCGTGCAACGCCGCGTGCCAGCTCAGGCTGAGCTGCATGAAGCGCTTCTGCCGCTGCTGCCTTGTCTCCGCCTTCAAGAGCAGCTTCGACCTTCTTGACGAAAGTGCGGATGCGGCCAATGCGGTTGCCGTTGATTTCGGCGCGGCGCTCATTGCGGCGGATGCGTTTCTTGGCTTGCGGCGTATTGGCCATGTTCGTCCTTTTTAGGGCCGCAGGCGGCCATACTAGCTTAAATGAATGACTGTATGGCGGGAAGAACCGCCGGAAAGCGCGGCCCTTAGCGGCGAAGCTCCGAATCGTCAACACTTGCCCTCATTTCTGGCACTTGGCGCACCAGAATGTGCTGCGCCCGCCTTGCACGAAGCGGCTGACAGTGCCGCCGCAGGCGCAGCTTTCGCCCTCGCGGCCATAGACCCGCCAGCTGGCCGCAAAATAGCCAAGCTCGCCATTGGGCTGGGCGTAGTCGCGGATTGTCGATCCTCCTGCTGCTATCGATTCGGCCAGAACGGACTTGATGGCGGGTACCAGTCGGCCAAGCGCAGCGCGCGAAACGGTGCCGCCGGTGCGGTCGGGCCGGATCTGGGCCCGGTGGAGTGCTTCGCAGACATAGATGTTGCCAAGCCCCGCCACGATCCGTTGATCGAGCAGCAGTACCTTGATGGGTGATATCCGGCCCGCAAGTGCGCGAGCCAGATGCGCCGGATTGAGTTCTTCTCCCAGCGGTTCGGGGCCAAGTGCGGCGAATGCGGGCCAGCTATCAAGATCGGCGCTGTCGACCAGATCGACCGAGCCGAACCGGCGCGCATCGTTGAGTGCCAGCACATGGCCCGAAGCTGTTTCCAGCACGAGGTGATCGTGCTTTTCCAGCACGTCGGGCTGGATGCGCCATCGGCCCGACATGCCGAGATGAAAGATCATCGTCGAATCGCGGTCAGTGTGGATCAGGCCATATTTGGCGCGGCGCGAGAGCGACGTTACCGTGGCACCAGTCAGGCTCTGGACCAGGCTGGGCGGGAAGGGGCGGCGCAGGTCGGGGCGGTTGACGGCGACACGGACGATTCGCTCGCCTTCGAGGTGCAGCGCCAGTCCGCGCACGGTGGTTTCGACTTCGGGAAGTTCAGGCATAGATATGGCTCTAGGGTCAGGACTCATTGATCACAACCAGAAGATGACGGTAGCGGCGATTGCGATGGCGGACATGAAGGTGTGGGCGCAGCGATCATATCGGGTGTGAATGCGCCGCCAGTCCTTGATTTTGGCGAACAGGTTTTCGATCAAGTG
>CANJCQ010000123.1 GCA_947473355.1 Sphingomonadaceae bacterium | reverse complement strand
GAGAGCAGATGGAACAGCAGCGCGCCGCCTGACGGGCTGAACGGCAGATAGCCCAGCTCGTCGAGGATGACGAGGTCGAGGCGCAGCAGGCGCTCGGCAAGCTGGCCCGCCTTGTTCATCGCCTTTTCCTGCTCCAGCGCGTTGACCAGATCTACCGTGGAGAAGAACCGGACCTTTTTGCGGTGATGCTCCACTGCCTGCACGCCGAGCGCGGTGGCGATGTGGCTCTTTCCGGTGCCAGGGCCGCCGATCAGCACGACATTATCGGCACTATCCATAAAATCGCCGCGATGGAGCTGACGGACAAGGGCTTCAGTTGGCGCCAAATCCCATGGCGAGCGCGGCTGTCAGAAGGTTCATGCAGACCGCCCCCGACGACAGCAACTGCTCCCATTCCGGAATAAGCGCTTCCTTTACCTGGGAGATCACCGCGACGCAGAGCGGCGGCCGCGCGAGCTTCTTGAGACCCCCGATCAGCTTGGCATTATCCGGCCGCGCCTCGGCGATCACCTCCAACCGCGCCTCGAGCCGCGTCTTGGCATCGCCCTCGATCACCAGAAAGCGCCAGGGCGCAAGTTTGCCGTGGTCCGGGACCCGCACCGCAATTGCGAGCAACCGCGCAAGCGCCACATCATCCGGCCCCGGCGCGGCGAGTTGCAGCGCCGAAACCGAACGGCGGCGCTCGAGGAATTCGACTATTGGATTGGCGTCCGTCATAATTTCCACAATGGAAGGGGAGCAAACGCGGCACCACAACCGGTACCGCGCTCGCTGCCGGTCAGTTCAGATTGAAGACCCGCACGGCGTTGCCCGCAAGGATCTTGTCCTTCGACACCGGATCGCACAAGGTTGCCGCTTCATCGACAAACTTGCCGGTGTCCGGCCACAGGCAGAAGCTGTGTGGATAATCGGTCGAGAACAGTGCCGTGTCGGCGAGATAGGGCTCACTCGCGATCATGCCGAAGCCCTGATAGTCGTCGAGCACCGAAACAAAGACGTTCTTGCCGATAACATCGCTCGGCAAATGATCGAAGGGGAAGTTGGCCCAGCCCTTCTGTTTCTCGTAATTCTCGTCCATCGTCTGCTTCCAGAACGGTATCCAGCCGAAGTTCACCTCGGCATCCATGACCTTGAGCGTGGGGAAGCGCTGAAACAGGCCGCTGAAGGTCATTACGGTGAGCGGCTGGACGCCCGAGAAAAAGCGCACAACCGAGCCGGCGACGTTGAGGCCGGGAATCTTGTAGGAGAAGTCACCCCAGCCCGCCGTGTCCTTGCCGCCCGACGTGCGATGCATACACAGCGGCACGTCAGCTTCGGTCACCGCCTTCCAGAACGGATCGTACCAGCTGTCGACGTAGGAACGGTTCGGGAAGACGGGGATATGGACGGCCTTCGCGCCCATCTTCAACACGCGGTCCAACTCGCTCAGCAGGACCTCCATCGTATCGTTGACCGGCATCATCGGCAACCCGATCAGCCGCTTGGGATCCGGCGCGCAGAAATCGTCGAACAGCCAGTCGTTGAATGTCTGTATCAGCGCGAGGCCGAACGGATCGTCGTCCATCGACCAGGCGCGGACCGGAACCGAGGGGAACAGGACGGCCGCATCGATGCCTGCCTTGTCCAGGTCCTTGAGATGTTCGGCCCCGTTATAGTTGCCGGGCAGAATCTCTTCCCACGTATAACCACTGGGACGCGGCGCGCGGCCGGCGGTCGCCTCGATCCCGAGCGTTCGCTCGACGGTCTTGCCGTCCCACGACCAGCCGTCGCCACCATCCTCGCCGCGCAGCACGCGCGGGGCCCGGTCGCGGAATTCGGTCGGCAGCCGCTCGACGAAAAGTTCGCGCGGTTCCAGAATGTGATCGTCGGCTGAGATGACTTTGTATTCCATGGCTCTCTCTTCTAGTCTGTGGTGTTATCCGAAACGCTCTCTCCCCCACCGCTGGTGCGCGTACCGTACCGGCAGGCTGGAGCACCCCCCTAATTATGGATGCGGGCGCGGTTTGGGATTCCGGATCGTCCGAAAATTCTCCTAGGCACGCCGATTCTGGCAAATGGGCCAGTGCGCAGGGTTTCTCAATCAAGGGAGTCATGCGAACTGGCGAAATCCAGCTTACGAGCATCATTGAGGGGACATTTCTCCCATGAACATTCTAATCACCGGCGGGACCGGCTTTCTCGGTTCCTATTTCACCCGCTACGCCGTGGCCCAGGGCGCCCGAGTAGTATTGCTCGATCGCTATCCAGATCGCGGTCGCATTGCCGACCTGCTCGATCGCGTCACGTTGATCGAGGGCGATGTCGCGGACCCCGACCTGATCGGCAGCACCATCGCCGATCACGCGGTGGAACGGATTGCCCATCTCGCCTTTATCCTCGGCTCGCCCAAACCGGGACAGATGCTCCCCTACGTTCATGTGCAGTGCCTTGGCACCGCCAATGTGTTCGAGGCAGCGCGCCTTGCCGGGATCGAGCGGGTGCTATTCGCCAGCTCGGTCGCTGCTTATGGCAAACAGCAGGCGGAATTGCTCACCGAAGATCTCGTGCCCAATCCTTCCAACCTCTACGGCAGCAGCAAGGCCTGGGGCGAGGCGATGGGGCGGCACTATACCGAGCAGCTCGGCCTCGATGTAGTCAGCCTGCGCTTCGGTTCGACCTATGGCTTTGGCCGCGGCTGGCGCGGATCGTACAATTCCGGGATACTAACCACTCCGGCAAAGGTCCATTACATGGCGCGGGTAGACGACGCGGTGCGCGGACACCCGATCGAAATGCCCCGGGGCGACGCTATGGCCGACTGGACCTATGCCGGCGACGCCGCACAGGCTGCCTGGCTGGCATTGACCTCCCAGTCTCACTCCCACCAACTTTACAACGTCCAGGCAGGACGGGGACCGGTAGCAGGCTTCACACAGGCACTTCGCGAATTGCTCCCCCAAGCCGAAGTCCGCACATCCGCGACGGAATTGCCCGGACATGCCCATGCGCCGATGAGCAATGCCCGGCTTGTGAACGACCTGGGATTCGCGCCCGCCTATTCGTTCGAACGGGGCCTTGCCGACTATATCGAACGGGTGCGCGCCAACGATCGCTATCAAGCTTCTCTGACGTCTCAGCCCGCCGGGTAATCTCGCAGCAAGCGCGGCTGTTCGAGTATTCGTTTTGGACCAACAAGGGGTACTGACTGCTCGCCATGGCTGATAGCCTCGACGGCGTTGAGATTGCTCTGGCACTGTTGCGTGCATAGGCGCCTCGGAGTGCGTGTATGTTGCCGACTGTGCGGTCCACGACATGGTTTGGTGCCCCGAAACCGAGAGTGAAATGGGTCGGGAGGAAATAGCCTTCTGATTCTGGAAAGTTCTGGCAATGACTTGGTCTGTTGACGAATTTCTGGATCTTATCGACATTCGAAGCCTGAACTGGTGCTTCATCGACATGGCGGCCAACAGTGGCTTTCGCGTGATGCACGGGGATGGCATTCATATCCACATGGTGCTCGAAGGACAGGTGCGGCTGACAGGCGAGACCGGCGACCCGCTCGACCTGAAACCCGGCGACGTGGCCATACAGTTATCTGGAATTGTACATAAAGTTCGGTGCGGCCATGGCCGGACTTTGAGTACAGTCAGTCAGCTTGCCAGCGAATTGCCGGGCGACGAGCCCCTGCTTGTCCATGTTGGTCAAGGCCGGCGGGCATGCCGCTTGCTGAGCGGGCGATTCCAGGTCTTGTGGCCGAGCGGCTTTCAGCCGGTCCGCCTGCCCGCCACGCTTTCGATGCGCGCTCTTGATCTCGGCATCGATCTTCAATTGCTCGCTGAAGCGGCACAGGGCACCGGGGCGGGCGCGATGCTGAACCGTGCCGCGGAACTGCTGCTGGTCGAAGCCCTCCGTTCCGATCACTATTTTCAGGCCCAACTGCGGTGGAATCTACAGGATCCGATAGCGCGCGCGAAAATCCTGATCGAGAAGCATCCGTTTGCGAGATGGTCTGTGAAGACGCTTGCGAACCGGGTTGGAATGGGTCGGTCGAATTTCGCAGCGCGCTTCGTCGCAGAAACCGGCAAGACTCCCATCGGTGCCCTGAGTGAAGAACGCATGCGATACGCCGAGCAGTTCCTGCGCGACACCGACCTCAGGATCGACGAAGTCGGAGAAAAGATCGGCTATCGCTCGGAAACCGCATTCGTCCGGCGATTCACCCGGCATTTCCAGATCACGCCCAGCAAATTGCGCAAGATCGGCTCCTACCGCCTTCAATGAACGCAGCTGGGGGCCAGGGAGATCGTCCACGCTGGAGGCATTCGATAATGAGGGCATCCCCGATCCCGCGAGGAGAATTGACATGCGACGACCTGGATTGTTCACGCTCGCTTCCCTCGCAGCCTTTTTTGCCACAACTGCAATTGCGCAGGTTTCCAGCGAACCTCCACAGATCGGCGTGGCGGGATGGAGTGAATTCATCGAAGGGCTACGGACTCTGCCAGACAGGCTGCTGGCCAAGCTTCCAGCCGAGCAGCGCGCCGATCCCCAGGTTCAGCAGGAAATCGGCCGGCTGGCAGTGGCATCATTGACGGCCGCGCTTTTGGAATCGCTCGGGAGCGACGGCGATCATCCGGCCTTTGTCGCCAATCAGAACCTGACACTGAACTATCCGCAACCCAATGCGGACACAATCTATCGCATCTCGCGCGTCACGCCGGGCGGAACCTATCGCCTGCGCGGCGAGCGCGGCAGCCTGCGTCAGGCCAACATCGGCCAGGCGGGACCCATGCCGGGTGAGCCCGGCGGCGGCGCACTTCAGGCGGGCACTAAGCGCGGCGTCCTCGATCTCAATGGGCTTCACGTCGACAAACGGGGCCGCTTCGATGTGATCATCAGCCCGGTGCGCCCGGCCGGCTATTCCGGCGACTGGTGGGAGCTCGCATCCAATACTACTCGGCTTCTGCTCCGCACCGTGCAGGCTGACACCTCCAAAGAGCGCGATCCGACGATCTCAATTGAACGCATCGACATTCCGCCGCAGCGCGCAAGGACACCAGCGGCGACAGTGGAAGCCCGCCTGCGCGACCTGCCCCGTGCCGCTGCGCTGCTGCCGTCGATCTTCGTGACATCCGGCGCGCGGCTTCGAGCGGATGGTTTTCTGCACAAGTTCAAGATGGTCGATGCCGCGCAGAACGGAGGCCTGAGTGGCCAGGTCTATTATTCAAGCGCCTACGAACTGGCTGATGACGAGGTGCTGCTGATAACGACGCGCCCGCCAGCGAAATGCCTCTACCGCTCGATCCAGCTAGCAACTGAATTCGAGGAAACCATCGACTGGCACAACAACCAGTCCAGCCTCAACGACATGCAGGCCAAGCCCGACCGGGATGGCGTATTGCGCATCGTCATTTCGGCCAGAGATCCCGGCATACCGAACTGGCTCGACACATCGGGCTATCGGCGCGGCATTGTCGCAGGCCGCTGGATGGGTTGCGACAGCAATCCCACACCCACAATCGAAAAGCTGCCGCTGGCCGAACTGCGCGCTCGTCTGCCCGCCGATACGCCGAGCGTCAGCCCGGCGCAGCGCGAGACGTCGATCAGGGACCGCCGCGAGGTTTTGCAGCAGCGCCCGCTCTGGTAAGCAATCGCGCCAGCGACCGGCTGGAGGCAAACCGCGTTGCCGCCCGAACGCGGATCACCTTACCGGTCCATCAAACCGTGTCCGCCGTATCGACCTCCAGCTTGTATAGCCCCATGCCGACGATGCGGTCGGAATAGTTGACGTTCACAAACAGCGCCTTCTTGCCGGTAGTTTTGTCGCGAATCACCGCGGGATGCACCGTTTCGGGTGTCTCCTTCAGGAACGGCAGGCGCTTGGTGTTGTGGGCGACATCGAGCTCGTCGAGCAGCCGTTGGTCGAAGGCCGAGAGGTCATCCCACGCCGCGTACATGCTGGCCCACGTCGTGCCGCCGCCCACCTCGGGCAGCTCGACGAGCGCAAGCATCGCAGCCTGCGGCGGGCTTTCGAAGGCGGTGCCGTCAGTATGGAAAACGTTGATCCGGCTCGCCTTGAGAGGCACATGTTCCGCGTCGATGTAGCCTGCGGTGCTCTGCTTCTTCATCGACAGCCGATAGGGCCCTTCCAGTTCGCCGAACAATTCGCTGAACCCGGTGAACTGCTCTTCGGTTACGCCTTCCGGATATTTAAAGAAGAGGACGCCGTGCTCGTGCAACGCCCGGATGAGCGTTTCGGCGATGACCGGGCTACGCTCGTCGAGGCCGACACCATGAACGATGGCGCCGATTGTTCCGGTCACGCGCTCAAGACGTATGTCCGCAGCTGCATCGACAGTGGCCACGAATTGTCTCCCAGGGTGGCAGGGCGCAGATGCTGGCCGGTGACCGGTGACCGGCCAACGCGGGCGTCGATCCGCTCGATTGTTTTCTGCGTCTGACCCGATATTGTGCCACGCCTGCTATCCGCAACAAGAGTTTCTCGCACGTTCAAGACGATTAAGAGGGATTTTCGGACTAATCCAGCTACGTTTCCGGCGGACCCGGTTCTAGGGTCAGGACCTGTTAAATTGCTTGCATGATGGGCTGAGGGTTGATTCAATGGTGGCACCAGGAGGTGCTGCTTGTGGACGATCTGTTTATGCTGAGCGAGGTGCAGATGCGCCGGATCAAGCCATTTTTCCCGCGATCGCAT
>CANJCQ010000122.1 GCA_947473355.1 Sphingomonadaceae bacterium | reverse complement strand
GTCGCCCACCCCCGCCCCCCGGGTTTCCCGACCCCCCACGACACGAACGGGAAGGTAGTTAATTCCGGTTAAATTGCATCGCGGCTTGTCCGGCCACCACACCTCAATGCGTGTCGATGCGGCCCAGCATGCGGAAAAAGAAGGCGGTGGACCAGCCGAGCAGGATCATGCCGAGGATGCTTTCGAATGCGCCGACCAGCCGCCAATTGTCGGCGATATGGGTGTCGTTGTAGCCGACGGTCGAATAGCTGATCGTCGAGAAATAGAGCGCTTCCTCAAGCGGGTGGACTGCATCTACCGCCAGATAGAGCACGGCAAAGGCCCAGATCTCGAGGCCGTGCAGCACAATGATCGCCAGCACGATCACCAGCGTGAACAGCGCGCCGCGTGGGCTTAGCGGCTCGATATGGCGCATTCGCTCGATCGAGGCCTCGCTACGCAGCGCCTTGCTGAGGCTGGCGAGCCCGATGCCGTGAAACAGCACGCACCCAACCAGCATCGCCGAAGCAACGGCAAATTGGGTGAGGAGCGTTTCGGGCATGTCGCGCTTGCGCCTAGTCCCTCAACAATTCGTTGATCCCGGTCTTCGAACGGGTCTGAGCATCGACGATCTTGACGATCACCGCGCAATAGAGCGAGGGGCCCGGCGTGCCGTCAGGCAGGGGCTTGCCGGGCAGAGCGCCGGGAACCACTACTGAATATGGCGGAACCTTACCGATGTGGATTTCGCCAGTGGCGCGGTCGACGATCTTGGTCGAGGCGCCGATGAACACGCCCATTGAAAGCACCGCGCCTGTGCCGACGATTACGCCCTCTGCCACTTCCGAACGCGCGCCGATGAAGCAATTGTCCTCGATCACTACCGGATTGGCCTGCAGTGGCTCGAGCACGCCGCCGATCCCCGCGCCGCCCGAAATATGCACGTTCTTGCCGATCTGCGCGCAGGAGCCGACGGTCGCCCAGGTGTCGATCATCGAGCCCTCGCCGATATTGGCCCCCAGGTTGACGAAGCTGGGCATCAGCACCACGCCCTTGGAGATAAACGCGCTGTGGCGCACGACTGCGCCCGGCACCACGCGGATGCCGGCCTCGCGGAAGCGGTTTTCGCCCCAGCCGGCGAACTTCAGCGGCACCTTGTCGAAAGCGGGTGCGCCGGCTGCGCCGGCTGCGCCGTAGTCCATCACGCCGTTGTCGTTTAGGCGGAAGGAAAGCAGCACGGCCTTCTTGAGCCACTGGTTGACCTTCCAGCCGCCCGCTCCATCAGGCTCGGCAACCCGCGCCGTGCCCGAATCGAGCAGCGCCAGCGCCTCGTCGACAATCGCGCGCACGTCGCTGCTGGCTGGGGTGACAGTGTCGCGCGCTTCCCAAGCGGCTTCAATCCGGGTTTCGAGGCTGGACATGGCGTTAGGCTCCATTGGTATTTCGGTTCTGGTCGCTGCGCCTATCGCGCGGCGTGGGCGAGGACAAGCACCGATCCCGCATGCTAAACAATGCTTAGCGAAGAAGGGCTATTTTTCGTTCAGGATTATGCCAGACTTGGCTCGATAGATGCACGCCAACTGGATGCGGGGGAAATTGTCATGCGTGCTACTCTGACCGTGACGAGAGGCAGGGGCCTGCGATCAGGAGTGGCGGCCATCGCGCTCGCCTTGCTGGCGGCCTGCGGCGAATCGGGCGGGGTTTCGAGCACCCCGTCGCCGAGCCCTGCGCCGACACCGACACCCGCGCCGACTCCCACACCGACGCCAGTGTCCTTCGACACGTCCGAATACCGCCGCTCGAACGGCACTTCGAGCGACAACACCATCCCCGCCTGGACGCTGGGCGCAAGCGGCAAGGGCGTGGCGATCGGCATTATCGACAGCGGTATCGATACAAGCAACAGCGAGTTTGCGGGCCGCATTGCAGCGGGGTCGGCCGATGTCGCCGGGGGAGGTCGCGCCCTTGCCAATGCCGATAGTGATCACGGCACGCTGGTGGCGCTGGTCGCAGCGGCGGCGCGCAACAATTCGGGTGTGGTGGGCGTGGCCTATGAGGCTGATATTCTGGTGATGCGCGCCGATTCGCCGGGCAGCTGCACTTCTGCAGATGGCTGCGCCTTTTTCAGTAATGCGATAGCTAGTGGGATCGACCGCGCGGTGCAGAGCGGCGCCAAGGTAATCAATATCTCGCTGGGCGGATCGTCGCCAGGTGCCTCGGTGCGCAACGCGATCGGCCGGGCGGCGAGCGCGGGGGTGGTGGTCGTCGTCTCAGCCGGCAATGATGCCGACAGCCCCACCCCGTCGCAGGACCCCACCTTGCCCGATCCCTTCGCGGTGGGCATTCGTCAAGCGGGCAATGGCAACGTTATCATTGCGGGGTCAGTGAACAGCAGCAATGTCCTCTCGGATTTCGCCAACCGCGCGGGCAGCGAAGCCAGCTGGTATCTCTCGGCGCTGGGCGAGCGGATCTGCTGTGTCTACGATGGCTCTATACCGAAGATCACGGTGCAGAACGGGCAGAATTTCGTCACCGTCGTCTCGGGCACCAGCTTCTCGGCGCCGCAGATTGCGGGCGCGGCGGCACTGCTGCGGCAGGCCTTTCCCAACCTGACTGCGGTGCAAGCGGTCGAACTGCTGCTCAGTTCGGCCAAGGATCTGGGTACCTCCGGGATCGATGCGACTTATGGCCGCGGCCTGCTCGACATCGGCAAGGCCTTTGCCCCGCAAGGTACGCTGAGCCTTGCCAACACGCTTGTGCCGCTGCCCTCGGGTGACACCATCGGCGTGACTTCGACGGCAATGGGCGATGCGGGGCGGCTGGCTCCGCTCAGCGCAGTGATGCTGGATGGCTACCAGCGCGCCTATCGTATCGATCTGAGCGGGCGGATCCAGAACGCGCCGCTGGATAACCGGCTGAGTGCGGCGCTGCTCTCGCCGATCGACAATGTGGCAGGCGGCAATGATAATCTCTCGCTCGGCTTCGCAATTGGCCGCACTGGCATGCTTCCCTCGTCACCCTGGCAGGGCATGTTGCGGCTGAGCCGCGGCGATGCCGAAGTGGCGCAGGTGATGGCCGCCAGGGTTGCTGCGCGCATCGCGCCGCATACCCGCGTTGCCTTTGGCTTTGCGCAAGGCACGGACGGACTGATCGCGCAAGTGCAGGGCCGCAGCGAACCGGCCTTCCTGATCGCGCGTTCGCCCGGCGGCGACTTCGGCTTTGCCCGCAGCGGCGAGACCGCCGTGGCGCTGCGCCAGCAGCTCGGCAAATGGGGGCTGACCTTGAGCGCGGAAGGCGCGCACTCAGCGACCACCTCGGGTCAGCGGGCCGGCTCTGCGCTCTATCAGCGCCATTTTCGCGATGGCATGACCCGCTTCGCCGTGGCCACCGACCGCAATTTCGGCGCGCTGGAAGCGGGCCTTGCCGCGAGCTGGCTGGCCGAAGACCGCACCGTGCTGGGGGCAAGACTGCACGACAGCTTCGGCGCGGGCGGGGCGGATAGTGTGTTTCTTGATGCGACGGCGGCCTGGCCATTCGCGCCCGGCTGGCGGCTTGGCGCGGCCTGGCGGCAGGGTTTCACACATGCGCGGCCCGGCGGACTGATCGCGCGCGGATCGCGACTCACCAGCAATGCCTGGTCCTTCGATGTGGCGCGACAAGGGGTCTTTGCGCGCGGCGACAGCCTGGCCATGCGCATTGCGCAGCCGCTGCGGGTCCAGAGCGGCGGGCTCAATTTCGACCTGCCGGTAGCCTACAGCTACGACACGCTGACCGCGACCAATGGCATCAGCACAGTCAACCTCAGCCCCAGTGGCCGCGAGATCGACGGCGAGCTCGCCTGGCGCGGGCCCTTGTGGGGCGGCGGCGCATCGGCGAGTGTGTTCTACCGGCACACCCCCGGAAACTTTGCGCAGGCAGCGGACGACAAGGGTGTGGCACTGAGCTGGAAGACCGGGTTCTAGGTTAAGCGCCTAGGCAGCCCTATTAACCAAATCCTTAACTGAGCCCTGTAATTGCTTACCCGCGGCTAACGCGGGGGCGTCCATGCAGTATCCCAACGAAATTCAGGCAGCGCTGCTGTTTGAGCAGCCGTTCCGCGCGCTGGAGGCCGTAGTGCGCTCATTCCTGCGGCTCGAGCAGATGCAGGGGCGCGAACCGTTCAACGTGTCTGAGGCCAATCCGGGCGTGTTTTACCGGCTGTTCGGCCAGGACGATCTGATGATCACGCTCGAATATCTGGTGGAGCCGGCCAATATGGCAGTGTTCCAGCAGGCGCTGGCATCAACCGTGACCGGTATGCTGTGCCCTGACATCCGCCAGCGGCTGACGGGCAACCGCGCGCATGTTCTGGTCACTGTGTCGCACGGGGTGATGGGCAATGCGCCGGATGTCACGCAGATGCTGTCCGAGCTCGGCATGCCGTTGGAAGGTCATTCGCTGCCGCAGTTTTGCAGGCGGCTGGAAGCCTGCGCCATGATCGCACGGCTGATCTGCGACGAGGCAATGCCGCAAGTTGTGCACTGGACGCAGAGCAACCAGTTGATCCCGGGCGAGAAGTTCGAAGATTACGCAAGTGTGCCAGCGCCGGGGCCCTTGCACATTCACCCCTATCTGTTTGGCAACAGTGCAGGCGCCAGCGGCGATACCGAAATCGGTGTGCTGACTTTCGGAGCCCGGCATTTCATCGGCCGGGAGATTTCGATCGAGCCGGGAACGCTGCCATGGACCGCCCATTTTGAAACCATCCTGGCATTTCTGAAAGTTGCAACGACGGACAATGGTTATGTCATCCCGCACGGCGACACATTCGGCCCGGAAGACCGCAGTCTGTCCTACCGCTTGCTGCACTGCGCGCCGGAGGAGGAGGGTGGGGTGCCGCTCTACCAGCTGGTCCCGCTGATGCACCGTGCATACAATTTTCAGAGCGCCGAATATGTCGCGCCCGAGCGCGTGTTCGACGATCTCATGCCGCCGCCAGACCTGATGCCCGATGACGATGAGGCCAAGGCGGAACTCGCCAACGAATGGCGCGAAAAGCGCGGCCTTGCAGAAGGTATCGGCGGCCGGTTTGAAGTGCGCGCCGCCCATGCCGGACCGCAAACGCCGCAGCCGCCGCGCCCCGGCTTTCCAACCGCCCGCAAGATATTCGGCCGCAAGATAACCTGAGCCGGGCGGCGATCAGTCGCCGTACTTCAGCTCCACCGTGGTCACCTCGCCGTTTGGCCCCATCGGCGAATCGTACTCAATCACCGAGCAGATCGGATTGGCACTGGAGGCAAACAGCTTCTTCTCGTCCTCGATGGTGTGCGGCAGCCGCTCGGGGCTGGCGATGAGAGCCTGGCTGGCTTCGAAATCCTCGCGGCTGTTCCACCAGATTTCCATGATGCAATCATAACCTGCATCGTGCACCTGGCCGGTCACCGGGTTCTTCTCGGGGCGCAGATAGCGGCGGACATAGCGGGTGGCGTTGGGGATCGCGGGCTTCAGCCCTATGCGCTTGGATAGCTGCGAGTGCTGGTTTTCGTAATAGTCCATGAATTCTTCGGCAGTCATGTCGGGGCGCTTCTTGAAGAAGCAGATCTGCTTGAACATCGAGGTATCCTCTCGGTTGGTTTTGCCGCCATCATGCAGAGCCACCTTGCGCAAGCAAGCAAATTGCGGGCAGGGTCGCTGACAAAGCGATGGGAGACGATTGAGACATGGCGCTTGCCAAGCATATTCGCGCGCAACTTACCCTACCGGCCTTCGCCGCGCCGATGTTCCTGTGCAGCGGTAAGGACCTGGCCATTGCCTGCTGCCAGGCCGGGATCATCGGCTCGCTGACTCGTAACCACTGCCGCGACGATGCGGAAATGGTGGAGCAGCTGAAAGTGGTAAGCGAGGCGCTGAAGCGCTTTGCCGAAGCCAATCCGGGCAAAGTGATCGGGCCGTTGTCGATGAACATTTCGCCCAATTCGAGCCCGGAGGATTTCCGGGCCCAGCTGGCCGCCTGCAAGCAATACGGGGTGCAGATCATCGTCACTTCGGTGGGCGATCCGACGCAGAACGCGCCCTTGGTGCAGGAATATGGCCTGCTGCATTTCCACGACGCCACCACCATACGCTTCGCCGAGAAGGCCGCTGCGGCTGGGGCGGACGGGATCGTCTGCATTGGCGCAGGCGGCGGCGGCCATGCCGGGACAATCAGCCACCTCGCCTTCATTCCCAAAGTCCGCGAAATGTTTGACGGCACCATTGTGATGGCGGGCGCAATCTCGACCGGGGCCGCGATCCGCGCGGCCGAAGTGCTGGGCGCGGACTTGGCTTATCTCGGCACGCGGATGATCGCGACGCGGGAGAGCGCCGCGCCGGATGAATATAAGGCGATGCTGGTCGAGGGCGGGGTGACCGAGGTGATCTATACCAAGGGCGTCAACGGTATGCCGGCGTCATGGCTCAAGGCGAGCCTGTGCAGCATTGGTCTTGATCCCGAAAACCTGTTCATCCCCGACAAGCGCGGCACTGAGCATCTTCCAGCGGGCAAGTCTCCCTGGCGCGATATCTGGAGCGGCGGGCAGGGGATTGGCCTGATCGACGACATTCCGCCGGTGGCCGAACTGGTGCGGCGGTTGCAGGAGGAATATATCGCGGCTTGTGGTGTGCCGGATATGGCGAGCGCGGCGAAAGCTGCATTGGGGTAGGCTTCCCCCCACATCCGTTCGTGTCGAGCGAAGTCGAGACACCCAGCGCGGTGTCTCGACTTCGCTC
>CANJCQ010000121.1 GCA_947473355.1 Sphingomonadaceae bacterium | reverse complement strand
TTTTCCCGGTTCCAGACCCGGTAGCCGCCCCGCGCCACTGGCGGAGGACGGTTGGGCGAGCAAGGCCGCGGTAGTCACACCATCCGGTCTGCCGCTGCGACGCTCTGGGTGGGCATGCCGCTTGAGCGTAACCGCCCCGCCTGCACGCGTCCACTACGCCGACCGCGCCATCCGATTTCCGCCAAGGGAAATCGAATGAAGGACAGGTCAAGGGCTGGCCTAGCCCCATCCCGGTCCTGCCACTCTCCCGAAGGAAAGCGAGCGGCTTATAACCTATTTGGTTCTATTTGTAAAGTTTTATGATGCTTATGGCACGACCGGTCTCAACCGAAATTCATGTCCGCGACGAACGGATTGGTCTGCCGTTCGCGGCCGAAAGTGCTGGTTGGGCCATGGCCGGGCATGAATGTCACATCGTCACCCAGCGGCCACAGCTTCTGGGTGATCGAATCGAGCAATTGCTGGTGATTGCCCTGCGGAAAGTCGGTGCGGCCGATGGAGCCTGCAAACAGCACATCGCCCACTGCGGCGAAATGCGAAGGCGCGTGGTGGAAAATCACGTGGCCGGGGGTGTGGCCGGGGCAATGGACGACATCCAGAGTGAGCTCGCCCACGGTCACTGTGTCGCCATCGACCAGCCAGCGATCAGGCTCGAAGCTCTTGCCCTCAAGGCCGAAGCGCATCTTGCTGTCGTCGAGCCCTTCGATCCAGAAGCGGTCGTCCTCGTGCGGGCCTTCGATTGGCACGCCCATTTCTTCGGCGAGCACGCCTGCCATGCCGCAGTGGTCCATATGTCCATGCGTCACCAGAATCTTCTCCAGTGTCACGCCAGTCTGCACCAGTGCAGCCTTCAGCTTGTCGAGATCGCCACCGGGATCGATCAGCGCGCCGCGCATGGTTTTGGTGCACCAGATCAGCGAGCAATTCTGCTCGAAGGGGGTTACGGTCACTTTGCCGACGAGCATCGGAGGTTCTTGGGTTTCAGTCATGTGGTGGAGATGGCCCGGAGGGTTCGGGAAATCAATGGAGAAGAGGTTTCGCGCAGAGGGCGCAGAGGAGAAGGGGAGGCGCAAAGGTGCTGCGCCCGCCGCAGGCGGTTGGTGCCCATGAACCGCCGCATGATAAGGAATCAAAATTGCAAAAGTGGCTTCGCCACAAGAACAACGTCTCTGCGTCTCCCCTTCTCCTCTGCGCCCTCTGCGTGAACCCAATCTAAAGCCGCCCGCTTTTCCACACCACCCGCCCGATCACTTCGACGGCAGAGGGCGCCAGTTCGAGCGAGCGATAGGCGGGATTGTCGCTGATAAGGGCAATCGCGCCGGGCCGGGCCATATCGAGCCGCTTGACCAGCACCACATCATCGACCCGCACGACGTGGATTCCGTCTCGCAAGGTGCGCGGCGCACGGTCGACCAGAATCTCGTCGCCATCACGCAGGGTCGGCTCCATCGAATCGCCGGTCACGGCAATCGCCGAGAGCATGGCCGGATCGAGCCCCTGCCCGCGCAGCCAGCGCGAGGAAAAGCGGAAAGTGCCGATTGCCTGCTCCTCGTTCGCAAGCCGCCCCGGCCCAGCCGAAGCGCCGAGCGCGAGGCGCGGAACATCCACCCAATCGCCGCGAGGCGCCTTTCCCGGCAATGCGGAAGAATTTTCCTCCGGTGCGCCAAGCAGCGACTCGTCTATCCCGAAGAAGCGGGCCAGGGTGCGGCGGTCATTTTCTTCCAGCTTGCGCGGACTTCCTTTGCGAACAAATTGCTGCAAATAACTGGTATTACGCCTAATTAGAGTGGAAAGTGCGGCCAGACTGGTATCGCGCTGAGCGGCAAGTTCAAGCAGGAGCTGGCGCGGGGCGGTATTTTTCATAAAAACGTCCTACACGAAAGATTTTTCCTAGACAAGTAGGATTTCATACGGAACATAACAGGAACTGATTCGCGATTCGTCAGTGCCAAGCCAAAGGGAGAGCAGCCCATGTTGATACGCAAGATCGAGAAATTCCTGACCGAGACCGGCATGGCCTGGACCAAATTCGGCCGCCTCGCGACCCGCGATCCGCGCTTTGTCGAAGACCTGCGCAACGGCCGCACGCCCCGCCCGGAAACCAGCACGCGGGTCGAGAATTTCATGTCCAGCTATGCGGAGACGCTCCATGCGGTTTGACTACAGATCTGATCGCACCATGCTGCAAATAGCGCGCCGCCAGCCGACCGCCCCGCATGTGCGCCGCCCCTGGCTGCAATTGCTCACCGCCGTGATGGACCTCGCCGGCGGCAAGGCCGAACTGCTGCGCCATGCCGAGACACCCTGGGCCAGCGTGACCTTCAGCGGCAGCCGTCACCGGCTCGCGCTGGCCTTTGCGGGCAACGAGGCAGTGAATGCAGGCGAAGAGTTTATAGCTGCCCTGCCCGAGCATGAATTCACTGTCGCGCGCCAGATCGTCGCCGATGCGGCGGTGTTGTCAGCCGAACATGTGCTGGTGCCGGAGCCTAAGCTTACGGTCGAAATCGAGCTGCTGTTGCTGGAGGATGGGGTAGACGTCTGTTCGGCCTTCCATCACATGCAGGCATCATGTCGACTGAACTCCAAGGTAACAGGCAGCAATGAACATTCTTCTTACCGGCGGGGCCGGCTACATAGGCAGCCACACCGCGGTCGCACTCGCCGAGGCTGGCCATGACCTTGTCATCCTCGACAATCTTATTAATAGCCGCGCGGATACCGTCGAGCGTCTATCCAGCATCACTGGGACGTCGATTCCCCTTATCATCGGCGATGTCCGTGACCGCCCGTTGGTGGAACGGACGCTACGAGACCATTGTGCCGAGGCGGTGGTGCATTTCGCGGGGCTGAAGGCCATTGGCGAAGCAGTGACCATTCCGCTGGCCTATTATGACGCGAATGTCGCCGGAACCTTGCAGCTGATCCAAGCAATGAATGCCGCCGATGTTCGCAGGCTCGTGTTCAGTTCCAGCGCCACCATCTACGGCAATCCAGACTACCTGCCACTCGACGAGAACCATCCAACCCGCGCCATAAACCCCTATGGTCGCACGAAATTGATGGTCGAAGAGATGCTTGCTGACATTGCCGCCGCAGATCCCACTTGGCGAATTGCCATATTGCGCTACTTCAATCCCGTCGGTGCGCATGAGAGTGGCCTCATCGGGGATAATCCGAACGGGGCTCCCAATAACCTCATGCCCTACATTAGCCATGTGGCGGCAGGCTTACTGCCCGAGCTTGCCGTCTTCGGCGATGATTATCCTACCCCCGATGGCACCGGGGTGCGGGACTACATCCACGTCGTTGACCTCGCGTCCGGCCATCTGGCCGCACTCGAGGCGATAACTGCAGGGGCATTGCCTATAAGTACCTGGAACCTGGGCACAGGCATTGGCTATTCGGTCCTCGATATGGTGCGCACCTTTTCCGAGGTGAACAATGTCGCGGTGCCTTACCGGATTGCCAAACGTCGCCTTGGAGATGTTGCGAGTTACTACGCAAGTCCCGACAAGGCCCGCGACGAACTTGGTTGGTCGGCAAGCCGTAATCTCGCCGATATGTGTTCCAGCGTTTGGCGATTTGAGAGGCTGATGCGCCAAAGGAACGCATAGTGTTGGTGTTCCTCCTCGTCTTCATTCCCGTACCATCCTTCAGGCCGGGATAAGCTTAACCCCCTGTCCAGAAAGTCGGCACCACCTCACAATAAGGGGGGGGGCAGGGTTTGGCTGCGCCCTTGCGGCGCTATCCCGCAGCTCATCATAGAAGCTGCATACACGGTCAGGATTGCGCACCAGCGCATCTGGCGTGCAGACATCCTCGATCCTCTGGCCTTCCGATAGGCCATCGCTGCCCCGGAAGTTGCCTTTCAATGTAAATAGCACCAAGGGGAGGCTTCATAAACTTTGTAACCTTAGAGGCCGATGATGAGCCAAGCCCTTCCTGACGGCGAAATCGCACTCCTGCATCAGCTACTGACTGAGATCGGAGCCGAGGTTGGAGATCAGACCGAACTACCAGAACGCCCGCTCTCGGAACTGAACCTTGACAGCCTCTCGCTGCTGGAACTACTGATGCTGGTTGATGAGCATACCGGGGTAGAGATCCCAGTAGAGGCGGTGGATAGCGAGACGACCGTCAGCGCTTTGGCCGGAATGATCAATCGGCAACGAACTGCCTGAAGAGCTCGGACAGACTTCCACTCTCGAGCAGGTGCTGGACAGTGTTGTGCGTGGCGTCGGCGAGGCGGGTGAGAGAGACAGTGTTGAGCCCGCTCAAATTCTCAGCATGGACGATGTCGGGCGCAGATTTGGCGCCATAGATGAGCCGACGATGCACGGTTGGGTCAGCCTTGGCCAGCATCGGGCGCAGGTCGCGAAACCAGCGCTGATCCAGTGACGTGCGCAATTGCGGCGGCATGTGGCGGCTGGGTGGCAACGACGAATTAGCACTCAGGTCGGTGATATGCGAGAAGCCCAAGTAGCCATCGCATTGCCCCAGTAGTGAGGTCAACAGCGCTGCATAGCCGCCACTGGAAAAGCCGCTATAATAGATGCGGTCCGCGCCGATCCGCGCGGCATGGTCGTGAATGGCCTTGGAGAGGCTGGGGAAATCCTCTGCCAGCCCGTACACGCCGCGGTGATAATTATAAATGGTGCTATCCTTGAGGATCAGCAGGTTCGCACCAGTCCCAGTCAGCAATGAGGCCAGGGCCGCTGTTGATATCGCGAAATTGTTAAACAAGGTGGTGAAAACTACAAGCAGGCGGCGACTAGGTAGAGGTGGCCGAAGGGCGATGAAGCCATTGTGAGAGTAGCAATGGGCCAGTAACTCGGCTGATTGCTCCTCCAGCCGATAGACGCTGCGCAAATGGTACCAGACTCGCTCAAGCCGGTCGCAATAGGCAACGACATCAGCGTGACGCGATCCAGCGCGCAGGGCAGCTATTGCAGTCGGTGCCGAGCGGTGTCCGTGTGCGACGAGTTCCTGGGCGAGGTGCAGCATGTCACTCGGAGGTAGGTCGCGCCGTGACAATAGCGTCTCCAGGCGAGCGATACTCTCGGGCGTGTGCTGCATGGGATGCTCGAAGTGCATCGCTAACGGTCATCTTGAAGTTGAGCGAAAGTCGTAGCAAAATCGCGTAGTAACCGCTGCTTAATCGCAGCATTGGTGGCATAGGCCTTAGACCCCGTCACTCCGGCAACAGCCTGAACCACCCGCCCCAGCGCACCTGACCAGCCACCAAGGGCCAAGATCTTAAGCAGGCATTCGGCCGGATCGGCCAGGAATGACTCGGTGGTAATCTCCAGATGGGGTTGGGTAGCAAGGAAGCTTCGCCACTTGTCGTTCTGAAGCCTGATCCATTGATGTAGGACACGTATAGCGCGCGGCGAAATCTCGCGGATCCCCGGGATCTCGCTGAAGCTTCGTTCCGTCTCGCCAGGTTGCTTTGTCTCGTAAAGCACCAGTAGGCTAGCGATTTGACTGGCAGTTTCTCGTCGCTGGAGATGAATGAATACTGCGTCATCGCCAGGGCTAAGCACTCGACGCAGAAACCGTAACTGCGATCCGAACAAGGACATTGAAAATACGCCATTACGGGTGCGACGGCGTAAGAGTTCGCGCCAGTAGGTGGCGAGGTCGTCCGGTGCCTCCAGATCGGAACCGAGCCCCCATCGGACCAGCAGCTGCTGCGCGGATGGGTTGAAATATTCAGCTGGAACACCCAGCCCCAGATCGAAAAGAGCCCGGTTCAGTCGATGCGAGGCACTGCGAGGAGTGGTGCAGACGAACAAGAGCTTTGGTCGATCAAGTGATGGAGGCTGATCAAAGGCGCCATCAAACTCAGAAAAATCGATCGCTCGCACTGCCATTTTTGATATATCGCCTGATTTCTAAGTTGCAGTATTAAGAGCGTTTTTAATTGATCCAAAGCGCAAATTGAAATCTACGGATTGGTTATTATTGTGGAGATTAATGTGGAAATTTTTTGATCTACCAGCGAGGTGCATTATCCCGATTGGGAGGTTTGGAATATGAGGATTGTGATAGTGCCCTTCAGGTAATTGGAAGCTAGGTATTCTATATTGGCACAGCCAATTGCAGCGGCTAGGAAGTGGATGAATTGGAGGATGTTCTTTCCAGATCATGTAGTTCAATACCGCCTGATCGCACACGGCTGTTGGTTTTTGGCTTAGTGCTTGTCGGAAATAGTCGGCCCACATCGTCCAGTGAATGGCATTCGCCCCAAGGCAAAAGGCTCCGGCGTTATAATAATGGTTGGTCAGATACAACTGCAGCGCGTCATCACCAAAATAGCCGGACAAATAACTCTGACGCCACTCTATATGCGAGCTGTGATAGTTGTAGCTAGGATCGTAGGACGGGACCAGCGCCATTGCTCCATGTGCAGCGGCAGCAAAATACCACTCCACGGCGAAACGTTCCTGCACCCACATGTCCGAATCAAGCCACAGGTAGCGATCGTAACCCGGAAAATAGTCGCGCAGCATAGGTCGCGCCAACAAGGCACGCAGGTGTGGGCGCTGTTCGCGGAGGGTTGGGCTAAGGTCGAAATCCCAGCCGGGTTCAACGATCGTGTTGACGTATCGGCCAATCTGCTCTCGCGTGCCTACACTCATCCCAACATCCAGCACGCCGATAGCATCGGCCAGCGGCGCCTCCCACTGATGGAGAGAACGCAGCAAGTCGAGTGTGAGCTCGGCATAACCATCGTCAGTGGCAGTAATGATTATGCGCTTCACCGCGACGCCCTCGAGAATACGACCTGACAAGCATCG
>CANJCQ010000120.1 GCA_947473355.1 Sphingomonadaceae bacterium | reverse complement strand
CACCCAGCGCGGTGTCTCGACTTCGCTCGACACGAACGGGGTTAGTTAGGAGAGTTTGATGTCTGAGAAAGTCCTGCGCCACGACAATGGTGGCCTGTGCACACTGACCCTCAACCGCCCCGACAAGCTCAATGCGCTCGATACCGAACTGTTCGAGCAACTCGACGCCCATCTGGCTGCGCTTGAGCAGCAGACCGACAGCATCGGCTGCGTTGTGCTGCGCGGGGCCGGGCGGGGATTTTGCGCCGGGGCCGATCTCGGCGCGGTGACCACCACGCTCGGCCTGTTCAAGCCCAAGGTGATTCAGCGCCTGCAATGCCTGCCGCAGCCGACCGTGGCGGCGGTGCACGGCGTCTGCGTGACCGGCGCGCTGGAGCTGGCTTTGGCCTGCGATTTCATCGTGGCGGAAGCGGGTGCGCGGTTTGCCGACACCCACGGCAAATGGGGGCTGGTCGGTTCCTGGGGCATGTCGCAACGCCTGCCGCGCCGGATCGGGGCGGCAAAGGCCAAGCGCATGATGTTCACCGCACGGATGGTCGGAGCGGAAGAGGCGCTTGACCTCGGCTTGGTCGACATTCTCGCCGAGGCTGGAGGCCTCGATGCGCTGGTAGAAAGCTTCACCGGCGAGATTTTGGCTAATTCATGGCACACCAATGTGGAAACCAAAAAGTTGATGCTGCAGACGGAAGGCATGCCGCTGGCCGAGGCCCTGGCGCATGAGCAGTATCACTACCCGGGCTTCGCTCCGGACTTTGCGGAGAGGGTTGCGAAGTTCACGAAGAAGTAGCTAGCGCCCCTTCCACGCTGGCTTGCGCTTTTCGGCAAAGGCGCGCGGGCCTTCCTGCGCGTCTTCGCTCTTGTAGGCATGTTCGTGCGCCGCGCGGCCCGCCATCAGCGCTGCTGCGCGGCCCATTTCGGTTGCCAGCATGACCGTCTCGCGGCCCGCCTTGACTGACAGCGGCGCGCCTTCGAGCACTTCGAGTGCCAGTTCGATGGCTGCGTCCATCAGCTGGGCGGGTTCGACCAAACGGTTGACCAGCCCGATTTCGTAGGCGCGCTGGGCACTGATCGGTTTGCCGGTGAGGATGATCTCCATCATGATCCGCTGCGGGATCATGTGGATCAAGGGCGCCGCCCAAGGCGAACCGCGCCCGACCTTGACCTCGGTGATGGCGAATTTGGCACTGGTTGAGGCGACGCACAGATCGCAATTCTGGGCGAGGGCCCAGCCGCCCGCGAAGGCGAAGCCGTTTACTGCGGCTATGGTGGGCTTGGACAGTTCGAGATTGTCATAGGGCAGCGGAATGAAATCGCGCGCCGGGACTGACATGCCGGTCTCAACCATTTCCTTGAGATCGCCGCCCGCGCAAAAGCTCTTGTCGCCTGCGCCGGTCAGAATGGCGATGCGCATGGCGGGGTCGTTCTCGAACCAGTCCCACGCGGCGAACAACGCCTCGCGCACTTCCTTGCTCAGGCAATTGCGCTGTTCGGGGCGGTTGATGGTGATCACGGCGATGCCATCTTCGCGGGCGTGCATCAGGACTGGGTCGGTCATTTCGCATCTTCCTTCTTCGCCTCCCCCTTGATGGGGGAGGGTTACGCAGGCTTGGCAGCTTGCTGCCTAGCCGCAGTTGGGAGGGGGTGAGCTCTCCGCATGGAGCAGCGTTTGCGGCGCGCTCACCCCCATCCAACTTCGCCTAAGTCCCTAACGGGGACCAAGGCTTCGTATCCTTCCCACATCAAGGGGGAAGGAGTCAGTGTCAAAACCCTCGCTCGCGAATGGTGTGTGCCGCCCGGTCCAGTTCCTCGCGGAAATCCGGGTGGGCAATGGCCACCAATCGCCGGGTGCGTTCGGCCAATGATTGCCCGCGCAGTTCCGCGGCGCCGAACTCGGTGACGATCACATCGACTTCGGTGCGCGCGGTGGTGACCGGGCCTGCCAGTGTGGCGACGATCTTCGAAAGCGTTCCGCCCTTTGCGGTAGAGGCCAGCGCGATCAGCGAATGGCCGCCGGGCGAGCGCACCCCGGCGCGCACGAAATCGACCTGTCCGCCAGTGCCGCCCATATAGGCCGCGCCCGATTGCTCGGCATTGACCTGCCCGGTGAGGTCCACTTCCAAAGCCGAATTGATCGTGACCAGCCGCGAAAGTCGGGCCATCACGCCTGCGTCGTGGGTGTAGGAGGTGTCACACATGCGGATCGCGACATTGCGGTCGGCCCAGTCATAGAGCCGCCGCGTGCCGATCAGCGCGCCGTTGATCGAGACGCCCCGGTCGATCTCCTTACGGGCATTGGTCAGCACGCCTGCCTCGACCAGATCGACCAGCCCGTCGCCGAACATGCCCGAATGCGCACCCAGATCCTTGCGATCGCCGAGCAGCCGCAGGATCGCATCGGGCACCGCGCCGACCCCGGTCTGAATGACCGAGCCGTCCTCGATGTACCGCGCACAGTGGCGGGCGATGGCCTCGTCGGTCTCGGAGATTTTGGCTGGAGCAACTTCGACCGGGGGCCGCGAGGTGTAGACCGCGACATCAATCTTTGCCGCGTTCAGCATTTCGCCATAGGTAAAGGGGACCTGATCATTGACCTCGGCAATCACCAGCCGCGCCTTTTTGACCATCGCGCGGGTGTGGTCGCTGATCAGACCGAAGGAGTGATTGCCGTCGGCGTCCGCCGGGCTGACCTGCACCATGGCGACATCGCAGGGGATGAGGCCTTGCTCGATCAGGGGGCCGACCTGGCCGACATGGCAGGGCACAACGCCGAGCTTGCCGGCCTTGGTCATGGAGCGCAGCGCGCCGATCGCGCCCATGCTGGAAAGCTCGAAGCTCTCGGCACTCTCGGGAGTGAATGCGCCGGAGAAGCTGGTGGCTATGAAGGCGCTGAGGCCGCCAATGTCTTTGCCTTGCGCGATCAGGGCTTCGATCAGCGTTGAAGGCTCGCCGCAGGCCTGGCCGAGGACGATGTGGTCGCCACTCTTGAGGAATTCGCGCAGGTCTAGGTTCTCTGGAAGCAGGGTCTTGCTCATGCAGCCTTGCCCCTCAACAATCCAATCCCGTCACCCTGAACTTGTTTCAGGGTCCATTTCTCCGCATGGACCGATGCGCCGTTTCGCAGGTAAAGCGGGCCGTTTTGTCCCGGCCGTCGCCACAGGGCCTGAGGCACGATAGACCCTGAAACAAGTTCAGGGTGACGAGGACTGTTTGTGGTGCGCTTTGGTTTCACAGCTTGCCAGCCTGCCGCAGCAGCCGTTCAGCGCGCGCCAGATAGGGGCGATCCAGCATTCCGCCCTTCCAGCCAATCGCGCCGACGCCGGGGTTGGCAGCGAAGATCGCGACCACTTCTTGCGCTTCGGCAATTTCCGCGTCGGTCGGGGTGAAGGCCGCGTTTATCACATCGACTTGCGCCGGGTGGATTGCCAGCATGCCGCGAAAGCCATCACGGCGCACGCCTTCCGCGCGGATGCGTAGCGCCTCGAGGTCCTTGAAATCGGCCGAGATCGTCTCGACGGCAGTGACGCCAGCCGTCGCCGCGCCGAGCACGGTCAGGCTGCGGGCGAGTTCATAAGTGAAGCTGTAGGAGCCATCTGCATTGCGGTTGGAGCTGGCGCCGATCGAATCGGCCAGATCCTCCGCACCCCATGTCAGCGCAACGACGCGCGGCGCGCCCTTGTAGTCGCCGGTGTGGAACATGGCTTCGGCGGTTTCGGTGATCAGCACGATGACCGGTGTGGAGCCCTCTCCGATACCGTTGGCGACTTCGAGCGCGGAAAGGCAATGGTCGAGCTTTTCAACATCGGCGCGGCCATAGACCTTGGGCAGCATGATGCCGCCGGGGTGTGCGGGCATCACCGCGGCGAGATCGCCCAAGGTATAGGGACCGTCGAACGGATTGATGCGGACCCAGAGCCGCGCCTGCTGCGCCGGGTTGGCTGCGATGAAATCGTGGACCATCTGGCGGGCGAGCGGCTTGTTTTCGGTGGCCACCGCGTCTTCAAGGTCGATCAGGACAATGTCGGCGCTGCCTTCCATCGCCTTGGTCATCTTCTTCTCGCTGTCGCCGGGGGCGAACAGCCAGGAGCGGGCGGTGCTGGGTTGGTGGTTCATGATTCAATCCTAACCTCTTCTCGTCATCCCCGCGAAGGCGGGGATCCATCTCGTGCGTTGCCCCGCATCCAAAGTGGGGTGATGGGTTCCCGCTTTCGCGGGAATGACGAGGCTATTTCAGTACGGCTCAGTAGCTCTTCGGCAGCTCCAGCACCCTTTCGGCGATGAAGTTCATGATCTGGTGCGGGCTTACGGGCGCGATGCGGGGGATCAGCACTTCGCGCAGGTAGCGCTCGACGTGGTATTCCTGCGCATAGCCCATGCCGCCCATCGACATGACCGCGGTCTGGCAGGCCTCATAGCCGGCCTCGGCGGCGAGATACTTGGCGCTGTTGGCCTCGATCCCGCAATCCAGACCCAGATCGAACAGGGTGGCGGCCTTGAATACCATCAGGCTGGCGGCCTCGACCTGCATCCAGGCCTTGGCGAGCGGGTGTTGGATGCCTTGATTCTGTCCGATGGGCCGTCCGAACACGATCCGCTCCTGCGCATATTTGGAGGCCTTCTTGATCGCGATCCGGCCAAGCCCGGTGGCTTCCGCGCCCAGCAGCACACGCTCTGGATTGAGGCCTTGCAGCAGGATCTTGAAGCCCTGACCTTCCTCGCCGATGCGGTCTTCCTCAGGGATGAACAGGTCGGTGATGAACAGCATGTTGGAGCCCACTGCATGGCGGCCCATTTTGGGGATCAGCTGGTGTTCGATGGCGCTGCGGTCGAGCTTGCAATAGAACAGGGTAAGCCCCTCGGTCTTCTTCTTGACCTCTTCCAGCGGCGTGGTCCGCGCGATCAGCAGCATGCGGTCCGCCACATGGGCATTGGTGATCCAGATCTTCTCGCCGTTGACCCGGTAGCCGCCCGGAACCTTTTCGGCGCGGGTCTTGAGACTGGTGGTGTCGAGGCCGGTGTTGGGCTCAGTCACCGCAAAGCACATCTTCTCTTCGCCCGAAATGATCGGCGGGATCATGCGCTTTTGTTGCTCTTCGGTGCCAAACAGGATCACTGGTTCGAGCCCGAAAACGGGCCCGTGAACGCTGGAGGCCGCCGACATGCCGCCTCCGCTTTCCGCCACAGCCTGCATCATCACCGCCGCCTCAGTGATCCCCAGCCCCGATCCGCCGACCGCCTCTGGCATGGCGATGCCCAGCCAGCCGGCGTCAGCCATCGATTTGTGAAAGTCGGTCGGATATTCGCCGGTGCGGTCGTGATCCAGCCAGTAATCATCGCCAAACTGCGCGCAGTGCTTGAGCACTGCTTCGCGGATGTTGTTCTGGTCTTCGTTGAAGGCGAAATCCAAGGCTGTGCTCCTGTCGCTTATGGCGCTTCGCCTAGCAGCGGTTGCTTTGGCTGACAACGCGGGTTAGCGCCCTTGTCAGTTCGAGGAGAAACACATGACAAATCCCGCCAGCCACAGTGGTCCCCTTGCGGGCGTGCGCGTGGTCGATCTGACCTCGATGGTGTTCGGCCCCTATGCGACGCAGATCATGGCCGACATGGGCGCCGATGTGATCAAGGTGGAGACGCCTGCGGGTGACAACACCCGGTTCATTTCGGCTGGACACGGCCCGGGGCTGGGTGGAGTTTTCGTCAATATCAACCGCGGCAAGCGCTCTGTGGTGCTCGATCTGCGCACGGCAGAAGGCAAGGCGGCGCTGGAGGCGCTGATCAGGACCGCCGATGTGTTCATTCATTCGATGCGCGGCAAGGCGGTGGCCAAGCTGGGTTTCGATTATGCTTCTGTCAAAGCGCTCAAGCCCGATATCGTCTATACCAATTGCTATGGCTATTCGCGGCGCGGGCCCGATGCTGACAAGCCGGCCTATGACGATACGATCCAGGCCGAATGCGGCATTCCGCATGTTCAGGGCCTGATGACCGGCAAGCCCGATTTCTTCGCGACAATCGTCGCCGACAAAGTGGCAGGGCTGACCGCGCTCTATGCGACGATGATGGCGCTGTTCCACAAGGCGCGGACCGGCGAGGGGCAGGAAGTCGAGGTCGGCATGTTCGAGACCATGGCAAGCTTCATGCTGGTCGAGCATGGCTCTGGCGCGATTTTCGAGCCTCCGCTGGGCCCGGCGCATTACACCCGCGTCGTGGCGCGCAACCGCAAGCCCTATGCCACCAAGGACGGCTATGTCGCGGCGCTGGTCTATAACGACAAGCACTGGAAGGCTTTTGTCGGTTCAGTCCAGCCGCCGTGGAACAGCCCCGAATTTGACCGGCTGGAAGACCGGGCCAAACAGATCGACCGGGTTTACGGCCTGCTGGGCGAGACTTTCGTGACCCGCACCACCCAGGAATGGCTCGACCTGCTGGGTGAGCTTCATATCCCCGCCTCGCCGCTGCGCACCACGGACGAGCTGTTCACCAATGAGCACCTCAATGCTGTCGGATTCTTTGAAGAGGTCGATGGGCCGATGGGCAAGGTGCGTTTTCCGGGCGTTCCGACGTGGTTTTCGAAAACTCCGGGCAAGGTTGCCGGGCCTTGCCCATCGCTGGGTGAGGATACCGATGAGGTGCTGGCCGAACTGGGGCTGTAATGTGTTGTAATAACAACCTGCACTGACTACAACCCACGCGCCCATTTGCGGCGTCCGATGGTCATGATGCGCCACGGCTGATCGATGAGTTTGTTCCACGCCTCGCAGCAGTGGTCGATGATGTTGTCGTGGGATGTGAAGACCCGGTTGGAGAGCCAGTT
>CANJCQ010000119.1 GCA_947473355.1 Sphingomonadaceae bacterium | reverse complement strand
CCAGCGCTCGATCTTGCCCTGGGTCTGGGGGTGGAACGGAGCACCGCGCACATGACTCATTTTTTGGGCCTCGATGTATTCAGCCAGTTCGCCGGCGATGTAGCTGGGGCCGTTATCGCTGAGCAGCCTGGGCTTGTGCAGCACCGTGGCGCTGTCGCAGCCCGAGGCCTTGAGGGCGAGGTCCAGCGTGTCGGTCACGTCCTCGGCCCGCATGTTGGTGCACAGCTTCCAGGCGATGATGTAGCGCGAGAAGTCGTCGAGCACGGTCGACAGGTACATCCAGCCCCATCCGATGATCTTGAAGTAGGTGAAGTCGGTCTGCCAATTGACTGCCTGATAAACATCGACCAATTCGAGAAGCGCATGCCGCCTTCGAATTTCGGATCGCCGCAGAGATGATCCTCGAGACTGTACAGCGGGTTTAAACACAGCAGCTTTCTTAGCATTGTCGAGGTCAGCTAGGGCGTCCACAAATTTTTGCAGAAGCGCCATTGTGGGGTGATCAAAAACTACCTCAAGGTCATCCTTATCGGCCGAACCCAGATTTGCAGGTCTCTTCAAGCTGTCGCTTAAGCCTGAATGCAGCTCGGTGAGGAGGGCGATTACGTGCGGACGCTCAAGCTGGATTTTTGCGTCAGGTTCCGTCCCATCGCCATGCTCGCTTGCAAACGCGTCGAGCGCGGCTCGAAGCTGCCGCATCGCATGAGCATCTGCGAACATCTCGTGGTCGAACTCGCGTACACGGAAATCGTCTTGGATACTCCCCAAAGCCGACAACCCGCCCACTGGCTCTGAGCACCGCTCTTCAGTGTTGTCTGTTGCCATGGCCACTCCCCTCTGGAGCGAGAGCTTGCCGCGTGTGGGCGCGAATGCCAACCGCCTTGGTTCGCAATCAGTTGCAAGCGGTCAACGATTTATCGTGGGCTTTTACGTGGGCAATGCGCCTTATCTTCCAATTTATCGATTAAAATCAGTGTCACTTGGCGGAGAGGGTGGGATTCGAACCCACGTTACGGTTACCCGTAAACCGCATTTCGAGTGCGGCGCGTTCGACCACTCTGCCACCTCTCCTAGAAGCGCAATGACGCGGAACGCGAGGTCCCGGCCGGTCGGCAAGGCGCGGCGGTTAGCCGATGCTCCCGCGCTTGCCAAGCCCTTCTGAACGGATCGCGGGGGATGGCTCAATCCCGGAGCTTGTTTCGCAGCTGCACAAAACCTATATGTCGGCTCATGGAACGCGCCAGCTTCTTCTCGCCCCAGGCCGGTCGGCTGATCGATGCCCCACTACGCAACAAGGCGCGCTTCGCGATTGGCGATGTGGTGAAGCACCGGATCTACGACTTTCGCGGGGTTATTTTCGATATCGACCCGGTCTTCGCCAACAGCGAGGAATGGTTCGAATCGATCCCGCACGAAGTCCGTCCGGAACGCGAACAGCCTTACTATCACCTGCTCGCCGAAAACGGCGAAGGCTCCTATGTCGCCTATGTCAGCCAGCAGAACCTGCAGATCGATGGCGAAGCCGGCCCGGTGGATCACCCTTCGATCGAGCAGCTGTTCGAGGAATTCGACGGTGGAAAGTATCCGCTGCGGCGCGGACTGACCCATTAAGTAGCAAGCCAGGGGGCGCCGGCCGCGCCGAGCCGCCCGGCATTGTGCAAACACCAGACCGATCGACCCGCTTTATCAAGCCTGTTGGCACCAGCACGTTCGTCACGGCGTCTTGGTGATTGCCTCTGACATGATTTCGGGCGATGCCGCTCGCAATGCCTAGCGTAATTGATTCAGACCAACCGCCCCAGGGAAGTACCGCGCGCAACATCATGTTCGCCGCGCTGGTTTTGCTTGGCGCCATAGCCTCGTTCTGGATCCTGGTGACATGGGCCGAAAAGGCAGCTCGCCCCGATAGACTGACGGCGCGCAGCGAAATCGAGTTTGCCGCGCTGGACAGACATGGCGCGCGTCTCGGAGACGGCAGCCTTGCGACAGCCCGGCTGGAATATGCCGACGAATATATCTCGCGCATGAAAGACAGGTCGGCTGTGATGGCGCGCTACACGGGCACCTTTGAGGCGCACGGCGAGCTGGATTACGCACTGTTCTTCACCAAACGCGCAGATATTCTGGCTGTTTCGCTCAACGGCAATGCCATCAATCCCGATGTCCTCTACCCACGCCTGAACGGGTCGTTTGTCTCCGAGCCTTCTTTGTACTCGTTCTCGAGAAATGCGGTCAGCCCCGGGACCAACACTTACACCATCGTGATAAAGCGCAGCCTGCGCGGACCTTTCATATTTCCAGGATTCGCTGTCGGCCCATCTGCGCAAATCGCGCCAGCGTTCGTGTTCCGCAATCTGATGGCGGTTGAGCTGTCGCTGGTCGGCATTGTCATCATGATGTTCACTGGCTTGCTGTGCATGGTGATCAACTGGCCGCAGCAGGATCGCGCTCGCATCTCATGGTTCATTTCCATGCTGATGTTTTCGGCTGTTGCATCCGTAACATTCATGTTCAGCGGCGCCGACAAATACAATATGGCATGGCTAGCCCTGACATCGCTAGTCATAGTAATTTTGTCCGCATCATCGCTGTTTTATGTAGCAAACGCATCGCAACGTGGAAAAATAATTTCAGATAGAAATATTTACATGATTATATCCGTACTATTTTTAGCAGCATTTGCTGTGACAAAACTAAACTATATCGGGATGAGCGATAAGTATCACATAGTCATTTTCATGATTACGTGCCGCCTTTGCAGCATTGGCCTGAGCATATTGGCCGCCATCTTGCTGGCCTATGAGCTGGCGCGATCAAACGGGGCGCTGTGGCTTTAACGGTTCATTTTGATCATCTGGTTCATCTCGACAGCTATCGATCGCGGCAATCCCGGGCTGTTCTCGATCGCCTCACCGTTCGATCCGGAGGTGCGGCTGTCGTTGCTGTGGACGCCGATCCTGGGCTCACTCACCGGGCTCGCGATAGTCGCCTCCCTTGCCCGGACCGCCAGCGAGGCGCGACGCACAGTGGTAACCGCCAACGAGCAGCTTGGCCTGATGCTCGCCCGGCGCGAAGCAGAGCTCGAAAAGAGCTATCTGACGCAAAGGACCCTGCTCCAGCAGCAGGCAACGCTGGAGGAAAGGCAGCGGCTGGTGCGCGACATGCATGACGGCATCGGCGGCCAGTTGCTCGGGCTGCTGGTCCAGGCAAAACGCCGCGATATCAGCCCGGAAACCATCGAGATCGGGCTGCAGCAAAGCATGAACGATCTGCGGCTGATCGTCGATTCGATGGATTCGGCAGAAGAAAGCATCAACAGCACTTTGCGCTCGTTCGAGCACCGCATCCGGGGGCAGGTAGAAGCCGCCGGCGTGGCCTTTGCTGTGGCCTATGACATGCCGGACGACACCCCTGCCCCTGGCCCCAGCACGACGCTGCAGGTTTTGCGCATCCTTCAGGAAGGGGTGACCAATGCCCTCAGGCATTCTCAGGCCAGGACGATCCGGCTTTGCTGCATTCAAGACCAGAGCGGCGCGATCAGCTTGACGATCGCGGATGACGGAAGTGGAATTGATAATTCCGCACCTAAAGGTCGCGGCCTTCTGAACATGCAATCACGCGCAGCTGCACTCGGCGGCACGCTGAATGTTTCGAGCGACAAGGGTGGCACGCGCATCGAACTGGTTTTGCCAGCCCATCCTGGTGAGCAGGCCAAAGCAGACATCTGATAAGGGGTAAGGCAAGCAGGTGAGGTTGGTTTAATGCCACCAACCTCACCTATCAACCTGCCGTGTGTGTGTGAGTCCGGTGGAACTGGCAGGCCAATTTGCGTGGCCCGCATTTCCCACTGGTTGCAGTATGTTGCTATCCCCCCATGCGAGGGGGAAGCGCTGTCAGCTGGCGTTCAGCTTCCATCAAGTTTGATAAGCTGCGCCTGCACCGCTTCAAATACCGCCTCCCCCCCGCGAGCGGACCTGGAGCTTGCGATAGATGCCCTGCATATATTCGGCGACGGTGTAGGGCGAGAGCTCCATCAGCCGCGCAACTTCCTTGCGGGCAAGCCCACGCGCCAGATATTCAAGCAATTCGCGCTCGCGCGGGCTGAGATGGGGCACGCTCTTTGCCTGTTCGGGAGAAGCAGGCGGCGGGTCGTCGCGCACCAGAGTCAGCAGATGGCCGGCAGCCCGGGCACTGATCGGCGTTTCGCCAGCCATGACCGCGCGGACATGGCCCAGCACCATTTCGGCCGTGGTGTCTTTCAGAATGTAGCCATCGGCCCCGGCCTTGAGCGTGCCCAGCACCGAGGCCCTGTCTTCGAACACGGTGAAGACCAGAATCCGGCAGAGCGGAACCCTGGCGCGAACCGCCTCGATCACGGCGATGCCGCTGCCATCAGGCAGGCCGAGGTCGAGCAGGACCATATCGGGCTGCAGATCGACAAGTTCGAGCCCCTCGGCCAGAGTTGCAGCTTCGCCGACAACCGCGATCTCGCTGGCACCAACCAGGGCACCAATCGCATATTCGCGCAGTCGCTGGTCATCCTCGATGACGATGACGCGCACCGGGCTGGGTGCCGCTGTGGAGCTCTGATTACCGGGTGTCTCGTCCATAGCCTCGCCCCGCTCCGTCAGCTCTTCAGCCGCCACCCGCTCCTTAGCACCAGATAGGTCATTGTCCCCAGCGCAAGGTTGAACAATCCCAGCCCGATCGCCCCATGCAGCACTGCCTGGTTGGTATCACCGATATCGCTCTGGCCGATGAAACCGAAGCGGAAGCCGGAGATGACATAGAAGAACGGATTGGCCCGGCTGACCATCTGGAAGACGGGAGCGAGGTTGCTGATGACGAAAAAGGTTCCCGAAAGCATGGTCAGCGGGGTGACCAGAAAATTGGTTATCGCCGCGTTGTGATCGAATTTTTCGGCCCAGATCGACGAGAACAGCCCGAAAAATGATAGAAATACAGCGCCCATCAAGCCGAACCACAAGACCGCCCACGGATGCGCAACCGACAGGCTGACCCCCGGCCAGAACGACATGATCAGCGCCAGTGCGCAGCCGACCATCACGCCGCGGGTCACTGCCGCCCCGATCATCCCCAACATCAGTTCGGCCTCGGACAGGGGTGGCATCAGGAAATCCACAATAGTGCCCTGCATCTTGCCCGAAAGGAACGCGAAGCTCGAATTCTGGAAGGCATTCTGCATCACCGCCATGACGATCAACCCCGGCGCAACGAATGTGGCGAACGGAACGCCCAGCACTTCACGCCCGCCCCGGCCCAGCGCCAAGGTAAAAATCACCAGTTGCAACAGTGTCGTGATCGCTGGAGCCCAGATGGTCTGGGTCTGGACCTTGAAAAAGCGGCGCACTTCCTTCATATAGAGCGTCTTGAGCCCGATCCAGTTGACTTGGTGGATCACAGGCACGCCCTGCTCCGGAAAGTAGCGTTTCGCCCCAAGGGACACGGTGTCGGTGATGTGGGGTTGATCGCTCATGGACTGGCGACTATCGGGCGGGTTTGCTTAATGCAAGTGTCTGGGCAAGTGCCGGGCAAGCCTTTGGGCAAGTTATGATGCCGCATTTCGCGGCGAGAGAATGGAATTTCGATGAGCTGGACTGACGAACGCATCGATAAGCTGACCACCATGTGGGAAGGCGGCGCCACCGCCAGCCAGATCGCCGAAGAGCTCGGCGGGGTCAGCCGCAATGCGGTTATCGGCAAGGCGCATCGCCTTGGCCTCAAGGCGCGCCCGTCGCCGGTCAAGCCTAATGACAAGCCGGAGCCGGCAGCACCGGTGGCCAGGCCTGCCACCGAAGCGCCGCGTGCGGCGCAGTCGGCCGCGCCGCGTCCCGTCGCTGCCCCGGCACCTGCACCTGCACCAGCGCCGGTGCAGGCAGCCACTCCTTCGATACCTTTGCCTCCCGGACAGGTCGCCAAGCCACAGCAACGCGTCGTCTCGGTTGGCCCGGGCGGGTTCCTCCGGCAAGGTCCGGGTGATCAGCAGGCCCCGATCCCCCCGGCCCCGCCGCGCCGCCTGGTGCCTGCCAAGCCAAGCCCGGACATCGCCGAAAAGACCAGCCTGCTCGAGCTCAACGATCGTATCTGCCGCTGGCCGATGGGCCATCCCGGCGAAGCGGACTTCCACTTCTGCGGTGAGAAAGTGAACCCGGGCTTCCCCTATTGCGTCGAGCATTGCGGGCGCGCCTTCCAGGCACAGCTGCCGCGCGGCCACCGCCGCCCGCCGCCGCCGCTGCCGTTTGGCGGGCCCAGAGTCCGATAAACGAGTCCGATAAACGAGTCCGATAAACGAGTCCGAAAGACGCGCGCGATAAGCGCGTCAGTGGCAATGGCAAGGAAGGCCTTGTCAGGCTGGCCCTGAAGTCACTAAGCTGTGCCTCCCATGTCCATTGCCATGAGAGGAATTTGCCATGAAGACCCTGATCAAACTGGCCGCGCCCGTTGTCCTGGTGCTCGCCGGGGCTGCCTATGCCGACCGCCCGGCGCGTAACGTCAATGGCTTCCGCCCTCCCAATCTTGCTGCCGCACAAAACCTGACGGCGCAGGCCTATAACCGCCTGGAAGCCGCGCAAAGAGCCAACGAGTTCGACATGGGCGGCCACGCGGCGCGAGCCAAAAGCTTGCTCAATCAGGCGGCCGACGAGATGAGACTAGGGTCAGGACCTGTTAAATTGCTTGCATGATGGGCTGAGGGTTGATTCAATGGTGGCACCAGGAGGTGCTGCTTGTGGACGATCTGTTTATGCTGAGCGAGGTGCAGATGCGCCGGATCAAGCCATTTTTCCCGCGATCGCAT
>CANJCQ010000118.1 GCA_947473355.1 Sphingomonadaceae bacterium | reverse complement strand
TCTCCAACCGGGTCTTCACATCCCACGACAACATCATCGACCACTGCTGCGAGGCGTGGAACAAACTCATCGATCAGCCGTGGCGCATCATGACCATCGGACGCCGCAAATGGGCGCGTGGGTTGTAGTCAGTGCAGGTTGGTATAACCGAACACCTCAGCCTCAGCCTCTGGCTTGTCCCACTTCGGATAGTCGCCCAGCCCGAAGATCAGGAACGAGCTGAACAAGGTGCCTATGCAGCCGAAGATCAGGAAGGCATCGTAGCTGCCGTAAAAATCGTACACCAGTCCGGCCACCAGTGGTCCCAGCCCCGATCCGGCCGCGATCAGGCTGGCCATGGTGCCATAGATCGCACCGAAATTGCGCATGCCGCCATAGGCCGAGGTCAGGAAGCTTGCGATCTGCAGCTTGGTGCCGGCTGCATAGCCGTTGACGGCCATGGCCAGCACGATCATCGCCGGGGTCAGCCCGGGCATCAGCAGGATGACAAAGGCAATCGCCGTCAGGGCCAGAGTCAGGCCGCCGACCCAGCGCGGATGATAACGATCGAGCAGCCAGCCAGTGACCAGCTTGCCGACCACGCCCATGATCCCGGCAATGCTGGAATACCAGGCAGCGCTGGTGCGGGTGACCCCGGCGCTGCGCAGGATTTCGAACTGATGCACGTTGAGCGCGATAGTGATCACCATCATGATGAAGACCGAAATCGCGATCCGCCACAGCGCCGAGCTGCGCCATGCCTCGGCAATGGAGAGGCCGGGCACATCGAGCAGCGGCCCCTTCTTGCTGGCCCCCGGCGCCCGGTTGCGGCGCGATACGTCATAGCCATCAAACAGCCACAGCGCGCAGAACACCATCGCAATCGATCCGCCGCCCAGCCCCAGCCACACCCAGGCACCGCGCCAGCCATAGGCATCGATCAGATAGTTGGTGATCGGCGGAATGATCGCCTGCGCCACTGCCGTGCCCGAAAGGGTCAGCCCAAGCGCCAGGCCTCTGCCTGAACTGAACACGCTGGAGACAGCAGCCGACCAGACTGTCGATTTGATCATCACCCCGGCCATGGCATAGACGATCCACATCGCCATCCACTGCGCCGGCGAACCGGTGAGCTGGCTGAACCCCGCAATCATCAGAGAGGTTCCGGCAATCCCGGCCAGCGCCATGCGGCGCGTGCCGAACCGGTCGATCGCCACACCGAACAGCGGCGAGGCAACGAATGAAATGATCGATGCAATCGAAAGCCCCGACGACAGCAAGGCCCGGCTCCAGCCGAATTCCTTGCCGATAGGTTCCATGAACAGCCCGGCCGAAGATGCCGTGATCGAACTGAAGGCAAAGCCCACTGCCGATGCCATGACCAGCGTCCAGTGCAGCCGCCATTCCTGGCGCGAGAGTACCTTCGATTCAGCTGTGACGGTCAATTGCCAGACCCCTGCGACAGGACATGGATCAGCTCGTCGCCTGGCGATGGCGGCACATAGACACCATCGGGCATGGCGCAGATTTCGCCGAAGTGCGCAGCGATCTCGTCGACGCTGGGCGCGGACTGGCGCTGTGCCTGCCAGCCGGGCGGCACCCCGACCATCAGCTTGGCGGTGCGGCCAAGACACTGCGAATAGAGGCCGTGTGTCGCCACATTGGCTTCGCTGGCAAGATAGACCGCGATCGGCGCGTTGAATTCCGGGTTCATCGCATTGCCGATCTCGGGCGGCATTTCCATCGCATGATCCTCGCCGGCCTCTGCCCAGCTTTCCGCCGAGGCCACGGCCATGCGGGTCATGGCATTGGGCATGATCGCATTGGCGAGGATGCCGTGGGCTGCGCCTTCGTGTGACAGGGTGTGGACCAACCCCATGATCCCGCCCTTGGCCGCGGCATAATTGCCCATCATGGAGACGCCAAACGTCGCGGTGCTCGAACAAGTGAAGACCAGCCGGCCATAGTGCTGCGCCTGCATATGCGGCCAGGCGGCGCGGGTGACCTTGAAACTGCCCGTCAGGTGCGTGGCGAGGACATCATCCCAGTCCTCGTCGCTCATGTCGGCGATCATGGCATTGCGGATGATCCCGGCGTTGTTGATGACCACGTCGAGCCTGCCGAACTCCTCCATGGCCTGCGCGACAATGGCATTGGCGCCCTGCGTGGTGGCGACCGTATCGCAGTTGGCCACGGCAGTGCCGCCTGCCGCGCGGATTTCCTCGACCACAGCCTCGGCCATTTCCGGGCCGCCGCCATGCCCGAAGCAATCGCCGCCATAATCGTTGACCAGCACCTTGCCGCCGCGCCGGGCGATCTCCAGTGCATGGGCCCGCCCGATGCCGCCGCCTGCGCCGGTGACAATCGCCACCCGGCCCTCGAATGAAATCGCCATATTGCTCTCCTGATAGGGGGCCCTAATCCTGCAATTCATCCAGCGTGAAGCCATTCATCGGCGCACACTGCTGGACTTCGATGACATTACCTTCAGGGTCATAGCCATAGATCGTCTTGACGTGGCCAGCATCGACAAAGTCGCGATCGTTGAAGGTCATGCCGCACGAGATCAGGAATGGGATGTCCTTCTCGATCTCGGTGACATCGACGCAGAAGTGCGTGTAGCCGAGATCGTGCGGCCGCTGGGGCTTGGGCGATTCGGGCGGCGGCGCGCTGTATTGGAACAGCTCAAGATAGCAGGTCCCGGCACGCAGCATGATCCCCTTGGCCGCCGAGCCCGGCACATCGACGATGTGATCCATCATCGGCTCATTCGACCATCCGAAGCCTTCGTCGACCGGCTGGAAACCGAACGCATCGGCATAAAACTTCTGCATGCGCGCCATATCGTGGCAATTGATGCCCAGGTGATGGATACCTCTGATCATGTTCGCCTCTCCCTCGTAGGTTTGGGGGGGACTATTCCCAATGCGGGGGGATTGGGCAACAGGTTAAATGGTTCACGCAGAGGCGCGGAGAAGAAAGGGAGGCGCAGAGAGGTTAGGCGCGCCGCAGGCTGGTGAATTCTTTCAGAGCGCGGGCAACAACCAGGGCAAAGGTGTCAAAGCGGCTTCGCCACAAGAACGAGCCCTTTGCGCCTCCTCTTCCTTCTCTGCGCCTCTGCGTGAAACCCCCTTATTCCGGATCAATCCATGTCGTATTCGTCACCCGAGGCGACAGGTATTTGGTCTTGGTCCAGCCGCCATCGACGACGATCGACTGGCCGTTGATCATTTCCGATCCCGGCGAGCACAGGAAGGAGATCACTGCTGCGGTATCAGTCGGTTCGGCGAGGCGCGGATAGGGCGTGGTTTCGACATTGACCCGCTTGAAGGCCTCGTCGGCAAAGCGGTGCGCCACCATTTCGGTGCGGGTAACGCCGGGCGCGACGCAGTTGCTGCGGATGCCGCGCGGGCCATATTCGCAGGCCATGTGTTCGGTGAGGCTCTTGAGCCCGCCCTTGGCGGCAGAATAGGCCCCGCCGCGTCGCCCGCCGATATGGGCGAAAGTCGAAGTAATGTTGACCACCGAAGCTCCTTCGCCAAGATGCGGAATGACCTCGCGGCAGAGGCGGAACGGCGCGCGCAGCATGACATTCATCATGCCGTCGTAGTCCTCGTCAGTCGCCTCATCGACCGGCTTTGGGCTGCCCACCCCGGCGTTGTTGATCAGGAAATCGATCCGCCCGAACCGCTCCAGCGCCAAAGCAACAATCCGCGCCGGGGCATCATCGGCAGTCACGTCCACCGAGATCGTCGCGACCATTGCGGGGTCACCAATCGCCGCCTCCAGCGCTGCGAGCTTGCCCTTGTCACGCCCGACGCCGACCACGGCCACGCCTGCGCCGTGCAACAGCTTGGCGGTCTCGAGGCCAATGCCGCTGCCTGCTCCAGTTATGATCGCAACTTTCATCTCTACTTCTATTCCTTCAAATCAGACGGGGCGCGAGCTGCCTTTGCCGCTCACGCCCCGCCTTCTATTCCAAGCGCGCGCTTGCGCCTAGGCCGGAACCCCGACCAGGCTGCGCACTGCCGCTTCGATCTCGTCCATCGACGGCACCGAGGCCGTCTCCAGCACATTCGAGAACGGCACCGCCGCATATTTCGCACCTATGCGAACAACTGGCGCACGAAGCCGTCCATGCAGATGCTCGTGGATCGTCGAAGCGATTTCCGCACCGGGGCCGAATTTCTTAACGGCCTCGTGCACGACAATAGCCGCGCCGGTCTTCTCGACCGAGGCCAGCACTGTCTCGACATCCCACGGCTGCACCGAACGCAGGTCGATCACTTCGGCGTCAATGCCCTGCTCGGCCAGCTTCGCCGCATACGCATTGGCGTTCTGGATCACCCGGCCATAGCCGATGATCGAAACGTCCTTGCCTTCGCGGATCACCTTGGCCTTGCCGATCGGAATGCGGCTGCCTCGCACCGGCGCGTCGCCCGGGTTCCACAGCACCGGCATGTTCTCGACGAAGATCACCGGATCGGGATCGTCGATGGCGCTGCGCATCAGGCCATAGGCATCGTCCGGCGTCGAAGGGATCACTACCTTGAGGCCTGCCGTGTGCGCATACCAGACTTCCATGAAGTCGGAATGCTGGCCGCCGCTGCCCATGCCGGGGCCAGTCATGGTGCGGATCACCATCGGCACCGAGGTCTGCCCGCCCGACATGAAGCGCAGCTTGGCGGCATGGTTGACGATCATGTCCGAGCAGACGGTCATGAAATTCATCAGCATGATTTCGACGATTGGCTTGAAGCCCATCATCGCCGCGCCGATGGCCGCGCCGGTGAAGGCGGTTTCGGAGATCGGCGTCGCGACGACCCGCTCGCGCCCGTATTTGTCGGACAGCCCCTTGGTGATCCCGACTACGCCGCCGCCGGTGTGATCTGCCACGTCCTCGCCCAGCACCAGGACCTTTTTGTCCTCGGCCATGGCATCATCCATCGCCCAGTTGATCGCCTGGACCATGTTGATCTTGTCGCTCATGGGACCAGCTCCTCTGCATAGACATCGCGGTACATTTCCTGGACATCCGGCCAGGGGCTCGCGAGCGCAAAGGCCACAGCCGCCTCGATGGTGGCTTTGTGGGCTTCATCAATGGCCTCAAGATCGGCCGCGCTGGCATAGCCGCCATCGGTCAGGAACTTGCGATAGTTGGGCCAGGGATCACCCGCCGCCGCCGCTTCCTTCTCGCCGGCCGGCATATAGGCGTCATCGTCGCCGAACACGTGGCCGAAGAAGCGGAAGGTGTTGGCTTCGATCAGGCTGGGGCCTTCACCTGCGCGGGCGCGGTCAATGGCTTCCTGGGTGACGTTGTATAGCTCAACCACGTCGTTGCCGTTCACCTTGTGGCCGGGAATGCCATAGGCGGCGGCGCGGGTAGCGACCGAATCGACAGCGCAGGTTTCCTCGAACTTGGTATGCTCGCCATAGCGGTTGTTCGAGCAGACAAAGATCACCGGCAGCTTCCACACCGCCGCAAGGTTCAGGCTTTCGTGGAAAGCGCCGATGTTGCCAGCCGCATCGCCGAAGAAAGCGACCGTCACGTCATCGGTGCCATTCAGCTTGTTTGCCCAGGCGAGGCCGCAGGCGATCGGCATGGAAGAGCCGACGATGCCGGTGGTGACCATCATGCCCGATTCCGGGTGCGTGATGTGCATCGGGCCCCCTTTGCCCTTGCAGGTGCCATCGACGCGCCCGGCCATTTCGGCCCACAGCTTGTCGACCGGGCAGCCCTTGGCGAGCATGTCATGCGTGCCGCGATAGATCGTCGAGATCGTGTCGCTGTCGCGCAGCTGCGAACAGACCACCGAAGGAATCGCCTCCTGCCCGCGGAACGAATAATAGGGCATGTTGAGCCGCCCGGTGCGGATCACCTGCCGCGCGCGGTCATCATTGTGAAAGAGCAGGGACATCTTGGAATAGATGTCCATCAGCACCTCTTTGGGTGGAATGGTGTTTGCTGGCATGGTCCTCGTCCGGTTGGGCTTGTTGATCGCCGTGGCGCTTGCGGGGCGGTTTTCAGGCCGCCCGCAGCGATTCTGGATGCTGGCATTTTGGGGGGCGGGGCGCAAGGGATTGTGGGGTGAGGGGAGTGAGGGAACTGGCGACCATTGACGCAACTTAGAATGCATAGTTATTGAAAGATGTTATCCTGAAGCATAGAGTTAATTGGTATAATAGACTGATAACTATACAACTTTGAATGGAAATAGGTGCCCCACTTCATATTTGACACGAACCAAGATGGATCGATCAGCAAAATCTACAAAGATGGCGCGCCAGTCGAAACTGGCGTTCGACTCGAAATGCCATTTTCGATCGTGCACACCTATTTCAAATCGGCGGTTCGCAACCTGAATCGGATGACCGCGAGTGACGAAGATCGTGACGAGAACCGCCATCATGGACTGCAATGTTTCTTAATGAGCTTGGTCGGTACCGAAGCATTCCTAAACGTATTTTTTCACCTCGTTGGCCGCGAACGTGATCTTGATAATGTTATCGACTTGGCGAACAAAGACACACAAATCGAGCACAAGGTCGCCCATTTACCCCGCCAAGCCTATGGGACACAGCTTTTGGCACAGAAGCGCCTCAACAAGAAAATGCGCGAACTCTATGACTTGCGCTCGAAGATCGTGCACCCAAAATGGCAGCCATCTTCACTGGCGATGCCAGGGTTAGTTTTAGGGTCAGGACCTGTTAAATTGCTTGCATGATGGGCTGAGGGTTGATTCAATGGTGGCACCAGGAGGTGCTGCTTGTGGACGATCTGTTTATGCTGAGCGAGGTGCAGATGCGCCGGATCAAGCCATTTTTCCCGCGATCGCATGG
>CANJCQ010000117.1 GCA_947473355.1 Sphingomonadaceae bacterium | reverse complement strand
CACTTGATCGAAAACCTGTTCGCCAAAATCAAGGACTGGCGGCGCATTCACACCCGATATGATCGCTGCGCCCACACCTTCATGTCCGCCATCGCAATCGCCGCTACCGTCATCTTCTGGTTGTGATCAATGAGTCCTGACCCTAGCACGAGCTTGCTCCTGAGGGGCAGGTATAGGCCTCGACAGTGAGAACGTTGGTGGCGACCATCAGCCTGTTGCCGCCCGGTTGGTTGGTGAAATTGAGCCCTAGGGGCCCTACCGCCGTCGGCCACAGGTAGCTCAGTTGCACCACCACCAACTGGTTTTGCGAGCCGCTGAGGCCGTTGTTGCTGTTGGTCGTTCCTGCACAGTTGGCCGAGCCAAAGCCGCTTCCGGTGCTGGTGAGTGCGCCATTGGTGTAGGTGTATGTGGGCGCATTCAGCGCCGGGCTGGTGCAGCCTGACGGCACCACCTGGACGTTCACCACCAGTTTGCTGCACGACAGAAACGGCGGCAGCGCGCCGGGGTAGCGCACGGAATTGCCGCGTGAATCGGTGCCGCTGATGCCCTGGCAGATGGCCTGCTTGAAGTCTGTCGCTGACATGCCGGTATAGGCAGTGCCGCCCGTGCCGAGCCTCACAGTCTGGGCGGAGCCGGTCATGAGGAGCCTCGACGATGCTTCGACCGCGGTCTGAAGCCCTTCCTGGGCGAGGTAGATCAGCGCGGTATGCAAAATGGCGATGATCAGCGCGAGGAAGGCAGGTGCGACGAGAGCGAATTCCACCAGCGCATTGCCGGTCGTGTCTCGCCGCCAGCGTAGGGCACCGCGCCGCAGCGGGCGCGCGAAGTCTGCGCGCCTCCGCCGTCCGATTGCGCGGGGCTGTCCGAACCGCATGCCAAGTCACTCCAAAATGCACAATTGCCTGGATTCGTCGTTGATCAGCTGATGAAGCTATCCGCCGATTATGAATTAAGCATATGGTTAACGTGGCAAATATTATTGAAAGTGGACCTATGTAATTTTACATAGTCTGTTGCTTCTCCCTAATTCTTCAACAATACTTTACGCAGCTTTGGCGGTGCGACTGCAAGCGGACTTAGGAGCAGGCACGGGGGGCGAAGCTGGTTGCGCTGCACCGGGGGGCAATTGGGCCCGCCCTGCATTGACAATCCGCGCCTGACCCCCTAATTGCCCGCCTCGCTCGGCGCTTCGAGCAAGGCGGTCCCTCGCGCAGGGGGCTGCCCGGGAAGGAAGCGGTCCGGGTTTCTATCTGACGCAAATGGCTGTGGGCCGCGGTTCCCGATTGGGGAGTCGCGTGCGCTTGCGGTCGTTTTTGCGTCTGATAGCGCCGCATTCGCGCACGGTTTTATAAAGCACAGCAAAGAGGCAAATACCCTCCCATGGCAAGCAAGGCACTCTCGGGCACCGCCCCCAAATCGGTTGGGCGTTCATCGGCCAAGAAGCGTATCCGCAAGATCTTCGGCGACATCCACGAAGTGGTGAAGATGCCGAACCTGATCGAAGTGCAGCGCGAAAGCTATGAGCAGTTCCTGCGTTCGGACCCTTCGATCGGCTATATTTCGGGCCTTGAAAAGACGCTGCGCTCGGTCTTCCCGATCCGCGATTTCGCCGGCACCAGCGAGCTGGACTTTGTCGACTACGTGCTGGAAGACCCCAAGTACGATACCACCGAGTGCCGTCAGCGCGGGATCACCTATGCCGCGCCGATGAAAGTGACGCTGCGGCTGATCGTGTTCGAAGTCGATACCGAAACCGAAACCCGCTCCGTGCTCGATATCAAGGAGCAGGACGTTTACATGGGCGACATGCCGCTCATGACCAAGAACGGCACTTTCGTCATCAATGGCACCGAGCGCGTGATCGTCAGCCAGATGCACCGTTCGCCGGGCGTGCTGTTCGATCACGATCGCGGCAAGACGCATTCGTCGGGCAAGTTCCTGTTTGCTGCGCGGGTCATTCCCTATCGCGGCTCGTGGCTCGATTTCGAATTCGACGCCAAGGACATCGTCAACGTCCGCATCGATCGCAAGCGCAAGCTGCCGGTCACCTCGCTGCTGTTTGGCCTGGGGCTCGATGCCGAGGCGATCCTCGATCATTTCTACGAGAAGGTCAGCTGGAAGCGCGATGTGGGCGGCTGGCGCATACCTTATGTGACCGAGCAATGGCGCGGCCAGAAGCCGACGTTCGACATTGTCGATGCCAATTCGGGTGAAGTGATTTTCCCGGCCGGCACCAAGATTTCGCCGCGCGCTGCCAACAAGGCGGAGAAAGACGGGCTCAAGCAGCTGCTTATCCCTACGGAAGAAATCTTCGGCCGCTATGCATCGGGCGACGTCATTGATGAGGCCACCGGCCGCATCTGGATCGAAGCGGGCGACGAAGTGTCCCCGGAAAATCTCGACAATCTGGACAAGGCCGGGATCGATCATCTCGACCTGCTCGACATCGATCATATCAACACCGGGCCCTGGATCCGCAACACGCTGCAGGTCGACAAGGCCGAAAACCGCGAGATGGGCCTTGAGGCCATCTACAAGGTGATGCGCCCGGGCGAGCCGCCGACGAAGGAAACCGCAGAAGCGCTGTTCGAAGGCCTGTTCTTCGATGCCGACCGCTACGACCTTTCCGCCGTTGGCCGGGTCAAGCTCAACATGCGCCTGCAGCTTGATGCAGAGGATACCGTCACCACGCTGCGTACCGAGGATATCCTCGCCGTGGTCAAGGAGCTGGTCAACCTTAAGGACGGCAAGGGCGAGATCGACGACATCGACAACCTCGGTAATCGCCGTGTGCGTTCGGTCGGCGAGCTGCTGGAAAACCAGTACCGCGTCGGCCTGCTGCGCATGGAGCGCGCGGTGAAGGAGCGGATGAGCTCGGTCGACGTTTCGACTGTCATGCCCAACGATCTGATCAACGCCAAGCCTGCGGTCGCCGCAGTGCGCGAGTTCTTCGGTTCCAGCCAGCTTTCGCAGTTCATGGATCAGACCAACCCGCTGTCCGAAGTCACGCACAAGCGCCGCGTTTCGGCGCTCGGACCAGGCGGTCTCACCCGTGAGCGCGCCGGCTTTGAAGTGCGCGACGTTCACCCGACCCATTATGGCCGGATCTGCCCGATTGAAACGCCGGAAGGCCCGAACATTGGTCTGATCAACTCGCTGTCGACCTTCGCCCGCGTCAACAAGTATGGTTTCATCGAGACGCCTTACCGCAAGGTCATCGACCAGAAGGTCACCGGCGAGGTGGTCTATCTCTCGGCGATGGAAGAGCAGAAGCACGTGGTCGCTCAGGCTTCGGCTGAAACCAATGCCGACGGCAGCTTTGCCGAGGAACTGGTCTCGGCGCGCGATTCCGGCGAATTCGTGATGAGCCCGCGCGATCTGGTGACCTTGATGGACGTCAGCCCCAAGCAGCTGGTTTCGGTCGCCGCATCGCTCATTCCATTCCTGGAAAACGATGACGCCAACCGCGCACTGATGGGCTCGAACATGCAGCGTCAGGCCGTGCCGCTGGTCCGCGCCGAGGCTCCCTTCGTGGGCACCGGCATGGAAGCCACTGTGGCGCGCGATTCGGGCGCAGCCATCGGCGCACTGCGCGGCGGCATTGTCGATCAGGTCGACGCCACCCGCATCGTGATCCGCGCCACCGGCGATATCGAACCCGGCCAGTCGGGCGTCGATATCTACACGCTGCAGAAGTTCCAGCGTTCGAACCAGAACACCTGCATCAACCAGCGCCCGCTGGTGAAGGTGGGTGACACGATCGAGACCGACGACATCATTGCCGACGGCCCCTCGACCGAGTTCGGCGAGCTGGCACTGGGCCGCAACAGCCTGGTCGCCTTCATGCCGTGGAATGGCTACAACTACGAAGATTCGATCCTGATCAGCGAACGCATCGTGAAGGACGACGTCTTCACCTCGATCCACATCGAGGAATTCGAAGTCATGGCCCGCGATACCAAGCTCGGGCCTGAAGACATCACCCGCGACATTCCCAATGTCGGCGAGGAAGCCCTGCGCAACCTCGACGAGGCGGGCATTGTCTATATCGGTTCGGAAGTGCATCCGGGCGACATTCTGGCCGGCAAGATCACGCCAAAGGGCGAAAGCCCGATGACGCCGGAAGAAAAGCTGCTGCGCGCGATCTTCGGCGAAAAGGCTTCGGACGTTCGCGATACCTCGCTTCGCCTGCCGCCGGGCGTTTCCGGCACAGTCGTCGAAGTGCGCGTGTTCAACCGCCACGGCATCGAGATCGACGACCGTACCCGCGCCATCCAGAACGAGGAAATCGAACGCCTCGCCAAGGACCGTGAGGACGAACGCGGCATTCTCAACCGCGCGACCTACAACCGGCTGCGCGAAATGCTGCTCGGCCAGATCGCCGCTTCCGCTCCCAAGAGCTTCAAGAAGGGTTCGGAAATCACTTCTGAAGGTCTCGAGGAAATCGAGAAGTACGAGTGGTGGAAGTTCGCCGTCGCTGATGATGCCCGTCAGGTGCAGCTGGAAGCAATCAAGGCGCAGTACGACGAGACCATCAAGACGATCCAGGAGAAGTTCGAAGATCGCAAGGAGAAGCTCGAACGCGGTGACGAACTCGCCCCGGGCGTGCTCAAGATGGTCAAGGTCTTCGTCGCAGTGAAGCGCAAGCTGCAGCCGGGCGACAAGATGGCCGGCCGCCACGGCAACAAGGGTGTGATTTCGCGCATCCTGCCGATGGAAGACATGCCGTTCCTCGAGGACGGCACTCCGGTCGATGTCGTGCTCAATCCGCTGGGCGTGCCTTCGCGCATGAATGTCGGGCAGATCTTCGAGACGCATCTGGGCTGGGCCGCTCGTGGTCTTGGTCAGCAAATCACTGCTGCGCTCGAGGAATGGCGCCATGCCAATCCCAACCCGGAAGCCGCATCGCCGCCGACCGCGCTGATCGACCGCCTGAAGGATATCTATGGCGAGAACTATCACGCCGATCTCGACAGCCGTTCGACTGACGAAATCGTCGAGATGGCTGGCCTGCTGAAGAACGGCGTGCCGATGGGCACCCCGGTGTTCGATGGCGCCAAGGAAGCCGACGTCACTGCCATGTTGCTGAAGGCCGGGCTCGATCCTTCGGGCCAGGTCACGCTGTTTGACGGACGCACCGGCGATGCCTTCGACCGCAAGGTCACCGTGGGCTATATCTACATGCTCAAGCTGCATCACTTGGTCGACGACAAGATCCACGCGCGTTCGATCGGGCCTTACAGCCTCGTCACCCAGCAGCCGCTGGGCGGCAAGGCGCAGTTCGGTGGTCAGCGCTTCGGCGAAATGGAGGTCTGGGCTCTCCAGGCCTACGGCGCGGCTTATACCTTGCAGGAAATGCTCACCGTGAAGTCCGACGACGTGATCGGGCGCACCAAGGTCTATGAAGCCATCGTCAAGGGTGACGATACCTTCGAGGCCGGCATTCCGGAAAGCTTCAACGTGCTGGTCAAGGAAATGCGTTCACTGGGTCTCAATGTCGAATTGACCTCGGTGATCGACCATGACGATGCGGATGATGAAGCGATCAACGCGCAGGCTGCGGAGTAGTTTGTGCGGGACCTTCCAATCCCAGCATCTGCGTTAAGTGATCCCGAGGCGTTTGAGTATCTACGTCTTTGGAGCACCGAGAGAGGCGACGACTTAAGTCTGCTCGCCACTTTCGGAAACGCCGAAATCTGGGGGATTGCGCTTGCTGATGTCGGACGAAGGATCGCCCGATCACTGGCCGGAATTGATGGAAGCTCTCCTGATGATCAACTCTCTGCAATTGAGAATGCATTCAATGTCGAATTGAAAGCGCAACTACCGCGGGTCTGAGCCGAGACCCAGCAAAGGAAGTGATTATGAACGACCTGACCAAATTCACCAACCAGATCGCCAAGCCTGAGACGTTCGACCAGATCCAGATCGGTCTGGCCTCTCCCGAGCGCATCCGCTCGTGGTCCTTCGGCGAGATCAAGAAGCCGGAAACCATCAACTACCGCACGTTCAAGCCCGAGCGTGACGGCCTGTTCTGCGCCCGCATCTTCGGTCCGGTGAAGGATTACGAGTGCCTGTGCGGCAAGTACAAGCGCATGAAGTACAAGGGCGTCGTCTGCGAGAAGTGCGGCGTCGAAGTCACGGTCACCAAGGTGCGCCGCGAGCGCATGGGCCACATCGAGCTGGCCGCTCCGGTTGCCCACATCTGGTTCCTCAAGTCGCTGCCTTCGCGCATCGGCCTGCTGCTCGACATGCAGCTCAAGCAGCTCGAGCGCGTGCTCTATTTCGAGAGCTACATCGTCACCGAGCCGGGCATCACCCCGCTTGAGCGCTTCCAGCTGCTCACCGAAGACGAGCTGCTCGACGCGCAGGATACCTATGGCGAAGACGCCTTCTCGGCCGGCATCGGCGCCGAGGCCGTCAAGCACATGCTGATGAGCCTCGACCTGGTGCAGGAACGCGACGATCTGATGGAAGATCTGCGCACCACCAAGAGCGAGCTCAAGCCCAAGAAGATCATCAAGCGGCTCAAGGTCGTGGAATCGTTCATCGATTCGGGCAACAAGCCCGAGTGGATGATCCTCGATGTCGTGCCGGTCATCCCGCCCGAACTGCGCCCGCTGGTGCCGCTCGATGGCGGCCGTTTCGCGACCAGCGATCTCAACGATCTCTATCGCCGCGTCATCAACCGCAACAACCGTTTGAAGCGCTTGATCGAGCTGCGCGCGCCGGACATCATTGTCCGCAACGAAAAGCGCATGCTGCAGGAAGCGGTTGACGCGCTGTTTGACAACGGCCGCCGCGGCCGGGTCATCACCGGCGCCAACAAGAGGCCCCTGAAGTCGCTGTCCGACATGCTCAAGGGCAAGCAGGGCCGCTTCCGCCAGAACCTGCTCGGCAAGCGCGTCGACTATTCGGGCCGTTCGGT
>CANJCQ010000116.1 GCA_947473355.1 Sphingomonadaceae bacterium | reverse complement strand
CGCTATCGTTGCCCTCGGCAGGTGTGGCTTGTGGCATTTTATGTCCCGAACAGGAGATGGCTTCGACAACCAATTTCCTACTTCAGAACAGAACCTTACGCTACTCCTGCCAACCCTTCAGGCACCCCCTGATGAATAAGGCGGGCTAGTTGTGTCGCCAACCACAAAACCAAATGAGAGGATCCTCCCATGCCCGTCGGTGCCCCAGACCCCGCCACTCTTGGCCCGCTTGCCCGCAAGGTGCTGCATTACAGCGACGTGATGGAGCGCGCTGTGGTTGCGGCAAAGGAGCCGGGCTTCAATGATTCGGGCTGGGATGAGCTGACCGGGCTGATCGATAAGGCCAAATTCGAGCGTGTCGGCAACGACAAGGCAGTGATGGGCTGGGAGGTCTATCGCGCGCTGCTCAATGGTTGGGCCGGTGGCACTGATTACTGGTCGCAGTTCCGCCGCATCAGCGAGGTCGGCAATGTCGTGTTTCTTGAACTGACCGAGCACAACACGCCCCGGGGCGGCGCGGAGTCAGTGGTCAATTCGATGTCGGTCTATGAATATGACGAGGGCGGCAAACTGGTCCATCTCGACATCTATCTGCAGCACGATTGAGCCGGATTTACTGATCCCCGAAGGCGCAGTGGCTGCCCGTGCCGCGCCAGGTGAACAATTGCAGCTCGCCATCGGCGAACACCACCGAACGCACCGCATCGGTTTTCTCGTCGACCAGGCTCAACTGGGTGTTGATCCAGAAGATCGCGCAGTCGGCGAAAATTTCGCCCGGCCGCTTGGTGACCCATAGCCTGCGCTCAATCCGCTCGGTCAGTGGCTTGCCGCTGGCATCGCGGCTGACCGGATCGGTCTTGAGCACCAGCAGGGCATTGCCCTTGCCGAATACGCGGATGCAGCAATGCGGCGTTTCGATGATCTCGCTGGACGGGGAATAGGCCCGGGTCACATAGTCTGCCTGCCACAGTTCGCGCCAGCCGGCGACGGTCACATTGTCACCGCTGGCGATCACGGTGCCAAGGGCCAGCGCGCTATCGGGCGCGGGGGCAGGACGGCGCGCGGGCGTCTTTGCCGCGAGGGGCGCTGCCAGCAGCAATGCTGCCGAGAGGCCCAGCAGTCTCCAGCTCATGACAAGTCCCCCCGATCCAGTTTCAACCGAAAAAACATGCATCCGGCCCGTCATCAGGTCCAGCGCAAAGATTGCCACCTTCCCCAATTGCTTCGCACACCCTACATGCCCTGTCATAATGGCCCGTCCGACCCACACAGCATTCGACAAGCAGAAGATCGTTGCCGAGAACCGGCGGGCGAAGTTCGACTATTATATCGAGGATGTGTTCGAGGCCGGGATCATGCTGACCGGGACCGAAGTGAAGTCGCTGCGCTTTGGCGAGGGCTCGATTGCGGAGAGCTATGCCGAAGTGCGCAAGGGCGAAGTCTGGCTGGTCAACTCCAATGTCCCCGAATTCAGCCACGGCAACCGCTTCAACCACGAGCCCAAGCGCCCGCGCAAGTTGCTGCTGCATGAGCGCGAGATTGCCAAGTTTCACGGTGCCGTCGAGCGCAAGGGCATGACCCTGGTGCCGCTGTCGATCTATTTCAACAGCCGCGGCCGGGCGAAAGTCGAGCTGGCGCTGGCCAAGGGCAAAAATGCGGCGGACAAACGCCACACCATCAAGGAGCGGGACTGGAAGCGCGAGCAGGGCCGGATTATGCGGGATAACGCATGAGCACGTTCTTTTCCCGCACGTTCGCCCGCATATCCAGCTGGTTTGGTCGCGCCATGCCCACGCGCGAGCAGTTGGAAAAGAGCCGCTATATTCCCGAAAGCGCGCTGCGCTCGGAATTGTGGCGTTTCACCCGGCGCTCGGTGCCGCGCGCAGTTGCGCTGGGAATCATCGTTGGCGTGCTGCTGCCTTTCGCCCAGATCATCTTCGCGGCGGTGCTCAGCTTGCCGGTGCGGGCCAATGTGCCGCTGGCGGCGTTGACGACCTTTATCACCAATCCGTTCACGACTCCGCTGATCTGGGCATTTTCCTATCAGGTCGGACGATGGATGCTGCATGTCGATGCCCTGATGCCGGAAGGTCCGATCCAGACGCTGTGGCATGTCACCGATGTCTGGTCCTTGCTGCACTGGATTTCAGACGAGGGCAAAATCCTGATTCTGGGATTGGTTGTTGTTGCGGTTGTTTCGGCTTCGATCGGTTATCTGTTGGCTGGCTTTTTCTGGAAGCTCATCATTCTGCGCAAGCGCAGGCACAGGACCATGCGATGACGCGGCGGCAGCGCGGCGCTCTGGCAGGGATATGAACAGCGCGGCCGTTCCTTCCGGCAGGCGGCCATGGCTGGCCGATGGGTCGATTATCGCCGCGGCCTTCGCGGTCAGCGCGGCCGTGCTGTGGTTTATCACCCACGAATTGCTGGTGGTGCTCGGCTTTGGCTGCGGCCTTCTCGCCGTGGGCGGCATGATGCTCAGTCTGCGCCGCAGCGCCCCGGCCGAACAAATGGCCGCGCTTGCCCTTCCAGACTGGTCAGTCACTGTCGCCGCGATTGACAGGCCCGACGCCGGCATCGCCATAACCGACCGCGCCGGGCGGCTGGTCTGCGCCAATGCCTGCTATGAGGCCTGGTTCGGCATTGCCCATGCCCCGCCACTGCTGCCGGTTGACCAGCCTTCGCTTGAGCGCCTGTCCCACGCCGCCCGTGCCGCCTGGCGCGACGGCAGCGGCTCGGTTGACCTGCTTGACAGCCCGACCGGCCGCTGGCGCGCCGAGGCCGCTCGCAGCGGGCGCGGCGAGGATTTTCTGGTCTGGCGCTTCGAGCCGATCCTTGCCGTCGATCTCACTGCGGAACTGGCCAGCCAGCTCGAAGGCAAACTCGGCCGCGCCTTGTCGCAGGCAGGCATTGCCGCCGCGATTGTCGATCCGGCCGGCGTGATCAGCGCCGCCAGCCACGGCTTTGCCCTGCGAGCCACTGGCGATCCGCAGGCCGCAGTCGCCGGCAAGCTCTTCGTTTCCTTTCTGCTGCAGGAAGAGTCCGACCGCTTCGCCTGGGCCCGCGAAGGCCGGCAGGGCGCGCCGCTGACGCTCTATTACCTGCCGCTGACCGATGCCGACGCGCCTGGCGATCCCGATCCTGCCACAACCCCTTCGCTGCTGCTGCTCGCCGATTCAGGCGCAGGGCTGGGCAGGGGCTCTGGCGAAGTCAGCTCTGCCGCGCCGCATCTCGAATCCTTGCTGGCCCAGCTCCCGCTCGGCCTCGCCATGGCCGACCGTGACGGACGGCTGCTGTTCGCCAATGCCGCTTTCATGCGCGCGGCGCTGCGCGAAGGCGAGCCGCCGCCGACTTACCCGACCGATCTGGTGGTGCAGGATGACAAAGGCGCACTGTCCGACGCGATCCGCCGCTTCGGGCTCGGCCCGGTCGCCTCCGGTGATATCGCGGTGCGGCTCAGGAACCAGCCCGACGAGCCGGTTTCGCTCAGCCTTGCCGGGGTGCGCGGGCTGGGCGAGGCGGCAGTGCTGCTGGGCCTGACTGACACCACGGTCGAAACCCGCCTCAAGCGCCAGGTCGCGCAGGCCACCAAGATGCAGGCCGTTGGCCAGCTCGCAGGCGGCGTCGCACATGATTTCAACAATGTGCTCACCGCCGTGCTCGGCACCTGCGATCTGATGCTGATGCGCCACATGCCCGGCGACTCTGACTATGACGACATCCAGCAGATCCGCGCCAATTCCAACCGCGCCGCCAGCCTCACCCGGCAATTGCTCGCCTTCTCGCGCCAGCAGACGCTTCGCCCCGAAGTGCTGCAACTGCCGGATATCGTCAGCGAAATCTCGCACATGCTCAAACGCCTGATCGGCGAGAAGATCCAGTTCGCAGTGCGCCACGACCGCGATCTCGGCCCCGTCCGCGCTGACCCCACCCAGCTTGAACAGGTTATCGTCAACCTCGTGGTCAATGCGAGAGATGCGATGCAGGGCAGGGGAGACGGCTCTGGCCAGCTAAGCCTGACCACCAAACGCATAACCCCGGCCGATGTCCGCGAAATGCGCACCGAAGTCATGCCGCAGGGCGAATATACCGCGCTGATCGTCGAAGACACCGGCGGCGGCATCGCGCCGCAGCATCTCGGCAAGATCTGGGAGCCGTTCTTCACCACCAAGGAACAAGGGCGCAGTGGCAATTCAAGCGGCCAGATGGGCGGCACCGGCCTCGGCCTCTCAACCGTCTATGGCGTCGTCAAGCAATCGGGCGGCTTCATTTTCGCTGACAGCGAGCTCGGCAAGGGCACGAAGTTCTCGGTCTATCTGCCGGTGCATCACGAGGCGGCACCCGCCAATACCGCGCGTGCTGAGCCCGCTGCCCCGCTCACCCAGTGGGCCGGCGGCGGCCGCGTGCTGCTCGTCGAAGACGAAGACCCGGTCCGCATGGTCGCGACACGCGCGCTGGTGCGGTCAGGCTATCAGGTCACATCTGCCAGCGATGGCGAGGAAGGCCTCGAAAAGCTGCTCGACGCGATCCGCGACGGCGAGACATTCGACATGATCGTCTCCGACGTCGTTATGCCCTCCATGGACGGCCCCGCCATGGTCCGCGAAATGCGCAAGCTGGTGCCCGAAATGCCGGTGCTGTTCATGTCGGGCTATGCCGAGGAACAGCTGCGCCAGCAGATCGGCATCGAGGACGTTCACTTCCTGCCCAAGCCGTTTTCGGTGCAGCAGTTGAGCGACAAGGTAGGCGCGGTGCTGGCGGCGGGGTGAGGCACGTGGACACCCGGGGACACTCTATTGGGTGTCCCCGAGACCAGCGCCACGCCCGTCACTTCATCGCAGGCGCAATCCATTCAGGCCTTGCATGGGTCAGCAATCCCTCCGCCGCAATCGGCATGTTGGCGGCCGGGTCGAGCGTCACCCGGGTCACATCGCGCAAGCCCTGCGGATTGCCCTCTTTGCTCACCCCGACATCGCCGCCCACATTGAGCTGCCAGATATTGGCGGCGTCGCCCGGAAATATTCCGCGCGTCATGACATAGGGCCAGGTGTCGCCGTGGATCAGATAGACCGGATGCGCGAACTCCCGCGCCTGCTGCATCAGCGTCGCGCGCACCATGGCAAAGCCGTCGCAGGCGCGGTCCTCTTCGGTCCCGCTTTCGCGGCACACGATCCCGGTGGTGGCCTGGGTCAGCGGCGAATGCGTCAGATCGGCCTGCATCACCACGACGATCGCCGCCGCCTTGCGCTGCCGCGCCTTGGCAAAGGCCCGGATCAGCCAGTTGCGGTTGGCAAGATCGCGCGCCTCGCTGGCGCGCGCGGCACGTGCCAGATCATCGCCCAGAACCTGATCGCGTGCATTGTTGGTGCCCGGCACATTGAGCGTGACGAAGACCATATCGGCATAGTTGAACCGCGCGTTCTCGGGCATGCCGCGCTGCTGCACATAGCGATAGCCCCGGCGCGGCAGCGCAGGGCGCGCGAAGAATCGCTTGCGCAGCATGTCGAGTTGACCGAGCTCGGAAAACGGCTTGCCGGTGGCGGGATCGGCGAACCTGTCGCAGTCAGTCCAGTCATTGTCGCCCGGCGTATAGATCACCGGGATCGGCGCCAGCGCCGCGATCAGCGCGGCAAAGCGATCGCTCGGCGGGCCGCACAGCTCCTTGCCCGCCTTCATGTCGCCGACATGCAGCACGAAGGGCGGGGCCAGCGCCTTGATTGCGGGGACGGCGTTTGCCAGCATGGCCTCATCATCGGCAGTGTAGGGCACATCGCCGATCACGATGAAATCAGCCGGCCCAGTCGCGGCCGGAGCCGCGACAGCCGGAGCCGCCGCCAGCAGCGCCGCTAGCAAAACCCATACCCGCATCGTCAATTGCTCCATCCACAGGCTGCCATGATCCGGACAGACATATCGCTACTGGCCTCAAAGCCGCGCATCCGTTTGGCGTGATGATGGCAATTGTGTGACGCAGCGGCATGACGGTGGCGTGACGGTGGTCGGGCCTCGGGCTTTGCGGGAATTTCTGTCACGGTGCAGTATCCCCTTGAGATTTGATCGCCGTTGCCTTTCCAGTCGGTGCTCAGTCTGACAGAATGCGTTGGAGTTGTCCGGGAGAGCGGCGGTGGAGCTTGGGGGTATTGCACGTGTCACCGTAATTCCCGTAATTCCACGTGTCACCGTAATTCTGTCACCGTAATTCCCACCGTAATTCGTGTCACGGTAATTCCTACATTTAAAGCCCAAAATATATTGTGCTCCAACCATATTTCAGGCTAGATGTTATGAAGATTTGGAAATTGGTCTATGTTGTATCTGCAATAATGGCAATATTAGCCATCTTATTGGTGGTATATGCAACTGACTTGCCGCGTGATATTTATTGCATTCATTTAACACATGAATCCCATTTACTAAAAAGAGCAGACGTAGAAAAATACGATAATAATAAATTATTAAAATCAATTCATCACTTGAATGTTAAATACGAAATGGAAACGAGTGAATCGCGCACTGATGTGAGAGGATGGGAGATAATAAAAAGGCCTATACAAGTAAGTGAGGCTATATATGCGTGCAAATATGGGTTCAGTGTATATTATGAAAATGGAGCATTGACTCCCGGAAATAGAACTGTGAATATTTATTTCAACACCCGATCCGGGAAATTGGAAGCAGAGCTATATTATATCGACTTGTTGATGGAGTTGGGATTAATATTACGGTGATATTACGGTGATATTACGCGGTGATATTACGATATTAGAATTACGGTGACAGAAACCTAGGGTCAGGACCTGTTAAATTGCTTGCATGATGGGCTGAGGGTTGATTCAATGGTGGCACCAGGAGGTGCTGCTTGTGGACGATCTGTTTATGCTGAGCGAGGTGCAGATGCGCCGGATCAAGCCATTTTTCCCGCGATCGCAT
>CANJCQ010000115.1 GCA_947473355.1 Sphingomonadaceae bacterium | reverse complement strand
GCCTCAATGCAGGGCCGTCAAAATCATCACGCAAGCCAATCGCTGAACCCATGATCGCGCCCTCCAAAGCACAACCTCATAGATTCAGACTTTCAGCCGACAGGGAATCCCCCCATGTGAGTCACCCACAGCGCAGTTTGGTATAAGGCTTGAGCGGCATCAAAGCATATTCGAGCATGTTCTTCCCCTTTGTCTAGAGCCCTCCATCAGGCAGGCAAGGCGAAGGCACCATAAAACAGCGCGATTGGCAAACAAAAAGGGGGCCATGTGGCCCCCTTCCCGTTTTTGCAGGTGTGCCTCCCCTACCAGCGGAAGCGCACCGAACCGCCCCAGGTGCGGGGCTGGTTGGGGTAACCAGAAACCGAAAATTGCTGGGCAGGCGAATCGAAAATCGTGCTGATGTAACGATTATCGGTGAGATTTCGCCCCCAGATCGTCAGTTCGAGCCCGCTGCGCATTGCATAAGTGAGAGAAGCACTCAGCTCGTCGACCTGACGGGTGAACGGCTTCGCAGCATCAAGCCCGGCCTGATTGTTGCGCACGCCGTTGGTCGTTGTGACGAAATTGGGCAGGCCCTCGACGATCTGGACTTTCGATTCATGATGGAAATCGGCCCGGAAGATCAGCTTGTCGTCGTTGGCGAGCTTATGATCATACTGGGCGGACACCGTGCCAGAGAACTTCGGAATGCCCGCCGGTGTGGTGCCGGAGGCATCGCCAAAGGCCGACAGCTTGAAATCGTCGTACTTGGGCTGAAGGAAGGTAGCCGACAGGCCAATCGTCAATCCCGGGACCGGCTTGAGTGTTGCCTCGAATTCCTGGCCCCAGGTCGATTGCTTGCCGGCATTGGCCAGCACGAAGCCGGTGCCAACAAAGGTGTTCGACTGGAAGCCCTTGATTGCCTGGTAGAATACCGCCGCGTTGATCGAACCCCACGGCCAGTTGCCCTTGAACCCGGCTTCGTAAACCGTGGTCGTCTCTGGCTGGGCAGAGCGGCTGCCCGACGACAGGTTGGCCACGCCCAACCCGGCGGCGATCAGCGCGGTCCGGTCGGCCGGCGTCGGCCGAGAATCGCGCGACAGGTTGACCGAGGAACCCTTGAAGCCGGTGGCAACACTCGCATAGACGTTGACATTATCCGAGGCATCATAGGCGAGCCGCGCGGTGTAGGAGACATTGCCATTGCTGACCTTAGCGGGTTCAATCGCGTTGGGCAGATTGACGAACTGCGGGAAGAACTGCAACGGGCGCAAACCGCCAAGAGGATTGGCCGCCGCAACGTTCTGGTTGGCATTGGCGAAAGCCTGCGAACCGCTGTTGATCGCGTTGAAGGCGGCATTGGTCGCGGGATTGGCTGCGAAACCGCCGATCTCGGCGGCCGTGGCGTTTCGGCCCAGGCTGAGCGCGGCGCCGACCTGCTGCGCCAGCGCGCCCTGATAGAGCAACTGGTTGCGGAACGGCGCATATTGCGGGGCATCGAAGTTGACCGCGGCGAAGACATCGTTCGACACCACGTTGGTCGACCAGTTCTTCTTGTCGTTGGTATAGTTGATCCCGCCGGTCAGGGTCAGCCGGTCGGCAATCTCGAAATCAACCTGGGCGAAAACCGAGATCGCTTCGTTCTTGAAGCGATAGGCTTCATTGAAGCCCTGGCCGTTGGCGAAGAACTGGTTGACATAGCGGGTCGGCGCACCCTCAAGCGCACCAAAGGTGTTTTCCAGCAAGCTGATGTTGAGAGCGCCGCCGCTGGCACCCTGCACCAGCAGATTGGCAAAGGGCCGCGCCGTCGTGCCCCAGTTGACCCGGTTGGACTGGTCAATCTTCTCGTTGAAGTAGAACACGCCGAGCAGCGCATTGACCTTGTCGACCAGATTGGCCGACACGCGAAATTCCTGCGTGAACGTCTTGATCCTCAGGTCCTGGCTATTGCGGCCGAGAAGATCGGAACTGGTGAAGTCCGAATCCTGATCGGTCAGCGCCTTGAGCCCGCGATAGGCGGTGATCGAGGTGAAGTTCAGCGGACCAACTTCGTAGTCGATCTGGCCGGAAATGCCGTAGTTTTCGATCTTGTTGGTCGAATCGTAATTGTTGTAGACAATCTTGTCGAACCGCTGCGCCGGGGTGTTCACCTGGCCGCCCAGCGCGCGCAGCGCGTTCGTTGCTGCGCCGGTCTGCAGGTTGACCACACCGCAGCAATTCTCGTCGATCTTGCCATAATCGCCGATGATGCGGACCTTGAGGCCGTTATCAGGCGCGAACAGCAGTTGGCCGCGAACAAACCAGCGGTCACGCTCGTTGGTGCTGTTGCCGGTAGCCAGATCCTTGTTGTAGCCGTCACGCTTGTTGTATCCGGCCGCAAGGCTGGCAGCGACAGTCTCGGAAAGCGGCCCGGTGATCGATCCCTTCAGCACCATGGCATTGTAGTTGCCATATGAGGCTTCGACATTGCCGCCAAACTGGAACTTGGGCGACTGGGTAACCATCGAAATGACGCCGGCGCTCGCATTCTTGCCGAACAATGTCGACTGCGGACCGCGCAGCACTTCCACCCGCTGGACATCGGGCAGGTCGCCGATCTGGGCGGCTGAGCGCGAACGATAGACGCCGTCGACGAAAACGCCGACCGAAGGCTCGATGCCGGCATTGTTCGCACCGTTGCCGAAGCCGCGAATGATGAAATTGGTATTGGCCGAGCTTTGCAGCGTGTTGATGCGCAGCGAGGGAACCACAGTGGAAAGATCCTTGAGGTCGCGGATCTGCGCGCGCTCGATGGTTTCCGCCGTGGTCACCGAGACCGCGATCGGCACATCCTGCAGCGACTGTTCGCGCTTGGTCGCGGTGACGACAATGACATTGCCGCTGGTTTCATCTGCGGCAGGCGCATCGGTGGCAGGCTGCGCTTCTTCGGCTCCTTGTGCGAAGGCGGCGGCCGGGAGGCCGAGCGCGAGCGCCAGTCCGCTGGAGCACAGGGCAGCGCGCCGGGCGGCGGCAGTGAAGCTGTTGGAGTTGAATTTCATGAACGCGATATCCCTTTTTATCGGGGGCAGAGCAGCGGTCATTTACCGCAAGCGCGGCTGCCTCCCATTTATTTTTGATTGTATTCTTGTTACTGATTGCCGTCGATAATAGGAATCACAGTGGCAAGGTGCAATTGATAATTGCACCAGTATCCCCGGTATTCGCTTGCTGTGGCAAAGCAGTCACAGTGATTCGCTTGCCCAGCGGCCGAACTTCGGCTAGGCGCGCCGCAATTGCTGCACCGCAACATTCCCTCAGATTCCGAAGGTTTTCGATGTCCGCTCCTGCTCCCCTGCGCAATATTGCGATCATAGCCCACGTCGATCACGGCAAAACCACGCTGGTCGATCAATTGTTTCGCCAGTCCGGCACTTTTCGTGACAACCAGCGCATCGAAGAGCGCGCGATGGATTCGAACGATCTCGAAAAAGAGCGCGGCATCACCATTCTCGCCAAATGCACCTCGGTGGAATGGGATGACCACCACGGCACCACCACCCACATCAACATCGTCGACACCCCCGGCCACGCCGATTTCGGCGGCGAAGTCGAGCGCATCCTCTCGATGGTCGATGGCGTGATCCTGCTGGTCGACAGCTCTGAAGGCGCCATGCCGCAAACCAAATTCGTCACCGGCAAGGCGCTCGCGCTGGGCCTCAAGCCGATTGTCGTGGTCAACAAGATCGACCGCCAGGACGGCCGCGCCCAGGAAGTGCTCGACGAGGTGTTCGATCTCTTCGTCAGCCTCGATGCGACTGACGAACAGCTCGATTTTCCGGTGCTCTACGCATCGGGCCGCAATGGCTATGCCAGCGAAGACCAGGACGCACGCTCCGGCGATCTCACCCCGCTGTTCGCCAAGATCGTCGAACATGTGCCGCCGCCCGCCGCAGACGTCGATGGCCCCTTCAAATTTCTCGTCACTCTGCTCGATCGCGACAATTTCCTCGGCCGCATCCTCACCGGCAAGGTCCAGTCAGGCACGATCAAGGTCAATTCGCCGATCCACGCGCTCGATAACGATGGCAAGATCATCGAAACCGGCCGCGCCTCCAAGCTCATGGCCTTCCGCGGCCTCGAGCGCGTTCCCGTCGACGAAGCCAGGGCAGGCGATATCATCTCGATTGCCGGCCTCACCAATGCGACGGTGGCCAACACCATCGCCGACCTGACCGTAACCGAACCACTCCACGCCCAGCCGATCGATCCACCCACTCTGTCGATGCGCTTTGCTGTCAACGACAGCCCGTTTGCCGGGCGCGAAGGCAGCAAGGTCACCAGCCGCATGATCCGCGACCGTCTGACCCGCGAGGCTGAAAGCAACGTTGCCATCCGCGTCACCGAAAGCGCCGACAAGGACAGCTTCGAGGTCGCCGGACGCGGCGAATTGCAGCTCGGCGTGCTGATCGAAACCATGCGCCGCGAAGGCTTCGAGCTCGGCATCAGCCGCCCGCGCGTGCTCTATGCCGAGGACGACCACGGCAAGCGCACCGAGCCTTACGAGACCGTCGTGATCGACGTCGATGACGACTACGCCGGAACGGTCGTCGAGAAAGTCGCCATGCGCAAGGGCGAGATGACCGACATGCGGCCCTCGACCGGTGGCAAGACCCGCATCACCTTCACTGCCCCCAGCCGCGGCCTGATCGGCTATCACGGCGAATTCCTGTCCGACACCCGCGGCACCGGCATCATGAACCGGCTGTTCGAGAAGTATGGCCCCTACAAGGGCGCGATCACCGGCCGCCAGTGCGGCGTGCTGATCTCCAACGGGACCGGCGAAGCGGTCGGCTATGCGCTCAACATGCTTGAAGAGCGCGGCAGCCTGTTCGTCTCCCCGCAGGAGAAGGTCTATGAGGGCATGGTGATCGGCGAGAACGCCAAGCCCGACGATCTCGAAGTCAACCCGATGAAGAGCAAGCAGCTCACCAACTTCCGCTCCACCGGCAAGGACGACGCCATCCGCCTCACCCCGCCCCGGGTGATGACGCTGGAGCAGGCGATTGCCTATATCGACGATGATGAAATGGTGGAGGTGACGCCGAAGAGCATCCGCCTGAGGAAGGCCCTGCTCTGCCCGCATGAACGCAAGAAGGCAGGCCGGAAGAAAGAAGCGGCTTAGACCGGGCTGCGTTAAATCTGACGCAGGTCGCCCGATCTGGTTCTTTGTTATCGCATCGTAAAAAGCTGAAAACCGGTTCCCACTTTTCAGCATGATGCTCTAGGCTGCAATTCCTCCCCACTTGCGCAAGCAACCATGGGGAGGTATCTACAGCACTATAATTCCAGTCTGCCCTTAAAACAGCCGCGTTAGCCCATAAAGCAGCGCGCCGACTGTCGCCGAAGCGGGCACGGTTATGATCCATGCCGTCAGCAGATTGCTTGCCAGCACCCAGCGGACGGCCGAAGCCCGCTTGGCGGCTCCTGACCCGATGATCGCGCCGGTGATGACATGGGTGGTCGAGACCGGGATGCCGGCGACAGAGGCCCCGAACAGCATAAACGAGCCACTCATCGAAGCCGAGAAAGCTTGATGCTGGGACAGCTTGGTGATGCGGCTGCCCATGGTTTCGATGATCTTCCAGCCGCCGCACAAAGTGCCGAGGCTAATGGCTGTATAACAGCCGATCGCTACCCAGTGCGGCACTTCGAAATCACCTTTTAGGTAGCCGGTCGAATAGAGCAGCACAGCGATGATGCCCATGGTTTTTTGCGCATCGTTGAGGCCGTGCGCGGTTGAATAGGTAGCGGCAGAGAACAGATGCATGGCTTTGAGGCTGCGGCCGGCTCCCTTGGCCGAAGTGCCTTTCATCGCCCATGAACTGATCAGCATGATCAGCATGGAAACAGCCATGCCGATGACAGGGGCGAGGAAAATGAACGAGACGGTCTTGATCAGGCCAGGCCAGACAACCCCGGAAATGCCAGCATGAGTGACCCCGGCCCCGACCAGCCCACCGACCAAAGCGTGGCTTGACGAAGATGGAATGCCCTTGATCCAGGTCAGCACGTTCCAGAACATCGCTCCGCCCAGTGCGCCGAAGATCACCGCCGGCGTCACGACATCCTTGTCTATAATCCCCTTGCCGATGGTTTCGGCGACCTTATGCAGACTGGGAATGAGGAGCGCCAGAAAATAGGCGCTGAAATTGAAGAATGCCGCGAAGGCGACGGCTTGCAGCGGGCTCAGCAGGCGGGTTGCAACCACCGTGGCAATGGAATTGGCAGCATCGTGCAGCCCGTTAAGAAAGTCGAACAGGAATGCGAGGATGATAAGCCCGACGAGGAGCGGGAAGGCGAGTTCCATGGGTTTGTCCCTCCTCGCTCAGGCGTGGTCGATGACGAGGCCGTCAATCTGGTTGGCCACATCTTCCAGCTTGTCGCAGACCTTTTCGAGATGGCGATAGAGTTCATTGCCGATGAAGAAGCGCGTCGGATCCGTCTTGCCGTGGGTCTCGTAGAGCTTCTTGAGGCCGGTGAAATTGAGCTTGTCGGCATCGCCTTCAAGTTCGACCAGTCGGGCAGTCAGCTGGTGAAGCCTTGGCGCATTGGCCGAGATGTTGCGCAGCAGCGGCATGGCCTCGGTCGTCAATGCCGTTCCTTCGACGATCAGATCTGCCATGCTCAGCATTTCGGGATCGAACTCAGTAATGCTGTAAAGTTCGACAGCACCCGAGGTCTTTTGCATCTGGTCAATGGCATCGTCCATCCTGCTGATCATCGCGGTAATCGCGCTGCGGTCGAATGGGGTGAGGAAAGTCCGCCGCACATCGTGCAGCACTGTCCGTCGTCACAACATTTGGCACACTTCGCGGCTTAGATTAGCGGAGTGCGGGCATCGTCAGGGGGTTGATGTTAAGCAGCGATCTTGCGGTGTTGCAAGCGCCGATATTCGATGGTCTGCCGTTTGATCCTTTCGCGCTGTTTG
>CANJCQ010000114.1 GCA_947473355.1 Sphingomonadaceae bacterium | reverse complement strand
GTCTGGGTCAGCAGCGTGCCCAATACGCGCCGCAGTTCCGAAAGCGGCATGTCGTCGATAGGGTCTGATCCACCGGGAGTCATCGGCAGTCTGAATCACAACCACTCCCGCAGCGCAAGCCTCGCCGCACGGGAATATGCCCCGGTTACGACGCCGCGCCTGATCGTTGATTCTGGGGTTTTGCAACAAACTTCCGGAGTTCGACGATGTGGACCAATACCACTCGCGCGCATCATGCCCGCGCGGGGCTGGCTTTGCCAAGTGATTTGACCGATGCCGAATGGGCGGTGTTGGAGCCGTTCTTCCCGCCGCCGTCGCATGTGGGTCGCCCTCGCAAATGGCCAATGCGCCGGATTATCGAGGCGATCCTCTACTTGCTGCGCGGCGGCCTGCCGTGGCGGATGCTGCCACCGTGCTTCCCGCCGGTCTCGACGGTGCGGCGCTGGTTCTACCTTTGGCGCGACAACGGGCTATGGCGGGACCTCAACCACTATCTGCTCATGGCCTCACGCGAGGAGCACGGTCGCGAGGCTTCGCCCAGCGCCGGTGTCATCGACAGTCAGAGCGTCAAAACCACGGAAAGTGGCGGGCCTCGAGGCTATGATGCAGGCAAGAAAATCAAGGGACGCAAGCGTCACATCCTCACCGATACCGAGGGCAATCTGGTCCACGCCCTGATCCACACCGCTGACATCCAGGACCGCGACGGAGCGCCCCTGCTCCTCGCCGAGGTCGTCAATCGCTTCCCTTGGCTGCGGCACCTGTTCGCCGATGGCGGCTATGCCGGAGAGAAACTCAAGGATGCACTGCGCAGCATCGGCAAGTGGACAATCGAGATCATCAAGCGCTCCGATACCGCCAAAGGCTTCGTGCTGTTACCACGCCGCTGGGTGGTCGAGCGCACCTTCGCATGGCTCGGTCGGTGCCGCCGCCTTGCCAAAGACTGGGAGCGTTCCATCGAAAGCTCAACCGCCTGGGCAACCATCGCCAGTATCCGCATGCTCACCCGCAGAATCGCAAGTCTCTCAACTCATTGAGAAACTTTTGAATCGGGCTCTCAATTCTTGGTATCGAGTTGACACGAGCGATGGTCGCTTAGCGGTAAAAGACGTGACCGGCGATTTGGGTTACGCGCAAACGCGAACGGAAGAAGGAGGATTTATAGCCAACGGCGTGGAAAAACAGCGCGCCCGGTGCAACATTAGCGCCTTCACCAGCCATCGCCTGAAGGGCGATGCTCAGCGAATGGCTCCAGCGACTGTCACCGCTCGGGTCATAGGCATAGACGTTGAAAAACTGGCCGGGCTGCAAGGCAATCGCGCATACCGATTTGGGGAAGCGCGGGCTGGCAAGGCGATTGAGCACGACATGCGCGACGGCCATCTGACCCGCTTCGGGCTGATTGGCCGACTCATGGTGGATGATCTTGGCGAGGCACGCAACTTCACTGTCGGCCATTGTTACGCCATTGGCAACGTCAACATCGGAACCGACAGCAGCATCTTCAAAAACCAAGCCGCTGGGGGCGACGAGGCCTTTATCATCAGTTTCTACTGCGACAGAGAAGGTCGCCAGCGGCACGGCGGCAGGCAGAATGGCCGGCTGACCGGCAACAGCAGTTTGTCCGCGAGCTTCAGCGCCGAAACCCTTGTCCGACACGGAAAACAGAAATGCGGTGGCGAGCGCAACGGCAGGCAGAGCCTGCCAGTAGACACCAAATTTGAAAGACATGGAATTCTCCAGATCGCCGTACCTCTCAATCGTTGGAGAGAGGTGATCGAGCGCATTTGCCAATGCCATCTCGGCTGCATTGGCAGTAAGTTCTGATCGAAGTCGTTATGCAGGGCAAATCGCCAAATCAAACGTTGCGAGACGAATGGAGCCGCAGACGGGACGGGCTGTTTCGCACCTGCAGCATGAATTGCCTACCGAAACGATCATGCACCTCACCAGAAAGCCTATGAATCAGTGGTTTTCTCATGCGCGCATCGGCGAAGCTTGCCAATTGGCGCTAGCACAGGTAAATTGTCTTAGCGGATCGATCGACGGGTCGTCGGCATTGAATCGTCAAGCAAAATGTGGGGTGAATGTTGGTCATTGGCAAATTGCTGGATCGCACAGGTGTCTTGTTCATCGGCATCGCGGTTGGCGCGACCATTAGTCAGGCTTTTACCTATGGTGATTCGTCGCAGCCAGCCAACGGTCAGTCTAACCCGGTGGCTGCGGTGCCGATCATTCCGGGGAAAGGGGCCACTGCGCCGCGCACCTGTGCCAGTGACGTGCGTCTGTCGCCCAGCCTGATCCGCGCCATGCGTGAAGTGCATATCATACACATCGGCGTGTTCGGGGACAGTTTTGGCGATGGAATATGGGCGGGCCTCTATAACGATCTGCGCCCGCAGCATGATTTCACCGTCCATCGCTTTGCCAAACAGTCGACGGGTTTTACCCGCTATCGTAGCATCAATCTGCTGGAAGACGCGCGCGCCAAGCTCGCAGAGCAACCAGTCGACATCGCCGTCATCTCTTATGGCGCGAATGACACGCAGGACATCTACGAAGACGGCAAGCTGATGTCCTATATGGGGGTCGAATGGCGTGCCTATATCGGTGAGCGGGTTCGCGCCTATATCGCGCTGATGCAGCAGGGCGGTACATCGGTGGTGTGGGTCGGCCTGCCGCGAATGCGTGGCGCCGCGTTCGACGCAAAGGTGCAACAGATGAACGCATTTTATGCCGATTTAATGTGCGAACTCAATGTCCCGTTCATCAACACATTGCAAAAATCAGTTGATGCCAATGGGGCCTTTACTGAATATCTCGCCCGTCCTGGCGGTGGAGAACCGATCAAGGCCCGTGCACCCGATGGGATTCACATGAGCATGACCGGCTATCGCATCCTGATTTCCGACATGACGAATACGATCCGTCGATTCGCGCCTGCTGACGATGAAGCCGCGCCAGCAGCGGCAACGCCCCCATCGCCTCGCCAGCCTTCCAGCCAACCAGCCACCGGTCCCGCGGCTTCATTATCGCATTGATCGCGCTGCCTGCCGCTCCCCCCCCCTCCGTCGCCTTGAGGTCGCTTGCTAAATGCCCTTTCTGTCCCCGCTTCTTCTCGCCACCGCGCTGACCAGCGCGCCCGTCGATTGCGGTCAGCGGCTGTGCAATGCGCAGGCGTTACAGCCCTTGGTGCGGCTGGTGGCACAGTCCGCCACGCGCCCGGTTCATATCCTGCAAATCGGAGATAGTCTGACAGCGGGGGACATGCTGAGTGACGGCTGGCGGGTCGGGATCAACGCGCGCTACACCAGTGGCGGACGCGGTGTTGTGTCTGGCGGTCGGCCCTATGCCGGTTATCTCACTTGGGGGGTCAATGCGTTGCAAAGTTCAGGCTGGGCGGTCAATGGCCTGTTCGGCCGCATCTGGCAGGACGACGGGCTGCCGGTCGGCATGTCGGGCTATACCAAGACAGCCCACGCGCCTGACGAATATCTCTCTCTGACGGCAGAGGGCCTCGAATATCTGTTCGACCGTTTCACCGTCTGCGGCCTTGCCGGTCCGGGGGCAGGCACCGTTGCGGTCACTTTTGGCGGGACGACGCAGGAATTGCCGTTCGATGCGCCTGTCCCCGCGCCGCTGTGTCACGAATATCGCAGCAATATTGCCGTCAGTTCCGCCCAAGTCACCACCCGCGATGCTCGGCCGGTCAGCATCACGTCGATGGGCAGCTTTCGCAACGGCGGCGGCGTGACACTGTCCAATCTCGGTGTGCCGGGCACCCAGCTCAAACATTTCGGTCGCACCAATGATCACCTTTTGCAAGCGGAACTACAAGCCTATCACCCCGATATGGTCGTCCTTGCGTTTGGCACCAACGAAGGCTTCGCCGTCGATCTTGATATGGCGACCTATGAGGCGAACTTGCGCGCGCAAGTCACGCGGCTGCGCCGCCTGCTCGGCGCGCAGGTGCCGATGCTGCTGCTCGGTCCGCCCAATGCGATGACCCGCGATGCTCGCATCGCCAATGCTGGCGGCTTCCCCGCGACTGTGTGTGAAACTGGGCTGATGGTGCCGGGGCATCTTGGCGCGGTCCGAGAGGTGCAGCGTGAGGTCGCCGCCGATATGGGCCTTGCCTTTTGGGATTGGGCGCGCGCCATGGGCGGGCAATGCGCCATGTATCAATGGCGGGCAGATGGGCTGACATTGCGTGACGCCGTCCACTTCAACCGCGAGGGTGGCACGCGATTGGGGTCGATCCTATCGGACGATTTTGCGCAGGCGATGCGCGCGGGCGGGTCGCCGACCGGGCAATAGAATTTCGCGTATGGTTTTCGCTGGGGGGCGAAAAAAATAATGCTGTTTCCGACCCTGTCCTTTCACCTGTTTTTCATCGCGTTGTTTGCGGTTATCTGGGCGTGCCGGGACAATGAATGGCGCAAGATCCTGCTGCTTGTCGGCTCGTGGATCTTCTATGGCGCATGGGATTGGCGCTTTGTCGCGCTGCTCATCACCAGCGGCATATTGAACTGGGCAGTCGCGGAACTCATTCTGCAAGCCAAGGGCAGAGCGAAAAGCGACACAGGCACTACCGCAATGCACGGCCTCGGCAGCGCCAAATTTTGGCTGATCGTCGGCGTCACCGTCAATCTCGCCATCCTCGGCTTCTTCAAATATTACGGCTTCTTCCTCGAACAAATGATCGTCATCCTCCACACCACCGGGTGGGAACGTGATGTGCCGATCATGGAAGTCATCCTGCCGGTCGCCATCTCCTTCTTCACCTTTCAGGGGATGAGCTACCAGATCGACGTCTTTCGGGAAAAGACCGAGCGCGCCTCGCTCCTCAACATCACTTTGTTGATGAGCTTTTTCCCGCACCTCGTCGCCGGGCCGATTGTCCGCGCCAGCCACCTGGTCCCTCAATTCCGCACCATCCCCAAACTGACACGTAGCATGGCGGCGGCGGGCATTGCCCTCATCCTGTGGGGTCTGTTCAAAAAGACGGTGATTGCCTCTGAACTGTCAACCAATTTTGTCGATCCGATCTTCTTCGATCCCTCGGCGCACGGCAGCCTCGATCTGCTGCTCGGTGCCTATGGCTATGCGGTCCAGATTTACTGCGACTTTTCGGCCTATTCAGACATGGCCGTCGGCCTTGCGGCGCTGCTTGGCTATCGCTTTCCGTGGAATTTCAACCAGCCCTATCGTGCCGCCAGCATACAAGATTTCTGGCGACGCTGGCACATCAGCCTGTCGAACTGGTTGCGTGACTATCTCTACATCAGCCTCGGCGGATCGCGGCACGGCAATGTGCGGCTTTATTTCGCCCTGTCGATGACGATGCTCCTCGGTGGGCTATGGCATGGCGCGAGCTGGAACTTCGTCATCTGGGGCGCGATCCACGGCGGAATATTGGTAGCGGAACGTGTCTGGCGCGACATGAAGCCCGCGACGTTGCCCAGCGTGCCTACATGGCTCGCAGTTATCTTCACCTTTCACATCGTTACATTCGCCTGGATATTCTTCCGAGCGGCTGAATTTGACGGGGCGATGGCCTATCTAGGCGGGATGCTGTCGCTTCGGGGCGGGGCTGTCACGGCGACACCTCTGATGCTACTGCTCATCATCATCGGCATGTCGTTGCATTATTTCCCGCGTGACGTTTTGCAGCGCGTGGCAGTGTGGCTGCGGGTTGTGCCGGCGTGGCGCGCGGCGGGGTTGGCGGTGGCGGCGCTGATCCTGCTCGAAGCGATGCGGCCAGATGGCGTCGCCCCCTTCATCTATTATCAATTCTAATCGGGTGGGAGGGACAGTAGCATGGCAAAGAAACCGGCCGTGTCCGAAGCTGCGCAAGGCGATGCACCGGGCGAGGCAACATCCACCGCCAAGCCTACGCGCAAGCCGCGTGCTCGTAAGGTGGCAAAGACGACAGACCTAGCGACGGACGCCGCGATAGCTGCGCCCCCTGCAGCCAAACCTGTCCTAAATCCGCGCGCATCTAAGGCGAAAGCCCCCCCCCAGCCAGAGCCAGCCGCGTCAAGTCCAGCCAAGCCGCCGCGCAAACCAAGAGCCGCCAAAGCCAAACTTGCTACGGTGGATGCGGGTGCGGCATCATCACCGGCCGAACTTCCGCCATTGCCGATTGAAATTGGTAAACTGGTCAAAAATTTTGTGCCCCCTCCCGCCGCCAAAGCACCGCCAGAACCCGCCCCCGCACCTGTCGTTGCGCCAGAACCTACCCCCGCACCCCCGCCTGACTCTACACCCAGAACCACCGCCTTCTACGATCATGGTCTCAATCATGGCCTGTCGCCGGTTGATTTGCCGATTGCTGCGGAGGGTGAATTGGCGGGGCTCAGCTGGATGGCGCGCATCCTCCTCATCTCGTCGCTGTCGCTGCTGCTATTCAACAGCTTTGCCATTGATAAATGGGCGCGCGCGCTGCCGGTTACCCAGTTGACCGGACGAATCGTCGATGCCGCCGCCGCGTGGCACGCGGCAATGGATCGCATTGATTTCAATCTACCGCTCGAAACCGGGCGCATAGCCTGGCATTGGGTCAAGGATCTACAATGGCCCAGCGGTGATGAGCCGTCCCCGCAGAATCAGGACACGCCTGAAACCCCGCCACCTGCATAACAAGTGATTGCCGAATGTCGCCGCATTGTAGCCACCCGACTGATCGGCGATTCAGACTGTGTTGACGAACCGCAACGCCCCTTTTTTGATGTGCCCAATCTGACACTGCGTTCAGGAACACACCCGCTGATCAGCGGTTATCTCTGTGCCCGTCGTCTGAGAGCCCGATCCAAAAGTTTATCAATCATCGCAGTGTGTTACAGTCCATTATTTGGGAGTTCCGCCGCTGGCCACGATGCCGCACCTATGCCATATGTCCCCAAAATGTCAGACAGAAGTCATGCCCTGCTCATATTTGACTGATAACG
>CANJCQ010000113.1 GCA_947473355.1 Sphingomonadaceae bacterium | reverse complement strand
GGTAGCCGCCCCGCGCCACTGGCGGAGGACGGTTGGGCGAGCAAGGCCGCGGTAGTCACACCATCCGGTCTGCCGCTGCGACGCTCTGGGTGGGCATGCCGCTTGAGCGTAACCGCCCCGCCTGCACGCGCCCACTACGCCGACCGCGCTGCTGAACATCCGCATGCGGATTCCCAGCAAAGGACAGGACTTGGGCTAGCCTCGCCCTGTCCCGGTCCTGCTACTCTCCCGAAGGAAAGTGAGCGGCGAATAACCTATATGGTTATACAAGTCAAGTATAAAGTGCCGAAACCTTATCGATCGGCGCGGATGGCGGAATTCCCATTCGCCGCTCTAACCCGTCCTAAGCTCCTCCGCCAGCAGCCGAAACTCCTCGCTGCGCGGCGAATTCTTGCGCCACACCAAGGCAATCTCGCGGTTGGCATTGGCGGCCTTGAGCGGGCGCGCGACCACGTTCGTCCCATTCAGGATTCCGGCATCAAGTGCCATTTCGGGCAGCATGGTCAGCCCCAGGCCATTGTCGACCATCTGCACCAGCGTGTGCAGCGATGTGCCGATCATAGTCGCCGAGGCGCGCAGTTCGGGGCGGTCGCAGGCGGCGAGGGCCTGGTCTTTCAGGCAGTGGCCATCTTCGAGCAGCAGTAGCCGGTTCTCGTCGATCAGGCTGGGCGGGATCTCGTCGGGCGGGTCGCGGGGATCGTCCTTGGGGAAGGCCACATAGAAGGCATCGAGTTCGATGGTTTCCTTTTCCACCTCGCCGACCGGATAGGGCAGCGCCAGCAGCACGCAATCGGCGCGGCCATGGTGCAGCGATTCCATGGCCGCCGCGCTCGGCTCCTCGCGCAGGAACAGCTTGAGCGCCGGACGCTCGCGGCGCAGGCGGGGCAGCATGCGCGGCAGCAGGAAGGGGGCGATGGTGGGGATCACGCTCATCCGCACCTCGCCGGTCAGCGGCTGGCCGGAGCTCTGGACGAGATCGGACAGCTCCTCCGCCTCGCGCAGGATGCGGTGCGCCTTGGCGACGACCGCGTCGCCCAGCGGAGTGAACCGCACCGAGCGCTTGCTGCGTTCGACCAGCACCACGCCAAGCAGGCCTTCGAGATCGCGCAGGCCTGCGGAGAGCGTGGATTGCGAGACGAGGCAGGCATCGGCTGCCCGGCCGAAATGGCCGTGCTCGTGCAGCGCGACGAGGTAGTGGAGTTGTTTGAGCGTGGGGTGGTAAATGGTCATGTCAGAGGCGAGGTTAGGCCACTCGTACTAACCTTTGACTCGTCATTCCCGCGAATGCGGGAACCCATCTCCTGCCCTATCGGTTTGCGCAAGTTTCGAGCACGGGAGATGGGTCCCCGCATTCGCGGGGATGACGAAAGAGGGTTAGGGCAAGTGACGGCAGGTATTAGGCCATCTTTCGAAACCGCTGGACTCACTCTGTTGATCCCTGGGGCGTATCCTCTCTGATATGCGTCCATTGCAAGAATGGACAAAAATACTTCACGATTCATTTGCCCACCTCTGTCGAGAAACTGCCTGAACCAAGGTTATCAGAAAGTTCGTTTGTCGAAATCGCTGCACTCGAACTTCCATTCAAGCGAGCGTTTTGGGCTCGCAAGTCGCGAAGCCACCCCAACCGTTTCTCAATCCCCGTCGTCACCGGATCGTCGGTAATCTGCACGGTGATCCGCCTGAGCGTCACGCCGGGTCCAAGGCTCTTTTCCAGATCGTCGGGATCGACCAGCGCGACGCCTTTGGGGTCCTTGATATCGCCAAAGCGCACCAGCATCGGATAGGCCGACTGCGGCTTGTCGGACTGCATACCCGACACTCTTGCGGTTACGGGATAATAACGTGGCAGCACAATCAGCCCCTTGTTCGCCAGCATGTTCTGAAACATGATCGCCATCGTATCGTCATCGCTGTGATTGGCGTCCACCTTGGGCCGCTCGGCGAATGTCGGCATGATACCCCCCGCCCAGCTGCCATTCCCCTCCGAACGCAGCAGCGCAAACAGGAGACCGTGCGAGCCGAGATCGACCGTCACCGCTTCGCCGCTCACCTCCGCACCAGCACCGCCGCCGATACCGCCCAGATGCACCGCGCCCGTCCGCACTTCGATCACGCTCGACCCGGTTTTCACCCCCTCGGGCGTCTCCACCTCGACCGTCAGCCGGTAGCGATAAGTCGGGAAGTTCCTGACGACGCCGCACCCCGCCAGCAGCGACGCAGCGCCCGCCAGCGTGGCCAAGGCTTCACGACGGGAGATCATCCTGCGAAGCCCAGCACCAGCAGCAAGGCTAGCTCTACCTGCTCCATGTGTTCTTCAGACAAGACTCCGATCCGCTTGCCCAATTTGCTTCGCGAAACGGCAGTGAGCTTCTCAGCCATGACACTCGAAGACTTGCCCAGGCCATTTTCCGGAGTCGCAACGATCAAGGGTCTGAAGGGGAGTTCGGCATTATCTTGGCTGGTGAAGCCGCAGGTCAGCACTGTTTGTGCTGCGCCCAGCCGGTTCGACTGCACGATCAGCGCGGGTCGAGGTTTGCTGCCATACCCCGGAGCGCCTGCAACCGTCCAGATTTCCCCGCGCTTCACTCCGGACTTTTGCCACCCCAGTCATAGGGCGGTTCATCGGCCATCAGCTCGTCGAAATTGCTATCTAGCCAACGATTGATTGCCGCTTCCTCCTTGCTGGAGTTGAGCGCCGCAATGCCGCGATCGATCCGCGCCTGCATGGCAGGATGGCTCAGGTCGGGAAGCCATATCTGCTTGAGCCGGAGGCCCTGCGCACGCTTGGCGGCGCGGTAGCGCGCTGTGCGCTCTGCCCCGGTCAGTCTTTCGTGTACGCCCATGGGTGCGCCCTTTCGTCACATGTAACGTAAGGCCACGCCCTCGGGTTGGCAAGGCTATTGGACGGACCGTTGCTCGGGGACACGCGGGTAGCATGTCCCCGGTTCTACTCCGCCGCGTCCGCGACATCCTCCACCACATCATCCACATGCGTCATCTTGAGCTTGCCGTTCACCACGGCAAAAGCCATTTTGCCCTCGACCAGATCAAGCGCATCCTTGCCAAATTGCTGGAAACGCCAGCCATCGAGGATCGACAGGTTCTTGCGCACACCAGCGGCCAGCAGTTCCAACTCTTCGCTGCGCGCCAGCAGCCGTGAGGCGACATCGATCTCGCGGCTACGGATCTTGAGCAGCAGCTTGAGCAGATCGGCGACCAATGCCCCTTCCTTGCCAAGCGGTGCGCCCTTGGCCGCGCGCGGCGGCATTTCGTCTTCGGTGAGCGGCATGGCTGCTTCCAGCACCGCCATCAGCCGCTTGCCGATCTCGTTGTCGCGCCAGCCTGCCGAAAGCCCGCGCACCTTGGCGAGGTCGGCCTGTGTCTTGGGCGGGTGGCTGGCGATATCGGCCATGGTCTCGTCGCGGACGATGCGGCCGCGCGGGATGTTCTTGTCCTGCGCTTCCAGCTCGCGCCACGCGCCCAGCGCTTTCAGCCGCCCCAGCACGCCGGGATTGCGCCCCGCCGCCTTGATTCGCCGCCAGGCCTTTTGCGGATCGTTGCGGTAGTTTTCCGGATCGGCGAGCTTTTCCATCTCGGCATCGAGCCACTCGCCGCGCCCGGTCTTGCGCAGACGGGCGAGGATCTTGGGGAAGATCTTCGAGAGATGAGTAACGTCGCCGATGGCATATTCGATCTGCCGCTCGGTCAGCGGGCGACGCGACCAGTCGGTAAACCGCGCGCCCTTGTCGACATCGATGCCCAGCCACGATTCGACCAGATTGGAATAGCCGATCTGCTCGGACTGGCTGATCGCCATGGTGGCGATCTGGGTGTCGAAGATCGGATGGGGGGTGCGGCCGGTGAAATTGAAAATGATCTCGACATCCTGCCCGCCGGCATGGAACACCTTGAGCACATCTTCATTGTTGGTCATCAGCTCGTAAAGCGGGGTCATGTCGATGCCGGGGGCCAGCGGATCGATCGCGGCGGCTTCCTCGGTATCGGCGACCTGAATCAGGCAGAGCTCAGGCCAATAGGTGTTTTCGCGCATGAATTCGGTGTCGACCGTGATGAAATCGGCCTTGGTAAAACGGGCGCAAAGTTCAGCGAGCGCGTCGCTCGTGGTAATCAGCGGATGAATTTTCATTGCGACTTTTCTATATGGGGCGGGCCCGGCTGGACCCTCGGCTTGACAAAATGACGGCCATCGCCTGTTAGCCGCAGCTTCCCCCTGCCTTATTGCAGTCCGAATGGAAAGAGTTTCAATGCACGCCTATCGCTCACACACCTGCGGCGCGCTGACCGCCAGCGATGTCGGCCAGACCGTTCGCCTGTCCGGCTGGATCCACCGCAAGCGCGACCATGGCGGCGTGCTGTTCGTCGATTTGCGCGATCACTATGGCCTCACGCAGATTGTCATGGATGCCGACAGCCCGGCGCTTGCCGTGCTCGAAGGGCTGCGCGTGGAAAGCGTGGTCACGATCGACGGGAATGTGATGGCGCGCAGCGCCGAGACGATCAACGCCAATCTGCCGACCGGCGCAATCGAGGTCTATGCCCGCGGCGTGACAGTGCAATCGCGCGCCGAGGAGCTGCCGATGCCGGTGGCCGGCGAGCAGGAGTACCCTGAGGATATCCGGCTCAAATACCGCTACCTCGACCTGCGCCGCGAGAAGGTTCACGCCAACATGATGCTGCGCTCGAAAGTGATTTCGAGCCTGCGCAGCCGCATGGTGGCGCAAGGATTCAATGAAATCCAGACGCCGATCCTCACAGCTTCATCACCCGAAGGCGCGCGCGACTATCTGGTGCCGAGCCGTGTGCACCCGGGCAAGTTCTATGCGCTGCCGCAGGCGCCGCAGATGTTCAAGCAGCTGCTGATGGTCGCGGGCTTCGACAAGTATTTTCAGATTGCCCCCTGCTTCCGCGACGAGGACGCCCGTGCGGATCGCTCGCCCGGCGAGTTCTACCAGCTCGATTTCGAGATGAGCTATGTGACGCAGGACGATGTCTTCAACGCCATTGAGCCGGTGCTGGCCGGCGTGTTCGAGGAATTTGCAAACGGCCGCAGCGTGACGCCTGCGGGCACTTTCCCGCGCATTCCCTTCGCCGAATCGATGCTGAAGTATGGCTCGGACAAGCCCGATCTGCGCAACCCCATCGTGATCCACGATGTTGGCAGCCATTTCCAGCAGTCCGGCTTTGGCCTGTTCGAGAAGATTGTTGGCAGCGGCGGCACAGTCCGCGCGATTCCGTCGCCGGGCACTGCCGAGAAGAGCCGCAAGTTCTTCGACGACATGAACGAATGGGCGCGCAGCGAGGGCCATGCGGGGCTTGGTTACGTCACGCGCAAGGGCGGCGAGTTCGGCGGGCCGATTGCCAAGAACCATGGCGAGGAGGGCATGCTGGCGCTTTACGAAGCGATGGGCCTCGGCCCTGACGATGGCTGCTTCTTCGCGGCAGGCAAGGAGCTTCAGGCCGCCAAGCTGGCCGGCGCCGCGCGTACCCGCGTCGGCGAGCAGCTTGGCCTGATCGCGGAAGGCGATTTCAAGTTCTGCTGGATCGTCGACTTCCCGATGTTCGAATACGACGAAGACGCCAAGAAGATCGATTTCAGCCACAACCCGTTCAGCATGCCGCAAGGCGAGCTTGAGGCGCTCGAAACGATGGAACCGCTGGATATCAAGGCCTGGCAGTATGATATCGTCTGCAACGGAGTGGAGCTGTCTTCGGGTGCAATCCGGAACCACCGGCCCGACATCATGTACAAGGCTTTCGAAATCGCGGGCTATACGAAGGAAGATGTCGACACCAATTTTGCGGGCATGATCAACGCCTTCAAATATGGCGCCCCGCCGCACGGCGGCTCCGCGCCGGGGGTTGACCGCATCGTCATGCTGCTGGCCGACGAGCCGAACATCCGCGAGGTCGTGGTCTTCCCGATGAACCAGAAGGCCGAAGACCTGCTGATGGGCGCGCCGGGGCTGGTGAGCGCGAAGCAGTTGCGCGAGCTCAATATTCGGTTGGTGGAGCAGCCAGCTAAGGGGTGATTGCTGGGCATTTGCAACTTGAAAGCGATGGCCTATATACCTTCAGGTGAAGGAGTGACCCCGCATGTCGATTTTTCAGCGCCGAACCAAAGGGGCGACGGAATTTCTGCGCAGCGCGAATACCGCTTCCCGACCCTATACCGATGGGTCCGATGCAGATCCCTATCGCAAGCTGGCTGAAGCCGCCGAAAGCGCCGCCGGGCCCGATCCCACGTCGATCATCGAGCTGCTTGGTCGTCATGGTGGAATGCAAGTGGCTGCGCTTGCGAAGGAGTTCGGTGTGTCGGAAAACGAACTCACACCGGTCATCCAGACGATGGACGGTGAACGCCTGATCGAACGCTTCGAAGACGGCCTGCTCAAGCTCAGCGAGATCGGCCTGCGCGCCTTGAAATATTCGAAGATCGCCAAGTTGTAGCTTGTTCTCAGGGGGAGGTGGCTTTTGGTGAAAAGGCCTGACAATCGCTGGGGATTCAGCGCTGGCATCGCGCTCTTCGCGCTGGTGATGGCCGCGCTGGTCTACTGGAGCTGGCGCGGTTTCCAGGAGTATGCGATCAATCATTGGTTCGCAGCGCTGATCGGGGTGGCCGTGGGCGCCACGGAAATGATGGCGCGCTATCGTGATCGCCCTTTCGCGCCGATGCTGAGTCTGCCCGGCATTGTTTATATCGTCGTCAATGCCGGCGCCGCAGCGCTGGCTTTCTATCTTGTCCCCAAGATGGGACTGAAACTCGATCCGGTGATGCACGTGCTTCTGGCAGGGCTGGGGGCAATGGCCTTTTTCCGCTCCGGCCTGTTCACAGTGCGGCTAGGCGATGCCGATGTCGCGGTTGGCCCCAATCTCATACTCCAGATCATGCTGCAGGCGCTCGATCGCTCGCATGATCGGCAACGGGCGGTGCCCCGTGCCGATCACACCAACCGGATCATGGCCGGGGTATCCTTCGCAGACTCCCGCTCCGCCATTTTCTAAATTCCCAAAGTCTCAGTCCGCATCAAACGTACTGATTTTAGATGAATTTTGACCGAGACTTGTCTCGGTTGGTTTCAGAGTTACCCCCCTTGCTTCAATCCAGAAGGGGGTAAAAAGGGGGGAAACTTTTTTCGGGCTGGCATGATTCGACGCATAAATACTACGCAGGAAAAGAACTCCTGCTTGGATGGTCTGCTGCTGTGGGAACTGGCTGATTGATAGGGACCGGTTGACATTACAAGCAGCATAGGCGTTATGTGGGAACGATGGGTTTATTTTCCTAAATCCTAGGGTCAGGACCTGTTAAATTGCTTGCATGATGGGCTGAGGGTTGATTCAATGGTGGCACCAGGAGGTGCTGCTTGTGGACGATCTGTTTATGCTGAGCGAGGTGCAGATGCGCCGGATCAAG
>CANJCQ010000112.1 GCA_947473355.1 Sphingomonadaceae bacterium | reverse complement strand
GTCCCGCGCGTGCATGATGCGCGCGAGTGGTGTCGGTCCACATCGCTGATTTCCTTCGGTTCGTTGCAAAACCGCTGAATCAGCGATCAGGGCAAGCGTCAAGCTAACCTGCTGATACTACGCAACTTAGTTTCGGATCAGGCTCTCAGCAAGTCAGCAATTGCACCGGACAAACTCATTCCGCTCGCGCGAGTAATTTCCCCGTCCTCTTCCATATGGTCATCTGGGAAGTCAGCCTTGAACTCGATGGCTCGCAGAAAAGTGGAGCTACTTGCCATCTTGAGCTCAAAGATCTGATTACGGTGACAGTTTACTTAACCCCCAAACTACACCTCGCCCGCCACCTTCGCCATACCCGCACCGTCGCTCGGGGACACGCAATAGCATGTCCCCGGATATCCGCTCTCCCCTTTCCTACATAACCCAAAAAATGCCACACTGGCAGCATTGGGACCAACCAGCCCCAACGCTATTTGATTCGTGAACCCCTCCCCCGAACCCGTGCCCCCAAGGCGCGGGTTTTGTTGCGTCTGGGCCCCGGAACTTTCGCTGAAACATTAAGCGCACAGTGCCTTGGCCTAAACTTCGTCAAGTTCCATATTATGAATTTTCATTATTCGCTTTTCAGCCAATGGCTTAGAGCTGGACTTGTGCCCTTTCCAACTTCCACTTCGGCCATGAAAGGCCACTGTTGCGTTCCGTCAATAAGTAATACTCGGCCGCAGCCTCGCTCGGGGACACCCAATAGGGTGTCCCCGGAGATACCCCGCCCCGCTACATCGCCGCCGCCAGCGCCTTCTGCCGCCGCCGCTGCACCGAGGAGCCGAGGCCAATCGCCTCGCGGTATTTCGCCACCGTCCGCCGCGCCAGATCGAAGCCCTTGCCCTTGAGCAGATCGACCAGGGTATCGTCGGACAGGATGGCGCGGGGCTCTTCGGCTTCGATGAGCTGGCGGATCGCCGCCTTGACGGCCTCGGCCGATGCCGCCCCTTCCCCGTCGCTGCTGCCGCCGACGCCGGACGTGAAGAAGAACTTGAGCTCGTAAGTGCCGCGCGGGCAGCTGAGATACTTGTTCGAGGTGACCCGGCTGACGGTCGATTCGTGCATGCCGATCGCCTCGGCGACAGCGCGCAGGGTCAGCGGGCGCAAGTGGGCAATGCCGTGGCGGAAGAAGGCATCCTGCTGGACGACGATCTCGGCGGCGACCTTGAGGATGGTCTTGGCGCGCTGGTCGAGCGCCTTGATCAGCCAGTTGGCATCGGCGAGCTTGTCTGACAGCCAGCCCCGATCTCCTTTGCCGCCGCATGCGGTCTTGAGTTCGACATAATAGCTGCGGTTGACGATCAGCCGGGGCAAGGTCGCCTGGTTGAGCGCGATTTCCCAGCCGCAGAAATTGCCCTTGGCGTCCAGCCCTTCGGTCAGCAACACATCCGGCGTCACCGGCTCGCCGCCGCCCTGGCTGAAGCGCAGGCCGGGCTTGGGATCATAGCCGCGCAGTTCGGCCAGCATGTCGGCGAAATCCTCGTCATCGACGCCGCACATGCGCTTGACCCGCGCCAGTTCGCCGTGGGCGATGAGGTCAAGATTGTCGATCAGCCGCGCCATGGCGGGGTCATAACGGTCGGCCTCCTGCGCCTGCAGCGCGATGCATTCGCCAAGCGTGCGCGCGCCGACGCCGGTGGGATCGAGCGTCTGGACCAGCGCCAGCGCCGCTTCGGCTTCGGCAAGGGCAATGCCCAGCATGTCGGCGACGTCACGCAGCGGCACGGCGAGATAGCCCGCATCGTCGAGCTGACCGACGATCTGCAAGGCAATCGCGGCAAGGCGCGGATCGCGGGTCGCGGTGCCGAGCTGGGCCCCGAGATGTTCGGCAAGGCTCGGCCCGGCAGAGCCGCGTTCGTCAATATCCGGGCCGTCCTCGCCGCCGCCCATGCGCAGATCGCCGCCCCAGTCGGGCTGGCTGTCGCTGGTACCATCGCCGGTATCGCGGTCGCGGTCGAGCGTGCTGGCGTCGATATCGAGCGGGACGTCATCGGCCGCGCGGGCCTCGCCGATCAGCTGATCGACGGGCGAAGATTCCATGGTGGTGCGGCGGGCTTCGACTGGCTCAGCCTGAGCGGTGTATTCTTCGGCAGGCGCAGCTTCGGTGATTTCAAGCAGCGGATTGGCATCGAGCGCCTCGCCGATGAAAGTCTCGACTTCGAGGTTCGACAGCGCCAGCAGCTTGATCGCCTGCTGGAGCTGGGGGGTCATCACCAGCGACTGCGATTGCCTCAGGTCAAGGCGGGGGCCGAGTGCCATGGCGGCTAGAGGGTGAAGCCTTCGCCCAGATAGAGCCGCCGCACGTTCTCGTCTGCCACCAGCGCTTCGGGAGAGCCAGCAAACAGCACCTGCCCGCCATAGATGATGCAGGCGCGGTCAACGATATCGAGCGTCTCGCGGACATTGTGATCGGTGATCAGCACGCCGATGCCGCGCTTCTTGAGGTCGATGACGAGGTTGCGGATGTCGGCGATCGACAGCGGGTCGATGCCGGCGAAGGGCTCGTCGAGCAGCATGATCGACGGCTTGGCGGCCAGCGCCCGTGCAATTTCGCAGCGCCGCCGCTCGCCGCCCGACAGCGCCATCGCCGCGCTGGAGCGCAGGCGGGTAATGTTGAATTCCTCGAGCAGCCGCTCCAGCTCCTGCGCCCGCACAACCGGATCGGGTTCGACCAGTTCAAGCACGCAGTTGATATTCTGCTCGACGGTCATGCCGCGAAAGATCGAGGTTTCCTGCGGCAGGTAGCCAAGGCCAAGGATGGCGCGGCGATACATCGGCAGCTTGGTGATATCGACGCCATCGAGCAGGATGCGCCCCGCGTCTGGCCGCACCAGCCCCATGATCGAATAGAAGCAGGTTGTCTTGCCAGCACCATTGGGACCCAGCAGCCCCAGCACTTCGCCCTTGCCGACCGAAAGAGATATGTCGGTCAGCACCGCGCGCTTGTCATAGCTCTTGGCGATCGAGACCACTTCGAGCCCGCCATTCTGCAAATGGGTCGCCGCATCGGTTCTCGCCGCGATAGCCGCGCTGTCAACCGGGGACACTTGCGAAATTTCGGTCACATCATCCATATGAGGCGCGATCTAGGCAGCCTGCCAGCGATGGGCAAGCGGAGTTTTGCTTATCACAAGGCGATTTGGCAGGGTTCATGCATGCAAAAAATAGCGCCCAGTTGTGACATCAAGGTTAACCGCACTTGATTGCAATGCCATTCGGTGATTTACTGCATGGTAATAAATAGGGGATCGCCCGATGGTGAGAGCAGAACAGCGCAGCTACGCGCCGCCGCAAATTGTATCCAAAGCTGACCTGCGGCTTGCCGACTGGCGCAAGAAGATGAGCGATCACATCGCCTATGCGCTGCTGGTCTACACCGCGCTGCAGATTTTCGTGACCATGGGCGCTTTGCGCAGCTCTGGCGGATCGCTGCTGCCCTATCTGGCCTTGATCATCCTGGTCATCGCGATCATCCCGGCCTGCCGCAATTTTGAGCGCCGCTGGAATCGGCTGAACGACGATCAGGCGCATGATCCGGCCATGGCCCCTGCCTTCCGGCGTGACCGGCTGTGGCTTTGGCTGATGGCAATCGGACTGCCGTTTGCGCTGACCGGCCTGTTCCGGGGCATGGCCGCTCTGTTTAGCTGAGATTGCTCTCCACACTGACGCGCGTATAGAGCGCGCCTGCGCCCCCCGGCGCACTGGAGTGCCGTTTTCACCATGCTCAGCCCCGAAGCCGCCAGCGACCGTGCCGCAGCCCTGATCAATCGCGCCCGCCGCGCCGGGGCGGATGCCGCCGATGCCATCTACAGCGCCGATGCCTCGGAAAGCGTAAGCGTGCGGCTCGGCAGCCTTGAGGATGTTGAACGCTCGGAAAGCGAGCACATTTCGCTCAGGGTATTCTCCGGCAGCCGCTCGGCAAGTATCGGCTCCTCCGACATGAGCGACACAGCGCTCGATGAACTGGCCGCGCGCGCCGTCGCCATGGCGCGGCTCGCGCCGGAAGATCCCTATGCCGGGCTCGCCCCGCAGGAGCTGCTGAGCAAAGCCCCCTTCCCCGCGCTCGATCTCGACGATCCGGCCGAACCAAGCCCCGCTGCCTTGCGCGCGATCGCCGAGGCGGCAGAAGACGCAGCGCGCGCCGTGCCCGGGGTCACCAATTCGGAAGGCGGCAGCGCCAGCTCGGGTCGCGGCCTGTTTGCGCTGGTCACCAGCCACGGCTTTGCGGGGGCCTATGCCACGACCAGCCACGGCCTGTCAGCCAGCGTCGTCGCAGGCGAGGGCTCGGGCATGCAGCGCGACTATGCATGGCGCTCGGCCCACCACCTGGCCGATCTGCCGACCCCGGACTATATCGGCACTCTGGCGGGAAGGCGTGCCGTGGCACGGCTGAACCCCGGCACGCTCAAAAGCGGGCCAATGTCCGTGGTCTTCGACCCGCGCGTCGGCGGCACTCTGGTGGGCCACCTCACTGGCGCGATCTCGGGCACCGCCATTGCGCGGCGCGCCAGCTTCCTGCTTGATCGGCTGGAAGAGCAACTGTTCGACAGCGCGGTTGTGATCGCCGAACAACCCCACCGCCCGCGCGGCCTGCGCTCGCGGCCCTTCGACGGCGAAGGCCTCGCCACCACGCAGCGCAACCTGGTGGAGAACGGCAAGGTAACCGGCTGGCTGCTCGACAGCGCCTCGGCCCGCCAACTCGGCCTCGCCCCCACCGGCCACGCCGCAAGAGGCCACGGCGGCGCGCCGGGCGTCGGCACCAGCAACCTGCACCTTGCGGCAGGAACGCTGACACCTGCCGAACTGATGGCCGACATCGCCGACGGCATCTACATCACCGAACTGATCGGCATGGGCGTCAACGGCGTGACCGGCGACTATAGCCGGGGAGCATCAGGCTACCGCATCGTCAATGGCGAACTGGCCGGGCCAGTGGCGGAGTTCACGATTGCGGGGAATTTGCTCGAGATGTTCCGGGCGCTGACTCCGGCGAACGATCTGGAGTGGCATAGGCCGACCAATGTGCCGACTTTGCGTGTGGACGGGATGATGGTGGCGGGGGATTGATCAGCCGTCGATGACCAATGGCCCTATGAAGGGCATTGGCAGTCCAAGCCTAACCCTTCGCCCGCTCCAGCGCCTCGACAATAATCCGCTTCGCAACTTCCATATCACCCCAGCCGTTCATCTTGACCCATTTGCCGGGTTCCAGATCCTTGTAGTGCTGGAAGAAGTGCTCGATCTGCTGGGTGACGATCTGTGGCAGGTCCATGTGGCCGGTGACTTCGCTGTAATAGGGGAAGGTCGCATCGACCGGGACAGTGATCAGTTTTTCGTCGCCGCCCGCATCGTCTTCCATCAGCAGCACGCCGACCGGGCGCACCTTGATCACTGCACCGGGGATGATCGGTGAGCGGGTGATGACCAGCGCGTCCAAGGGATCGCCATCTTCGCCCAGCGTGTGGGGGACGAAGCCGTAGTTGGCCGGATAGCGCATCGGGGTGTGCAGGATGCGGTCGACGAACAACGCGCCGCTGGCCTTGTCGAATTCGTACTTCACCGGCTCGCCGCCGATCGGCACTTCGATGAGGACGTTGATTTCGTGGGGCGGATTATCGCCAGCGGGGATGAGGTCTATGCGCATGGGTGCGCCCTAGCCCCGGCCATGCTGCAGCGCAACATCCTATGCTCCTCCGCTCAGCGCATTTATCGTGAAGGCGATGACGCCGATGTTGAAAATGAATGAGAGCAGACAGTGCACCACCAGCACCCGGCGGACCCGGCCGCTGGTGACATTCACATCGGAGGCGGCAAAGCTCATTCCTGCAGTGAAGGAGAAATAGAGGAAGTCCCAATAGTCAGGCTCCGGCGTGCCGGGAAAGTCAAAACCGCCGTGATGCAGTGCCCCATCATGGCCCATCCTGTTTGGTGGGGGCGCGTAATGCGCATGGGCATAGTGAAGCATGAATACCAGGTTGGTGAAGGTCCAGGCCATGGCCAGGGTGAACACCAGTTTGATCACCGCCCAGCTTTCGCCATGCCTGGCCGAGGGCAGATCGCTGGCAATGGCGGCCAGGATCGCCAGCGAGACTACCGTGGTGATCACCAGCACCAGCACGCGGCCCGCATTGTTCTCGCGCGAATGCAGCCGCATCTACGCGGCCGTATGATCGCGGCCAAGCGGCCACAGCGAAATGGTGAACACAATCGCGGCAAGATTGAAACCGCGCACCAGCGCGTTGCTCCAGAGGGCGTGATCGAGCAGGACTGTCCAGGCGACCGTCCCTGCCATGACCAGAATGAACAGCAGGAAGCGTGGCGGGGCGATGCGGCTGCCGATGCCCCAGACCGGTGCCTTGTCTGACCCCGGGCCTGAGCTCACTTCACTGGGCCAGCGGTCCGCCGCGGGGCCAGCAACTGGTCAAGCCCCGCCTGCCCCCGCGTCCCCGGAATGCGTTCGAGCCAGGGGAAACGCAGGCCCCCATTCCACGTGATCGGCACAGTCAAAAAACGATCGCCGCGCTTGACCAGTAATTCGATAGGCTTGTTTCCCCCCTTGGCCACCGTGATTGCCGCCATCAGGCCATCTGCATCATAGGCAATGCCGTTCACCGCAATGACCTTGGCTCCGGTTACCAGCCCGGCGTTGAAGGCGGGACTATCCCAGCGCGGATTGCTGACCAGGCCGTCCTTGTCGAGCGTGATCCCCAGCGAATAGGTCAGCGGCAGGCTCTTGGCATCTTCCATCCGCCCCTTGTCAAAACTGTTGGGCTGTTCCTTCCACACCAGCCGGTAGCCTGCCTTCTCGATGCCCGCCAGGGGCGCCGGCTGGCCAGGCAATTCGATCCGGGTCTTCAGGAAAGTCGCCCAGTCATAGGGATGGACCGAGTTCAGCGCCGCGACGACATCTTCGAATTCATAAGTCACTACGCCCCAGTCGCCATCGTTGATACCGAAGAAGGCCCGTGCGAAATCGTCGAGCCCCTTGCGACCTGCCGTGCCGGCGCGGATGATTTGATCGGCCTCCAGCCAGATCAGTGCGCTTTCCTGATAATAGTCCTCGTCGCGCGCCATGCTGCGATAGGGCTTGGGCTTGCGCGCTGAAATGATCGGATCGTGGGTAGTATCCTCCACCGAGCGCCAGGCGCGGCCGGGCTGGGTAGCATAATTGCCGGCATAAGAGGCAAGCGTGCCCAGCACCGTCTCCTTCGATTGCACCCCCGAACGCGCTGCGAGCACCAGCCCCCAGAACTGGTTCTGGCCCTCATAGAGTCTGATCCAAAATTATCCTGCATGGTTTCATAATCTTGCGATGCGCCTGGCGAAGAGCTGGACGGAAGCGATGAAGAGCCACGCTGTTGCCGAAGCGATGGTCTGCTCGAAGTCCTTGGCGAGGCGGCGGTTTCGGTTGAGCCAT
>CANJCQ010000111.1 GCA_947473355.1 Sphingomonadaceae bacterium | reverse complement strand
TCTCCAACCGGGTCTTCACATCCCACGACAACATCATCGACCACTGCTGCGAGGCGTGGAACAAACTCATCGATCAGCCGTGGCGCATCATGACCATCGGACGCCGCAAATGGGCGCGTGGGTTGTAGTCAGTGCAGGTTGGTATTAAAGGGGGGTTAGATGGACCTAGAGGAGTGCGGCGGCGTGATTTGACTATGGTGCGAACACGCATTCTTGCCTTACGGAACTGAGTTGATTGCTTGAATTCGCTGGTCTCGCAATCTGAAATCTTGAGTTGCGTCAGCAATTACCAATGTTAGTTTGATCAAATGAAATTCCAAATTTTTTTCATTTCATTGAGCCTTTGTGCGACCTCTGCTTTCGCTGCATCCAAACAGCCTGTCGAACCGGTATCGCACCCAAGTTGGCAAGATGCCGCTAGCGCCAGCGTGCAGATTCTCCGTAACAGTCTTGTCGACCCCGATAGCTTGAACATTCAATGGGTCAGCGGCTTCAGGTGGGGGTTTCGGAAGCCCGTAGTTGGCAAGCGTGTCTTCGGATGGATTGCGTGTGGCAACTTCAATGCTCGAAATAGGATGGGCGGGTATGTCGGCATGCGTGGCTTCACAGTTGTAGTCATGGAGTCGGGGGAAGTTTCGATATTCCAATATGGCGACGGAGAATCATCTTGCTTTCGAGGATCGGCACCAGTCAATCCAGAGCTGATATCCGCAATGCCTGAAATTCAGGAGAACCAGCACCCCAGCATGGCGGCGGAGATTTCGAAATTAGCCGACCTTCGATCTAAGGGTATCATCACAGAAGCTGAATTCGAAGCTGCAAAGGCAAAGCTCTTGACACGCTAGGCAACGCAAGAGTTTCTGATCGCTCATGGGTTCCAGCCCATTGCCTACAACCGAGAAGATGGCCAATTGGAGGTTCCAACTTGCCCAAATGGATCAGACTATCCCTCTCAGCAATTCTCGTGTCTTTGCCTTCGCCAAGCATGGCCAAGCACGGAGACTTATTGCTGTCTATGAATGGACGCCCCTATGCGGAGGCGCGATCGAGGCTTCTTGCCATGGGATACCAGCCATTTCATGCCAAAAATCGCGACACGCCAGATGAAGTTTGTCCCGGATTTCCATCATGCTCTGCCACACCTGAAATCGTTTATTGTTCCGGAACAGGATTGGCCTTCTGCGAATCGGCCTTTTTCAACCGGCGAAATGGGCGCTACGTTAAGATCGTCAGCTACGGAGAACGTACCAAGCTAGTCGATGGAATCTATTTCGCGACGAACCTGGACCTCAGGGACTGGCGACTTGGAACTCACTGAAACTGAAATGCCCCATACCATCGCCACATTAACCGTGGAATAAGCGCGCAGATGTAAAGGGCAAACCCCGGCCCTTTCCCGTTCGCCAGAACGGCACCTTTGGATTGAACATGCGCATCCTCATAACCGGCGCCGCCGGGTTCATCGGCTTCTCGCTCGCCCGCCAGCTCCTCGCGCGGGGGGACAGTGTTATCGGCATCGACAGTGTCAACGACTATTACCAGGTCAGCCTCAAGCAGGACCGCCTCGCGGCCTTGCGCGAGATGGGCGGCAACCGCTTTGCCTTTCATCAGCAGGACTTCGCCCGGATGGCCGAGCTGACCAAGGTGCTGGAGGGGCAGGAGTTCGACCGCATCGTCCATCTGGGGGCGCAGGCGGGGGTGCGGTATTCGATCGAGAACCCGCATGCCTATGTCGAGGCCAATCTGGTCGGACACTTGAACATGCTGGAGCTGGCCCGCCACCGCGAGGTTGAGCACATGGTCTATGCCTCCTCCTCCTCGGTCTATGGCGGCAACACCAAGCTGCCCTTTTCGGTTTCAGACCGCGTCGATCACCCGCTTTCGCTCTATGCCGCGACCAAGAAGGCCGACGAGCTGATGAGCGAGACCTACGCCCACCTGTTCCGCCTGCCCTTGACCGGGCTGCGCTTTTTCACCGTCTATGGCCCCTGGGGGCGGCCCGACATGATGCTGTGGATCTTCACCCGCAAGATCCTGGCGGGCGAGCCGATCCCGGTGTTCAACAATGGCGATATGTACCGCGATTTCACCTATATCGACGACATCATCGCCGGGGTCATCGCCTGCCTCGATAATCCGCCGCCCGACGATGGCGCCGAGAAGGCCGGGGGCAGCGTCAAGCCGCACCGGCTGTATAACATCGGCAACCACAAGTCGGAGCATCTGATGAAAGTGGTCGGCATTCTGGAGGAGGAGTGCGGGCGCAAGGCCGAAATCGACTTCCAGCCGATGCAGCCGGGCGACGTGCGCCAGACCTATGCCGATATCGAAGCCATCAGCCGCGACCTCGGCTATGCGCCGACGACCAGCATCGAGGTGGGCGTGCCGAATTTTGTCCGCTGGTACCGGGAATATCACGGGATTTGACAGGCCCCGGCCCCGCTGGTCTAAATCGCCCAAACCGAAAAGGGCGAGGACACGATGGCTTCCGACACACTGCGCTTCGGCATGTTCCTGCCGCCCTATCATGCGCGCCATGACAATCCGTCGCTGGCGCTGCACCGCGATCTCGCGCTGGTTGAACATATCGACCGGCTGGGCTTCGACGAGGTGTGGGTCGGCGAGCACCATTCAGCTGCCTTCGAAAACATCGGCGCGCCCGAAATGTTCATCGCCACAGCCGCCGAGCGCACCCGCAACATCCGCCTTGGCACCGGCGTCGTCTCGCTGGGCTATCACCAACCGCTGATGCTGGCCGAGCGGATCAACTATCTCGATCATATCACGCGCGGCAGGGTGATGTTCGGGGTCGGGCCGGGCGCGCTGCCGTCGGATGGCGCGATGATGGGCATTGCGCCCGAGGAACTGCGCCCGCGCATGGATGCCGCGCTCGCTGTCCTCGAGCCGCTGCTGCGCGGCGAAACAGTCAGCGCGGATGCCGGCTGGTTCACTCTTAACAACGCGCGGCTGCAGATGGTGCCCTACAGCAAGCCCCGCGTCGAAATGGCGATCACCGCGATGGGCTCGCAGAGCAGCGCGGTGGCGGCGGGGCAATATGGCATGGGCATCCTGCAGTTCCAGTCGGTCGGCTGCTTCCCCATGCCGGGCCTTGCGGGGATGTGGAACGTGGCCAATGAGAGCGCGGCAAAGCACGGGAAATGCCTGAAGCGGCGGCAATGGCGGCTGGTCATGCAGATGCACCTTGCCGAAAGCCGTGAGGCGGCGCTGCGCGATGTCCGCTTCGGTTTCGAACAGTGGGTCGATTATCTCAGCCAGATCAGCGACCTGCCGATGCCGGCCAAGGAAGTGCGCGGCGACGCGCTGGCTCAGGCCTTCATCGATTCCGGCGCCGCCGTGATCGGCACGCCAGACGATGCCATTGCCGCAATCGAACGGCATCTGGCCGAAACCGGCGGCTTCGGCGTCGCCATGCTGATGGCGCACGATTGGGCCAACAGCCGCGCCACCCATGACAGTTACGAGCTGTTCGCGCGCTTTGTCATGCCGCATTTCCAGAAGCTCAGCGTCAACCGCGAGGTGTCGATCGAGGAGCTGATCGAAGCGCGGCGCCAGACCAAGGCCGGGCAGCATGGCTTCGACCGGGCGGCGGGCAGCTAGCTTTTCCCCAAGCCCGCTAGGCCAGAGCTTGCCCGAGGCCCTGCACAGCGCCATCAAGCCGCATGGCGATTCTCAGCGACAAATGGATCCGCGCTCAGGCGCAAGAACATGGCATGATCGAGCCCTTCGTCGAGGCCCAGCGCCGCGACGGGTGTATCAGCTATGGCCTCTCGTCCTATGGCTATGACGCGCGCGTGGCGGACGAGTTCAAGATCTTCACCAACGTCAACTCGTCGATCGTCGATCCCAAGAACTTCGATCCCGACAGCTTCGTCGACCGCAAGACCGACGTCTGCGTTATCCCGCCCAACAGCTTCGCGCTCGCCCGCACGGTTGAATATTTCCGCGTGCCGCGCGATGTGCTGGTGATCTGCCTCGGCAAGAGCACCTATGCCCGCTGCGGCATCATCGTCAATGTCACCCCGCTGGAGCCCGGCTGGGAGGGCCATGTCACGCTGGAATTCTCCAACACCACGCCGCTGCCCGCCAAGATCTATGCCAATGAAGGCGCGTGCCAGTTCCTGTTCCTGCAGGGCAACGAGCCTTGCGAGGTGAGCTATGCGGATCGTGCGGGCAAATACATGGGCCAGCAGGGTGTGACTCTGCCCAAGCTCTAAATCCTCCCCCTGGGGGGAGGATTGAATGCTTGACCATACCCCTCCCCCGTCCGAACATGTGCCCAACAAGCAGAATCGGGAGAGATCATGGCTGGAGAGCAACCGCGCATACCCAATGTGCCGCGCGAAGAATGGACTGATGCGGCGCGCGAGGTCTTTGCATTCTTCGGCGAGCCGGGCGCTTACGAAAACGGCTCGTCCAAGAACATGAGCATGGCGCTCGCCAATCATCCCCAATTGGCCAAGGCCTATTACACCTTCGGCGAGCATGTCCTGCGCACCACCACAATCGCCGTGCGCCCGCGCGAACTGATCGTGCTGCGCACTGCATGGCACCTGAAATGCGCTTATGAGTGGCACTATCATGTCGGCTACGCGCTTAATGCCGGGCTGACCATGGAAGAGATCAGCGCGATCCGCGATGGCCCCTCCTCGCCGGTCTGGGACGGGAAAGACGAAGACCGCGCCGTGCTCTCCGCCGTCGATGAACTGGTCGCCAGCTCAAAGATTTGCGACGCCACCTGGGCACAGCTCACGCGGCATTTCGACAAGCGCCAGATCATGGATCTGCTGTTCACCATCGGCAATTACGTCATGCTCGGCTGGGCGGCGGGCGCGATGGGCGTGCCGGTCGAGGACGATCAGGACGTGATCGGCTTTGATCTCAAGACCCGGTCAGGCAAGCCGCCGCTCGCAACACTGCGCCCCAAGGAGACAGCATGACTAGTGAAGACCGCCTCGCCGCGCTCGAAACGCGCCTGCAAACCGCCGAGGATCACCTTGAAATCCTCAACCTGCTGATGAGCTATGGTCCATTGGCGGACAGCTGCTCAGTCGACGAGGCCGCCGCGCAATGGGTCGAGGGCGGCGGATACAACTACGGCAAGCCGGGCGGCGGCACTGTGCGGTTGGCCGCGCCCGATGAGCTTCGGCAGGTGTGGGAACAGCAGGGCCATGTCGATCTGACCAAGGTCGGCTCCGCGCATATGTCGGCAGCGCCCAAGATCACGGTCCATGGGGATACGGCCGATGCCGTCGGCTATTCACTGGTCATCAAACGCGAGGGCGACCGCTGGTTCGTCTGGCGCGCCGCCATCAACCACTGGAATCTGCTGCGCACGCCGGAAGGCTGGCGGGTCCAGGAGAAATTCAACCGGACAATCGACGGCTCGGATGAAAGCCACGAGGTAATGAGAAGGATCATGGGCGTATGAACCGCTTCGAAGGAAAGGTCGCGATCATCACCGGGGCCAGCACCGGCCTTGGCCCGGTCATGGCACGGATGATGGCCGCCGAAGGCTGCAAACTGGTACTCGCCGCGCGCAAGGGTCACTTGTGCGAGGAAGTGGCGCACGAGATCGGCGATGCTGCCATCGGCATGACAGCCGACGTCACCAATGAGGATGACGTCGCCCGCATGGTCGGCGCGGCGATGGACAAGTGGGGCCAGGTCGATGTGATGATGAGCAACGCCGCCCAGCCCGGCAAGGACCTGTGGGTCTGGGAACAGACCGTCGAGAACATGATGGACACCTACAAGGTCGATTGCATGGCCGCGATGCTGTGCAGCCGCGAGGTGCTCAATCGCTCGATGCTGGAGCGCAAGAAGGGTTCGATCGTCACCTTCTCGTCGGGCGCAGGCTGGAGCGGTATGCCCCGCAAAAGCCACTATTCCGCCGCCAAGGGCGCGCTGATCGTCTTCACCAAGACCATCGCCAAGGAACTGGGGCCCCTGGGCATCCGCGCCAATTGCCTGGTACCCGGCGCAATCGATACCGAGCTGCATCAGAACTATCACCGCCGCATCGCCAAGGAACGCGGCATCACCTATGAACAGCAGCAGGCCGAGAGTGCTGACAGCGTGCCACTCAAGACCGTTTCGACGCCCGAGGACATCGCCAATATGGCGCTGTTCCTCGCTTCGGACCAGGCGCGCACAATCACTGGCCAGGCGATCAATGTCGATGCGGGGTTCACGATTTGACAGCGCCTACGACCCTCGAAGACCTGCTCGCCCGCGAGGCCATCCGTGACACGATGGCCAAGTACAACCATTCAGGTGACAGCCTGCGCGCGGAGGATTTCGCTGCCTGCTTCACCGAGGACGGCATTCTAGAATCCACGCAGGAACATGGTTTCCGCTATGCCAGCCGCGCCGAAATCCTCGCCTGGCAGAACAGCTGGCGCAGCGGCCCGCCCTCGGCGGAAACCCCGCGCGGGGCTAAATTCGTGCGGCATAATCTCACCACTTCGCGCATCGAGCTGACCGGGCCGGACAGCGCCAAGGCGCGGACATACTGGGTGGTGATGACCGATGTCGGGCCGGACCACTGCGGGGTTTACACCGATCTGTTCCGCAAGGTCGACGGCGAATGGCTGATCGCCCACCGCAAGGTGCGGACAGAATGGTTCACAGAAAACAGCCATTTCAGGCCGACCGCCGAGGTAGCGACACGGGCGACATAGGGCGGCGCAAACTGCCGCTTTGCGAACTGTTAACCAGCCTTATGGCAAGGTTTGTTCCGCAATGCTTGCTGATCTGATCGCCCTTGCTGACAAGCCACTTGTGCTGCTGGTCGTCATGGCCTTCGGCGCAGCGATCGGCATTGGGGTCGAAAGACTGGTTGAAGGGCAAAAGCGCGCAAAACGTCGCGCCTATTGGCACGGTCGGAATGCCTCAAAGAAGCAGTCCGGACAGAACCGGAGCGCCGCTCCTCGACTAGTGGTCTCGCCACAGGTCGACGCTGCCGATCAGCTGCGTATCGTGATGGCCGCAGCGTTCAATGCCAGACCCCTACTCAACAAGCCCGAACGCCGCCTTCTTGCGCATCTGGATCGCATACTTGCCGAAGAGACACCGGGGTGGCGGCCAATGGGTCAAGTCTCACTCGGAGAGATTCTCGCGAGCGATGACAAGGATGGCTATCTGGCAATCAATTCCAAGCGCGTTGACCTCTTGATTATAGATGCAGATTCCCAGCCGCTCCACGCGGTTGAATTTCAGGGGCAAGGGCATCATCAGGGCACTGCAGCAGCGCGAGACGCAGTTAAAAGGGAAGCGCTGCGCCGCGCGGGTATCGGTTATGTCGAAGTGGTAACTGGCGATACACCGGCAGAACTCATACCAACCTGCACTGACTACAACCCACGCGCCCATTTGCGGCGTCCGATGGTCATGATGCGCCACGGCTGATCGATGAGTTTGTTCCACGCCTCGCAGCAGTGGTCGATGATGTTGTCGTGGGATGTGAAGACCCGGTTGGAGA
>CANJCQ010000110.1 GCA_947473355.1 Sphingomonadaceae bacterium | reverse complement strand
TCGCCAAGGACTTCGAGCAAACCATCGCCTCGGCCACCGCATGGCTGTTCATCGCCTCGATCCAGCTCTTCGCACGCCGCATCGCAAGAGCATGAAATCACGCCAGATAATTTTGAATCAGACTCTCAGAGACATCCTGCAACCTTTTAAACAAGTTTCTCATTCTATACCGCGCGCGCGCAGCCTGACAAATGGAGCTTTCAGGCCCCTGCTCCACCAAGCCTGCGCAATTCATCCTTTTGCGCCTTAACCATTTCTTTGCCCTAATTTGCGATAGTTCCTTGCGATCACAAGGGGTGTCGACCGTGAACTTGAAAGCAATCGTTTCAGCTGGTCTGGCTGTAATCCAGATAGCAGCTGCCTCGCCTGGCTCGGCAGCACCCCTGGTTAGCCTCGACACCGCAGTCTTTGTCGAACATCAAGAATCCGGCGATGTAAGGCGGCTCGAACCAGCGCAAAGTTTCAAGCGCGGCGACCGGGTAGTCACGATTGTTCGCTGGCGCAGGCTTGGAGGCAGCAATGGCGGCTTCACCCTGGTCAACCCTCTGCCCCACGCGATTGCCTATCAGGCCAGTGCCAGCGACAGCGAGGAGGTGTCGACCGATGGCGGGCGCAATTGGGGCCAGATCGGCACCTTGCGCTTCGGCAACCGGCTGGCGACTCCTGAGGACGTGACTCATGTCCGCTGGCGGGTGCCGGCCACAAGCGCCGCAGCAGGTCGCGGTCAGATCGCCTATAGTGGGATTGTGCGCTAACGCCGTCGCGGCAGCAACGTGACTTTCGGCCGGATTCTCAGGTGCTTGCGCTCCTGGGCAAAAATCTCCTCGATGTTTAGCTGATCAACTATTCCATGGAGGTGACTGCGGAATTCCTCCGCCATCCTCCTGTCGTTTTCTGGCCCCAGCATTGCTGGAACTGGCTCCTGCAACACGATGCTTTCGCCCAAGGCCTTCTCCAGCCGTCTGCGTAAGGCAGCGCCAGTGGCAGCCTGGAGCATGATCGAGAGATGCACGGAATAGCCTTCCGTATGGCAGATGTGACGCTGACCCGGAGGCAGGTAGAGAACATCGCCAGGATTCATCGTCAATTGGCGTAGGGGACCAGGCTCCTCCTCCATCTCCATCGGTGCGCCAGCCGCAACTGGAGCACCAAGGAGCGACCAGTGTTTGATCCCGTCGAGCTGGACATTGACCAGATGCTCTTCGTCATGATGCGGATCGAACGCGCCCACGGGACCGAAGCTTGCAATCAGGACAAATTCGACAGCATCGCCAAGCCACTCTTCAAGGCGTTTTGCCATGCGATGCGCCTTGGGAATTCTGCGTTGAACCCGGTTGATGGCAACGCTCGAACCCATCAGTGCCGAATTTGCCAGCATCTGCGGCTCGATCATTCCGCGGTTGACGTAGCGAAAGTGATGCAGATCCAGGTCTCTGCGATCTGAAGAAATTCGCAGATCCTCGGGCAGAATGGCATTTTGCTCAAGCGCCTGCTCGATGTCTGAAATAGCGGGGAATGCGCCCTCCAGCCCGGACACAATACCGGGTAAGTGCAAGTACTCGCGCTTGATGATGGCCTCACCCAATTGCCCGCCACCAAGTGCCGCGTGGAGCGCATCGAACGCTTTGGCGATCACCGAATCCTCGCCGTCCGACACGTCTTGCTGATCGGCTTCACACGGCATCCCAGGCATTTCCCCCGTCGGACTTATTGCACTCGCTCTAGCGGGCGCTCAAATGCCAAGCAACAGCATTGGCCGCTCGAGCCTCTGCTTGACGGCCTGCACAAAATTCGCCGCATCCGAGCCATCGATCACGCGGTGGTCGCAGCTGATCGAAATGTTCATCAGCTTTCGCTTCTCTATGCGCTCGCCGCCCGATCCGTCGGGCACGAAGACCGCCCGCTCGACAATGCGGTTGGGCCCAATGATCGCGACTTCCGGGCGATTGATCACCGGGGTGGTGGCAATGCCGCCCAGCGGCCCCAGAGAAGTAACCGTCAAGGTCGACCCGGTGAGTTCCTCGGGCAGCGCAGTAAGATCGCGCGCTGCGGCGGCAAGCCGGGCGATTTCACTTCCCAGTTGCCACATGCCGAGTGCCTGCGCGTCGCGGACGACCGGGACCATTAACCCTGCATCGGTCTGGACAGCTACGCCCAGATGGACCGAATTGTAGCGTGTGACCACGCCTGCCTCGTCGTCGAAACGGGCATTGATCATCGGGAATTGCGGCAGGGCGAGGCAGATCGCACGGATCAGCAAGGGCAGCAGGGTGAGCTTTGAACGATCGCCTGGAAGAGTGTTCAGCTCCGCGCGCATCGCTTCGAGCGCGGTGACATCGCACTCTTCGACATAGGAGAAGTGCGGGATGTGGCGCTTGGAGGCCGACATGGCCTCGGCGATGCGGCGTCGCAGGCCGATGACTTTGATTTGTTCACCGTTCCCCGACAGCATTTCAACAGGCTTGTGCTCAGGCTTGTCAACAGGCGCTGGGGCGGGTGCGCGGGATAACAGGAAGGCGTCGAGGTCAGCGTGATCGATCCGGCCATCAGAGCTGGCTGGGACCTTCGCGAGATCGATGCCGAGACTGCGCGCGCGGGCACGGACAGCGGGCGAGGCAAGGACTTTGAAATCCTCCCCTCGCGGGGGAGGTGGCATCCGCGAAGCGGATGACGGAGGGGGCGATTGCGCGACTGGCCCCCTCCGCCTCGCTGGGCTCGGCACCTCCCCCGAAGGGGGAGGAACTGACTTTGCCGGGTCGATTTGAGGTGGGGCTTCCCCTTCCCCATCAACCTCCAGCACCACTAGCGCCGATCCGATCGCCAGCCGGTCTCCCGCTTCCCCGGCCAGCTCGACAACCGTCCCGGTCACCGGGCTTTCCAGCTCGACCGTCGCCTTGTCGGTCATGACATCGGCCAGCCGCGCATCTTCCTCGACCCGGTCACCCAGTTTGACGTGCCAGGCGACAATCTCTGCCTCGGCGATGCCCTCGCCGATATCGGGCAGGCGGAATGTATAGCGGCCCATCGCGTCTCAGCCTGCCATTGCGGCACGAAGGCCAGAAGTGGCGGTCATAGGCTTCAAAGCGCGAATTTCGTGGGCAATGACAGCGGAGCCTCGACGAGGTTAAGCCGCTCGAATTCGCCCTTCAGACAGGGAATCGCATTGGCAATGTCGCTCTGCGACATGTTTTCAGCCAGCTGGATCGATTTTCCATTGGCAGGAGCGCCTTCGTAAGTGGTGGTGACGGTTGAGGTCACGCCATTGGCATCGCTTGACCTGATGGTCGAATTCGTGGCCCGCAAGCTCGCGCCTTCGAGATGGCAATTGGCCTGGACCTCGGCGAACTGGGCTTCGGTGATCACGGCCTTGCTGCCATTGCCAGTTGCCGAGCTGCCGCCGCAGCCCGCGACCATTGCTGTTGCTGCAAACACTGCGATCATGTTCTGGTTCATGGCTCAATCTCCTCCCTGAAATTCAACCAGCCGCCAGCAAGCGGTCAACCGCCTCGCCGATACGCACAGGGCCCGGGAAATAGGCCCATTCGAGGCTGTGCGGATAAGGCGTGTCGAAACCGGTAACGCGCTCGATGGGAGCTTCCAAATGGTAAAAGCAGCGCTCCTGAACTAATGCCGACAGTTCACCGCCAAAGCCGGATGTGCGCGTGGCCTCGTGGATGATCAGACATTTGCCGGTTTTCTGCACAGACTTTTCAACTGTCTCGATGTCGAGCGGGACCAGCGTCCGAAGATCAATGATCTCGGCATCGACGCCTTTTTCAGCGAGCACCGCCTCGGCGACATGAACCATGGTGCCATAGGCGAGCACCGTCAGGGCCTCGCCCTCGCGCACGATCCGCGCCTTGCCGAGCGGGATCGCGTAATAGCCTTCGGGCACAGCGCTGTCCGGATGCGCGCTCCAGGGCCGCGCGGGCCGGTCATAGTAGCCATCGAAGGGGCCATTGTAGATGCGCTTGGGCTCGAGGAAGATCACCGGGTCGTTGTCTTCGATCGCGGCGATCAACAAGCCCTTGGCATCGTGCGGGGTGGAGGGGATCACAGTCTTGAGCCCGGCGACATGGGTGAAAATCGCCTCGGGCGACTGGCTGTGGGTCTGGCCGCCGAAGATTCCGCCGCCGAACGGCGCGCGCACCGTTATGGGCGCGATGAACTCTCCCGCCGAGCGATAACGCAGCCGCGCAGCTTCGGAGACCAACTGGTCGAAGCCGGGGTAAATATAGTCTGCGAACTGGATTTCGGGCACGGGCCTCAGCCCATAGGCCCCCATGCCCACGGCGACGCCGATGATGCCGCATTCGTTGATCGGGGTATCGAACACGCGGGTCTTGCCGAATTTGGCCTGAAGCCCGGCGGTAGCGCGGAACACACCGCCGAAATAACCGACATCCTCGCCAAAAATCACGACGTCATTGTCGCGCTCCAGCATGATGCCCAGCGCCTCGTTGATCGCCTCGATCATGGTGAGGCTGCGAGTCGGGGCGTCATTCAGGCTGACCGGGCCTTCCTCCGCGCTCATTCGTCCCGCCCTTCACCCCATTGGGGCCATCTTATCCGCCGCTCGCGGATTGCCTGTTCGGCCTGTTCTTCGAGATGCCAGGGCAGTTCCTCGTAAACGTCCTCGAACATGGTGTGGAACGGGTGATGCAGGCCCTGCCCCAGAATGCCGTTCTTCTCGGCCTCCTTGGTCGCGCTGCGCACCTCGGCATCAACTTCCTGATCCATCGCTTCATGTTGTTCAGCTGACCACTCACCCAGCGCGATCAGATGGCGCTCGAGCCGGGCCACCGGATCGCCGAGCGGCCATTCCTCGCGCTCGTGTGAGCTGCGGTAGGCCGAAGGATCGTCCGAGGTCGAATGGGCTTCGGCGCGGAAGGTGAAATGCTCGATCAGAGTCGGACCGAGGCCGGACCGGGCGCGGTTGGCAGCCCATTGCGTCGCTGCAAAGACAGCCAACGCGTCGTTGCCATCAACGCGCAGGCCCGCAATGCCATAGCCTATGGCACGGGCGGCGAAGGTAGTGCGTTCGGCGCCCGCGAACCCTGAATGGCTCGAAATGGCATACTGGTTGTTGACCACATTGAGCACCACTGGCGCATTGTAAACCGCGGCAAATGTCAGCGCCGCGTGGAAATCGCCTTCAGAGCTGGAGCCCTCACCCACCCAGCCGCTGGCGATACGTATGTCGCCCTTGATCGCCGAGGCCATGGCCCAGCCGACGGCCTGCGGATATTGCGTCGCCAGATTGCCCGAGATGGTGAAAAAGCCATAGTCGCGCGCCGAATACATGATCGGCAGCTGGCGCCCCTTGAGCCGGTCTGCACGGTTCGAATAGATCTGGTTGATCATATCGACGAGAGGATAATTACGCGCAATCAGAATACCTTGCTGACGATAGCTGGGAAAGACCATGTCACCGTCTGCATGGGCAAAGGCGGCGGCAACCGAAATGGCCTCCTCGCCCGTGCATTTCATATAAAAGCTGGTCTTGCCCTGCCTTTGCCCGCGAAACATGCGCTCATCAAAAGCCCGGGTCAGCGCCATCATGCGCAGCAGGCGGCGCAGGGTTTCGGGATCGAGCCTGGGATCCCAGGGGCCGACAGCACAGTGGTCCTCATCCAGCACGCGGATCAGATCAAGGCACAGCGGATGTGTCTCGGAAGCCGCACAGCTCTCGTCAGGACGCGGCTGCGCGCCAGCGGGGGGGATGACGAGGTGCGAATAGTCGACCGCGTCGCCGGGGCGATATGGCGGTTCGGGAACGTGGAGGTGCAGCGGTGGGAGATTGCCCCCGTGCTTGCCAGCCCTTCCCGTTGCCTTCACCATGTTTGCGCCTCTGACTAAACTGCCACGGGCGCGGCGATGTGCGCTTGCGGCGCGTAACCGGTGACCGCAAAATCGTCCATTCGATAGTCGAAGATTGTCGCAGGCCGTCGCCCAATTTCAAGCCGCGCCTGCCCCGTTGGCTGGCGAGAAAGCTGCTCCTCGACCAGATCTGCGTGATTGCGATAAAGATGGACATCGCCGCCCATCCACACCAGCTCGCCCGGCTCAAGATCGCATTGCTGGGCCAGCATGCGGATGAACAGCGCCGCGCCCCACAGGTTGAACGGCAGTCCCAGCGCGACATCGCAGCTGCGCTGATAGCACAGGCCTGAGAGCTTTCCGTCGCTGACGTGGAACTGGTAGGTCTTGTGGCAAGGCGGCAGTGCCATCTGATCGAGCTCGGCGACATTCCAGCCTTCGACGATATGGCGGCGACTGCCGGGGTTTTGTTTGAGGCTCTCGACCACTTCGGCGACCTGATTCACACCCTGCGCGCGCTTCTGGTAGGCCCCCTCGCCCATCGGCTCATAGACCGGCCAGTCAGTCCACTGCTTGCCATAGACCGGCCCGAGATCGCCCCATTGCAGCGCGAAAGCCTCATCCGCGACGATCCGCCGGGAGAAGTCCACGCGCGAAACTGCCTCGCCGGTTTCGCGGCGAAAGCGATCGAGCGGCCAGTCGGTCCAAATTTCCACGCCTTGCGCGCAGAGCGGGCGGATATTGGTCTCGCCAGTGAGGAACCACAGGAATTCGCGGGTCGCCGTTTTCCAGTAGACCCGTTTGGTGCTGAGCAACGGCATTGCTCCGTCGGCCAGATCAAATCGCAGCTGGGCGCCGAAGATCGAGCGCGTGCCAACACCCGTGCGGTCGACCCGCACATCGCCCTGCTCCCAGATGCGGCGCATCAGCTCGAGATATTGCCATTCCCAGTGGCTGGTGGCGGGAGAATCGGTGCGGATTGCGGCAGTGGCCATGGCTTCACTCTAGACCCGAGCCCATTCAAGCGAAAGCCTGCTTGCCACCCCGCCTGTCGCTGACTATAGGCCCGCTCCTGCCTCGCCCCCGCAGCGCCTTGGTGCAGGGGGGGTGAACGATCGGTCGGGGAATAGCTCAGCCTGGTAGAGCACTGTCTTCGGGAGGCAGGGGCCGGAGGTTCGAATCCTCTTTCCCCGACCATTTTCATCATATCGAAATGATCTCACCCCCTCTCGGGGCACCGAAATGGCGCAGTTCTGCGCCACTTTTGGCACGGGCAAAAAAGCCTGAGACGAGAAATTTCGCTCGCTCTCTCTCCGTCGCCCCCGCTCTCTCCAAAACCTCTGGACCTCGCCGGTTTGGTCACAGAAAATTGGCTATTATTATCAATAGCTTGATGGCTATTCTGAACCAGACTTTTCGGACCTCATTTTGCCTGTCAAATCTTCATCAGCACTGAGAACGAAATTGCACTTAGGGTTAATGGGTGCGCGACATGCTGGCCCGCGCTCAGAAGAGATGCTTGCCCCTGTTGAGCTTTGGTCACCAGGGGCGATCAGGCACCTAAGAGTTATTGTCCGTCGTCACAACATTTGGCACACTTCGCGGCTTAGATTAGCGGAGTGCGGGCATCGTCAGGGGGTTGATGTTAAGCAGCGATCTTGCGGTGTTGCAAGCGCCGATATTCGATGGTCTGCCGTTTGATCCTTTCGCGCTGTTTGAT
>CANJCQ010000109.1 GCA_947473355.1 Sphingomonadaceae bacterium | reverse complement strand
TGCGATCGCGGGAAAAATGGCTTGATCCGGCGCATCTGCACCTCGCTCAGCATAAACAGATCGTCCACAAGCAGCACCTCCTGGTGCCACCATTGAATCAACCCTCAGCCCATCATGCAAGCAATTTAACAGGTCCTGACCCTAGGCTGCGCCGCAAATCGGGATAGTGGCCAGGACACTGGTGACTCCCGCGACACAGTGGACCTGATTGATGATTCGAATTCTGCTTGCCGAAGATGAAGACGCGATGCGCACATATCTTGCGCGTGCATTGGAAAACGCGGGCTACGAAGTGGTTGCCGTTGATCGCGGTACCGCTGCCTTGCCCTGGCTTGAAACCGAAGCATTTGACTTGCTGCTTACCGATATTGTCATGCCGGAAATGGACGGCATCGAACTCGCCCAGCGCTGTGCCAACATCTCCCCGGAAACCAAAGTGATGTTCATCACCGGCTTCGCGGCTGTTTCGCTCAAGGCCAGCCGCGAGGCGCCGCAGGCGAAGATATTGTCAAAGCCGTTCCACTTGCGCGATCTGGTGCTGGAAGTGCAGCGGATATTCGGCCAGTCGGCGCAGGCCCAAATCTGACCCGACGATCTGACCTTGCAAGTCGGGGACGGCGCAGTTAAAGGCCCATCCCTGCCCCGGCAATGCCACGGGCAACTGGAATGGTGCGGGCGTATAGCTCAGTGGTAGAGCACTATGTTGACATCGTAGGGGTCGCAAGTTCAATCCTTGCTATGCCCACCATTCCCGCAAAAACCCCGCAGAGATGCGGGGTTTTTTCGTAATATCACACTGAAATTGTTGCGGACCTTCTGCCCGTCATGGCTGCAGGCAAGACGCTTCAAAACGCTGTCTATTTCAGCGCTTTTGCAGCGTGACAGATGCTCAAAATCACAACGCAGTCACAATGAGCATAACAATTGGCAACCATCACCAAGAGAAAGCACGGCTACTGCGTTCAGATTCGCCGCAAAGGCTTCTCGCCTGTCAGCCGAACATTCCCGTCCCATGCACAAGCGATAGCGTGGGCAAGTCAGGAAGATGCGAGACGCACTTCGTCGCGTCCCGTTGGCATTATGGGCGATCTGAAACGGACCACGCTGCGCGACATCCTGAAACGCTACCTGAGCGAAGTCAGTCCGAGAAATCGCGGGCACAAGATTGAATGCTATCAGCTGGCAAAGGTGATGCGCTCACCATTGGCAGACTTGTCGCTGCACAAGCTCTCCACCAGTGCCATCGCCATGTACCGTGATGAAAGGCTGCAAGAGGTCACGGCAGGCACAGTCTGCCGTGACCTGCATCATATCCAACATGCCCTGTCCATCGCATCGCGGGAATGGGGATATCATCTGGACGAAAACCCCGCCGAGCGCGTCACAAAGCCCAAGCTCAACAATGCTCGCAATCGCCGTGTCAGGCAGAGCGAGATTGATCGGATCATGGCTGAACTACGGGAGATTGATCGGGACGATATGATTGCCGTGATCCGGTTCGCTGTAGAAACTGGAATGCGTCGGGGTGAAATCCTGACTTTGGAATGGCGATTTGTGGACCTGAATCGTCGCACTGCCCACCTGCCCCGAACCAAGAACGGTCACGCTCGCACGGTTCCGTTGACCAATGGCGCGATAGCCATTCTCGAAAATCAGCCACGACAGAAGCCCCTGGTGTTTCCTGTGTCCAGCGATGCGCTGAAAATGTGCTGGCGCAGGATCATGGCGAAAACGCGGATTGAAGACCTGCACTTCCATGATCTCCGGCATGAAGCGATATCACGCTTCTTTGAGATGGGTTTGTCGATGCCGGAAGTGGCTTTGATCTCCGGTCATCGTGATCCCAGAATGCTTATGCGATACACCCATCTCGTACCATATCAGTTGGCGAAGAAGCTGGCTTCGATGTGATCTGGAAAGTGTCGTGTAACAGACACTTTTGAAAGTGCCGACTTCTCAGCGTGATGATAGATTCCGCGCTTTGCGCTGTTTCTCCAGCTCTCGATGCCTGCGTTGAAACTCCTGCTCCCGCTTCAACGCCATCTTGGACACCTCGATCTGACGTTTTTTGGCAGCGATCATGGCTTGGGCTGGCGTCTCGGGCTTGATGTTCGGGATCGATTTCTTGGATGGTTTGATGGTTTTCAGCGGCTTGATGCGCTGCGGCTTTTTGGGGGCTTTGGGGGCTGAAAATTCATTGAAGCGCATCTCGTATTTATCGTGAGCGCTTGAAACCGTCGCTCCCTTCAGCTGCCGAGCTGCCTCAGCAGCCAGAAAGCGCCAGAGCAGCACTGATACCCCAGATACCAGACTGGCGCTGAGGGACTCTCACAGGGGCGGTCACGGTTCTGACAGCAATCGATTCCATTGCGGACATTAGTTTGCTATCGTATCCTTCAGCCCCTCTTCGGGGAGCAAGTCAAGGGAGACAAGCCATGGCAGACGCTATTGAAGTACGCCGTTTCGACACGCCCGATGAAGCGCTCGACATGAAGGATGCAGGCGGGATCAAAATAATCGGCATGACGAGCACAGGCACCACTGGCATGCAAGCGATCTTCGAACCCGGCTGGACTTGGGAAAAGGACGAAAAGCCGCTCTTGGGCAATCCCGACACAAAGCCATCGAGGAACAGTTGGCTGCTGCTGATACTGCCGGTCGCGGCGAGCAGCATGTCGTCACTGTCCCGCGCTGGATCAAGAATGATGCCGGTGAACGTGTTCGTGTCCAGCGCCAGCGTGTGGTCCGCTCTTGGTTCTTCGAGCGAGACGGTGGCTGCTATGTGCAATGCAAATATGGCTCGAAGCCGATCGCGCTGAGCAAAGACGGAAACGCCGTGTTCGTGAAACAGATCAGTGACGTGCCGAACGTGCTCCACGCTTTCTACGCCGCTGCTGCCGCAGGCGAGTTTGACGCCGCGCTCGAAGCGACTGCGAAGCGTCAGAAACGAGCGTGATCGCAGCGTCCCGAACGCTGTCACAAGGCGCTGATTTGATGGGATTAATTATCACAATCAGATCACAATGGGGCACAATGCCAGCACCATGTGACAGAGTTCGACACGGTCAAAACCAGTCGTGATTTTGAGCATTTCCGTCACAATTCCAGTGTGATATACAGGATTAAATGGAGCGTTTTCATAGTGTTGAACACTATTGACATCGTAGGGGTCGCAAGTTCAATCCTTGCTACGCCCACCATTCCCGCCAATTCGCTGCCACTTGGCAGCAGCCAATCAGGCACCAGACCGCCACCTAGCCGCCGCCAGACAGAACCTCTTCGACCCAGGCCGGCACAATTACGGTCGCAGGGCCGTGGCGCGCTTCGTGAAACCTGGGCGAACCTTTCGAAGGCTCGAGATTGAGCTCGAGCGTCTGTGCGCCAAGATCACGCGCAATGCGCACCAGGCCTGCTGCGGGATAGACTGCCCCTGACGTCCCGATCGAGACGAACAGGTCGCAATTGCGAACAGCCGCGTGGATTTCATCCATGCCGTAAGGCATCTCGCCAAACCAGACGACATCAGGGCGCAGGGCTTGCATGCCGCAGACCGGGCAGGGCGGGCGCTCGATCAACGATGCGATCCATGGGACGCGGATATCGCAGGCAGTGCACCATGCATTGAGGTGTTCTCCATGCATATGGAGAAGCCGTTTGGCGCCAGCCCGCTCGTGCAGGTCATCGACATTCTGGGTGACGATAAGCAACCCGCCTTGCCAGGCCGAATCCAGCCGCGCCAGCGCGTCATGCGCCTTGTTGGGCTGCTTGGTCTGGATGGCCTCGCGCCGCATGTCGTAGAACCGCAGCACCAGATCGGGATCGCGCGCGAAGGCCTCGGGGGTCGCCACATCCTCGACCCGGTGCTGCTCCCACAGCCCGCCTTCCGATCGAAACGTGTCAATGCCGCTCTCGGCGCTGATACCTGCGCCGGTAAGGATCACGATATTGCGGATTTCTCTCATGTCGCCCATGAAGCACGGCACCAAGGGGGTTTTCAATGGCGCGCATCGGAATTATCGGCAGCGAAGGACGCATGGGACATGCGCTGGGCGAGGCGATTGCCGCGGCGGGCGAGGCGCATGCGGGCGGCATAGACGTGGGCGGCGATCCGCTGGCGCTGGCAAAGGCAAGCGACGCGCTGCTCGATTTTTCCAGCCCCCGCGCGCTCGAAGCCAATCTCGATGCGGCCATGGCGGCGGGCGTGCCGATTGTCGTGGGCACCACCGGCCTTGAAGAACGCCACCACTGGCTGTGCGATCATGCCGCCGAGAAGATCGCGGTGCTGCAGACCGGCAATACCTCGCTGGGCGTCACCCTGCTGGCGCATCTGGTGCGCGAGGCGGCGAGCCGGCTGGGCGAGGAGTGGGATATCGAGATCATCGAGACACACCATCGCCGCAAGGTCGATGCCCCTTCGGGCACCGCGCTGCTGCTTGGCGAAGCAGCCGCTGCAGGTCGCGGCATCGCGCTGGCTGAGAACTCCGTGCGCGGGCGTGACGGCATTACCGGCGCGCGGGTGGCCGGAACCATCGGCTTCGCCAGCCTGCGCGGCGGCGAAGTGGCAGGCGATCACACCGTGCAGTTCCTCTCGGACTACGAACATATCACTCTTTCGCACCACGCCGAAAACCGCATGATCTTTGCGCAAGGTGCCGTGAAGGCAGCGCAGTGGCTGATCGGCAAGGGCGCTGGGCGCTATACCATGCCCGAGGTGCTGGACCTTTGAAGAAAGACGACATTTTCGAATTCTTCCGCCGCCTCGCCGAAGCCAATCCCTCGCCCGAGACCGAGCTTGAGTTCGGCAATACCTACCAGTTGCTCGTCGCTGTCGTGCTCTCGGCCCAGTCCACCGATGTCGGGGTCAACAAGGCGACCAGGGCGCTGTTTCGCGAGGTTACAACGCCCGCGCAGATGGTGGCGCTGGGCGAGGAGGGGTTGAAGCAGCACATCAAGACCATCGGGCTGTTCAATGCCAAGGCGAAGAATGTCATCGCGCTGTCGGAGATTTTGGTGCGTGATTTCGGCGGGGAAGTTCCGGCGGACCGCGATGTGCTGACCACGCTGCCCGGCGTCGGGCGCAAGACGGCCAATGTCGTGATGAATTGCGCTTTCGGGGCCGAGACCTTTGCGGTCGATACCCACATCTTCCGCCTCGGCAACCGCACCGGCCTTGCCAAGGGCAAGACGGTGACGGCAGTGGAGAAGGGGCTAGACAAGAAAGTCCCCCAACCCTTCCGCGTCGGCGCGCATCACTGGCTGATCCTGCATGGGCGCTATATCTGCAAGGCGCGGACGCCCGAATGCTGGCGCTGCCCGGTGACGGACCTGTGCGGGTATAAGGGGAAGTCTGAAGCGCCAAAGGCGAAAGGCAAGGCTGGCTGATTCGGCCGGGCAATATCGAAGCTCAGCCTTCGCCGGTGACCGTGATTGCCAACCGGCCAAAATCCGCCTGGAAATCGCGATAGTCCAGCATTCCCACGCAAGCTGAGGCCCCGCAAAAGGTCAAAGTGCCATCCCGGAATTTGCGCGCCATGGCGACTGCCGCCAGGACCGGCACATAGGGGCCGCGATTGGCATCGGCCTTCAGCGCCCACATTGCCCGTGCCGGTTGCCCCGATGAATCGAGCCCGGCGACCGCGATGGTCATGCCGCCCTTGTCGCTGCCCAAGGGCAAAAGCCATTTTGCGATGCGCAACATCGGGCGGGCAAATGGCAGCAGCGTCGCAAGCCAGCCCCAGCGCACCGGCCAGCTGAGCAGCCAAAGCCCCAGGTGCAATATCGGCAATTCCAACCCGGCGAAGAATTCGGCCGACTGACTTGGCTGGTAACGCGCAACCAGCAAGTCCTGATCGGGCGTATCGCAGACGCTGGCCCAGCGTTTGCCGACGAAAGGTACATGCGCCCGGTGCACCAAGCCCCACCCCGGAATGTTTTGCCAGCGCCCCTGACGGAACACCGCAACCGGCTTGCCAACATAGGACAGGATCGCCTGGACTACCGCCAGCCCGCGCGGCGCGCGGTTGCCGGGGAATATGCCGACTGTGATGTCATGAAAGGCCCGCCAACCCTCGGTGATCGTGTCGATGACGGCATGGGACAGCGCCGGGATCGAACTGGCACCGGCGATGACCGCAATCCCCGCCTGCCGCGCGCGGGTATCGAAACTGGCAATGTCGCGGACGAATTGCCGCCCGTCGGCAAGGTCGAGATAGTGCACGCCCGCAGCCAGTGCCGCCTCGATGACGCGGGTGTGGCTTGGCCTGGAACGGTCCGGCAGCGTCGATCACCAATTGGCAATCGAGACGGCGCAGGTCCGCAGACGTGATCGCATCGCGATCAACCACCGCGCTTTCGCAAGACATGCCCAGGCTTTCGCGCAGTGCTTCGAGCCGCTGCCGGGTGCGGCCTGCGAGAATGAGCGTGATCCCCGGCTCGTCCCTCAATAGTTCGGCCAGCCGCGATCCGAAGACTCCCCCCGCACCGATCACCAATATGCGCACGATGCTCAACCGTCCCTGAACACGGCCGACTGGCAAATCAGTTCACCCAGCCACGGGTGAACGAGCTCGAGGACAAAGGCGAAATTGCCATCGCCGAGATCAGCGTGGGTAACTGTGGTGCTGCCCGGACTCAGCCAAGCCGGGATCATGATGCGCAAACCAAGAATGCTCAGAAAATAGAAGGCGCTGCGGAAATGAAGCGCCTTGTCATCGCCATCGACCGTCAGCGCCATGCCAAGGCCGCAACCAAGATATTCCTCCAGTCCTGTCTTTCCGGCAAAGCGCTTGGCGCTGTGAATCACCTGAGGGAAACCATTGCGCCTGCCATATTGCCGGGTCCAGAATTGACCTGCGCCCACAAGATCCTCGGTAACCGTGACGACGGCGGGCACATCGGCATCGCGCGATAGCGGCAGCGGCGCGCCGACAATCCGCGCCATCTGCGCGAACAGCCAGCCGACCCTGCTCATCCGGGTTTCCAGAATCTGGCCGCGATAGACCGCGCAACCAGTCCCGGCGAGCCGCTTGAAGAATCGCGCGCGGACGCAGACGGGAACCGGTTCCAGGCTTCCGCGCCGAGCAGCCTGCGGAACCGCAAATCACCTGGATCACCCTTCGCCCCGCTGTCCAAGGGGGACTCGGGGAAGGCGAGGATCATGCCGCTGGCTGGTTTGGCGATGGTCATGTCGGCCCCCTTCGCTGCACTTCAACATTCGCTTTGCGCGGGCGGATGAGGACCTTAGCAAGCCCCGCACCCATTTTCACCAGCCGCGCAAGCGTTGGCTTCGGCAGGCCCATCATCTGATCGTAGAACCGGTCGGCTGTCGCCATGAATTCCTGCATCGCCCGCAAACGTTCCTTCGCGATCTGGCTGGTCTTGCGGCAAGCATCTGCTTCAACCAGACAGCTGCGCAGCGCCGCATGGGCAGGATCTATTTCGCGCTGCTTGCGGCCATCAGCGATCCGGGCAGCGATTTCCCACGGGTCGGTTTCGGCCATGTAGTGGTCACGGCGATCGTTCATGATCGGCACCCGGCGGATCACCTTCCAGGCCAGCAGTTCCTTGAGCGAATTGGACACATTCGAGCGCGCCAGGCCAAGTTGTTCGGCAATCTGTTCTGCATGCAGCGGCGCTTCGGCGAGATAGAGCAAGGCGTGAATTTGCGCGACCGAGCGATTGACCCCCCATTGCCCACCCATATCGCCCCACTGCAAAACGAAGCGGGCTACGGCTGGGGGCAATGGTCCATCTTGTATTGTTATTTCTGTCATAACAGAAATATCCGACGAAAGGTCTGCAGTGTCAAGCCAAGCTCCCACGGCACTCGCCAATTTAGCTCAAGGCCACCTCGAACAATCACGATTTTCGGTTGAGTTTGGGCGTTTGACCGGGTCGTCAAGCTACCGGGTCGAGGTTCTGGGGTGTTTGAGGCCTTTTGGTGCTGGACCGTCAGGGATTTTCGGGGGGGGCGCTGGGCTTATCGCCCCGTCGTGGCGTTACCCCGCAGCCACCGCGATCCGTTCGAGGACAACCAGGCGGCGCATGTTGTAGGCCAGGTTCTGCATCCCGATCTTCACAGCCGCGCGGACGATGCCGAT
>CANJCQ010000108.1 GCA_947473355.1 Sphingomonadaceae bacterium | reverse complement strand
CCGCCTCAATGCAGGGCCGTCAAAATCATCACGCAAGCCAATCGCTGAACCCATGATCGCGCCCTCCAAAGCACAACCTCATAGATTCAGACTTTCAGCCGACAGGGAATCCCCCCATGTGAGTCACCCACAGCGCAGTTTGGTATCAGAGCTATGGTCCGCAAGTTGGCGGGCTGTGTGTCGCGGAACGACGACAAAGCCTCCGCCGCCTAATCAAGCGCCGCAATCAGCCCGATCGTATCATGATCCAGCATCGCCGATGAAAATCGCGCCGTGTAGGCCGTGTTGATCGCTTCGGGTTGGAACTCGGAGGCATTGACCAGGAAGATCGCATAGCCATTGGCCAGGAACACGCCGAACTGGTGCATGAAATCGTCCAGCGGCGGCACTTCGATACCGCACTTGATCAGCTCCTGGAGGTAGTGCTCGACCAGCGCGCGCTCATGCTGGCGGCGCACCGGCACATCGAGCGCGCCGGTCACGTGATAGCTGATCTCGTACATCGCAGGCGCAAGGTGTGGCAGGCTGTCGAAGAAGCCCGGCTCGCCATCCACGTCGATGTAGAGGTTGCCCAAGTGGGTATCGCCGTGGATCAGCATGCTTGGCAGCGTCTTGGCGAAACGGCCATATTTCTCGACCGCCTCGATCATCCAGCCCAGATCATGGAAGCAAACCGAGGCCGCCGCGCCGCGTGCGCTGTCGACATAGCCCTGCCAGATATGCGGCACCAGTACTGTAGGGAAATAGCTGGTGTCGGCGATATGATTGGCCCAGCTGAACTTGCCGCCGGGCGCGATGTCGGGCGAATTCCAGGTCATTGCGTGGTGCCGCGCGAGCATGGTCAGCCGCCGTGCGACCTGTTCGGGCGTCTGCGGCTTCTGCGGGTGGCAGAACTCGACCCCGCGCGCGACGAGATCGTCCATGATCACGATGCCCTGCTGCGCCTCAGGATCATAGGCCGCAAACCAGCAGGTGGGCATGCGCATCGGCGTATGCGGGCGCACGTCGGCGTAAGCATGTGCTTCCTCTTGATGCATGGTGTGCATAATCCGGCTGTGCGGCTCGAACCCACCCTTAAGGATCACGCTGGCCGGAATGCCCGCCGCCTTGCCTGCCTCGTCCATCTCCAGCGCGATGCGGATCTTGGTGCAGGTGCCGTTGTTCACGTCGACGATCTCGGAGCGCTTGAGTTTGACACCCGGCGTCCATGAACGCAGCGCCTCGTCGAGCCAGCAGGTGGTCAGGTCCGAAATCTCGGTCGGGAGCGAAATGGGATAGTTGCTTGCCATGGGCGCATCCTGCTTGCAGCATGGTGCAAGAGCAAGAACAATGGGAGAGATGCTGTGGAATTGGTCGACTATGATCTCGGCACGAAGAACCTGCGACTGGAGAGCCAGGGCCCGGTCCTGTGGTGCACCATCGACCGGCCGAATGCGCGCAATGCGCTGACCCCGTCGATGTATTTCGGGATCAAGAAGGCCGTGCATTTCGTCAATGCCGACCCGCGCTTCCGCGCCCTGATCATCACCGGCACTGGCGATGTCTTCGCCCCCGGCGGCGATCTGGGCGGGCGCTACGAGGAGGGCGATACGCCCGCCCCGGCGGGGCTCGCCTACGAAGTGCTGCCATTTGTCACTGTGCGCGAGAGCCGGGCGCCGGTAATCTCGGCAGTCAACGGCATCTGCCAGGCAGGCGGGCTCTTGATCGCCATGCTGTCAGACATCGCGGTATGCTCCGAGCGCGCCACTTTCCGCGTGCCCGAGCTGCTGCGCGGCATCATCGACGCCACTTACGCCGCGATCCTGCCCATTCATGTGGGCATGGCCCAGGCCCGCGACCTGCTGCTCTCGGCGCGCAAGATCGATGCGGCGGAAGCCTTGCGGATCGGACTGATCAGCCGCGTCGTCAAACACGAAGACCTGCGCGCAGAGGCGCTCAAAGCCGCCAGCGAAATACTGCAAACCGCCCCCGATTGCCGCGCCCACGTCAAGCGCATGCTCAACCAGCAATATGCCCGCATCGACTATGAGACGATGTTCGTCAGCCTGATGAGCGAAACCAGCGAAGCGCGCGAAGGGATGACGGCGTTCATGGAGAAGCGGCAGCCGAACTGGATTCCCGAAGGGTTGCCGGTCTGACTAACTCCCCTCCCGCTTGCGGGAGGGGGAAAGTAGATTTGAGGAGCAACAAATGGACATCGTCGATACGCAAATCCACATCGGCCCCGGCGGCATCGCGCAAGCATTGGCGCAGATGGATGCGCTCGGCATCAAGGCGGCGCTGATCGACGAATATTGGTTCGACGGCGCGCCGAACCGGCCGCATCATGTGCTGGCAGGCGGCGTCCAGCGCCCGGTCGCGCCGACAGCGGAACTGGCCGCGCAGCTTCATCCGGACCGTTTTTCCTACCTGCTGCGCGTCGATGTCGACGATCCCGATTATGCGCAGATCATCCGCCAGCAGCGCGATGCGCCCGGCTGCCGGGCCTTGCGGGTCGATCCAGGCATGACGCCCGCGCGGCGCGCGGCCTTCGCCGCTGGCGGCTACGATCACATTTTCAACTGCGCCGCCGAGAACGGCCTGCCGCTGTTCGCCTTCGCGCCGGACAACCCCGCCGCCTTCGCCCGCGCGGCCAAGGCCTTCCCCGAGCTCAAGCTGATCGTCGATCACTGCGGCGTGTTCAGCAATTCGATGCGGACCTCCTTCGCCCAGCTTCCGCCGATTGATGAGGCTGCGCAGATGGCGCTTTACGATCAGGTGCTGGCGCTGAGCGAGCATCCCAATCTGGCGCTCAAATGGGGCCACAGCTCGGGCATGTTCGACAAACCGGTCTGGCCCGGCGAGGGCCTCTGGCCGATCCTGCGCAAGACCATCAATGCCTTCGGCGCGGGTCGCGTGATGTGGGCGAGCGATTTCTCGGTCAACCAGCGCGGCGAGAGTTGGGCCGAGCTGTTGTTCGGCGTGCTGGGCGATCCGGACCTGACCGCCGGGGAGCGCGAATGGGTGCTGGGCAAGGCGCTGCGCACCTGGCTCGACTGGCCTGCTTGAGCCAGACGGTTGTTTCCGCGCCCCGCATCGCTAGAGAGGGCGCATGCTTAGCATTTACGATTCCCTCACCCGCGAAACCCGCCCCTTCGTGCCGCTCGTCCCGGGCCAGATCGGCATCTATGTCTGCGGCCAGACGGTCTATGACGCGCCGCATCTTGGCCATGCCCGCAAGGATCTGGGCTTCGACGTCGTGGTGCGCTGGCTCGAGACATCGGGCTTCAAGGTCACCTATGTCCGCAACCTGACGGACATCGACGACAAGATCATCGAGCGCGCTGGTGAACTGGGCGAGCCGATCAGCGTGTTCACGCAGCGCATGATCGACAAGACCAATGCGGACTATACCGCGCTGCGCCTGCGCGAGCCCGATCACGAACCGCGCGCTACTGCCTATATCGGCGAAATGATCGAGCTTGCGGGCGAACTGGAAAGCGAACAAGTCGCCTATCACAGCGGCGATCTCTATTATTCTGTCCGCGCCTTTGATGGCTATGGCAAGCTGTCCAACCGCTCGCTCGACGACATGCGCGCGGGCGAGCGCATTGAGGTCGACACCCGCAAGCGCGATCCGATGGACTTCGTGCTGTGGAAGGTTGGCAAGGAAAACGAACCCGAAGACGCGGTGTGGCCAAGCCCGTGGGGCGCAGGCCGCCCGGGCTGGCATCTCGAATGCTCGGCCATGGCCCGTTCGCTGCTCGGCAAGACCATCGATATTCATGGCGGCGGGCCGGACCTGCGCTTCCCGCACCACGAGAACGAGATCGCGCAGAGCGAAGCGGCCAATCACGCGCCTTTGGCAAACTGGTGGATGCATGTCGGCCAGCTCGATATCGGCGGCGACAAGATGTCGAAATCGCTCGGCAATTTCACCACGCTGGAAGAAGCCATCGCCCAGTATGGCGGCGACGTGGTGCGCTTCTATTTCGTGCGCACGCATTATCGCAGCCCGGTCAATTTCAGCCTCTCCGGGCTGGATGACGCTGCGAGCGGCCTGGAACGGTTGCACAATGCGATGCGCAGCGTGGACAGCGATGGAGCACCGCTCGATTGGGAAGAGGCCCATGCCTTGCGCTTCCGCGCCGCCATGGACGACGATTTCAACGCCCCTGCCGCGATGGGGTTGCTGTTCGAACTGGTCAGCGAAGTCAACCGGGGCCAGTCCCCTGCCCTCGCCCGCCAGCTCGCGCAACTGGCCGGGATCCTGGGCCTCGGCCTGCCTGAAGTGGCCGCCGATCCGGAAGGCGAAGCGATCCAGGCCCTGGTCGAAGCCCGCAGCGCCGCGCGCGCCGCGAAGGACTATGCCGAGGCAGACCGCATCAGGGCAGAGCTCGATGGCATGGGAGTGATCATCGACGATACGGCGAACGGCACAATCTGGCGGCGCTCGCGGGGCGGGTGAAGCCGCTCAGAAATAGATGTCGACGTAATCCGTCAGCCCGTCGCACCATTCGAATTCGCGCAGGCGGAAAAACCGGCGGTTCTGGGTGATGGCAAAGCGCCAGCTTTTGGTCTGCTCGCACAGCCGGCCCTTGTCGGGAGTCTCTGCGATGCGGATTGTGCCATCGAAGATGAAATAGTCGCGGCCGATTTCCGAAATGGTGCCATCCAGCACCAACCGCCCCGGCCCGCGCAGATCGGCCTGCGAGCCACGCAGAGTCCATAAGCCCGCTCCCCTGCCTGCGGTTGGCCTGCTGACCGTGGCGCGGCCGCGGGTATTCCAGTCGATCCACTGCAGGGTCAGGCCCTTGTTGCGCAGCAGGCGCTGGGCCGAGGTCTGGTCGAGCACGCGGGTGGCTATGGCTGGCGACAGTGGCGGCGGCGGGCCAGCCGCAGCGGCGCCGATCGCCAGGCAGGCGAGAAATGCGGCTAGCAGGCGGGAACACAGGCGAAGGGTAATGGCGGGCAAGGCTAATGCACCCCGCCCTTCTCTGCAAGCTCGCCGCCTTGCCGCAACGAAATGCCCCGCCGGATCGCTCCGGCGGGGCCTTCATTTTTGGCTCAGCGATCAGCGAGGAACTTATTCCGCGCCGTCTTCCTTGACCAGATAGTCGCCCGCATCGGCGTCCAGGCCGTGGGTTTCGCCCTCGACTGCTGCCAGCGGATCGTCGCCCATCGCCGCTTCTGGCCCCTGGGCCAGCTCGGCGGCATGCTCTTCCGCTGCGCTGGCAGGTGCAATCAGCGATTCCTGCAGCTTGCGATATTGCGCACGCAGAGCAGCATCGCGGCTGGAGGCAGTGACCCGCATGCGGTTCATGCCGGCGCCGGTTCCCGCCGGGATCAGACGGCCGACGATGACGTTCTCCTTGAGGCCGATCAGCGAGTCCTTCTTGCCCTCGACTGCTGCTTGCGTGAGCACCCGGGTGGTTTCCTGGAACGATGCCGCAGAGATGAACGAACGCGTTTGCAGGCTCGCCTTGGTGATGCCCAGCAGCACCGGCTTGCCGACGGCGGGCTTTTGACCCGGCGCGAGCTTGGCGTTGTATTCATTCATTTCTTCGTAGTCGAGCTGCTCGGCGGCAAGCAGCGTGGTGTCGCCGCCGTCGGTAATCTCGACCTTCTGCAGCATCTGGCGAACGATCACTTCGATGTGCTTGTCGTTGATCTTCACGCCCTGCAAGCGATAGACTTCCTGGATCTCGGCAACCAGATATTCGGCCAGCGCCTCAACGCCCATGACTTCGAGAATGTCATGCGGATTGGGCGAGCCCGAGATCAGGTTGTCGCCCTTCTTGACCCAGTCACCTTCCTGAACGTCGATCACCTTGGACTTGGGGATCAGGTATTCAACCGGCTCGCCTTCCTCGGGGATGATCGCGATCTTGCGCTTGGCCTTGTAGTCGCGGACGAATTCGATCCGGCCCGAGACCTTGGCGATGACCGAATTGTCCTTCGGAATGCGCGCCTCGAACAGTTCGGCAACGCGTGGCAGACCGCCGGTGATGTCGCGGGTCTTGGCGGCTTCGCGGCTGGCACGGGCCAGCACTTCGCCGGCCTCGACCATCTGGCCATCCTCGACGGAAAGCGTCGTGCCCGGTGCCATCATGTAGCGCGCGGCTTCACCCGATTCTTCATCGAGCAAGGTCAGGCGCGGACGCAGGTCTTCCTTCTTGGAGCGGCCACCGGCGTGGTTCTCAGTGACGAGGCGGCTGGTCATGCCGGTCGCTTCGTCGGTCGCCTCGGTCAGCGTCTTGCCGTCGATCAGGTCCTGGTATTTCACAATGCCCTGCTTTTCGGTGATCACCGGCAGAGTGAACGGATCCCACTCGGCGAGTCGATCACCTTCTTTGATCTTGCCGCCATCCTCATGGAGCAAGTGCGTGCCATAGGGCACCTTGTGGATCGCACGCTCGCGGCCGTCGGTATCGACCACCACGATCTCGCCGCTGCGGGCAAGACTGAGGCGGCGATTGCGCTTGTCGACGATGGTCGGGATGTCACGATAGACCACCGTGCCGTCGCTGATCGCCTCGAGATGCGAGGTCTCGTTGACCTGCGCCGCGCCGCCGATGTGGAAGGTGCGCATGGTCAGCTGAGTGCCCGGCTCGCCGATTGACTGGGCGGCAATGACGCCCACAGCTTCGCCAATGTTGACCGGCGTACCGCGCGCGAGGTCACGGCCATAGCAGGTGCCGCAAACGCCCTGTTCGGCTTCGCAGATCAGTGGCGAGCGAATGCGCGCGGCCTGAATGCCGGTCGCTTCGATCGCTGCCGTGGTCGTCTCATCGAGCAGGGTGCCGCTCTTGACGATGATCGTGCCATCCTTGTCGACAATATCTTCGGCCAGGGTGCGGCCGAGGATGCGTTCACCAAGCGAAGCGATGACCGCGCCGCCCTGCACGATCGAGCGCATTTCCAGCGCGCGTTCGGTGCCGCAATCCTCGACGACGATGACGCAATCCTGTGACACATCGACGAGGCGGCGGGTCAGGTAGCCTGAGTTGGCAGTCTTCAGCGCGGTATCGGCAAGACCCTTGCGGGCGCCGTGGGTCGAGTTGAAGTATTCAAGGACGGTCAGGCCTTCCTTGAAGTTCGAGATGATCGGCGTCTCGATGATCTCGCCCGAAGGCTTGGCCATCAGCCCGCGCATGCCGGCCAGCTGCTTCATCTGGGTCGGGGAACCACGCGCGCCGGAATGCGACATCATGTAGATCGAATTGACCTGCGCTTCGCGGCCATGTTCGTCGATCGGGGTGGCCTTGATCTCGTCCATCATGGCAGCCGCGACCTGATCGCCGCAACGGCTCCAGACGTCGATCACCTTGTTGTACTTTTCCTGCTGGGTGATCAGGCCGTCCTGATACTGCTGCTCATAATCGGCCACCAGCGCTTTGGTCTCGTCAACCAGTGCAACCTTGCTGTCGGGGATGATCATGTCATCCTTGCCGAACGAGATGCCGGCCTTGAAGGCGTGGCGGAAGCCCAGCCCCATGATGGCATCGGCGAACAGCACCGTGTCCTTCTGGCCGGTGTGGCGATAGACCTGGTCGATAACGTCGGCCAGTTCCTTCTTGGTCAGCAGACGGTTGACCAGATCGAAGGGCACAGTGTGGTTTTTCGGCAGGCATTCGCCAACCAGCATGCGGCCCGGCGTGGTGTTGAAACGCTTCTGGTACTGCTTGCCGGCTTCGTCGGTCTGCGGCACGCGGGCAATGATCTTCGAATGCAAAGTCACTGCGCCGACTTCGAGCGCCTGATGCACTTCGGCCATATCGGCCAGCAGCATGCCCTCGCCCGGCTCGCCCTGGCGGTCCATCGAAAGATAATAGAGCCCCAGGACCATGTCCTGCGAAGGCACGATGATCGGCTTGCCGTTGGCGGGCGAGAGGATGTTGTTGGTCGACATCATCAGCACGCGGGCTTCGAGCTGGGCTTCGAGGCTCAGCGGCACGTGGACAGCCATCTGGTCACCGTCGAAGTCGGCATTGAAGGCCGAGCAGACCAGCGGGTGAAGCTGGATCGCCTTGCCCTCGATCAGAACGGGCTCAAACGCCTGGATGCCAAGCCGGTGCAAGGTCGGCGCGCGGTTGAGCATCACCGGATGTTCGCGGATCACCTCGTCGAGGATGTCCCAGACTTCCTTGCGCTCCTTTTCGACCCACTTTTTGGCCTGCTTGAGCGTCATCGACAGACCCTTGGCATCGAGACGGGCGTAGATGAACGGCTTGAACAGCTCGAGCGCCATCTTCTTGGGCAAGCCGCACTGGTGCAGCTTGAGCTCAGGACCGGTAACGATCACCGAACGGCCCGAATAGTCGACGCGCTTGCCGAGCAGGTTCTGGCGGAAGCGGCCCTGCTTGCCCTT
>CANJCQ010000107.1 GCA_947473355.1 Sphingomonadaceae bacterium | reverse complement strand
GCCGCGCTCCCCCTGGCCGGTCGCCGAAAGGAACGAGCCAGACGCGCTGCGGAAGAGCGCCCCGGCCATTCGCGAAATCCTCCGCCCGCCCCCAGCGCGTGCCGCCGACAGGCCCACGCCGACCGCGCGGTTCTGTATCTATTCCAAGGTGTTACAGTCCGGCTCGCCGCCGGATATTTTTGTGTGCGGTAACCGCTCCCTCACTTCCCCCTTGATGGGGGAAGGATACGGAGATTTACGAAGCGAAGCGGAGTTAGTCGCAGTTGGATGGGGGTGAAGGTGCCTCCACACACAGCCCCGCAGCAGAACTCACCCCAATCCAGCTTCGACTTGGCTTTGCCGCTCAGCTTCACGCCACATCCTTGCCCGCAAAAAAGTCCTTCAGCTTGTCGGGATCGGCCGAGAAATCCTCGGCCAGCTTCACCCGCGCGACGTTGGTGGTGTAGGCAGTCACGACATACATCGAGACGATGGCAATCAGGGCCATGACTCCGGGATAGCCAAATGCGGCAATCGCTTCCTCGCGGGTGTCGTGCTCCAGCGCGCCAGTGGCCAGCAGTTGCAGGTTGGCCGCATGGGCAATCCGCTCGTCATCGCCCACAAAGACCGGCTCCGCGCCTGCCCTGAGCGCAGCAATCACATCGCCAGCCAGCCCTTCATTCTCGGCAAAGGGCACATGAAAATCGAACTCGACCATGGCGCCGAGCTTCGCCGAAGTGGTCAGCACAATCAGCTCACGCAGGCGGCCCGGCAGCGCGGTGTTGGCGCGGATCGCGCCGCCCAGCTTGACCATCAGATCGCCGAATTCGGGGAATTGCAGCCAGGCGTTATAGAGATCGGGCAGCCGCTTGGCCTCGGCCCCGCCAGTGTAAAACCCGCGCGGCCCCAGGGTCAGCTCATCCCACAGCGCGCGCTGCTTCGCATCAAGCTGATCTTTGCCCAGCACGGGAAATCGTTCCATGGAAAAGAGCCTGTTTGAATAGTTTCGCGCGGTCAACTAGGCTCACAAAAAACGTGGAGAGAGTGAGATGCAATTCAGGCGATTCGGCGCGACCGGTATTGACATGGCGCCCCTGGTGCTCGGCGGAAATGTGTTCGGCTGGACAGCGGACAAGGATGCGAGCTTCGCCATCCTCGATGCTTTCATAGAGCGCGGCTTCAATGCCATCGACACTGCCGACGTCTATTCGATCTTCGTGCCCGGCAACAAGGGCGGCGAATCGGAGACGGTGCTGGGCGAATGGATGAAAGCGCGCGGCAACCGCGACAAGGTGGTGCTGATCACCAAGGGCGGGCTCCCCATGGGCGAAGGCTTGAAAGGCCTCAGCCGCGACTATCTGACCCGCGCCTGCGAAATGTCGCTGGCGCGCCTCCAGACCGACTATGTCGACGTCTATTACACCCACCGCGCCGATGACACCGTGCCGATCGGCGAAACGCTGGATACGCTGGCCTCGCTCAAGGCCGCAGGCAAGATCCGCGCTAACGGCTGTTCGAACTACACCGACGCTCAGCTGGCCGAGGCTCTGGCCGCAGGCGAAGCCGGTCCGGAAAGTTACGACAGCTTCCAGCCGCATTATAACCTCGCCTGGCGCGCCGAATACGAAGCTGTAGCCGAAGACCTCTGCTTGAAGCACGAGCTCGGCGTGATCACCTATTTCTCGCTCGGCGCCGGCTTCCTCACTGGCAAATATCGCAGCAAGGCCGATTTCGAAGGCAAGGCGCGCGGCAGCTCGGCCAAGATGTATTTCAGCGAAGCCAACATGGCGGTGCTGGACCGGCTGGACGCGGTGGCCAAGCGCCACAATGCCACAATGGCGCAAATCGCCCTCGCCTGGCTGATGGCCCGCCCCTCGATCACAGCCCCGATCGCCAGCGCCACTAGCCTTGCCCAGCTCGATGACATGATGAAATCGGCCGAGATCAGCCTGACGGCAGAAGATCTGGCCGCGCTCGAAGTCTGATCCGCAACCTTCTGACAGGAGAGAGAAAATGGCAAAATATGCAATGGTCGTTCAGTCGCAGGCAGTCGAAGGCAAGGACGCCGAATACAACGAATGGTATGACAACCAGCACTTCGGCGATATCTGCGCCATTCCGGGCATCACCGGCGGGCGCAGGCTCGAGCAGGCCATGACCGTGATGGGACCGCCGGGCTGCAAATACCTCGCGATCTACGACATCGAGACCGACGACATCGGCAGCGTCATGGCCGAAATGGGCCGCCGCGGCGCGGAAGGGCTGATGCCCATATCGGATGCGCTCGATGGACCGGCATCGGTGCTCTGGATCTACAAGGTCGACGATAAATACGCCTAACCGGCCCTGCGTGAACCATGATCCTCTATGACGGCCTGACGCAGCCACTCCAGCAAGAGGTCTATGTATTCGGCATCGCCACGCTGGTCTTTCTGGCTCTCTGCCTTGTCTGGCGGCTGACCGGGCGCAGGCTCAAATGGTATGTGCCGGCGGCCATCGCGCTGTTCGGCCTGCTTGGTGGCGCCGTGCCCGTCTGGGATCAGGCGCGCGTGCGCAAATTGGCCAGCGAAGGCGGGCTTATGATAACGCGGGGGCTGATCACCCAGGTTTGGCACCTCGAAACCAGACATCGCGACATGACCAACAAAAGCTCGATCAGCTACAGGAAGAGCATCGACGAAGGCTTTGATCTGGGCACTGAGCGCTTCGCCTGGCGGCCGGGCAGCTGCCTTTCGGCCGCATCGCTGTGCCGCCTCGATCCCGGCGGAGTGAAGCTGGCCGAAGGCATGGCTGTCGAAGTGCACTGGTTCAAGGATGCCGCCCAGGACGATAACCAGCGGGTAGTGATCTTGCGCAAGCTGGAGCCTGCTTTCCTCCCGACCGTGGAGCCTCAGTCGGGGAAATAGCCCCGCCGGAACTCCGAGGCAAACGCCGCCATCCGCCCCTCGCCAATCGCGCTCCGCATTGCCTGCATCAGCTGTTGGTAAAAGCTCAGGTTATGCTCGGTCATCAGCATGGCTCCGAGGATCTCCCCCGCCTTGACCAGATGGTGCACATAGGCGCGTGAATAGCTGGCGCAGGTCGGGCAGGGGCATTTCTCGTCGAGCGGCGCCTGATCCTCGGCGAAGCGGGCATTGCGCAGATTGAGCGGACCGGCCCAGGTGAAGGCCTGACCATTGCGGCCCGAGCGGCTGGGCAGCACGCAATCGAACATATCGACCCCGCGCATGACCGCGCCGACCAGATCGTCGGGCTTGCCCACCCCCATCAGATAGCGCGGCGCATTTTCGGGCAACTGGCCCGGCGCATGGTCGAGGCAAGCGAACATCGCCTCCTGCCCCTCGCCCACCGCGAGCCCGCCGATGGCATAGCCGTCGAAACCGATGTCGCGCAGCGCTCCGGCGCTTTCAGCACGCAAGCCTTCGTCAAGTCCGCCCTGCTGGATACCGAACAGCGCGGCGCTGGCAGCATGGTCGCCGCCCGCATCGAAGGCGTCCCGACTGCGCTTGGCCCAGCGCATGGACATCGCCATCGACTTGGCAATGACATCGCGCGGTTGATCGGCGCGGGGGCATTCGTCAAATACCATGACAATGTCGCTGCCCAGCAGGCGCTGAATTTCCATCGAACGCTCCGGGCTGAGCATGTGGCGCGAGCCATCGAGGTGGCTGGCGAAAGCGACACCTTCCTCGGTGATCTTGCGCAGGTCTGACAGGCTCATCACCTGATAGCCGCCGCTGTCGGTCAGGATCGGGCGATCCCAGTTCATGAACCTGTGCAGCCCGCCCAGCCGGGCGACGCGCTCTGCGCCGGGGCGCAGCATCAGGTGATAGGTGTTGCCCAGAATGATTTCGGCCCCGGAAGCAAGCACTGCCTCGGGCTTCATCGCCTTGACGGTCGCCGCCGTGCCGACCGGCATGAAGGCAGGCGTGCGGATTTGCCCACGCTGCATGGCAATGGTGCCGGTGCGGGCCCTGCCGTCGGTGGCGTGGATGGTGAAATCGAAACGGGTCATCAGGGCCGCCTATAGGGATGGGGATGCGAGATCGCGAAAAAAATCTTGGCTGGGCGCGAAGGGCCTTGCGCACTGCCGCGTTGAGCAGATGTTCCCCAGCCGGGGACAATGGAAATCTTAAGGAGGACACCCCATGCTCACTCGTACCCTGCTCGCCGCTGGCCTCATTCTCGCCGGCATCAGCGCCATTCCCGCCGAAGCTTCGGCCCGAGGCTGGCACCGCACCCACCCGGCGCGCACCCATATCAACCACCGCATCGCTCGCCAGCAGGTGCGCATCACCCACGAGGTCCGGCAGGGCGACATGAACCGCAGCGAGGCACGCGGCCTGCGCAAGGACCTGCACGGCGTCCGCAAGCAGGAGCGCGCCTATGCCCAGGCCAATGGCAACAACGGCCACCTGACCCGCGGCCAGGCCCGCGATCTCAACCAGCAGCTGAATCATACCAGCCACGCCATCGGCCACTGATCGCCGGGCATGGCCAAATCCGTTTCAATTTGAAGAGCTGCCTCCTTCCCCCTTGATGGGGGAAGGATACGCAGGCTTGGCAACTTGTTGCCTGGCCGAAGTTGGATGGGGGTGAGTTCCCGGTCAAAGCAGTGCGTGAGGCGCCATCACCCCCATCCAACTGCGCCTAACTCCGCTTCGCTTCGTAAGGCTCCATATCCTTCCCCCATCAAGGGGGAAGAGACAAAGGCGGCAGATAGCTGCTGGAAAAACTCTAAGGTTCGTTCCGGAATGGCCGCCTGAACTGCCGATCCTCCCGCAGCATTCCGCGCCGCTCCAGCCGCTGCTGGCGGCGCTCACGCATTTGCTCGATCCGCTCCCGGCGTTCCATCGGAGTCAGGTCTTCACGCCGAAGCAGCGGGCGCACTGGCCCCTGAAGCGGCATGCCGGCACGCGGGGCAAGCCCCGCCTCGGCGCGGCGGCGCTGCATTTCGGCACGTCGCCGCCTAAGGCGCTGGGCGGCCCTGGGATGCGCTTCAGCCCAGGCCTTGCGCGCTTCGGGATCGGCGAGAATGGCGCGCATACGCTTGCGGCGTTCGATCGGGGTCAGCCGCGCGGGCGGCGCTTCATCGGCCACCGGAGAGACAAGCGCGGGAGCCGCAGCCGGCGGCGTCACCGGTTTGACCACCTTGGCCGAGGCCACATGTTTTGGTCGATGCAGCGACTTGGGCAACACCCGCTCTATAACCTTGCCAACCACCGGCGTCCGCTCGACAGCGTTGCGGATCGGCTCACCGAAATAGCCCATCGCCGCTGCCGAAATGCTGATCATCCCGACCGCGATGACGCCAAGCCCGGCCACCCCGCCACGCAGCCAGCGCCGCGCTGCAGGGCATCGCAACTTCGGCAGATCGCTGCCACTGGGCGCAGGCTCGGCAAGTGCTGCCGCAACCAATTTGTCGGCAAAGCCCGGCGGCAGCGCCGGCACCGTGTAGGCATCGAGCTTGCCCGCCAGCATGGGATCAATCGGCTCAGCCATGCGCCGCCTCCACCAGAATCTGGCGCAAGGCCCGGCGGGCGCGCAGCAACAGGGATTCGAAAGCCTTGATATTCATCTCCATGATCGAAGCGGCGTCCGCGTTCGAAAGTTCCTCGTAATAGGTCAGCACCACGGCGGCGCGCTGGCTGTCGGGCAAGGCCTGCATTGCCGCGATCACTTGCGCTCGCTGTTGTTCGCCCTCGATCAGCGCATCAGCAAGCGGCGCTTCGTCGGCCCGTTCGGGCACCTCCTCGCCGCTGATCCGTGCGCGCCGCCGCAGCCGGTCGAGGCACAGATTGGTCGCGACCCGGGTCAGCCAGGCCGAAACGCCTGCCCCGCCCGGCCGCCACTGCGCTGCGTCGCGCCACAATCTGAGCATGGCTTCCTGCGCCACGTCCTGCGCCTCCATCTCGTCGCCAAGCATGCGCCAGGCCACCCGGTGCGGCCTGGCTGCATGGCGTTCGGCGAGCTGGCGGAAGGCCTCTCCATCACGCGCGGCGACGCTGCGCATCAGCGCATCGTCTCCGGCCGCATCACTTGCGGAAGGAAGTTGCCTTGGTGCCATCGCCTGTTTCATTCTGCATAACGGGGCGCCCACGAAAACCCTTCGCGGCAAATGAACGGCGGATGAATTTTTTCTGCCCCCGATTCGGTTGCGAATGACCGCAAAACAATGGCAGACTGGCGCACAAACAGAACGCACCATGAGAGGCTGCCCAGATGACCGATGCACCCGAAGCCGATTTCTTCAGCGATCCCGAAATCGCGCAAGACCTGCCCGGCTATCTCGCCGATCTGCGCAGCAAATGTCCGGTCCACCGGGAGCCTCACCAGAATGTCTTCATGGTGACCGGCTACGACGAGGCGCTGGAAGTTTTCAACCAGCAGCCCGAGGCCTTCTCCTCCTCCGTGGCAGTCACCGGGCCTTTGCCGCCCCTGCCCTTCACCCCCGCCGGCGATATCCGCGCGCAGATTGAAGAACACCGGGGGGAAATGCCCTGGACCGATCATCTCGCCACATTCGATGGCAGCGAACACGCCTCGCACCGGGCGATCATGCAAGCACTGCTGACACACAAGCGGCTGAAGGCCAATGAGGACTATGTCGCGGGGCTGGTCACCCGGCTGGTCGATGGCCTGATCGAGCGAGGCTCCTGCGAAGTGACCAAGGACTTCGCCCACGCGCTTTCCACCCTGGTTATCGCCGATCTGCTCGGCGTGCCGGAGGAAGACCGCGATGATCTGTGCAAGCTAATGGGCCCCGATCCGACACAGCTGGGCGGCGACGAGGGCTTCAAGATCGGCTCCGACCCGCTCATGTTCCTGCATGACAGGTTTCTTGGCTATCTGACTGAACGGCTTGCCAATCCCCGCGATGACATGCTGACTGATCTGGCCCAGTCGAAGTTCAAGGACGGCACCGATCCGGGGCTCGAGGTCAAGGCGCGGCTGGCCTGTTTCCTGTTTGGCGCGGGGCAGGATACCTCGGCACGGCTGGTCGCCTTCTCGTTCCGCGCGCTGGGTGATCGCCCGGACATTCAGGCAAAGTTGCGCAGCGAGCCGCACCGGATCCCTGAATTCATCGAAGAAGTGCTGCGCACCGATCCCCCGGTCAAGACCATGTCGCGGCTTGCGGTGAAGGATGCCATTGTCGGCGGTGTGACGATCCCGGCAGGCTCGGTGCTTTCGGTCTGTAGCGGCGGCGCCAACCGCGATCCCCGGCATTTCCCCGATCCAGACACATTCAACTACGACCGCCCCGGCGTGCGCGACCATGTCGCTTTCAGCCGCGGCACCCACGCCTGCATCGGCGCGCCGCTTGCCCGCATGGAGGTCCGCGTTGCTCTGGAGCAGTTCCTTGCAAGGACTTCAGATATCCGCATTTCCGAGGCCATGCATGGCCCGGCGGGGGCGCGGCGCTATGCCTATGAACCGACCTATATGCTGCACGGGTTGCAGGCCCTGCACGTGGAATGGGACTCGGCCTGACACTTTGTTCGCTGATTTGTGCAAACGCGTAACAACTAATCAGCCATTACAAAGCACATAGTGGCTCACGCAAGGCCCGGGAAACGCGTGTGACCACCATCGTCCTAGACGGATTGAACGAAGAAGACTTCCGCCGTTCAATCGAAAACAGATTGCGCGAGGCAAGCCATGGCGCGGCAATAGAGCGACTGCGCCGACTGCTTGCGCCTTTTGCCAGGCCAGGCGGCGTTCTTCCCGAGCGCTTCCTGACCGTCGAAGCCGCCGATCTGGTCTTGAGCGGATGGGAAGCGCTTGGCGAAGCTGTGGCCCGTCACGACAAACCCGGACGCCCGGTAACCGCCATTTCGATCGCCTTCGGCTGGCCGGGCGAGGAAGCCCCTGCGCCGGACGCGGAAGGGTGCCTCAGGCCGCATGTCGAAACCAGTTTTTACAGCGATAACGCCTATCCCTTCTCCGCGAGTGGCCGCGAGGATCTGCTCGACGGCTACTCGTTCTATGGCTGCACCTGGAGCGGCGATAGCGAAGCGACCGAGACCGTTCTTTCGCTGGAAGGCGTAGACGATCTGCACGGTGCCCTGGCATTGCTTGAAGCCGAACTGCTGGCGATGGAAGAGCCCGATGAGGCCGGGATCGCCGCCGGCTCGCTCGGGGCATGCCTGCTTTCAGTCCTGCTGGTCCAGACTGTGGCGCAACAGATCACCCGGACCGGCCTGCCCCGCCCGCTCTGCGTAATGGCCGGGAGCCTGACAGAAGACCGCGCTCGATCACCTGCTCACCGGTTCAGAAACTTCTTGCTTCACGGGCGGCAACCACAGAAGACTCTAGCACTACTTTGGCAGATTTTTGTTTGGAGGGTCGGTAGGCCGAAGCCCGCAGTGAGGGCATGGTTTGTCCGGCGGTTTGATGAGGCGGTCAATGATAGCCTGTCTGATTGCTGGCAGGCTCGGTTTCGGTGGCGGGCCCAAGATT
>CANJCQ010000106.1 GCA_947473355.1 Sphingomonadaceae bacterium | reverse complement strand
GGCACTTGATCGAAAACCTGTTCGCCAAAATCAAGGACTGGCGGCGCATTCACACCCGATATGATCGCTGCGCCCACACCTTCATGTCCGCCATCGCAATCGCCGCTACCGTCATCTTCTGGTTGTGATCAATGAGTCCTGACCCTAAATTCCCTACGCAAAGCTCAGTCGGAGTCGCATGGCGGGGACACGCAATAGCCTGTCCCTGGAGTTCTGACGCCTCATCCCTTTACCCCAAACCCCCGCTCGCCTAACCCAGACGCGCCCCGCCCGGCTATAGGAGCGCATACCCGTGCCAGCCCATCGCATTGCAACCCTCGCCTTCCCCAAACTCGTCGTTCGCGACCTCGACGCCATGGCCACATTCTACCGCGCGGTCTGCGGCTATGGCGAAGGGCAGCGGATCGAGGATGCCATTGCGGGCCGACCCATCGCCGAGATCGTGTTCAACAAACCTGAAGGCGGGGCCGAACTGGTGCTGCTGACATTCACCGAAGGCCCACCACCTTCGCACAGCGGGGTGATGATTGTCTATGACACTGACGATCTCGAGGCGTTCCAGGCCCGGGTGCTCGGCGCCGGAGGCTCGGTGATCGAGCCAATCAAGCCGCTCGAATATGGCGACACCCGCATGCGCATGGCGATTTTCGCGGATGTGGAGGGCTATATGCTCGAAGTGCTGGAGCGCTGATCCGCACTTTCCTACAGAGCCCCATCCATGCCAATGTCGCGCCACTGAGGCCCCTCACTGCCCCGGCGCTCTTTGACCTGTGAACCCCCGCCCCGAACCCGTGCCCCCAAAGGCGCGGGTTTTGCTGCATCTGGGCCTCGCAACTTTCGCCTGAAACATTAAGCGAGGGCGCCTGGGCCTAAACTTTGTAAAGTTCCATATTGTGAATTGCCAAAATCGGCCCCTCAAAGCGCCTGCCCCGCCGCCCAGCCGCTCGCCCAGGCCCACTGGAAGTTGTAACCGCCGAGCCAGCCGGTAACGTCCACTGCCTCGCCAATGGCATAGAGCCCGGGCACTCGCCGCGCTTCCATAGTCTGGGAGGAAAGTTCCGAGGTGCTGATCCCCCCGGCGGTCACTTCGGCCTTGGCAAAGCCTTCGCTGCCATTGGGTATGAACTGCCACTGGGCGAGACGGGATTGGGCAAGGCCAAGATCCCGGTCGGTCATCTGGCCAAGCTCGCGCTCCACCCCAAGCAGCTCGCTGAGCCGCATGGCGAGACGGTCAGGCAGGCCTTCGCCCAGCATTTTGCGCAGAGTGCTGCGCGGCCGGGCACGCTTGGCTGCGATCAGCCAATCGGCGCTGTGATCAGGCAGGAAGTCGATTTGCAGGAGGTCGCCGCGCTTCCAGTAGGACGAGATCTGCAGGATCGCCGGGCCCGAGAGGCCGCGATGGGTGAACAGCGCCGCCTCGCGAAACGCCGCCTTGCCGCAGCGCACTTCGACATCGGCAGCGACGCCCGACAGCTCGCGGAACAGCACGTCGTCGCCGCCGAGCGTCAAGGGCACCAGAGCCGGGCGCGGCTCGACCACCTTGAGGCCGAACTGGCGGGCAAGGTCATAGGCAAAGCCCGTCGCGCCCATCTGCGGGATCGACGGCCCGCCAGTGGCCACGACCAGCGCCGGAGCGCTTGCGGTCTGGCCGCCTGCAGTGACGCGGAACAGGCCATCGGCATGGCTGACATCGCTGATCGGCGCAGCGCAGCGCAGCTCGACTCCGCCCGCCGCGCATTCCTCGAGCAGCATGTCGACAATCTGCCGCGCCGAGCCATCGCAGAACGATTGGCCCAGCGTCTTTTCGTGCCAGGCAATCTGGTAACGCTCGACCAGCGCAACGAAATCCTGCGGGCAGAACCGGCTCAGCGCCGACTTGGCGAAATGCGGGTTTTGCGAGAGGAAGCGTTCCGGCGCAGTGCCCAGGTTGGTGAAGTTGCAGCGCCCACCGCCGGAAATCAGGATCTTCTTGCCCGGCTTGTCGGCATGATCGAGCAGCAACACCCGCCGCCCGCGCTGGCCTGCACTGGCCGCGCAAAACAGCCCAGCCGCGCCTGCGCCCAGCACGATCGCATCGTAAGTCGCGGTCATCGGTTCATGCAGACGGCGCGGATCAAGCCGCTGGTTCGATATTGGGCTCGGTCCCGATGAATTCGAATTCGCGCTCCGCAAACAGCCAGGTCTCGCCGCGCCGCACCAGCTTGTCGTGATAGAGCCCGGCGAATTTCCGCACTGCGCCGTCTTTCTGGAACATGATCTGGCGACTGTAGCACCGCGCCGTGGCCGTATCGCCAGTGACCTTGATGGCTGCGACTTCAGTGAAATAGGCCATGCGGTTGAGCGGTTCCCACAGGCCTGGCCAGCTCGCCGCCAGCGCGTCGAGCCCGCGCATTTCCATGCCGTTGCCGCGCCACAGGCAGTCCTCGGTGAAATTGGCCAGCCAGGCGCCGAGATCGCGCTGGAACATCGAATCTGCATATTCCGACATCCGCTCGCGGATCAGCACGCGGTCGGCAAGTGCACCTTCGAACGGCATGGCAAATCCTCCTCTGTCCCAGCATTGCTTTATCAGGGCACGACTACAGCGGGGAATGTACCTGTCAACGACCGGACCATGACAGTCGCTGGCGCGGCGCTTGCCCTTATGCCCGGGGCTGGGCATGACAGCACGATGACAGAGAACCCCGAGTCCCGCCCATGAGCGCCCACGACGTCATCATCGCCGGGTCAGGCGCCGCCGGGCTCACAGCCGCGCTGGCTCTGGCCGAGCATCGCAAGGTGCTGGTGCTGGCCAAGGGCAGCCTTACCGGCGGCTCGACTGCCTGGGCGCAGGGCGGCATCGCCGCAGTGCTCGATGCCGGCGACACCTTCGAACAGCACATCGGCGATACAATGGTGGCGGGCGCCGGGCTCAACCGGCAGGAAACTGTCGAATTTGTCATTTCCCGCGCACCGCATGCCATCGACCGACTGGTGGAACTCGGCGTGCCATTCAACACCGCCACCGATTCAGCCGGCGACGAAAAGCTGCACTTGACCCGCGAAGGCGGCCATTCGCAGCGCCGCATCGTCCATGTCGACGATGCCACCGGCTGGGCGGTGCAGCAGGCGCTGGTCAAGGCCGCCGAGGCCCACCCCAACATCACGCTGCTGCCAGGGCGCGCCTGTATCGATCTGATCACCGGGCAGCACGAGATGCGATATTCGGGCTCTGGCCGGGTCTGGGGTGTCTATGCGCTCGATGAGGCCAGCGGCAAGGTCGAAGCGCACACCGCGCGTGCCACTCTGCTGGCGACCGGCGGCGCGGGCCGGGTCTATCAGTTCAGCACCGCCCCGCGCGGCGCCACTGGCGACGGCATCGCCATGGCGTGGCGCGCCGGGGCGCGGGTCGCCAACATGGAAATGATGCAGTTTCACCCGACCTGCCTCTATAGTCTTGAGGTCAAGAACTTCCTGATCACCGAAGCGGTACGCGGCGAGGGCGGGTTGCTGAAGAACCCCAAGACCGGCAAGCGCTTCATGCCGGATTATGACCCCCGCGAGGAGCTGGCCCCGCGCGATGTTGTCGCTCGTGCCATTGACTGCGAAATCAAGCGCGACGGGCTCGATTTCGTCCATCTCGACATCAGCCACAAGCCCGCGGAATTTGTGAAGGAGCACTTCCCGAACATCTACGACAAGCTGCTCGGGCTCGGCATTGACATGACCAAACAGCCTATCCCGGTGGTCCCGGCGCAGCACTATACCTGCGGCGGCATTGTCATCGATCTGGCGGGCCGCACCGACCTGCCCGGGCTCTATGCGGCAGGCGAATGCAGCGAAAGCGGGCTGCACGGGGCCAACCGGCTTGCCTCCAACTCATTGCTCGAATGTTTCGTCTTCGGCGAAGCAGCGGCGTCCGACATTCTGGACCACTGGGATAGCTTCGACGAGCCGCCGCCTGTTCGCGCATGGGACGCCAGCCGGGTCACCGATTCCGACGAGGAAGTCATCATCCAGCAGAACTGGACCGAAATCCGGCGCTTCATGTGGAACTATGTCGGCATAGTCCGCACCACCAAACGGCTCGAGCGCGCTGCCCACCGCATCAAGCTGCTGAGCGAGGAAGTCGCCGAATATTACGGCAGCTTTCGCGTCACCACCGACTTGATCGAACTGCGCAACCTGCTGCAATCGGCCGAACTGATCGTACGTTCAGCCTTGAAGCGCAAGGAAAGCCGGGGGCTGCATTATACGCTCGACTATCCGCAGACCGACGCAGCGGCCGAGGATACCGTGCTGGTGCCTTGAACTGAGCGGTATCCGGCCATTCACATCTGGCTCTGGCTACCTCGGTGATGCGCCACCCCCGGATGCGCGCCGTCCATATCGTCGAACACGCGCGACACCATGGCCGTGTCGACATCTTCCGCCTCCCTGATTCCCAGTACCGCCCTTGCCTGCACCGGGGTCAGGTCGAGCACATCTTCAAACCGCGCCATGAACACCGGCTCGGAATTCATGCCGATGCGGATCGCGCGGGCCATGTTTTCCAGCACGCTTAGGAAGCATTCCGGATAGTTGAGTCCGGCGCGCAGCGGCAGGCGGAAGCCGCCGAGAATGTAGAGCTCGCTGAAGGCCAGCGCGAGATCCGGCGAAAGGTGGGTGAAGGTGGAGCTGAGGCGGACGAAATAGGGGAATACCTCGCCCAGCGTATCAAACCCGCCGCCAGCGATGATGTGTTCGTAATCGTGGATCTGGCCGAAGCGGAAGCGCATGAATTCGAAATCGTCTTTCGGCTCGATCATCTCGCGCGCCAGGTTGAGCTGGATATTATGCTCGACCTGATAGCGATAATAGATGCCGCCGACCGTACCGGGGGCATGGCTGGCAAAATCCTCACGGGTCATCTGCGAGATGAAGCGCTTCTCGACCCAGGACTTGAAGCGCGGATTGATCTCCTTTTCGTGCGCGATCAGCGCTGCGACCTTGCCCGGGTCGCGAAGCTCGGCGAACAGCGGGATGAGGCCGTCGGCGGTGTCGCTGGCAGTGCGGCGATCGGGCCCGTTGCGGCGCAGATATTGCGTCGCGATCCAGTCGCGCAACATCGGATGGTTGAGCCAGGAGGAGCTGCTGACCAGCACCGAGCTCTGCGTGGCGACCGGCTTCACACTGGTCATCAGATAGTCGAGATTATCCATCGGCTTGGCATCTGCTTCGGCCATGTCACACGCTCCTCTCGTTAGTCCGGCTTGAGGCCGGTTTGGGACCGGCTCAGCTCGCGCCCATGTAATCCGCCTTACCCAGCTCGACCCCGGCACCGCGCAGCAGGGCATAGGCCATGGTGCAGTGGAAATGAAGGTTGGCGAGCACGAAGCTGAACAGCAAATCCTTGCCCTGCATGACCAGATCGCCGCGCGGGCTGGGCAGGGTGATGGTGCGGGTCTCGCTGCCTTCCATCGATTCGGGCGTGATCGCCTGCAACACGGCGATGGTCGCGGCGATCCGTTCCCGCAGGTCAGCGAAGCTGCCTTCCTTGTCTTCCATCGCCTCCGGCTCCTGCCCCGCCATGCGCAGCAGACCGCGCCGGGGAATGTCGCAGGCGATCCGCACCTGCGCCGAAAGCGGCAGCATATCGGGCACCAGCCGCATGGTCACATAGTTGGCCTCGTCGGTCCCTTTGGCCTTGGCATGGGCCTCGCCCTTGTCGAGCACTCCGGACAGCGCGGTCAGCGCCTTGATGACTGCCGGGACGCTCGCTTCATGGACGGAAAGGCTCATGGGGTTTCTCCTGTGATGATGGTGACGTGCATGTGGCGGAGCGGGGTGCGGGACGCAAGGGGCTACCCCTTCGTCTGCGGGGGTTGAGCCAAGCCGCAGGGCGTGAAATGCTGACGCGCAAGCAAGGGGCGTAACACATGACGAGAAGCGATCTTTACTGGTGCCTGGGCGGGCTGGTCGTCGGCTTGCTGATCGCAGCGAGCACGCTGCAAGGCAGGGGCTTCGTGCTCAATTCCTTCAACCTGGGTCAGCTGATGGGCAATGTCATTGGCGGGGTGGGAATGATGTGGCTGGTCGGACGGCTTGTGCGGCGGTTCAGCAAGAAGAGCTGATCGCGCCGCTTGATCTAAGTGAAAATACCGACGCGGCTCATCGGAAATTAACCAGTTAGCAAGGCCGTCCGGCGAAAAGCCGGGCATGTCCGGATTCATCAGACCTGATCGCCCCAAACTGCGCCCCAGCCCTGTTGCCAGGTTGCTGCCGCTCCGCCGCACAAGGCGGGGTGGATGGCGGATCAGCCCGATCGTGGTGGCGCTGCCGCTGGCGGTGTTTACGGCCCTGTTCGTTTCGGGTGGCGGACCGCAGGGCTTTGCCCGGGCGATTCACGCCGCCCCGATGGCCACCACGCGCGATCCTGAGGCGAGCTATTTCGGCAAGTGCTGGGGTCGGCAGGGCGAAACTTGCGTGATCGATGGCGATTCGCTGAACTATCAGGGCCGTCAGATCCGCATTGCCGATATCGACGCGCCTGAACTGGGCAGCCCGCAATGCCGCGAGGAATACCGGCTGGGGCTGGAAGCCGAAGCGCGGCTGCAGCAATTGCTCAACCAGGGCCCTTTCCGGTTGGAAGCAGCGGGCCGCGCGCAGGATCGCTATGGCCGCGAACTCTACGTGCTGACCCGCGAGGGCGCGAGCCTGGGCAAGGTGCTGGAACGCGAAGGCCTGGCGCATGGCTCGGCGGGGAACAAGCTGCCCTGGTGTTGAGTCGTCACCGCAACCAATCATTTCGATAATTTCTTCTCCCGCCGGGAACCTGATCGGCCGTGCCGGGTTTAACCAACAGCTGCCGGCACCGAAGCCCTCCCTGGGCGCCGCCTCCCCCCCGTCTGCGCTCAAAGCGCGGTGTCGGTAGCCGCACTTTCCTGACAGTCGCTTTCTTTGCCGCCTAAAGCCCGTCGGTGATGAACACCCGGTAGTCGGCTCCGGCGAAGCGGTGCTGGCGGGCCTGCTGATAGGCGTCGGACTGATACCAGGCGCGGGCTTCGTCGACACTGGGGAATTCGATGATCACGCTGCCCTTGGCATCGGGGCCTTCCAGTGTCTCGATCGCGCCATAGAAAGCGAGCGGCTTGCCAGCATGCCCGCCGAGCGATGGCCCGGCCTTGGCGCTGTAGGTCGCCATGGCTTCGGCGTCGTGCTCACGTTCCTTGATGAAGACGATGTAGGCAGGCATTTCGGGTTCCTCGTTCCGTCGCAGGATTGCGCTGCGGAGGTGATGCGCGAGCTTGGCGGCTGGTGCAAGTGGGGCCCGGGTTGAAAGGCCCGGCTACGCTTTCACGCACCAGCGCGCCCGCGCAACGCCCCGCCGCGCAGCGCACCCGGCCGTAACCTTTGCTTAACCATTGCCCCGCAGTCTTGCGGGTGAACCACAGGCGCTGCGGGGGACGCGCGATCTTTGGGGGCCATGAACCGGCATAACAATAACAGCCGGGTCGCATTCGCAAAGGGACATCCCGTCCCAAGGAGAATGAACATGGCTACCATCACCAACGCAGTGCTCACCCTCGCCCACGATCATCGCAAGAAGACGGTGCAGGCCACGGCCAAGTGCCGGGTCAATTTCACCGAACTCGAACTGTGCCAGATGAAAAACTGCGCCGGCGCGCGCTTCTTCAAGCTGAAATGCCAGCTCTGGGGCGAGGATTCAGGGCTTAACTTCGGCGACGACTTCCTGTTCACCTATTCGCAGGCCTTCTTCTTCCCCGATAGCTCGCCCGCAGCCAGCGAGGACCGCACTTTCGACGTGCTGCTGGGCGAAGGCGTGCTCGACGAGGACTGGGGCCAGGACGAGGTCTATGCCCTGTTCAAGCTGGTCAACCTCTACACCACGGCGGAAGTGAAGAAGAAGAGCAACGTGGTCTCGCACAGCTTCTGATCGCACTGGCGCGGCGGCGGGCGTGTGCGTCCGCCGCCAAGCTGGGCCTGCTCGCGCCGTTCACAATATGGAACTTTACGAAGTTTAGGCCAAGGGCCCACGCCTTAATGTTTCGGCGAAAGTTTGCCTGCTCCAGATGCAGCAAAACCCGCGCCTTGGCGGGCACGGGTTCGGAAAGGGGCTTGACCTGGTCAAAGAGCGCGGGCCGCGGAGCGGCCTTTGTGGCGCGACTTTGGCATGGATGGGGAGTTGTAGGAAAGCACTCAATTCAGGCAGCGGGCACGGCGTATTCAGGCCGCCATGATTGCCACCAAGAGCCCCGCCTCGCGCAGGTTCTGCTGCAATGTCCAAGGCGCAAGTTCCAGTCCGTTGGGCCAGGCGAGCGCGCCTGCCTCGATGAAGGCGCGGGCGAAGTAGGTGGCTTCGGCGAGCGGGCGGGTGAGCACGGTATCGCGTGCAATCAGCTCTGACGCAGACCACAGGCCGTGGCTGCCGTCGCTGAAGGTCAGCTCCAGCCCGTCCGGCCCATGCGGCGCGATGGCGATCAGCTTATACCAAACTGCGCTGTGGGTGACTCACATGGGGGGATTCCCTGTCGGCTGAAAGTCTGAATCTATGAGGTTGTGCTTTGGAGGGCGCGATCATGGGTTCAGCGATTGGCTTGCGTGATGATTTTGACGGCCCTGCATTGAGG
>CANJCQ010000105.1 GCA_947473355.1 Sphingomonadaceae bacterium | reverse complement strand
GGGTGCTGTCAGTTTAATCGCCACTCGTCTCCGATTGGCGCACGAGGGCCCACAACATCGACTTTAGACGGCGAGCGATTGCCACTCGGCCAGGGCGACTGAGCGACGGGCCTTGTAGGTTTCGCGTTTGACGAGATGGCGTTCGGAGTTGAAATGGTTGTGAAGCGAGGCGTGAACTGAGGCGAATTTCTGCAGCGATTTCATCCGTCGGAATCGCAGCATCGCGCGCTCTCGTCGCCTGAATGGCAAGTGCGAATTCTCGGCCCGGTTGTTGAGCCAGCGGCCCATCGCGCGTCGGTCGAGATTGCCCATGTCACGCATCGCGGCGGGGTAAGAACGAAGACCGTCGGTGACAATCTTCTCGGCCCGGCCATGCCGCTTCAGTGCCTTCTTCAAAAACGCCAATGCTGCAGATTTATCTCGCTTTTTGGTAACATAGGACTCCAAAATCTCGCCCTCGTGGTCCACAGCGCGCCACAGGTAATGACGCTCGCCATTGATCTTCACGAACACCTCGTCGACGTGCCAACGCCAGTGGCGAAACCCGCGCATCCGCGACACACGCTGCCGGCGTATTTCAGACGCAAACATCGGCCCAAACCGGTTCCACCAAAACCGTACGGTTTCATGGCAGATGTCGATGCCGCGCTCGAACAGAAGATCCTCAACGTTGCGCAGGCTGAGCGGGAACCGTACGTACATCATCACCACGAGCCGGATCACCTCCGGCGACGAGTTGAAACAACGAAACGGGTTGGCGGGCATGGTCATTTCACCGTTTTACCAGCGCCGAACCCCGCCTGCAATTTTAGTCTGACAGGACCTTCGCCAGAGTTATACAAAGTTTATATAGGAATATAGATTCGTATATTAGAATTGAACTTGCCGCGTGCGTCGGGATCGGGCATCGAAGCTGGACTGCGACGGCAGCCAGTGGAGCCGGGATGAACATGTCGGATATGAACAGCGTCGAGCGCGCCTTGGCCATTCTTGAGATGTTCGAACGCGAAAAGCGTCCCCTGTCGCTCAAGGAGATCGCCGAGGTCTGCCGTATTCCTGCCAGCACCTGCCATTCGCTGGTCCACACACTTCTGAGGCGGGCCTACCTTTACCAATCGGGACGCCGGAAAGACTTATATCCAACGCGCCGCCTCTTTGACCTTGGCGCGGCCATCCTCGCGAACGATCCAGTGCTGCAGCGCCTGCTGCCGGCGATGCAGGGCCTGCGCGAGGCCACGCGCGAGACAGTGATCCTGGGTAAGCGCCAAGGCGACGGAGTGGTCTATCTCGAAGTGCTCGAAAGTCCGGAGGTGATCCGTTACAGCGCGAAACCTGGCGATGCCAAGCCGCTCCACTCGACCTGCATCGGCAAGGCACTGCTTTCGAGCCTGAGCCCGACAAGTGTCGCGGAAGTTCTGGCCCGAAACCCGCCTGCAAAGGTTACCGGAAATACCATTACAACCATTGAGGGCCTGCTCGCCGATCTAGAAGCTGGCCGCGCCAACGGCTGCTTCGTGACGCAAGGCGAGAATGTACCTGATGTGACCGCTGTGGCGGTGCCCGTGTGGCTGAACAATGAACTCTACGCGTTGGCGATCGCGGGGCCTGCACACCGCATGGACCCGCAATTCAAGGAAATCGCCAAGGCGCTGATGGCCGCAGGCGCGGGCCTTTCGGAACAGGCAATCGCTGCGTGACGGCGCGAAAACGATCGAGGAGCGGAACATGGGCGGGATAACCGTAAGGCCGATAGCCGGAGCAATGGGGGCCGAAATCAGCGGCCTTGATATCGGCAAGGGACTGGATGCCGGGACTGTGGCCGAAGTCCGGCAGGCGCTGCTGGACCATCTCGTCATCTTCCTGCGCGACCAGGAAATGACGATGGACGCCTACCTGGCTTTTGCCGAAGCCTTCGGCACGCCGGCGCAATATCCGATGCTTCCCGGCATCCCCGGCTATCCGATGATCACCCAGATCGCCAAACTTGAGCACGAACGAAACAACTTCGGCGGCATCTGGCATGCGGATACCACCTATCTCGAAACGCCTCCGATGGGATCAATGCTCTATGCGCTGGAAGTGCCGCCCTATGGCGGAGATACCCTGTTCGCCAACCAGTACCTCGCCTACGAGTCGCTGTCTGAGCCACTGCGCACTTTCCTGGACGGACTGACGGGGATCAGCACTTCGGCCAAAGCCGACGTGTCGAAGACCCGCGAGGACATGATCCGAAATGTTGGCGATCAGGCAACCGTCACCGATCACATCGCCGAACACCCCGTCGTTCGCACCCACCCGGAGACGGGCCGAAAACTGCTTTATGTCAACACCGCCCACACGTCGCATTTCAAGGGCATGACCGAAGCAGAAAGCAGGCCGATTCTGGAATTCCTGTTCCAGCATCAGGTCAGGCCCGAATTCACCTGCCGGTTCCGTTGGCAGCAGGGCAGTATCGCCTTTTGGGACAACCGCGCGGCGCAGCACAACCCGATCAACGACTATCACGGCCATCGCCGGGTGATGCGCCGGATCACGCTGGCCGGGGAGAGGCCACGGTGACTGCTGGACTGAACAAACCCCGCCGCGTGGCATCCACGCGGCGGGTCTCGGTGCATCAGTTCCGGACAGTCAAACGCAAGAACAGCGAGCGCCCCGGGTTGGGCGCACACATGACTTCACGGCACTGTCAAAGCAACTGCAACTGATGGCGAAGAGGTTTCAAACGGGGTAGGGCAGGGGATGCCTCGACCTCAAAAACAAGCCAATCCGTTTCGTTATTTCCATTCCTCGCCGGAGGTGATCCGGCTTGTGGTGATGTTGTACGTGCGGTTTCCACTGTCGCTGCGCAACGTCGAGGATCTGCTGTTCGAACGGGGCATCGATGTGTGCCACGAGACGGTACGTCTGTGGTGGAACAGATTTGGACCGCTGTTCGCAGCGGACATCCGGAGGCAGCGGGCCAACCGGATGCGGGGCTTCCGGCACTGGCGTTGGCACCTCGACGAGATGTACGTCAAGATCAACGGCGAGATGCATTACCTGTGGCGGGCCGTCGATCACGAAGGTGAGGTGCTGGAAAGCTACGTCACAAAGAAACGGGACAAATCGGCGGCTTTGCGGTTCATGAAGAAAGCGTTGAAGCGCCATGGCAAGGTTGAAATGATCGTCACTGACGGGCTGCGCTCCTACCCTGCGGCGATGCGCGAACTCGGCAATCTGGATCGCTGCGAGATGGGGCGATGGCTCAACAATCGCGCTGAAAACGCACACTTGCCATTCCGCCGACGAGAACGCGCGATGCTCAGATTTCGACAGATGAAGTCGTTACAAAAGTTCGCCTCCGTCCATGCCTCCCTTCACAATCATTTCAATTCCGAACGCCACCTTGTTGATCGACAAACTTACCGCGAACGCCGCTCGGCCGCCCTGGCCGAGTGGCAGAGCCTTGTTGCCTGAGGCTTGCGACCCTTTGGGGGCAGCCTGTCATACGGAGACGAGTTCGCATCGGACTGACAGCACCTCATCACGCTCCACATTAATGGGCCTCAGAAATGCACGGCGCCGAATTCGCCCTACAGCCCCGAGGAAATCGCCGAGCAGGCAGTGGAATGTTGGAAGTTGGGCGCTGCGGTAGTGCATTATCATGCTGTCGATCCCGTGACCGGTCTGCCATCCAATGATGCGGGTCTCTATGCCGAGACGGTGCGCCTGATCAAGAAGGAGTGCGACATCATCACCTTTCCGACGCTGGGGGCCCACGGCGCGCCCGCAGGCAGGCGCATCGCGCACATCATCGAGATGGCGAAAGACCCGGCAACAAAGCCAGACTGCGTGCCGGTGGACATGCTGACCACCAATCTCGACGCTTATGACGCGGATAAGAAGACCTTCACCAGTATGAACCGGGTGTACTCCAACACTATCGAAGCGATTATGGACATCACTCGCGGTGTCAAAGAAGTAGGCGTCACACCGGTTCCGATGATTTGGAACGTTGCGGGCGTACGCATCACCGAGGCCATGATCGAGATGGGCATCTTCAAGGAGCCGCTGTACTGCGAAGTTTCGATCTTTGGGGACGAATATCGGGCATTCGGCCATCCCGCCACGGTCAAGGGGCTCGGCAGCATCGTCGATTTCTTTCCGCCCGATGCCGACTGGCGGTGGGCGGTCAACGTGATCGGCGGTAACGGGTTCGCGGTGCTGGCCGATACCATCGAGCGCGGTGGGGATCCGGCGATCGGATTGCACGACTACCCCTATCCGGAACTGGGCACGCCGACCAATGCGGAATTGATTGCGCGGGTAGCAGACCTCGGCAGGTCGATGGGACGCGAAGTCGCGACGGCTGCCGAAGCTCGCCAGATGCTCGGAATGCCTAGCTGAAAGCGGCGGCGCAGTCGATAGCAGGTACGATCGGGCGGCGCGGATATTGCAGAGCCGCCCAAATCGCCATTCAATCCATGACAACCATGCCGATACCGAACGCCTCGCGCACGCGCTTTTCGGCGGCAATGCGTTCGGCCTGCGACAGTACGGCCATGGCAATCGTTCCCATTTCTGTTCTGGCTAGGTGGCCGACCAGTTTGGCCACCAACCTTTGCTCAGTAAACGATCGGCTCCAGCGCCTTGGCTTCCAGCGCGATAGCTTTGCCTTCTGCCAGCCGGTCAATCGCGGCGTCATCATAGCCGATGCCACGAAGCACTTCGCGCGTGTGCGTTGCCTGCCCCTCGTAAGGCTTGCCCGCTTCGCAAGGCGTTTCTGAGAATTTCACCACCGGGGCGTGGCGCCAATAGCGGCCGCCGGGGGCCTGTTCGTGGAATTCCTCGCTTTGCGTCATGACCATAAAGCCCATTGCTGCGGGCTGTGGGTCGCTATGGAGGAAGCGCAAGTGCGATGCCTTGTCGGCGCGCACGCAGGCGATGTCGCGGGAGAGGAGGAACGCTTCCCAATCATCCGCACTGCGCGCCATGAAAAGCGGTTCCAGCTCCGCTCCCAGCGCCTGCTGCTCGGCCAAACGCGCGGTCCAGTTGGCGAAGCGCGCGTCGCGGGCAAGGTCTTCGCGGCCCAGCGCGCCGACCAGCGCCTTGAATTCCTCATCGAAGCGTGCATCGATGAAGACCCATCCATCAGCCGTCTCATAAAGCCGATAGGCCGCCTCCAGGCCGACCTGGGTTTTGTCAGGCACTTGCCGCGGCGGCTTGCCTGCATAGGAAAAAGCATCGTCGGAATTGCAATAGACGTTTGAGGTCATCATCGAGGTTTCGATATACTGGCCCTTGCCGGTAAGAATGCGGGCGGCGAGGCCGAGCATCATCCCCGTAGCGACGCCGCTGCCGGCGATCGGATCGGGTGACTGATCGCCCTTTGGCGTATTGCCTGCGCCGGACTGGAACACCGAATTGCCCGAAAAGGCCCCCATCGTCGGGTTGAATGCAGCGCGGAAGCGGTCCGGGCCGATCGTGCCGTAGGAGCCGGCATAGACATAGACGAGATCGGGCTTAATTGCCTTCAAGGTCTCGTAATCGATCTTCAGCCGCTCGGGTACGCCGGGCCGATAATTGTGCATAACGATGTCTGACTGCGCGACGAGCTTGTAGAATATTTCCAGACCTTCTGAGGTTTTGAGATTGAGCCCGATGTTCTGCTTGCCCTGGAAAGCGCGGATCATGTTTTCGTTGGTCGGCATCCGGCGATAGGGATCACCGTGCAGTGGCTCGACCTTGATCACTGTCGCGCCGAGATCGGCGAGCAGCGCGCCTGCGAATGGCGCGGCCAGCCAAGAGGCGCATTCCAGCACGGTGATGCCTTCAAGTGGCCGGGCGGGATTGCCGCCCTTGGGCGTGGTCTGCGGTGCGGCGCGCGCGAGCAAGGCAGGCAGTTCCACATTGTGCTGGCCGGGCGACGGCGCCGGAGCCGAAATGACCGCCGGCGTCTCGCTCATTTTGGCGAACGGCCCAAGCTGCTCCATCATGCCGACACGCGGGTCTTCGATCGCTATCAGATGGCCGTTGGCGACGAATTGCTCATGGTGCAGCGCTTCCTGTGTCGTCTGCATGATCTCGCCGGCGCAGTCAGGATTCTCGCGATAGATCTCGCGCCATTCGAGCGCGGTTTTCTGCTTGAAACACTCGACGAGCAATAGGTTGAGTGCGATGCGATTGTCGTTGTCTGCCAGAAACGGTGCTTTGGCATAGCGGGGATCGTCGCGGATCCAGCCAAAGCCGATGGTGTCGATCCAGGAATCGAAGAGGTCCTGCTGGATATGCGAATGCATGATCCAGCGCCCGTCTTTGGTTTGCAGACAGATCTGGCTGGGGTTGGCGGTATAAGGATCGCTTTCGTGACGGTCAGCGGTCAGCTCGCCGCGCGCCACCGCTTCCTTGGAAAGTTCGCCCGGATATAGGTCGGGTGGAATTTCCTGGCCGTCATACAGCCGCCAGTTGTTGTTGGGCGCGCTGGCTCCGGAAAGCAGCGAGCCCTCGAGCCTTTGCCCCCGGCCAGTCTCGCTGCGGACCCGCAGTGCAGCGACCAGTGCCTGCACGGTGAACATCGCGGTGTGGTAGGAAATGTCGTTGATCGCCCGGAAGGTGGGGCGCAGCTTCTGCCAGCCGATCTGATCGCGCATCCGGCCCGACTTGGCATTGACCACGCCGTCCGACAGCTTGAAGTGCCTGTAAGGCCCGGTCTGCCCGAACGGCGCCAGCGAATGATAGATCAGCGCCGGATTGGCTGCATGCAGCGCGTCAAAGCCAAGCCCAAGTCCCACAGCCTCTCCTGGCCGCAAAGACTCGATGAAGATGTCGGCGCTTTCCGCCAGCTGCCGCGCCTGGGTACGGCCTGCATCGCTCGACCAATCCGGAGCCACGCTCTTCTTGCCGCGATTCCACAGCAGATAGGCTGGATGCTCCCACATCGGATCGCCGCCGGGCGGCTCAAGGCGGATCACCTCGGCGCCAAAATCGGCGAGGATCATGGTAGTCACTGCGCCAGCCATCCCTTGGCTCAGGTCGACTATGCGAATGCCTTCGAATATCTGCTGCATGGATGAACTCTCTTGGTGCGTCTGTTGGTCAAGGATTCCTGGCCTTCTATCCCGATCAAGCGAGCGAGAACACCGGCACGTTGGTTTCGTCTTTTGGTGTCCAGCTGACGCTGAGCGCCGCGCCGATGGTGATGTCATCGACCTCGCTTTCGACGATTGCTGCAACAAAGCGCATGCCGCCAGCTTCAGGGAATTCAACAAGGCCGGGGACGATGAGCTGGCTGGGTTCCTCAGGAGTCGGCCCCGGGCGGTGCACGATCGAAAAGCTGTAGAGCCGGGCTGGTCCTGCTGGCAGCCATTCCTGCTCCTGCGAGCGGCACTTTGGACAGAACGGCGCCGGGGGCCAGTGCCAGGCCTTGCAGGCGGCGCAGCGCGGGATCACCAGTTCATGGCGGGCCGCCGCATCCCAGAACGGCTGGGTCCATTGATCGATCGGCAGCGGCATCTGCGAGATATCGGGCACAATACTTTTCATAGGTCAGGGCTTTTCATGGCTTAGTTCCTCAGAATCGCGGCGCTCATCGGCACCGGGGCAGGGCCGCCGGTCACCAGCGCAAACCGGGCATCGGGCACCTGATTATGGGCAACGCCCCGCAACTGCTCCACCGCCTCGCGAATATGGGTCATGCCGATCACATAGCATTCGGACAGGTGCCCGCCATGCGGGTTCACCGGGATCGCCCCGCCCGGCCGGATCGCGCCGCCTTCGACAAAAGCCCCGCCTTCGCCGCGCTTGCAGAAGCCGTAGTCCTCAAGCTGGAGCACCACCAGCGGTGAGAAATGGTCATAGATCAGCGCGACATCGATGTCCTTGGGCGTGACCCCGGCGCGCTCATATACCTGCCGCGCAACGCGCGTCGCCCCGGCGCTGGCGAACATTTCATCCTCCATGTTGAGCCAGAAGAACGAGCGGCCCCAGTCAGCGCCGCCGCCATGCGCCGCACCCTCGATATAGACCGGCTTTTGCGGCATATCGCGCGCGCGTTCGGCGCTGGTGACAATGAAAGCGAGCGCGGCATCAGTTTCCAGACAGAAATCGAGACGGCACAGCGGATCGGCGAGCATGGGCGCGGCGAAGTATTCATCGAGGCTCAAGGGCTTCTTGCGGATTGCCTCGGGCATGTTCAGCGCATAATCGCGCGAAGCCATGACCACCTCAGCGAAAGCCTCGCGCCGCGTGCCGTATTTGTGCATGTGGCGCTGGGCGATCAGCGCCATCGACGGGCCGGGGCCGACGAGGCCGGCGAACAGCGAGAACACGCCGGTGGGCGTCGTTGCCAGGCTGGCGAGCGATGTGCCGTAGCGATGGGCGCCCAGTTGTTGGCTGCAGCCGATGCACACTACCATCTTCGCCCGATCGGTTTCGATCGCCGAGGCGGCAAGATCGAGTACACCCGCCGAGCCACCGCCCTGCCCGGTGACAGTGGCGGCATAGCTCAGCTCGGGAATGCCCAGCATCTCACAGATGTTGCTGGCCTCAAAGCCGTGAGCGTAAGAGACGATGCCATCGATCTGTTCAACCGCGATCCCGGCATTGGCGCAGGCGGCCAGGATCGCCTTGCCGATCAGTTCATACTGGGTCTGCGGTGCCGACAGCCCGCGAAAATAATAGGGTGTCGCGCCCGAGCCGACAATCGCCGCAGCAGCCTTTTTCATTATCGCTCCCTAAATCAGCTTGATGTCGAAATCTGAGATCGTGTCGCGTTCTGCCAGTAGCGTTGCCATGGTTCGTTCCTGATTGGGGGTGGAGATCACTGCCGTTGATGAATGCGGACCAGCCTAGGGTCAGGACTCATTGATCACAACCAGAAGATGACGGTAGCGGCGATTGCGATGGCGGACATGAAGGTGTGGGCGCAGCGATCATATCGGGTGTGAATGCGCCGCCAGTCCTTGATTTTGGCGAACAGGTTTTCGATCAAGT
>CANJCQ010000104.1 GCA_947473355.1 Sphingomonadaceae bacterium | reverse complement strand
CATGCGATCGCGGGAAAAATGGCTTGATCCGGCGCATCTGCACCTCGCTCAGCATAAACAGATCGTCCACAAGCAGCACCTCCTGGTGCCACCATTGAATCAACCCTCAGCCCATCATGCAAGCAATTTAACAGGTCCTGACCCTAAGCTTAATCGTTGCAGACCGGACCACCGGATGCAGCCGAACGCCCTTCTCAAGGATTTGGCCATGCATCCGCTTGTTCGTGCTTCGCTAATTGCTACAACCATTCTCGCCCCATTTCCGGCTCTGGCGGCAACTGCGGAGGTTGCCGCTGCCGAACAGGCTCAGGATGAACTCGACAATGCCAGCCGCGGCGATGTGATTATCGTCACCGCGCGCCGCCGCCAGGAAACCGCACAGGCGGTGCCTCTGGCGATTTCGGTGATCAAGGGTGACAGCATCGAGGCCACCGGCAACTTCAACATCGTCAAGCTGACCCAGCTCGCCCCGACCTTGCAGGTCTATACCTCGAACCCGCGCAACACTTCGGTCAATATCCGCGGCCTCGGCGTGCCATTTGGCCTCACCAGCGACGGCTTCGAGCAGGGCGTCGGCATCTATGTCGACGATGTCTACAACAGCCGCGTTGCCGCAGCGACTTTCGATTTCCTCGACGTCAGCCAGGTCGAAGTGCTGCGCGGCCCGCAAGGTTCGCTCTATGGCAAGAACACCACGGCCGGCGCGATCAACATTACTACCAACCAACCGACTTTCGATTTCGAGGGCAGGGCGGAAGTGACTGTAGGCAATCTCAATCTGATCCAGGCCAAGGCCGCGCTTTCCGGTCCGCTTTCTGACAAGATCGCGGTGCGGTTTGCGGGGGCCTACAGCAACCGCCGGGGCACGCTGTTCAATGTGACCTCCAGGCGCTGGATCAACGAGCAGGACAATCTCGGTTTTCGCGGGCAAGTCCTGTTCAAGCCCAACGACGATCTCAGCATCACTGTGTCCGGCGATTACTCCGTGCAGAACCCCTATGGCAACATCAGGATGGACGACCACTGCGGAACGGTGACACCGGTTGCGAGCTTGCCGCATGATAGGGTAATCGTCTTACTCTCAAAGCCGCTGCCGATGGCGTCTTTCACCGGCTTTAATGCCGCCAATCCCATTCCGGCACTGCTCCCAGCGGCCATGATCACTTTATAGTCATGCCAAAAGACGTTCTGCTTTTCTTCCAGTAGGTTTGCCATTGCCTGACACGACGCCACATTAGGAAGGAACCAAAAGGCATGTTGGAGATAGGGTAACAGGCGCGCATTCTCGTAAGGGAATGGGGCACGATGGGGATCTGGTTGCGCTCTTTGATCTGATATTCGAGCAGCTTGATCTTGGCATGGCTCTTCGCGTCATCGAGCTTCTTTGTGTCCGTCGAGATGCGAATCCACTTGCCTGCGATCTTGAACTTTGCCTGCCAAAGCGAGCTATTTTGCCGCTTGTAGAGCTTGATATCCCCGTCACTGATGCTGACTGTCTCTGGGCTGAGCTTAGGCATGACCGCCTCCACTAAGCATCTCATTCATCCAAGAAGGCAGCGCATCAATCTTACGGCATTCTCCTGCGTTGTTGTTGAAAATATAAATATACATTGAGATAAAATCTCCTTTCATTATATTTCTTATACAATAATCAGGACCTTAGCTCAATTCTTCTGGTCAAATTATCGAGATTCAGGAGAAATTTGATTCCCTATTTACGAGGTTGATAAGGATGTTTTTATTCTGAAGACTCAAATATTTAAGTAAGAGCTATCGAAGATCGCAGTGAATCGCTGCGAGCGAGATTTTCAACACATTTTGTAAGTGTGCTACCCGACACGGATATTTGTCCACCTGAGGTGTGCTATCGGTGTGCTACGGGGTTGAACGCAAAAAAGCGTCCGGCATGGACGCTTAACTTGCTGATATTATTATGAAAAATGGTAGCGGAGGAGGGACTTGAACCCCCGACACGCGGATTATGATTCCGCTGCTCTAACCAGCTGAGCTACTCCGCCGCACCAATTCACGCTGCAAGAGCGCAAGGACAGGCGGCGCACATAGGGTGCAGATTTGCCTTGGTCAACCGCTCTGCTTGCCGCGAAAGCTCCAGCAGCCGAGGCTGTCCCAGTGAGTATCGCAATAGAGATGCAGTCCCAAGCCGGCAAAGGCGAATGTGCGCGGTTCGAGCTCGGCGGAAAGCTGGCGTTGCAGGGCCTTGGCCTCCTTGGGCGATGCCTTGTTCTGGATGGTGATGTGCAGGCGCGGGGAATGGCTGTCCTGTGCAGTCAGCGCGCCGTGGAAGATCTCGGCGATGTGCTCACGAATCGCCAGCATGCCGGGACTGCGAATCGCCAGTGCCGTGCCTGTTCCCAGCGGCATCAGGCTGTCGATCGATGCTGCGGGCCGGGCATATTCGCCGGCCAGCCGCGCCAGGACGCGAGGCAGTTCGTCGCGCAGCGACGGGGCAAAGGTATGGAACAGCGTGACATGCGCTGCCAGCTTGTTGCGCTCGGGCGGATAATGGGCGCGGCGTAGCCCATCCGCCCAGGCGAGAATCTCGCCGGGCAATTCAGCAGTGACGATGAACGGCGCGGGCAAACTTCTTCCCCGCGCCGTTCAGCCGAATCAGCAGCGTGTCAGAGTGTGCGTTGGAGCCGTGCCGTTCTTCGTTTCCATGGTCTTCTGGTCGATGATCTTGACGGTGAGCGTCTGGTTTTCGCCCATCATGCCAAGGACCAGATTGCCGCCCTCGACCTTCCAGCTGTCAAACAGGCCGTCGACCTTGCCGCCGGGCAGGAAGCCCTGCGCCAGCTTGCAATCGCCATCTTTCACATCTGCCCACTTGCCGAGCAGATAAGCCTCGGTCAGCGCGCCGCCTGCGGCAGCCGGAGCGGCGCTGGCAGGCGCGGCCTCGGTGGTCGCAGCAGCAGTGGCTTCGCCGGTTGCTTCTGCGGTCGGCGCCGGTTTGCCGCAAGCGGCGAGAGCGAGTGCGGCCGTTGAGGCCAGAATGATCTGAAGCTTCATGTGAATCCCCCTCATAGTGTGGAGACATGAGGCTAGCGGCCCGCGCGCGATCCGGAAAATAGATTGATGAGTCTAGATCTCGCCCCGCGCGCGCCGAATTGCGAACCACTTTTCGACATTGGCATTGTGCTGCTCCAGCGTTGCCGCAAAAGCGTGGCCACCGGTACCGTCGGCGACCATATAGAGCGCCTGGGCCTTGGCCGGGTGCAACACCGCCTCGATCGAAGCTTTGCCGGGATTGGTGATCGGACCCTTCGGAAGGCCGAGCATGGCATAGGTGTTATAGTCGTTGATCGACTGGATCTCGGACTGGCGAATGCGGCGGCCCAGCGGCTTGCCCAGCGTGATCGGATAGATGATCGTCGGGTCGGCTTGCAACATGATGCCCTGCCGCAGGCGGTTGGAATAGAGCCCGGCGACGGTGGCGCGCTCGCTTGGCTTGCCGGTCTCCTTCTCGACGATTGATGCGAGGACCACGGCTTCCTGCGGGGTCTTGGCGACGGTATCGGGTCCGCGCTTGTTCCACAGCTCCTTGAGCGTGCGGCTCATCGCGGCCTGCATCCGCAGCAGCACTGCCTGACGGCTCTCGCCGCGCTCGAAATCATAGCTATCGGGCAGCACGCTCCCTTCGGCGGGCAGGGCCAGATCGCCGGTGAGGTATGGCTGGGCCTTGAGCCGCTCCATCACCATAATCGACGGCATGCCCTCGGGCACCGTGACGAAGCGGCGCAGCACGTCGTCACCCTGGATGATGCGCAGGACCGTCGACGCGCTGGCGCCTTTGGGCAGCATGAATTCGCCAGCCCGTATCGGCGCGCCGCCGCCGAAGAAGCGGGCGCGCAGGCGAAAACCGCTGCCAGATGAAATCGCGCCTTCAGCTTCCAGACGCGATGACACCATCGCCAGGCTCGAGCCATCGGCGACAATGAAGGCAGTGTCCTTGGCCAGCGGCCCCGGGCCATACCAGGGCCACAGCAGCACCAGCAATAAGGCCAGTGGCAAAACCAGCCCGGCGAGCAGGCAGCCGCGGCGCGACATCAGACCTTCCTGAGCACCAGACTGGCGTTGGTGCCGCCGAAGCCAAAACTGTTGTTGAGCACAGCGCGCACTTCGCGTTTTTTCGCTACATGCGGCACCAGATCGACGCCTTCGCAGCTGTCGCTCGGATTATCGAGATTGAGCGTGGGCGGAACGATCTGGTCGCGCATCGCCAGAATACAGAAGATCGTCTCGACTGCGCCGGCGCCGCCGAGCAGATGGCCGATCGCCGACTTGGTTGAGCTCATCGAAACAGTCGAAATCGCATCGCCGAACAGGCGGCGCACTGCGCCCAGTTCCAGCTCGTCGCCCATCGGGGTCGAAGTGCCGTGGGCATTGATATAGTCGATGTCGGAGGGCGTGAGGCCGGACTTCTTCAGCGCCATTTCCATCGCCCGGAAGGCGCCCGAACCTTCAGGATGCGGCGCGGTTACATGATAGGCATCGCCTGAGAGGCCATAGCCGATCACCTCAGCATAGATCTTGGCGCCGCGCGCCTTGGCGTGCTCATATTCCTCCAGCACCACAACGCCCGCGCCTTCGCCCATGACGAAACCGTCGCGGTCCTTGTCATAGGGGCGGCTTGCCTTTTCGGGTTGGTCGTTGAAGGCTGTGGAGAGCGCCCGGGCCTGGGCAAAACCGGCGATGCCGATCGGGCAGATGGTGCCTTCCGCGCCGCCCGCCAACATCACGTCGGCATCGTCGTCCTTGATCATCCGCGCGGCATCGCCGATCGAATGAGCACCGGTCGAACAGGCCGTGACCACGGCATGGTTGGGGCCCATCAGCCCGTATTTGATCGAAACCTGCCCGGAAATCAGGTTGATCAGACGGCCGTGGACAAAATGCGGGCTGACCCGGCTAGGGCCCTTTTCGGCCAGGACCAACGATTCGCTTTCGATCCCCGGCAGGCCGCCGATCCCCGAACCGATCGAGCAGCCGGCGCGGTAACGCTCGGCCTCGGTCATCTCGGTGAGGCCAGCATCCTCGATCGCCTGGCCGGCCGCATCGATGCCATAGATGATGAAGGGATCGACCTGGCGCTGGACCTTGTGATCGACGCGCTTGTTGGGATCGAAACCATAGGGGTGATCGGCAGGCTTGACCTCGCAGGCGATCAGGCACTTCTGGTCGGAGGCATCGAATCGGGTGATGCGTCCCGCCCCGGACTTGCCGGCAATAAGATTGGCCCAGACAGTTTCGACATCGGCACCCAGCGGTGTGACAAGGCCCAATCCGGTAACGACTACGCGGCGCATGCAATTCTCCGAAAAGACAACAGGCTCAGACCCTTAGGGACTGAGCCTGCCGAAATTCTGATCCCGGCTTCCCCCGACGACCGATCCCGCAATGCTTCGCCGTTTGACAGGCTCAGGCGGGACAGGACATGGGGCAAACGGAAGCAGGGCCGCATTCAGCCCTTGTGTTCGTCGATATATTTGATGGCATCGGAAACGGTGCTGATCTTTTCGGCAGCATCGTCGGGTATTTCAACGCCGAATTCTTCTTCGAAGGCCATGACCAGCTCGACAATGTCGAGACTGTCGGCACCAAGATCGTCAATGAAGCTGGCGTCTTCGGTGACCTTTTCGGCCTCGACGCCCAGGTGTTCGACAACGATCTTTTTGACCCGATCGGCGGTGTCGCTCATCAAAATGCCCCTTCTGAATGGGAGGATGGAAGTCTGGCTTGCCGCCCTAGTCAACCGCTGCGGCGCTGGCAAGTGCATAGCGCCAATTGGTTCCCGTCTTGGACGACTATCCGGAATTCCCGCGAACCAGTCTGGCCTTAAAACTCAGACAAATCCGAGGTTCTTCGTCGTATAGTTGCCGATATTGGGCAGGACCGTTGGCATGTCGGAATCCGAGACACCGAACCAGCTGGCCATGGTCGCGGCATATTGATCGACCGAAGTGGTCGGGATCAGGCGGCCCTGGCCGATATCGTCGGGGCCGTTGTTGGCCACGACTGGCGGGGTGCCATAATAGGCCTTGCCCTTGACTGCGCCGCCCAGCACGAAATGCATCGATCCCCAGCCGTGATCGCTGCCATCGTTATTGGCAGTCAGCGCGCGGCCGAAGTCTGAGGCGGTGAAAGTGGTCACCTGACTGGCGACGCCCAGTTCGACCGTGGTGTCATAAAAGGCGCGCAGTGCGTCGGCGAGATTGGTCATCAGCCGCGGATGGACTGTCAATATCCCGTCATGGGTATCGAAATTGCCGGTCGAGACGAAGAACACCTGGCGTTTGGCGCCCAACTGGCTGCTCACCGAGATCAGCCGTGCGACCTGCTTGAGCTGTGCGCCCAGCGTGCTGCCGGGATCGGCCGCCGCCGGGAATACCGTATTGGTGGTGGGGGCAATAGCCAGAGCATTGGTGACCAGGTCATAGAGATTGAGCGAGCGGCCGCTGACCTTGGTCAGCTCGGTCTCAAGCATGTGATTGACCGGGGTTGAAATCAGATTTCTGAGCGCGGTTCCTGCCGCAGTTGAACCTTGCAGACTGGTGCGCGCGTTCAGCGCGATCGGGCCATTGGTGGTCAGCGAATATTGCACTGCCGAAACGCCGGACATGAAGACCGCATTGCCGGCCGGATTCATGCAGGTGAGCGAGGGGTTGGTGTTGCCCGATTGCAGCAGATCGCCGATCCGCCCGCCCCAGCCCGAACTCGCGCCTTCGGGCGAAGAGCTCTGCCAATAGGACTGCTGATCGTTGTGTGACAGCAGCTTGGGCGGCAGGGGCACCGATTTGTTGGTATATTGAGTCTTGGTCGTCGGCTGCACCAGAGTGCCGACATTGAGCATCACTGCCATCTTGCCGGCATTGAAGATCGGCATCAGCGGGGCCAGCGTGGGCGCAATCGCATAGGTTCGCCCGCCGGCCAGCGGCACAGTCGGCGCAAGCGTAGTCCCGGCCAGCGAGGCCTGGCTATGGGCCAGCGCCGAACGCTGGGCATTGTAGAGGTTGTAGTTGGTCGTGTCGGCGGGGATCAGCGTGTTGGCATAGTCATTGCCGCCATAGAGGAATACGCAGACAATCGCCTTGTAGTCCGAAGCCGTCGCTGCCGCCGCCTCGCCAATGGCGGCAAGATTGAGCACGAAAGGTGTGGCTGCGCCCGCAATCGAGAGCGCCGAAGCGCGTTGCAGGAAGGAGCGGCGGGAAACGTCTGAGATCATCGACTTTGCCTCACTTCTGCACGAGGTATTCGGGGGCGGCCATGACCAGCACAAGCGCGGCAATGAGCCGGTTGGTCTGGCCAGCGGCGGTTGTCACGGCGATGGAATCAAGCGCCGCCTTCAGCGAGGTGATTGTCGCGGGGCTGATCTGGTTGGCGGCAAGAATGAGGTTGAGTTCATTCAGCAGCGCCTGACTGTCCGGGATCAGCGAAGTCAGCGAAGAATAATCGGCCTTCGCTTCCCCGGCGCCGCTAGTGATCAGCGTTTGCATATAGTTGATATAGGCGACCACCGAGGGCTCGTTGACGATCTGGAACTCTGGCGCGACCAGCCCTTGCGCCGAGACTGAGCTGCCTGGCGGGGTGTAGCCGGGGCGGAAGAAGTTGAACACGCTGGGCGCGCGCCCCGGGCTTTGGGCGAGGCGGGTGGCGCTACTGGTGGTGCTGCCGAATGGCCAAAGATTGGTCGGCGAGGTGACATTGAACGCCCGCGCCCACTGGGTCAACCGCACCACTGGCTCGCGCAATTTGCCGAAGCTGGTGCTGGTGATATTGGCGTCGCTGCGCGCCTCGCTGTCGGTCAGTATCGCGCGGATCACGGCCTTCATGTCGCCGCGCACGCCATTACCATTGTTGGCGAAAATGGCTGAGACCCGCCCAACATAGGCGGGCGAGGGGTTGCTGGTGACCATGTGCTGGATAAGCTGCTTGCTGACAAATGGCGGCAGATTGCTGTTGGCAAAGATCGCATCGAGCGCAAGCTTCTTGGAGGTCGGCCCATCGGTGCCGGCGGGAATGGTGGTGGTGAGGAAAGTTGTGAGCCCCGTTTCGTGCTGCGATGCCACGTTGACCAGTGGCAGCCGCATCCGGTCGGGGGTGGTGTTATCATTGTTTGCCAGGTTCCAGCCGGTCCACACCCGCGCCAGCCCGCTGACATCGGCCTGAGTATAGGTCTCGACCGGCTTGCCGCCCGAGAGGACCTGGGTGCCATCGGGATTGAGCTGATAGAGCCCCAGCGTGAACAGCTGCATCAGTTCACGCGCGAAATTCTCGTCGGGCACCGAGCCGGTGGTGGCGTTGGCTTTGGTATTGCCAAGGAAGGTCAGATAATAGGCCATGGCCGCGCTGCTGGCGACGCCATCCATGATATCACGGTAATTGCCGAAGGCATTGTCCCACAGCACATCGAGATAGGCGGCCATGACATTCGAGCGCCATGAGCTCGAAAAGCCGTCGATCGAAACTACGATCATGTCGATCAAGGCCAGCCCGACGCGTTGCCGCAAGGTGTCGCTGCTGGAGATCAGCTGCGACCAGATCATCGCATCGAAGCCGGCCTGGCTGTTGATGTTGGCCACGACATTGTAGCCGTTGCTGGCAAGGAAATCCCAGAACTTCTGCGGCCTCGCGAGGCCCAGCTGGGTGGTGAGCCAGGCGTCGATGGTGGTCGCCTGCAGGTTGGTTATGTCAACTTTCGAAGCGCCCATGGTCGCCTGGGTCAGGAAGCGCGAGGCCTGAGATGCGGTGAGCGGCGGGGTGGTCGGGGTCGGCGTGGGAGTTGGCGTCGGCGTGCCGCCACCAGACGAAGACGAGCCGCCCTCGCCGCAAGCCTCAAGCGCCAAAGTGGCGGCGAGCGCAACCCCGGCATTGCGGGCAGTCAGCCCGCCCGGTTGCGACGCCGGTTCGTCATCGGCCGCGAGGTCGAATTCCAGCATTGGCTCGTCAAAATCGGCAACCCGCTCAGTCATGGTTCTCGACCCGCCCTTCTTCGCCCATCCAAGGTTTTGCGTCCTGGCCTCTCGGCCCAGTCTCACTGTAGGCCACCTCGAACAATCACGATTTTCGGTTGAGTTTGGGCGTTTGACCGGGTCGTCAAGCTACCGGGTCGAGGTTCTGGGGTGTTTGAGGCCTTTTGGTGCTGGACCGTCAGGGATTTTCGGGGGGGCGCTGGGCTTATCGCCCCGT
>CANJCQ010000103.1 GCA_947473355.1 Sphingomonadaceae bacterium | reverse complement strand
GGCTCAATCGCAACCGCCGCCTCGCCAAGGACTTCGAGCAAACCATCGCCTCGGCCACCGCATGGCTGTTCATCGCCTCGATCCAGCTCTTCGCACGCCGCATCGCAAGAGCATGAAATCACGCCAGATAATTTTGAATCAGACTCTCAGGTGAGGCGATTTGGCGGCACTGTCGATGTTACCAACGATGGCCGCGTCGATTTTGGCGAGTTGCCTCGGTGACAAGTCAGCCAGTGCCTCCTTGGACTTCTGCGCCCTTTCGATGAAATACCACATGAGCGCGCCCGGTACAGAATACCGACGAGGCTCAAGTCGGCCCTGCTGACCGAAAACACGGGTTCCCTCCCATCTACGAGGTTGGCGCATCATTCCGAAGATCGCAAAACCTCCGAGCTTCGCGTAGGTCATGAAGGTTCCTGCCCCGGCCACAATGTCCATCTCTATGTTTCTGGCGAAATAACGATTAAAATTTGGCGGGAGCTCAGGGACGGTGGTGCTCTCAATGACGTCCAATGGGAGCAGGTGTTGTTCGAATTTGCCGACAGTGCTGCGCCGTCCCAACAGAAAATCACGCCATACTTGCTCGGCCTTTGCCGCACGGTTTTCTTCATCTGAAGTATATTGGTGCTCTGGGTTTGAGCCCTTGCAATGTTTGAGAACACGCCAAGAAACCGATGTGCAGAAGCGCAGGAGCCATGATTGGTACACGATGGGATAACCGAATGGCTGCGTTCCAAGGTCAATGCCGGTTACGCGCAGGCGACTGTCAACCGCTGGCAGGTCATCTTCAACCTGATGTACAAGCTCGGCAAGACCTGGGGCGTACCGGGCACTGACCGGAATCCCTTGGAAGGCGTGAAGTTGCCCGCATGTGACAACCACATCGAGCATTTCCTAAGTCCCGATGAGACCCGACGCCTCCTGGATGCCTGCGACAAGAGCTGCAACAAACAGCTGAGCAGCATAGTGTCGCTCTTGATCCTTACCGGTGCCCGCAAGCGCGAATTGCTGGATTCAACCTGGGATCAGTTCAACATCCCGCGCAAGACATGGCGGATTCCAATGACGAAATCAGGCAAGGCCAGACATGTCCCCTTGTCAGAGGCGGCGATTGAAGTGTTGCAGCGGGTGCCAAGGTTTGAGGGGGTGCCATATGTGGTGCCTAACCTCGATACGATGCTGCCGTTCGTCGATATCTTCTATGCCTGGAACAACGCTCGGATCGCTGCTGGCTTGCCCACAACAAGGCTGCATGATCTTCGGCACAGCGCGGCTAGTAACTTGGCCAACTCGGGCCAATCGCTCTATGTTATCGCCAAGGTGCTCGGGCACAGCCAGACCCGAACAACTGAGCGCTATGCCCATCTTTCGGACCAAACGCTGCTGTCGGCAGTGAACTCGGCTGCAGATTCGATCGGCATCGACTGGGCCGCCAAGCGAACCGCAGAAGTTTGACGTAACTGCATCCCCTGCCCCCACCTGTCTGCCGTTGCTCGGTTTCGAATGATCTCACATTCGAAATTGGGTGGCCGGTGGGCGGGTGGACAGGCACCCCATTTTTTTGGTGTGTTCTCTCCTTGGAAATCCGCCGGTTAATGCCTCAGGCGAGAATGGGAGGTCGGTGGGTGGCACCAACAGGTGGGGCGAAACTCAGCCCCATTTCGTTGAATATATTCGCAATGAAGAATTCCTCCTCTGATCGTGCTGATGCTGGTCTGGCCGGTGGAGGCCATCAAACACTGGCAAGCCCTGGCATAGTCCCGCCCTTGCGGCGGAACCGATTGCCGCTTGGCGGGTTGACACGGGAACTCTTTGTTGATTCCTTGCGCCTAAGTGACACAATCATGACCCGCTTTTCTCCGCTCCCGGGCCTTGCTGCCCTGTTTCTGGCCGTTCCTGCACAGGCCCAGCAAGCGCTGCCGCTTGCGCCGGAAAAGAGCGTGTTCTCCGGCGATTTCGTGATCATCGGCGCGGGGCCAGTAGTGGTGCCGAGCTACGAGGGCGCAGACGAATTGCGCGTGATCCCGGCAGGCGCCGTCGCTGGCCGGATCGGCGGCATCGGCATCAACCCGCGCGCTGCGGGCGTCGCGCTCGATCTCATTCCCGATTCCGATGCCGCGGTCGGCATCACGCTGGGCCCGGTGCTGCGCTATCGCACCAACCGCAGCGGCAAGGTTTCCGATCCGGCGGTGGCCGCGCTGGGCAAGCTCAAGGGCGTGGTCGAGGCCGGGGTCAACGCAGGCATGGCCTTCAAGCACGTGCTCAACCCGCACGATTCGCTGAGCGTCACTGTCGACCTGCGCTGGGACATCTCCGGGCAGCATAGCGGCCTGATCGTCTCGCCCGGGATCAGCTATCTGACCCCGGTCAGCCGGGCGCAGGTTATCGGCATGGCAGCTGGCGCCAATTTCATCGACCATGGCTATGCGGAGTATAACTTCTCGGTCAGCCCCGCTGGCTCGGCGGTGAGCGGTCTGCCGGTCTATAATGCGAAGGGCGGGTTCAAGGACTGGAACTTCGGCGCATTCACCGCGCGCGATCTCAACGGCAACTTCCTCGACGGCGGCCTCGCGCTGGCGGTCGGCGCGATGTATTCGCACCTCTATGGCAGCGCGGCAGAAAGCCCGGTAACGCGGCTGCGCGGCAAACGCGCCCAATGGATCTTCGGCGGCGGGCTGGCTTACGTTTTCTGAGTGAGCGCTGCCGCAATCTTCCCTGGCAGCACCGGCAGCACTTCTCCCTCAAACCACGGGTTCTTTCTCATCCACAGCCGGCTGCGCCACGCCGGGTGCGGCAGCGGGAATTGTCCGGCAGGCATCTCGGTATGGCGGCGCACGGCCTCGGTCATGCTCGGGCGCAAAGCCTTGGGCAGATAGGCACCCTGAGCATATTGCCCGACCAACAAAGTGAGGCGAATGTCTGGCAACGCCGCCAGCAAAGGCGCATGCCACAAGGGCGCGCATTCGGGGCGCGGCGGCAAGTCGCCGCCATCACCCTTGCCGGGACAACAGAACCCCATCGGCATCAGCGCGACCTGCCCGGGATCATAGAACGCCTCGCGGCTGAGCCCGGTCCACGCGCGCAGACGATCACCGCTGTCATCGTCCCACGGCAGGCCCGATGCATGGACCTTGCTGCCCGGCGCCTGCCCGATAATCAGCACCCGCGCGCCCGGCCCTGCCTGGACAATCGGACGGGCCCCGTGCGGCAGCGCGGCTGCGCAGACCTGACAGGCGCGGATTTGGGTGAGCAAAGGACCAAGTGGGGACATCCTATTGGGTGTCCCCCATTCTCGCGTCCCGCACCAGCATCAGCGACGAAGAATAAGGCTGAACCAGTTCGCGCGCCCGCGCCCAGTCGCCATTCAGCCAGACCCGCTGCGCCGCCGGATCGCCGGGCAGGATCACTGGCATGGTGTCCCGCCCCTCGGCCCGAAGCGCGGCATTGGCCTCGCAAGTGAGCAGCGCAAAGCTCGGGATCTCGCTATCCTTCCACACCCCGGCAAAAGCGAACAGCGCCTGATCAGCGCAGCCAAACCAGCACTGCCGCCGCTTGCCGGTCTGCACATCACTGCGCCCCCATTCCATGAACGCAGTCGCCGGAACCAGACAGCGAAACTCGCTGTTGCGCAGGTTACCCACCCAGAACGGGCTTTCCAGATTGCGCACCGTCAGCACAGCGCGTCCGGCATCGCCTGCCGATGGGGGTGGCGGCACGCCCCACAGGCGCGGGATGATCCGGCGGCTTGGTTCACCCGAAGGACGCGGCCCGGCGATCTCCTCGCGCCCCGTAGTGACGATCGGCGCAAATGTGTTCGGCGCAAGATGCCCACCACGCCAAGGATCATCGCCCGCCCGCGCGGAGAAACACTGCGCGATCTCTGCGGCGCTGGCATCAAGGCGATAGAGCATGGTCACAGGAACCACGCCTAGCCCTTCACGCGCGCATGGTCGACCTCAGGTCAGATCGCGTTGAGCGGAATTCGCAGATAGACATGCCCGCCCGGCGACGCCGGCGGCATCTCCCCGGCGCGGATATTGACCTGCAGCGAAGGCAGAATCAGCAGCGGCGCCTCCAGCTCTGCATCGCGCGCCCGTCGCAGCGCGACGAAGTCCGCCTCGCTTACCCCGGCATGAATATGCACATTGGCCGCGTTCTGCTCGGCAATGGTGGTCTCCCAGCGGAACTCCTTGCGATGTTCGGGCAGGTAATCGTGGCCGACAAAGACCCGGGTTTCAGGCGGCAGGGTCAGGATCTTGCGGATCGAGGCATAGAGCGCCTCTGCGCTACCACCGGGAAAGTCGCTGCGCGCCGTGCCATAGTCTGGCATGAACAGGGTATCGCCGACGAACACGGCATCGCCGATGATATAGGAGACACAGGCCGGGGTGTGACCCGGAGTGTGCAACACGTGGATTGCAAGATCGCCCAACGGCAACACATCGCTTTCGCCCACCAGCCGTCCGAATTGGCTGCCATCGGGCGTCACGTCGTCAGCTTCGAACAAGGCCGCGAAGACCTTTTGCACTTCGGTGATCAGCGCGCCAATCACGATGGGCGCGCCGGTCTTGCCGTGCAGATAGTGCGAGGCGCTGAGATGATCGGCATGGGCATGGGTTTCCAGCAGCCAGTCGATGGTCAGCCCTTGTGCCTTCACGAAAGCAAGGATCGCATCGGCCGAGCGGGTCGAACTACGGCCATTGCGCGGCGTGAAGTCGAGCACCGGATCGATGATCGCGGCGCGGCGGCTGGCTGGGTCGGCCACCACATAGCTGGCCGTGAACGTGGCGGGATCAAAGAAGGCAGTGATCCCGGGGATAATGGCGGCGGCGTTCGACATGATTCGTCTCCTTGGCCTTTATATTAGGTATTGCTAATTTAGAATCAATGCATATAATTGAGCCATGTTCGATCTCACTCTTTTCAACCGCGAAATGTTCGAGGCCAGCGCCGGGCGGGCTGCGGCGTTGCTGCGGCTGCTCGGCAACGAAAAGCGCCTGATGGTGCTGTGCCAGCTGGCCGATGGCGAATTGTCAGTCAGTCAGCTGCAGGCGCGGATCGGCACCTCGCAATCGGCGCTGTCACAACACCTCGCGCTGATGCGTGAGCAAGGCATCGTCGCCACCCGGCGGCAAAGCCAGACGATTTACTATCGCATCGAAGACCCCGCCGCCTTGCGGGTGATCCAGACCCTGGCCGAGCTGTTCTGCCCGCCCGAACAGCCGCACGATACCCCACACACCTCAGGAAACGAACCATGACTGCCACTCTCACCAAGCTATCGCCGCAGGATGTCCATGCTCGCCTCGCCGCCGGCAAGGCAATGCTGGTCGATATCCGCGAAGCCGATGAATTCGCCCGCGCGCACATCCCCGGCGCCCGCTCGCAGCCGCTGTCGGCTTTTGAACAGGCGCACCTCGCCATCGATCCCGAGGCTGACGTGGTTTTCACCTGCCGCACTGGCATGCGCACCGCCGGGGCCTGCGATCGCCTCGCGGCGCGGGTGAGCGGTGACGCTTTCGTGCTCGATGGCGGGCTCGATGCATGGACCAGGGCCGGTTTGCCGGTCGAAAGGAACCTCGCCGCTCCGATGGAGCTGAACCGCCAGGTGCAGATCACTGCCGGGCTCTTGATCCTGACCGGCGTGGTGCTGGGCTTCGCTCTGTCTCCGCTGTGGTTCGGCCTTTCAGGCTTCGTCGGCGCAGGGCTCACTTTCGCGGGCCTGTCCGGCACTTGCGCCATGGCGCGATTGCTGATGCTGATGCCATGGAATCAGGCAAGGACTGCCTGACGCCATGGGCTGGGAACCATTCCTGCTCGCCGCGCTGGGCGGCCTCATGGTCGGTTTCCTGCTGACACTGTTCGGCGGCGGCGGATCAGTGCTGGCAACGCCATGGCTGATCTATGTTGTCGGCCTCGCCGATACCCACGCGGCGATCGGCACTTCGGCGGCGGCGGTAGCGGTCAATGCGGCCACCGGCCTTGCCGCACAGGCGCGCGCGGGCCGCGTGAAATGGCCCTGCGCCATAGTCTTCGCAGCTTCCGGCCTTGCGGGCGCACTGATCGGTGCGCAGCTCGCCAAACAGGTCGACGGGCGCTCGCTGCTGACCTGGTTCGCCTTTGCCATGATTGCGATTGCCGTCTCGATGCTGGTGCCCAAGAAGAGCGAAGGCGATCCGGCAGTGCATCTGACTCCGCCGATGGTGCTGAAATTGGCCCCGATCGGCCTCATCACTGGCCTTGCCGCCGGGTTCTTCGGCATCGGCGGCGGCTTCCTGATCGCGCCGGGGCTGATGGCTTCGACCGGCATGACTCTCGCCAATGCCGGGGCCAGCTCGCTGGTCTCGGTCGCGCTGTTCGGCACTGCGACCAGCGCCAGCTATGCCGCATCAGGCCAGGTCGTCTGGCCGCTGTTCGGCGCGCTGGTGGTGGGCGGAGCGGCAGGAACGCTGGCCGCCATGCCGCTGGCAAAGCGGCTCGAACACCGCGCCGGGCTGGCACGCAGCAGCTTCGCCGTGCTGGTGATTGTGGTCGCGGTTTATATCCTGATCAAGTGACCTTGCCCCGGCGCGCCCTTCGGCCTAAACTACGGCCATCCCCGGGGAGTCGTGTGACTGAGAGGGGCTGGTAACGCAGCCCGACCCGTCGAACCTGAACCCGTTAGCACGGGCGGAGGGAGGGTCTGCACGCCAGAACTCCTCTTATCCGCCCAATCGAGGAGCGCGCGCCCATGGCCGACATCAATTCCAAGTTCGAGATCGGTGTCACCACCGGGCCTATCCGTGGCAGCAAGAAGATCCATGTCGGCCCGCTGAAAGTGGCGATGCGCCAGATCAATCTGGAGCCCAGCTCCGGCGAGGCTCCGGTCAATGTCTATGACGCCTCCGGCCCCTACACTGATCCCGATACCCTGATCGATATCTCGGCAGGCCTCGCCGAACTGCGCCGCCCATGGCAACTGGCGCGCGGCGACATCGAGCAGGTCACGCAGCGCGAAGTGAAGCCCGAGGACAACGGCCAGCTCGGCCCCGACCGCTCCGGCGGCGTCCCCGCTTTCCCCAATGTCCGCAAGACCGTGTGGAAGGCCAAGCCCGGCGCCAACCTCAGCCAGATGCACTATGCCCGCCAAGGCGTGATCACCCCCGAGATGGAATATGTCGCCACCCGCGAGAACCTTGGCCGCGAAATGCTGGCTGAATATATCCGCGACGGCCACGATTTCGGCGCCGAAATCCCTGACTATGTCACTCCCGAATTCGTCCGCAGCGAAGTCGCGCGCGGCCGCGCCATCATCCCGTCGAACGTCAACCACCCCGAGTGCGAGCCGATGGCGATCGGGCGCAATTTCCTCGTCAAGATCAACGCCAACATCGGCAACTCCGCCGTCGCCAGCGATGTCGCCTCCGAAGTTGACAAGATGGTCTGGTCGATCCGCTGGGGCGCCGACACTGTCATGGACCTCAGCACCGGCCGCAACATTCATGACACCCGCGAATGGATCGTCCGCAACAGCCCCGTCCCCATCGGCACCGTGCCGATCTATCAGGCGCTGGAAAAGGTCGGCGGCGTCGCTGAAGACCTGACCTGGGAAGTGTTCCGCGACACCCTGATCGAACAGGCCGAACAGGGCGTCGACTATTTCACCATCCACGCCGGCGTGCGCCTGCCCTATGTGCCGCTCGCCGCCAAGCGGGTCACTGGCATCGTCAGCCGGGGCGGCTCGATCATGGCCAAATGGTGCCTCGCCCACCACAAGGAGAGCTTCCTCTACGAGCGCTTCGACGAGATCACCGAGATCATGAAGGCCTATGACATCGCCTACTCACTGGGTGACGGACTGCGCCCCGGCTCTATCGCCGATGCCAACGACGAAGCCCAGTTCGCCGAGCTCTACACGCTGGGCGAGCTCACCAAGCGCGCCTGGGAACAGGACGTGCAGGTGATGATCGAAGGCCCCGGCCACGTGCCGATGCACAAGATCAAGGCCAATATGGACAAGCAGCTCGAAGCATGCGGCGAAGCCCCGTTCTACACGCTCGGGCCATTGGTCACGGATATTGCGCCGGGCTATGACCACATCACCAGCGGCATCGGCGCCGCGATGATCGGCTGGTTCGGCACGGCGATGCTCTGCTACGTCACCCCCAAGGAACACCTCGGCCTGCCCGACCGCGATGACGTCAAAGTCGGCGTCGTCACCTACAAGCTTGCAGCTCATGCGGCCGATCTCGCCAAGGGGCATCCCGCCGCGCAGGTGCGTGACAATGCGCTCAGCAAGGCGCGGTTTGAATTCCGCTGGCGCGACCAGTTCAACCTCAGCCTTGACCCCGACACGGCCGAACAGTTCCACGACCAGACGCTCCCCGCCGAGGGCGCAAAAACCGCGCACTTCTGCTCGATGTGCGGGCCGAAGTTCTGCTCGATGAAGATCAGCCAGGAAGTGCGCGAATTCGCCGCCAAGCAGAATGCGGAAATCGACAGCTTCATCGCCGCCGAAGACGGCACTGTTGATGCCGAGGCCGGAATGGCCGAGATGTCCGAGGTGTTCAAGGAGAAGGGCAGCGAGATCTATCTGCCCGCCGCCGAGTAAGCCACACCCAATCCTCCCCGAGCTTGCTCGGGGAGGGGGACCGCCCGCGCAGCGGGTGGTGGAGGGGCCCCCTTTACTTTTCGCCATTGCGCAAAGCCGCGCGGCGCGTCACTCTCCGGGTTCGTGCCACTTGGGAGAGAGTCATGCGCGTCCACCTTCCCGCCGAAATGCAAAGCCGCCCCTTCGAGAACATGGGCCGGCATTACACCAGTCCCATCGTCCACGCCGCAGGCGCATATGGCACCGCGCCCTACCAGCACTCGACGCTCACCCTGCGTGAGCTCGAAGCTGCCCGCTATCGCACGGCCCTCATCAACGGCTGCCAGACCTGCACCGCCTTTCGCGGGAAACGCGATTTCCCCGGGCTCTTCGCCGCCTTCCAGGGCGACCTCGATAACTCCGTCTACACCCACGGCCCCGCCCCCGACGAACAATTCTACGCCCAGATCGAAAACTGGCAGACCGCGCCCGGCTATTCCCCGCGCGAGCGCCTGTGCATCCGCTACGCCGAAGGCATGGGGCAAGACCCGCATGGGATAGCGCAGGACGAGGCCTTCTGGGCCGAGGCCAAGGCGGCATTCAGCGACGCGGAGATCGTCGAGCTGACCTATTCGATCGGCGCCTGGATGGCGAATGGGCGCGCGCTGCATGTGCTGGGGATGGATGCGGTCTGTTCGTTTGTGGTGCCGGTGGAGGAGCGGGTGTGAGGGGGGCGAAATAGCGCCACCAGACAGACCCATCCCTGACGAAACAAAAAGACTTGAACCGCTATTTTCGTCTAATTTAATCTGCTGGGATAGAGGTTTTTGCTTTCTTGAGTAGGTGTTGGGCGAAAATTATGCACTCCAGCGCTTCTTCAGGTTCTGCGATCCAAGCAAACTCGTGACCTGTGGGGTTGCGAATTCCAAGCATCGCTCCGGAAAACAGCCGGTGATATCCCATTTTATGGTCCTTTTGCGTTCTAGGCCGTGTGGACGAATTGTGGATAGATGAGATTTTGCGATTCCCAAGATGAATCTGGGGTGATTCATAGGGTTCCGACTGAACGAGAGGGTCGGAACGATGTCTACGAAGATGAGCGAGGAAGATTGGGAGCACACATTGCTGGT
>CANJCQ010000102.1 GCA_947473355.1 Sphingomonadaceae bacterium | reverse complement strand
ATGCGATCGCGGGAAAAATGGCTTGATCCGGCGCATCTGCACCTCGCTCAGCATAAACAGATCGTCCACAAGCAGCACCTCCTGGTGCCACCATTGAATCAACCCTCAGCCCATCATGCAAGCAATTTAACAGGTCCTGACCCTAGCTCGCGCCACACGAATTCATCGTGTGCGTGGCGTATCAATCACACATCATCCCTCATGTGAAAGACTGTCGGACAGCCGAGGCGACTAGCTCCAGACACTGCTGATGTGCGCCAGAAAAGAATTCGCGTTCTCACAAACCTGAGAGCCCGCGACGATTCGCTTATCTGAACCAGGTGTGCTTGTGCTACTGCAGACAGCACCCGCCGTTGGTGGGCAGCGCAAATTCAGGCAGTCAAGACAAACACATGGCCCGCAAACATTCGAAACGTGATCCCTACGGACACTTGCATCGCGAGGACGAGGATGCTCCCGCGGCCGTGGTTCCTTGCTGGTTGTGCGGCCGACCTGCAGGTAAGTCCATTGTCTGGCACCATCCCGTGCCGAAGAGCCGCGGCGGGCGCGATGTTGTGCCAATGCATCCCATTTGCCAGCAGACGCTGATTGCCAATTTCACAAATTCCGAACTGCAACGCCACGGGATGGATTTAGAGGGCCTGTTGGCTAACCCGGCTGTTCGCAAATTTGTCGATTGGGTCGCAAACAAGGACCCCGATTTCTCAGCGACTACGGCCAAAAGGCAGCGCTGAAAGCGGGCGAGCCTTTGGCTTTCCCTGGCATCAAGGGAACTTCGGGGAGCGGCTCATTGCCCTTCCCGATATACAGTCTGTATCGAAGGACTATCCGGCCCGCTTGGCTGGCTGCACATGCCCGAATGCATGCGTATAGGCATGATCGTCGTGCCATGCCGAGAGTTTGCGGCACAGGCCCAAATAGCGCGAGAGCGGCTCGGCAACGACCGAAAGGTCCATGTTCTTCGACGGCAGGCCATCGAGCGCCCTTGCCGCTCCGAAAAAGGCATTCTCGCTGACGCTAAGGATGAGCGCAACAAGATGGTCGTCAAGATAGCGGGACAGCCCCATCAGAGCCTCGATCGTTTCGAGGCTGCGTTTGCGGCGTTGCTGGAACAGATCGAGCCAGCTCATCTTTCCCATCAATTCAGGCATGTTCGGCGCCTGGGCTTCGTAGGAAATCCCGGCCATGGCATCGTCGAGTTGTTGGAACTTGCAATCAGCGAAAGACAGGGGTTTGCCTGAAGCAATCTGGATCTGAGTCACGATGAAGCGGCAATCCGCTATGATATCCGCAACCCGGCGCAAGACATAATGTGCGATTTGACGCTTCTGTTTGAACTCCGGCAGCATTACGAAAAACAGATAGAAAACCCATCCTGCAACGACCGCTGAGAGGAAACCGTCGACGATCTTGCCGAGTTCATTGGCCTTGGGGAAAAACTGCGGAATATCGTCGAGAAATATGGCTTTCACGATCCAGAAGGCAATTGTTCCAAAGGCCAGCAGATTTGCATCGCGAGGCGTCGATCGCAAGAAGCGCCTCAGATTGCTGGTAAAGTCCCAAATCGGCGACCAATTAGGGTTTAGCCAATGCCCGAAGCTTCCACTAAACCCTTGAAAACAATGGTGCCGGCTAGAGGATTCGAACCCCTGACCCCCTGATTACAAATCAGTTACTCATTAAATGTCAGCCAATCGCATACTGGGTAATATGTGGCACAATAACTGAGGATATGCGTTGTATTTGTCTCTGCGCTAGCCTCATAGCGGGTCGTCTTGTGTCAGGCAATCGCATGGACTATGAAACCTAAGTGAAACCTTTGAGGGATTGGCTTGGGTATGGCGAAACGAGTTCCTCCACTGTCTGCTGCCCAGCTTGCCAAGCTGAAGCCGAACCCCAACAAGGTGATCGAGCTGGTCGATGGCGCAGTGCCGGGGCTTAGGTTGCGGGTTACTCCAGCTGGGACACGCACGTGGTCTCTAAACATACGAGCCAAAGGCGTCATGCGCCGCTTCGAAGTCGGGCCCGAGCTGGGCTTAAAGGATGCGCGGGATAGAGCAGAGGCGCTTCGCCGTAGTATACGGGAAGGGGCTGACCCGACTGCGGAGAGGCGGGCCACTAGATCCAGAACAATGTCTGCGGCTGTCGGCATTGGCACCTTCGGCAGCGTTATAGAAATCTATTTCACCGCTGGGCTTGGGGCTGGACTAAGGACTAAGGCAGAGCAACTCGAACGCATACAGTCAGTGTTTCGGTCCCAGCTATCCCGCCCCGCGTTGGAAGTGGGGAGTGCGGATCTGCAGCTAGCGGTTGATGGCCACAGTGCGAAAGTATCAGCGGCTAGAGCGGTTGCATATCTGATACCCGCCCTGCGATGGTCCAAGAAGCGCGGTCTGGTGCAGGGCGACTTCGATCTGGAGAAGCCTAGCCTAGCCCCGCCTAAGCAGCGAACGCTCAGCGAAACAGAGCTGGCGGACGTACTCCCCACGTGGGGGGATGTTTACGGGAGATGCTGCAGGTTTCTGCTGTTGACCAGTACCCGGCTCAACGAAGCTTGCGATGCAACATGGGGGCAGGTCGATCTGCCGGGTGCCACATGGACGATCCCGCCCGAGCAGGTGAAGGATACGCGAACGCAAGCCGCTCGCAATCGCAAGCCGAAGGGAGCGCTTGTCATACCTCTTTCCCGCCAAGCAGTGGAGCTGCTGGAGAATGTCCGCGAGGCGGAACTATCACGCCGTCAACTGAACGGCATCGGAGCGGAGATTAGTCCGCAAGACCCGCTCTTCGTAGGCGCGCGGGGGGGTAGGTTAGGTAACTGGGACCGGTGGCTGAAAGGAAATGCCGAGAAAACGGGCGTAGCTGGCTGGTCAGCCCATGCATTGCGCCGCACTGCGGCTACGTTGGCCGGTGAGATTGGTGCCCCCCCGCATATCGTTTCCGTGATGCTGGGGCATACCAACGTCGGCGGCCAGCTGGTCTCTGGCTACAACAAGAGCCGATATGTTAGCGAGCATGCGGAGTTCTTGCAGAAACTGGCGGACCATCTGGACCAAGTTTCACCGGTGGGTGAATTCGAAGAAGGGGAGGCCAACGAGGCTCGGCACCGAGTGGGCCGGAAGCACCTCATCGTAAACCATCAGCATGAAGATCGAGCCGGACAGCAGCAGCACATTGAGGGCTGCGCTCATTGCTACGATCGTGCCGAGAACCTTATTCCCACCGGGCAGGGCGTTGAGCATTTCGAGCGATCGGCTGAGGCCAAATTTGGTCTGGCGCGCGGTGCTCATAGACTTCTTATACCTATCTTCGCTGGCGCTGCGGGTTTAGAGCTCCGCCTTGAAGAGAAACCCTGGGAATTCCAGTCGGAGAGAGGCTAAATCCACATGCAAGCGGTAGGGGGTAAACAAGAGGTTGTCACACAACTTTTCACCATCGGTGTCTTCGCGTCATGTTCAGCGCCCTCCTTCTCCTTGCGGCAGTGCCGGTCGTCCCAGCCGGTTGGCGAGCTTTGCCAGCGTCTTGGTCGGCCCCACCCCGATAGACACGGGAATGCCCGTCCACTGCTGTGTGCGCCTTCGCAGGTCCTGACACCACACGGTTAGGTCTGGCACGGCCAAGCGGTCCAGATCGAGGAAGCTCTCGTCGATGCTGTACACCTCATGGGCGGGGGCCTGAGAGGCCAGCACGCTCATCACGCGTTCTGACATGTCGCCATACAGTGCATAGTTGGACGAGCGCACAACAACGCCATGCTCCATGGCTATCTGGCGCACCTTGAAGAATGGCGCACCCATGGCAATGCCCAGCGCCTTGGCCTCGTTGGAACGGGCTATCACGCATCCATCATTGTTGGAGAGCACCACAACGGGCCGCTCTCGCAAGCCGGGCTGGAACAGCCGTTCACAGGACGCGTAGAAGTTGTTGCAGTCGACAAGCCCAAAAGTAGCCATCAGCGCCCGCAGTGACGTCGGATGCTGTGGGTTACCACGCCCCACACTTCGCACGTGTCACCGATGATAGGCAGCGGTGGGAAGTCCGGGTTCTCCGCGGTAAGCTGCCATGCCCCGGCAGCCTTGAGTAGCCGTTTAACAGTAAGCTCGCCATGGACTGCGGCAATGACGATGTCGCCGTCCTTGGCTGATATGCTGCGATCAATGACAAGCAAGTCTTCGTCGAATATCCCGGCACCTTGCATGGATGCCCCCGAGGCTCGCACGAAGAACGTCGCGGCTGGCCGCCGGATCAGGTGCTCATTGAGGTCGAGCTTCCCCTCGATGTGATCGTCAGCGGGGCTGGGGAAGCCTGCTTGCACCTGCGCGCCATAAAGCGGCAGGTCGAGTTCAATGGGGTCGTCGGCAGGACGCAGCACGGTGCAATGTTCCATAATGAGGTCGGAACATAGATAGAACACTATCGCGTGGGTTCGTCAACATCGGCATCGGAGGCGGGGGCCTGCTTTGATGCTGGTTGTGTGGTTTTAGGGACCCTCGGCGAGGATCGCACTGACATTCGCCCCATCCGCCGCAGCAGCATAGTCGAAGGTCTGGAAGCTAGTGGTCAAAATCTGACACTTGGTACCCACGGTGTCGACGGCAGCTCCCGACGCTCATAGCCGACCTTCGCAGCCCCTTGCTCGTTCCTCGAAACCTGACATTTAAGCGGCGGGGCGGGAGGTACCGAGGAGTTATCCTTCGAGCGCTAGTTGGCCACTCCCGTTATAAAGAAGCACAACGGTGAGCCTGCGGGCAGAAGAAGGGCATCCATGACTTGCTCCGCGCGCGATAGTCAGGCAACTATGCTCCAGGTTGCGGGGACTTGAGCGCAGCCAAACAACCGTGACTAACTGATAAGATAGCACAAAGTGGAGGATGACATGGGCAGAACTTACATCGAAAAATTGCTTTGCGCGGCGAGCATTGCTGCTCTTGGCCTGGCCATGCCGGCCTTTGCACAGGAATCAGGCAATCAGCGGGCGGCGCAGGCCGACGATGGCGGCACCAGTACTGGCGACATCATCGTCACCGCGCAGCGCCGCGACGAAAAGCTGCGTGACGTGCCGATCTCGGTCACCGCGCTCAATGCGGACATGCTGTCGAAGGCCGGTGTTACGAACACGATCGAGCTGGCCAAGGTCAGCCCAGGCGTTTCGCTGCCATTCTATGGTGGGTTCCTGCAGCCTTCGATCCGGGGCATTTCCTCCAGCCTTGCCGGGCTTGGCGACAGCCCCAACGTCGCGATCTATGTCGATGGCGTTTTTCAGGCGAGCCAGTCGGGCGCTCTGGCAGATCTGCCTGATGTGGAATCGGTTCAGGTCCTCAAGGGGCCGCAAGGCTCGCTCTATGGCCAGAATGCCGCTGGCGGCGCGATCATCATCAACACCATGGAACCCAGCTTCACGCTCAAGGGCCAGTTGTCTGCCAGCTATGGCAATTTCCAGGACGCCAACGTCAAGGGCTTCGTCACCGGGCCGCTCAGCGACAAGCTCGCGATCTCGATTTCGGGCGCCTTTCGCAACCGCGAGGGGATCAACACCGACCTGCTGCGCGGCGGCCATGACGATGGCCTGCGCAGCCACCTGATCCGTGGCAAGCTGCTGTGGCAGCCCAGCGACCGGGTCGCGCTGACCCTCACCGGTTTTTACAGCAAGCGCGACGATTCCGGCATCTACAGCGGCGCTCCGCTCAATGGCAATTCGCTCGGTGTGGCGATTGCCAAGCTGTCGTGCGCATTCGGCGGCCTCGCCTGCCTCAATCTGCCGCTTGCCACCAAGCCTTATGAAATCGCGCTCAATCCGGGCGCCGACACGCGGATCAAGACCTATGGTTTCAGCCTGCAGGGCAAATTCGAGATTGGCGACATCGGCACCCTTAGCACGGTTAGTTCATACAAGCGCACTGACGTGCTCGATCTGGTCGATCTCGACCAGACCCCGGTCAACACCGTTGGCGTCTATCTCGCAATCGGCGAGCGCGACTATATTCAGGAACTGAATTTCACGACGAAGGATATGGGCGGCCTGACGCTCTCGGTGGGCATGTTCTACATGGACAAGGCCGAGACCTACGACCAGAATTTCGCGCTGATCTACCCCTCGGGTGCAGGCGGTCTGTTCAACACAGCCTATCCGGCGCTGCCTCGCCCGGTTTTTACCAGCGGCGCCTATTCGCTGGCCAACAAGCATAGCTGGGCAGGTTACGCGGAAGCGAACTACCAGTTTACCGAGCAGTTTTCGCTGATTCTTGCCGGGCGCTATTCGCATGAGACATCAAAAGTCGCCAATACCACGGGCCAGTTCAACTGGCAGCTTGGCGATCCGCGCTTAACCCCTGTGGCCGATCCCAGAGGCTCTTTCACATTCACCAAATTCACCCCGCGCGCAGTTCTGCGCTTCAAGCCGAACGACAATAACACGCTTTATGCGAGCTTTTCCAAGGGGTTCAAGAGCGGCTTCGTCAATGGCGGCGCGGTCAACAATTGCACGCCACAGCCAGTCTGCGTCGATCCGCCGGTCAATCCCGAAAACGTCGATGCCTATGAGGTCGGCTACAAGGGCAAGATTGCCGATATTCTCGACCTGAATCTGGCGGCTTTCCACTACAACTACAAGGATATCCAGGTCTTCATTTACGACCCTCTGAACGTCAGCCGCTACCAGAACGCCGCCCGGGGCCAGATCACCGGCTTCGAGTTCGGCGCGGTGCTGCGCGCGTCGCCCGAGCTGACGCTCAATGTCGGTGGCTCCTATCTTGACGCCAAGTACAAGAGCTTCCCGGCGGCCTCGGTGTTCAACCCGAACGGTTTCGGCAATACCCAAAGCTCGCAGAGCGCTACCGGCAAGCGGCTGATGCGCACGCCCGAATGGACGGTCAACGGCTCGTTCAACTACACCCGCAAAGTAGGAAGCGTGGAAGTGGGCGCCTATGGCGGGATCAGTTACAATTCGGGCCAGTTCTTCGATCCGAACAACCGGGTCGAGCAGAAGGAATATGCGCTGGTCGATGCCGAGCTTTCGTTTGAGCCCGATGCGCTGCGCGGCGCGCGGATCGTGTTCTGGGGCAAGAACCTGACCAGCAAGGCCGTGCTGCAGTCGGTGCTTGAAAGCGGGATCGGCGATGCGGTGTCCTATTCCGATCCCCGGACCTACGGGGTGAGGCTGGAATACAAGTTTTAGTTTCAGCGCCGACATTGCCCTTGCAAGCAATCCCGTTGCAACATCTGCAGCGGGGTTGGGAGTATCCGACAATCAGCGAGCGCGAGGCCTCGACCTCCGCCAACGTGCGCGACGGCGAGCCTTTGTGATCGGCGGGCTGATGCAGGACAGCTCGATCGTCAACAAGAGCAAGTTGCCGTTGCTTGGTTACTGGTGACAACCGAAGACACCAGCAAGGCAAAGCGCGACATCTCCATCGTCGTGACTCCGCACATCGTCAAAGCAGCGGCGGCAAAATGACAAAGGGAGGAGCGGCGTTCGGGGAATGACCGCTTTCCCATTTTCGCGTCCATAAGCAGACAGTCAGGAATCCACCCAATCCCGGTCATTCGGCATCGACCAAGGAGGGTACAATGCGTCAGATCTTGACCACTAGCCAGCGGGGCTGCCGCGTGGGCGGCAGTGTTCTGCGCGGTGCTCCCCGCCTTGCGCTGTTTGTAGGATATCGTCCCGGCCATGGGATCTGTGCACAGGTGGGCAATACAAGCTTGCTTCTGCAGCAAGCCAAGTCGAATAGGGGATCGACTACTGGCGAGGAAAAAACAATGCAGAGCATGGCTCGATACGGCACAGGCAATCTAGCGCGCGCGAAGGTGTTCTATGACGCAATCGCTGAAATTCTAGGCGCCACTTGCATCACCGACCGCGAGAATGTGGCCGGGTACAAGGGGCCTACGGGGGGCATGTTCATGATTGGGACGCCCTTTGAGGGCGAAGCTAATGCCGGCAATGGTTCACAAGTTGTCTTCCCCGCCGCTAGCCGGGCGGTAGTCGATGCCGTTTACGCCAAGGCAATCGAACTGGGCGGTAAGTGCGAAGGCGCTCCCGGACTACGGGGCCCACAGGAGATGAATTACTACGCTGCATATTTTCGTGATCTAGACGGAAACAAGCTCACGGTGACCCGTCAAGGTGTTGATTGACGCCCCATTGGGGATCGGTTTTCACAACCTGCCGTGATGTGTTTGCTATCCCAGCAGACCCATTCTCCATGCATGCGCCTTGCCATCCAGTGGGCCGGAGTGAGCTCCGTCCTGCGCCCACACCCCAGCATCCCACCAGATTCGCCCAAAGGCGCAGTGGAGCCAGTCGGTGTGATTTTGGCATACAAATGCCGCCAGCGGAGGAAGCGGCCCAGTGGGGCTAGGAATCGATTCTGGGGCATGTCGGGGTGCCGGGTAGGTGGGGTCTGGATGAGTAGGGTTTTCGATGGGGGTGCCTTTTGATGACACCGTCAGGTGAGGCGCTTCCCTTTGGCTACGTCGGCAAACACGTACCGAAAACCTGATGCCAATTGCTTTTGATCACAATGCCAGGTTGAAGCCCGCCATAGCCTCGCCCCTGCCATAGTCCGACGCGGAGCCCAAGTTCAGGCCGCCGGAAAGACTGAAGGACCAGCCATGGCCGGACTTGAGGCGATAGGCCGCCTCCGCCCGGACCGGTTCGCTACCTAGACGAGCGATCGGCACCAGCTTGGTCATGCTCCGCTTGCCAAGGTCGTCTGCTGTGGGAGAGAGGTATTCGATGCGCAGGTTGCCCGATACGGCGCGCGGTGGCATGGCTATGGAAAAGGCTAGGCTGTCGCGCATACTGGTCCGGTTCGCGAAAATGCCGGACTGCTATCGGGAGCTCGCTCCGGGTTGCGCGATGACCTATTTGGTGTGGAGAGCGGACATCAAGGGCTCGATCGCAAGCCGCCAAGCATTCTACGCGCCTAACTCGCTGCCACGTGGAGGAGAATCTCGGCCATTGGCGCAAGCAAGATCTTGCTGCCCTGAACCAATCCAACTACGCTGCGAGCCTCACCAAAGAAGTGCTACGCCGTAAGGGGGGGCTGAGCAGACACAATGACAATGGTCGAGGATGAATTGTGCTCGTTTTAAACGAATATTCCGTCTGCCGTTCCGTTCTCAAGAGCGAGACGTTCGGAGTCTTTCCGATCTCCGATCGCTATCGCGAACTGGAAAGACGCTTTGGGCACGATTTTAGGGCGGTAATCGCCCTTCTGGAAAGGCTGCCGCCGTTTCTCGACGGCGAGGCCCACAAGGCAAGCAGGCGAACATTGGCGACGTTTCAAGCCAAGGGGCATCAACTCCAGCTTAAGGCCGCGGAGCGCTGGTTTGCGCATTTTGGCAAAGCTGTCCTGCAACCTGGCTGCCGCATCGACTTGCTGACGGATTTCGCATGCCCGCTATTTCGCGCCATTGGCGAGGCATACGCGCGGGCAATGCACTTGCCGGAAGAGGCTACCAATCTGGCCGAAGATATCCCACTGTTGTTCTCATCTTATACTCCACTCAGGCGCCGTCTTGAGCTGAACCAGGCGCTAGGGCTGATGGAATCGGCAGGTGGAGAAATGATTTATGATCATCTCGCACTGCTGGCACTAGGAGTGCGACCGTTAACCGGCAGTCTGGCGCTATCGCTACATCATGTGTTCGCAGAGCAACCGACAATGATGCTCAGCGCGATGCGCTGGCCCGCGACCTTCCCCGTCAGCGCGCTGCATTTCATCGATAGGATTGCGCTAGCGCCGGTGGAGATCTCTGGGCGATTAGTGGCGCAGGGCGAGCGGGTACGCTGCCTAACCTTTGCTGAGGGATGGAGCGATGAAGAACGCCGCGCCAACTTATTCGGGGGCGGCGCGCACCTGTGCCTAGGGCAGTCGCTGTCGCGACAGCTATGGGAGATGGCGGTAGCCTTTTTCTCGCGACATGATCTGCTTGCCGAGGTATTAGCACTGCATGTTACGCCGGAGCACGAGCCGTTCAATATGCCCGATGCTTGTCAGGTCGTATTCTCGAGGGCGTCGCGGTGAAGCGCATAATCATTACTGCCACTGACGATGGTTATGCCGAGCTCACACTCGACTTGCTGCGTTCTCTCCATCAGTGGGAGGCGCCGCTGGCCGATGCTATCGGCGTGCT
>CANJCQ010000101.1 GCA_947473355.1 Sphingomonadaceae bacterium | reverse complement strand
TGGGGCTTCATCTTCGTTCCTTCGTCACTACGACGAAGCCCCAACACTCCTTAAATCACAACCTCAAATCTGTGCCATTGGTGCTGACGGGGAACAGTTGCTGACGGAGAACACCCCGACGATGTTGTGTCCTTTCCTGTGACTGGAGTGCACGATCTCGCACGATGCCCCGTCGGGGCATCCGCGCCGGGCGTGTCGATCATGAGTCAACTGCGATTAGACTGACAGCGACGGATCAGTCTATGACGCCGCAGAATCGGCAGCCTGGCATGGGCTGCGATAAACGGAGAATAGAATGCGCTTTTCCTGCTCGCTGCCGCTCGACGAGACCACACCGGGCGAATTCATGACGCTCGATGCCATCACCGGAATGGTCCAGGACATGGACCGTGCCGGGATCGACGGGGTGTTTGTCACTGATCATCCCGCGCCCAGCGCTCGTTGGCTCGGCGGCGGCGGGCATGCGACGCTCGATCCCTTTGTGGCGCTGACCGTGGCGGCCATGGCCAGCCCGCGCATCCAGCTGCAGACCCACATCGTGGTCCTCGCCTACCGCAATCCGTTCGTCGTGGCCAAGGCCGCGGCTTCGCTCGATGCGCTGTCCGGCGGGCGGCTGATCCTGGGGATCGGCACCGGCTATCTCAAGCCGGAATATGCCGCAGTCGGCGTCTCCTTCGAAGATCGCGGCGCGATCACTGACGAATCCATCGGCATCCTGCGGCAAGCCTGGACCGGCGAGCCGGTGCATCATGAAAGTCCGCGTTTCAACGCCCGTGATGTCGTCATACATCCGCGCCCGCCGCGCGCTGGCGGCATTCCGATCTGGGCGGGCGGCAACGCGGCCCCTGCGATCCGCCGTGCGGTTGCGCTGTGCGATGGCTGGTCGCCGTTTCCGGTGGCCGGTGTGGTCACCAAGACAGCGCGCACCGACGAGCTTTCGACCATCGCCCAGCTCAAGGAAAAGCTCGCCTTCGCGCGCGCCTATGGCGACGAGATCGGCCGGACCGATCCCCTGACGATCTGCATGGGCCGGCTCGATAACGGGGAACTCGTGCCCCAGGATGCCGGCAGCGCGGCGCAAGCGGTGGATGCCTATGGTGCGCTGGCCGAGGCCGGGGTGACCTGGACCACTATGGGGGTTCCTTCACCAAGCCGCGCGGCCTTTGCCGAAAACGTCCAGTGGTTCGGCGAAGAGATCGCGGCGAAACTGCGCTGAAGCGGCGGCGCTACTGGATCAGCATGACCTGGATATCGCGCGGGCCCGTGTAAGGGTTCCGGCCATGTCCGGTCAGGCGGTTTTCCAGCAGCATAACGTCTCCGGCTTCCCAGGGGAAGGCGATCTTGCGGGCTTCGAAAGTGCCGTGGATAGCCATGAATTCCGCCTCGCTCAGCGCTTCGCCGTTGCTGAAACGCACCGAATAGGCGCGCGGCGTGATCGTGCCATAGGCCGCATCGATGGCGGCTGCGCGTTCCTCGCCGATGGTCAGTGGGTGCTGCACCTGTGAATTCATCTGGTTGAAATAGAGCAGATCCCCGGTGACTGGATGGGTGGTGATGCCGGGAACGCGGGTCCAGAAGCTGAGGCTGCCATCGCCGTGCCGTTCGAACTCGGCACCGCGTTCCTTCAGCAGCACTTCGATTGTGGCGGGATCCCCGGTTTCGAAGCGGTATTGCCAGGTCGGGTGGCGATAGACTGCCTCGGCGCGCCAGTCATCGACCGCTTCCGATCGCATGTTGCGGACATATTCGACATCGTGCGTGGTGAGCTTGGCCCGCAGCGGGTCCGGCAAGGCTTCGAGCAAGCCGCGCATGTCGCAGATCACTGTTTCGCCGCCGGTCAGCGACGGCTCGCGGCAATAGAAGGCGACCAGCCTGGGGCCGCTGGGCATATAGGACATTTCCTGATGCAGCGGGATGGTGACCTCAGGCGGGGTGCGGGTTGCCTCCATCACGTTTCCGGTCACCACCTTGCGGTCCGAGGTGCCGCCGGCATAGCCCTGGGCGTAAGGCTCAAACTGGTCCAGCAGGCCTGCAAAGTGCTCGCTGGAAGCAATGGGAAAGCCGCGCCAGACGATTGCCCCGAATGTGAGCAGCGCCTGTTCGATGGCCTCGCGGTGTTCGACGATCCAGTGCCGCGCCACTGCAAAATCGCCGCGCAGACTATCATCCAGCGGTTCGATCCATAGCGGCGGATTGCCGGGGAATGGCTCGGACAGGCGCACCCCAGCGCCGAACTGTGCGCGGGCCTTGTCGAGGCGGCTGGATATGGTTGCGCTCGCCATGATCACAGCGCCGCGAAGATCTTGCCGGGGTTGAGGATGCCCTTTGGATCGAGCGCCTGCTTGATGCTGCGCATCAAGGCAATTTCGGATTCGGACCGCGACCAGCCGAGATAGTCCCGGCGCGAAGTGCCGACACCGTGTTCGGCCGCGATCGAGCCGCCGAAGCGGCGGACGACACCATAGATCGCATCGTCGAAGGCCTGCTGCACCTGCTTGTCCATCCGCCTGATGCTGAGCAGGGCATGAAGGTTGCCATCACCTGCGTGGCCATAGAACAGCATGGTCACATCAGGGTAGATCGTCATGACCGCAGCGCGTGCCTGCTCGGCGAAGGTCGGCATGTCGGCAATCGCCATGCTGACATCGTAGGCGGCAAAAGGCCGGAGCGGCGCGTAGCCAGGCGTCAGGTCATCGCGCATTGCCCATAGATCGTCGCGCTGGCGGGCCGACTGGGCGATCACGGCGTCGGCGACCAGCCCCTGCTGCGTGAGCGCCATCAGCGCGCGCTGGAACAGCGCGGCGTCGCCCTCTTCGTCACCGCCCATCGCCTCGACCAGCGCATAGATCGGATGGCCAAGCGGCATCGGGCGCGGACGCTGGGCCAGTTGCGCTTCAGTGTGGAGCGCATAAAAATCCTCCCACATCAGCTCGAACGAGGAGAGCTGGCCGGACAGCGCGGTTTCCAGCTGCCGCATGGCGCGGATCGCATCTTCGAAGCTGGCCATGGCGATCAGCGCCGTCTGGCGCGTGCTGGGCAGCGGGCGCAGGCGCAGCACGGCGCGGGTTACCACGGCGAGTGTGCCCTCGCTGCCAATCAGCAGGTGCTTCCAGTTGTAGCCGGCATTGTCCTTGATCATGCCGGTCATCGAGGAGACGACAGTGCCATCGGCCAGCACCGCTTCCAGCCCCAGCACCATATCACGCATCATGCCCCAGCGGATCACCCGGTTGCCGCCGGCATTGCTGCCGATCACCCCGCCGATCATCGCCGACCCGCGCGCGCCGAGATCGAGCGGCAGGAAGGCGCCTTGCGCTTCGGCCTGCTCGGCAGCCACCTGCAGCACGCAGCCGGCCTCGACCTTCATGGTCATCGACAGGGTGTCAATCGCCTCGACCCGGCTCATCCGGTCGAGCGACAGGGCCAGCCCCCCGTCCTCGGGCACCGCCGCGCCGCATGTGCCGCTCTGCCCGCCGATCACCGTGACGGGGATGGCATGGGCATGGGCCAGTTTCATCACGGCGGAAACTTCGCCGGTCGTAGCGGGCCGGGCCAGCCAGGCCGGGTGGGCCTCGAACTTGCGGCCGATGTCGATGCGATAATGTTCGCCGATATCTGCGCCGCAGCGCACATTTGCCTCGCCGACAATGGCGGCCAGAGCCTCGGCAATGTGGTCAGCCATATTTCATCTCTCCCGCCGCGTTTCGGGCAGGTTGGCGGGTGAAAGCAGGCCGTGCAACAGGAATGTCTTTCGCGCAGTGCATTTCATGGGTTAGGCTCCTGCCAACGATTGGGAGAAGCGATTCATGGGCAAGGTGCGCGAGGCGCTGGCAGCAGGCCGGCCGAGCTATGGCAGCTGGGTGACACTGGACAGTGCCATGGCGGCAGAAGTGATGGGCCGGGCCGGGTTTGACTGGCTGATTCTCGATGGCCAGCACGGCGCAGTCGATGCAGGCAATATGCTCTCGCTGATCCAGGCGGCCGAACTCGGCGGCACGCCCGCCATCGTGCGCGTCGGCTGGAATGACGAGAGCCAGATCATGCGCGCGCTTGATCTTGGTGCCTACGGCGTGATCGTGCCGATGGTCTCGACGGCGCAGGATGCGCAGCGGGCTGCGGCGGCCTCGCACTATCCGCCCCATGGCATCCGCAGCTTCGGCAAGGTGCGCAGCTATTATGGCCCCTCCGGCGCAGGCGCGCCCGAGCCGCTGTGTCTGGTCATGATCGAGACGGCAGAGGCATTGCAGAACCTCGAGGCGATTGCAGCGACACCGGGAGTCGACGGACTGTTCGTCGGCCCGATTGATCTCGCCATTTCGCTGGGTCAGGGCCCGGCCATGCCGATGACGCCGGAAGTGCTGGATGCTGTGCGCGAAGTGATCGCTGTGTGCCGCAAGCACGGCAAGATCAGTGGCTCGGCCACGCTGGGCGCTGACAACGCGCGGGCGTTGGTCGAAATGGGGCTGACTTTCGTGCCGCTGGGCGCCGACGCCGGCTTTGTCCGGCGGGGGGCTGCGGCAGAGCTGGCCGCGGCGCAAGGCTGGGCAAATCAGGGAGGATAAGATGCACGACAAGGCCATAGCCGACCTGCTCTCCAAGCAGGAAATCACCGAAGCGCTCCACCGCATTGCGCGCGGCACCGACCGGGGCGATCTCGAACTGTTTGCCTCGGGCTTTCACGAGGATGGCGAAGATTATCACGGGCTGGCCAATGGGCCTGTCGCGAAGATCATCGCCAATCTCGGGCGTTCGACCTTGCTGTGCACCCAGCATCTGCTGGGCAATGTCTCGATAGACATCGATGGTGAGACGGCCCGCGTGGAATCGCTGTTCACCTCCTTTCACCAGCGTCGCGACGCGGAGGGGCAGCTGTGGGACGAGACCTTGCGGGGGCGCTATCTCGATCTGTTCGAGCGGCGCAACGATACGTGGAAGATCGCCCGGCGGGTCGTGGTCTGGGACGCGTCGCGGGTCGAGCCTGCGGCGGGATCGTGGTTCGACCTGATGCGGCAACGACCGGGCGCTGACGACCGCTATGTCTTCGGCCGGCGCGACAGGAGCGACATGGTCTATAGCTTCGAGCTGCCCGAAGAGCTGCGCGGGTAAGCAGGCGTGAAGGTCTACATCCTCGACGAAATTGTCGTCCAGCCGGGCCGCGCCGGGGAATACCGCCGCGCCTATGCTGCCCGCTATGTGCCCGGTGCCGAGCGGCGCAGAATGCGGCTGGCCGGGGCATGGCAGACACCACCGGGGCAGGATTTCGCGGAGCTTGCAGCCACGCTGTTCTATCTGTGGGAAGTGGACGGGATCGAAGGCTGGTGGAGCCAGCGGATGAGCAAGCTCCCCGACGGAACCGACGAACGCTTCGAAAAGCTCGCCTGGTGGCAGGAGAGCGATCAGATGACGCTCAGCCGCAAGCGGCGGGTGCTGTCCGATCAGGCGGAGATCGCCTGATGTTCGTGTCGCTGCGCCTGATCGCCTTGCCGCCGGAGCGCGAGGCGGAAAAGGAAGCACTGGCCGCGCAGTTGCAGGCGGCTGCCGCCAGCCTTCCGGGTGTGCGGACCTGCTGGATCGCTCCGGTTTCGCCGGTAGCAGTGATCAATGCCGGGCATGTGGTCTGGCGGATGAGCTTTGCAAGCGAGCGCGAGGCTTTGGCCGCGGCGCTGGTTCCGGCGTGGCGCGGGGCGGTGTCCCCGCTGCTGGGAGGCACCCAAGTCACCCATCTGGGCTATCCCATAACCCGCAGCAAAGTCGTGCCAGCGGGGGGCGGGATCTGGCGCGCACTGATCTTCCGGATCACGCCACAGGGCTTTCCGGACGGTGCGCAGGCGCTGGAGCAGGGCCTGCTGATGATGCCCGGCCATGTTTCGACGATCCGCAGTTGGGCACTGAGTCCGGTTTCGTTGTGCGAGGGGCCAAAGGCCTACACGCACGTCTGGGAACAGGAATTCGACAGCCTGGGAGGCCTGACCGGTGAATATATGACCCACCCAGTGCACTGGGGCCATGTCGATGCCTTCTTCGATGCCGAATGCCCCGAATACATAGTCGATCCGCAGCTGATTCAGGTCGTGGGCGCGATCGACCACCCGATCATGGAGTAGCCCTTTGAACCTTGCCCCAATCCGTGTCGGTATCGTCGGCGCCAACGCCGAACGCGGCTGGGCGCGCGATGCCCACCTCGCCGCGCTGCGCGCCCTTCCCATGTTTGCCCTGACCGCAGTCTCGGCGCGGACGCAGGAGATTGCCGATGAGGCCGCCGCGCATTTTGGCGCGGCGCGGGGCTTTGGCAATTCGCTGGAACTGGTGCGCGATCCCGAAGTCGATGTTGTCGTGGTGACCGTCAAGGTGCCCGAACACCGCGCCATTGTGCTGGCGGCACTGGCGGAAGGCAAGCATGTTTATTGCGAGTGGCCGCTGGGCCGTGATCTCGAAGAAGCGCGCGAAATGGCCGAGGCTGTGCCGCCCGGCATTCATGCAATGATCGGCCTGCAGGGACTGTTTGCGCCCGCGATCATCGCGGCGGCACGGCTGGTGCAGGATGGCGCCATCGGCGCGCCGCGCGTGCTGCGGGTGTTCGGCTCGGCCGCCGCCTGGGGCGATGATACGCCGGCCTTCGGGGCCTATCTTCAGGACAGGCGCACCGGCGCGACGCTGGAAACGATCGGCGGCGGGCACACGCTGGCACCAGTGGAGGCGCTGGTTGGCCGTTATGTTGAAGTCGATGCCCGCACCACCACGTTCCTGAGGCAAGTGCCAATCATCGGCACGGACGAGACGGTCGAGCGGACCTGCGCCGATCACATGCTGGTGACAGGCCTGCACGACAGCGGCTGCGTCTCGACTTTCGAAGTGGTTGGCGGCAAGCCGGAGCACCGCACTGCGCTGTTCGAACTGGAAGGCAGCAAGGGCTGGCTGCGGGTGAGCGGTTCGGTTCCCGGCACCTGCCAGATTGCCCCGCTGACTTTGGAGGCAAGCGTACCGGTAGAAGTTCCGGAGCGAGCTGTGCCGGGCCTGTCCGGCGCATCGGCCAATGTCGCCGAGGCCTGGGCCGCCTTTGGCCGAGACCTGCGCGAAGGCACCTACACCGTGCCCAATTTCGCGGCAGCCAAGCGGCTGACCGCGCTGCTCGCCGCGATCGATATGGCCTCGGCCACCGGCCAGAGGCAGGCACTTTGAGCGAGGCCTTTTTCATCCGCGAGGGCGACCTGTTCGTCCCCACTGGCCTGGGACCAAGCTTCTGGGATTCAAGCAAGCAGGGCGGCGCCCAGATCTGCGGGCTGACGGCGCAGTTGCTGGGCGCCATTCCGGTCCCCGTGCCGATGCTGCCGGTGCGGCTGACGCTCGACATCTTCGGCGCAGTGCCGATAGCAACGCTGACTGCGCGCACCCGCCTGCTGCGCGAAGGCGGGCGCATCCAGCTGGCCGAGCTGGAACTGGAAGCCGAAGGTCGCACCTGGGTCCGCGCAACGCTGCTGCGGGTGCGCAAGCAAGGCGATGAACTGCAACTGGAGCCACTGACCTACCCCTTCCCCGAAGGCGCGCAAGGCCAGACCCGTGTGCTGGCGGAATCGATCCGCATTGCCGGCAGCGATTCGGAACCCGGCCCCGGCGCAGTCTGGTTGCGGGTCATCACCCCGATGATCGCCGGCGAACCGATCGATCCGCTCGCCTGCGTCGCGGCCGCCGCTGACTGGGGCACGACGGTTGCCCCGCCAGCCTCGCTGAACGACTGGACCTACGTCAGCCTCGATCTCTCGATCCACCTCTCGCGCATGCCGCGCAGCGACTGGATGCTGCTCGATGGCACCAGCGAAGTGGCCGGAAACGGCACCGGGATCGCGACGCTGCGTATGGGCGACACAGAGGGCATGTTCGGCACTGCGCACCAGAGCGTGTTCCTGAACCGGCGCGAGACCAGCTAAGGAAATATCAATGCCAAAGACTGCCGCCAAGTTCAGCTACGACCCGTTCTCGCCCGAAGCGATGCGCGATCCGCACAGCCTCTATCCGGTGCTGCGCGAAGAACATCCGGCATACTATATCGCCGAATACGATACATGGGTGTTCAGCCGCTATCAGGATGTGTGGGACGGCTTCATGGACGCCGAACACTATTCCGAATCCGAGGGCCAGCTTTTCGCGCCCGAAGTGCTGCGCGAGCACCATCGCGGCAATCCGCCGGAGCCGAAGATCGAGCCGGTAAAGGCCATGTTCCTCTGGCTCGATCCGCCGGTGCAGACCGGGTTTCGCCAGCTGCTCGCGCCGCCGTTCCTCAAGGGCAGCATCAACCGGCTTGAGGCAATGATAACCGGGATTGTCCGAGGGCGGCTGGCCGAGCTTTTGCCCCGCGGCAGGTTCGATCTCACTGCCGATCTTGGCAGTTATGTCTCTGCCCGCGTCACCCAGCAGGTGATGGGGCTGGTCTTCGAAGATACCGATCACGTCGTCGACCTGATCAACCAGCTGGTCTATCGCAAGCCGGGCCAGTCAGGCTCCACGCCCGAAGGCATGGCGGCACGTGACGAGCTGCACGCGCTGCTGCGCGGCGAAGTGCAGCGCCGGCGCCGGGGCCAGGGGCCGGAAAGTCCGGTGATCGATCCGCTGATCGCTACGCATATCATCGGAAGGCCGCTCACCGATCAGGAAGTCGCGGTCGATGTGATGTCGATCCTGGTCGGCGGGACCGAGACCTTGCCCAAGATCTTTGCCGGCGGGCTGCTGGAGCTGTCGCGCCAGAGCGATCAGTTGGCCGAGGTTGCTGCCGATCCGCAGGCCAATGCCGCTGCAGCTTTCGAGGAAATGCTGCGCTACAATGCCCCGGCGCAATGGTTTGGCCGCACGGTGAAGCATCCTGTCACGCTTGGCGGCGTGGCGCTCGAGCCCGGCCAGCGGGTGATCCTGCTGATCGCCTCGGCCAACCGCGACCCGCGCGAGTTCGACCGGGCGGACCAGTTCATCTGGAACCGCAAGGCGCGCCGCATGCTGAGCTTTGGCGTCGGCCCGCACTTCTGCATCGGCATCCACCTCGCCCGGCTGGAAGGCAGGATCATGCTCCGCGAATTTCTGCGGGCCGCTCCGCGCTTCGAGATCGAGCCGGAGTCTGGCCACTGCGCCGAATCCGAATTCCAGATCGGCTGGACCAGCCTTCCGGTCCGCATCGTGCCAGAGGCAGACCCTCTCGCCGTTGATCTTCACGCACAATTCGGGGAGGCGCCGACGCAAGTGCCGGAAGCCCTTCATCCGGCTGACCCGATGGCGACGGATGTCCGCAGCAAATAGCGGACCGAACCGGTTCCACCAGAACCGCACGGTCTCATGGCACAGGTCGATGCCGCGTTCGAAGAGCAGATGCTCGACGTTGCGCAGCGACAAAGGGAAACGCACGTATATCATGACCACGAGGCGGACCACCTCGGGCGAGAAGTTGAATCGCCGAAACGAGCTGGGGGCACAGCTCAAGATCTGCGCGACATCCGCGCACGCTAGCAGCGCTTGGCGGAACCTGCCACGTGGCTCTGACAGTGCCACTGTACCTGCTTATTGCACCTGGACAAAAATCCGGCAGAACTGCGCCACTATTGGCGTAATCTTCGGCATTGGCCCCTCAAGGGGATGTTACTGTTCTCCGGCCGGACCGCCAGGCCGGCATCGATGGCCTGCAGCAGGCCGCGCGGATACTGGCCCGCCGCCCGGCTGGAAAGCGCTTCCACCTTGTCCTCCAGCATCCGGTCGGGCGCATCCTGCGGCTTTTCGCCCGTCGCGGCGTGATACTGTCACCCAAGTGGCGCACGGCACCATCGGTAGAGGTGAGATTATTATAGAAGATGAAGTCCGAATCATTACGCACTCTGCCGGAACTACCAAGCAGAAAGGCCGAGGCATCGAGATCGAAGCCAGCCCCATCGGTTACTCGCGAGTCCCAGCCAAGACCAACGCGAACGTCCTTCAGGCCGGGAGCCTCCTTCGTCAGGCTGACATTACCGCCCTTGCTCAGTGAAACTGCCATCAATCAACTCCAGGCCACCTCGAACAATCACGATTTTCGGTTGAGTTTGGGCGTTTGACCGGGTCGTCAAGCTACCGGGTCGAGGTTCTGGGGTGTTTGAGGCCTTTTGGTGCTGGACCGTCAGGGATTTTCGGGGGGGCGCTGGGCTTATCGCCCCGTC
>CANJCQ010000100.1 GCA_947473355.1 Sphingomonadaceae bacterium | reverse complement strand
GAGCGTCGCAGCGGCAGACCGGATGGTGTGACTACCGCGGCCTTTCTCGCCCACCCGTCCTCCGCCAGTGGCGCGGGGCGGCTACCGGGTCTGGAACCGGGAAAACACTGTTGGCGCGGCATTGTCAGCCGTGCGGGTGCAGATGCGGCCATGCGAGCCTGCCGCGCTGCCCTGGCCGGTCGCCGAAAGGTCAAGCCGAAGGTGCAGCGGAAAGACGCCCCGGCCATTCGCGAAATCCTCCGCCCGCCCCCAGCGCGTGCCGCCGACAGGCCCACGCCGACCGCGCGGTTCTGTATCTATTCCAAGGTGTTACAGTCCAGCTCGCCGCCGGATGTTTTTGTGTGTGGGGCTCTACCGTTAACGCAGCTATTTGCGGGCGGAAGCAGCGCTCGCACCGGACGGCGCATAGAGATAGCCGTCGTAGATCGAGCGGGCGATCTCGGCGATGCGCCAGTCACGGCTCGCCTTGCTGCCCTGACCGGTGACATAGATGGCCAGCGCAATGGCGCGGCCATCGGGCATGGTGATGATGCCGATGTCGCTGGCGGTGTTGGAGAGCGTGCCGGTCTTGTGCGCAATCGTCGCGCCTTCGGGCATCAGCGCGCGGATGCGGTTCTTGCCAGTCTTGCAGCGCTCCATGGTCGCCAGCAGGAAATTGCGGCTCTGGCTGCTGAGCCAGCGGCCCTGATAAAGCCCGGTCAGCATGCGGACCATGGCCATCGGCGTGGCGCTGTCACGCGTGTCTATCGTGGTGGCGGGATTGATGGCGCCATCATCGCGCACCAGCGTCGCGATGTCGCGGTCAATGTGAATGCCGCTGTTGCCGGTGCGGCGCAGCCAGTCGTTGACCGCTGCCGGGCCGCCGACTGCAGCGAGCAGCGCATCGGTTGCCTGATTGTTGCTGTGAGTCAGCGCCATGGTGATCAGGCTGTCTGCCGAGAAGCTGTTACCAGCGCGCACCGGGGCCACCGGGCCATCGAATTTGCGCGAAGGCACTGGCACCATCAGCGGATAGAGATCGCCCAGCCGCAAACGCCCGGCATCGACCTGCTCGAGAAATGTCGAAACAATGGCGACCTTGATCGTGCTGGCAAAGGGGAAGGGCTGATCACCCAGCACGGCGACAGAACGTCCGCTGGTGAGATCATAGGCAGCAACGCCGATGCGGCCCTGCTCGGCACTCGCCAGCCGAGCGACTTGCGTCTGGAACGGGTCGCTATAGACTGATTCCCGCCGGCTGGAGGACTGGCTGAGCGGCTGGCTGCGGACAAAGGCGCTGTCAAAAGCTGCCTCGATGTCGCTGGAATCTGCGGCAAGTGCGGCGGATGCGGGCAGGCCCAGGCTCGCCACGAGCATTGCCGACGTCAGGGCCCGCCTCAGCGGTTGCCAGAAGGAATTTGATCTCATGACTGGCAAGGTACCCAATTCATCCTTTGCATTTCCTTAATGCCAGAGCTTAACGCAGGACGCATTTCCGTCAAACTGAATGTCGATGAAGTGCCGCTGGCCTGCGGGCAAATGCTTATTTCGGCTGAAATGGCTTGATAGCCAGACATTTGCCGGAACTTCCAGGCGTCAGATGGTGTATTGCGTGCCCAGTTCGATCACCCGGTTCGGCGGGATATTGAAGTAGTTGGTGGGGTCGGCGGCGTTGCGATGCAGCGTGATGAACAGCACATCCTGCCAGATCGGCATGCCGCTCGTCGCCGAGAAGGCATAATTGTTGCGCCCGATGAAGTAGCTTGCCGCGCCCGCGCCTGCGATGAAGCTTCCCCCCGCGATCAGGTCGCTCTGAACTTCCGGCGTTTCCATGAAGCCATAGCGCAGGTCGATGCGCGAGAAGTTGTCGTCGATCCTCTCAATTCGCAGACGGTCCTCCGGATCGCAGTGCGGCTTTTGCAGGGTGCGGACCGAGACGATGTAGTTGTGGCGGTGGAGCACATGGTTGTGCTTGATGTTGTGGAGCAGGGCGTGCGGGGTCAGCTCGCTGCGCGCAGTGAGATAGACCGCCACGCCTTCGACCCGCACCGGCGGCCGTTTGGCAAGCGCCCTGGCCATATCGGCGAGCGGAATGGCGCCTTCGTCTTCCAGTGCCGAAGTGATCCGGCGGCCGCGCATCCAGGTCCAGATCACGATCAGCAGCCCGGCGGCAATCGTCAGCGGCACCCAGCCGCCTTCGACCACGCGCAGGATATTGGCACCGAAGAACAGCAGGTCGATGGCGAGGAATGGCACGATCACCGAGAGAGTGGCGGGCAGGCCCCAGCCCCAGCGGCGGCGCATGACGGCAAAGGCGAGGCAGCAGGTGATGACCATGGTGCCGGTCACTGCGATGCCATAGGCTGCGGCCATCGCCGAGCTTGTGCGGAAGCCCAGCACCAGCGCGATCACGCCCAGCAGCACGAACCAGTTGACTGCACCGATGTAGATCTGCCCGGAGTGGCCTTCTGAGGTCTGCTTGATCTTCATGCGCGGCAAAAGGCCGAGCTGGATCGCCTGCTGGGTCAGCGAGAATGCGCCGGTGATCACTGCCTGGCTGGCGATGATCGTCGCGGCGGTTGCCAGCAGCACCATCGGCAGGCGAATGCCATCAGGGATCATCAGGAAAAACCAGTCGAGATTGGCGAAGGGCTTGCCCATGCGGCCGGCATCATCAAGCACCTTGATGGCAAAAGCGCCCTGGCCCAGATAGTTGAGCGCCAGCGCGGGAAACACCAGCACCAGCCAGGCGAGGCGAATCGGCAACTTGCCGAAATGGCCCATGTCGGCGGTCAGCGCTTCGGCGCCGGTAACCGTCAGGAACACTGCGCCCAGTACGAACAGGCCGAGCACGCCGTGGCCTGCGACAAATGAGACTGCGTGCCAGGGCAGGAAGGCCGCGATGATCCTGGGCGCATCGGCAATATGGATCAGTCCGATCGCGCCGATTGCGAAGAACCAGACAATGCAGACCGGGCCGAACAGTTTCGAAACCGCTGCCGTCCCGCGCGACTGGATGGCAAACAGCGCGATCAGGATGACAAGGCTGATCTGCAGGATATGCTCTTGAGAAAAGCCTGGGCCGATGCCGGGCAGGGTCCTGAGCCCTTCAACCGCAGAAAGCACTGACAGGGCCGGGGTGATCACGGCGTCACCATAGAACAGTGCCGCGCCGATTGCGCCCAGCGCCAACACCATGCCGCCGGCCTGTGCCGCGCCGCTCGATTTTGCCGGGGTGCCTGAACCTGCTGGAGCACGCCGCGCCAGCGCCAGCAGCGCAAGCACGCCGCCTTCGCCTTCGTTGTCGGCGCGCATCAGGAAAATAACATATTTGACAGTGACTATCAGGATCAGCGCCCAAAGCATCAGGCTCATCACGCCGAGGATCTCTTCGCGGTCGAGCCCATCGGATGCCGCCTGGCCCAGCGCTTCGCGGAAAGCATAGAGCGGGCTGGTGCCGATATCGCCGAAGACGACACCGATCGCGCCGATGGTCAGTGGGAAAAGAGCTTTGTGGGAATGGCCTGCAGCGCTTTCGCTGTGTGCGGGCTCAATACTTGCGTCGGCGGTGTCCCCCGCCCCTGTGTCGCTGGACTGCATCTGATGCGCCCCTTATCGGCGAAGTGCCGGGCGGCGCTCCTACGCCTCAATAAACAGCAATCAATTGCAAAAGATCCAAGCAGCGTTGCATTTTTTTCATGTGACAACAGGCGCCCGGAGACCGGATTTTCTGTCAACAAAAAAGGGGCCGGAAGGTTTCCCTCCCGGCCCCGATTTTGTGACTTTGGTTGGCCTGAATCTAGAAGTCCATGCCGCCCATGCCGCCCATGCCGCCGCCGGGCATGCCGCCCATGGCAGGCTTGTCGTCCGGACGGTCGCTGATCGCGGCTTCGGTCGTGATCAACAGGCCAGCAACCGAGGCTGCATCCTGGAGGGCAATACGCACAACCTTGGTCGGATCGATCACACCGGTTGCAACCAGGTTCTCATAGACGTCGGTTGCGGCGTTGAAGCCCTGGGTTTCGTCGTTCTCGCGCAGCAGATTACCGGCAACCACGGCGCCATCATGGCCGGCATTCTCGGCGATCTGGCGCAGCGGTGTCTGGATCGCCTTGCGGACGATGTCGATACCGCGGGTCTGGTCGTCGTTCGCGCCCTTCATGCCCTCAAGAGCCTTGGTGGCATAGAGCAGAGCCGTGCCGCCGCCGGGGACGATGCCTTCTTCGACCGCAGCGCGGGTCGCGTGGAGAGCGTCATCGACGCGGTCCTTGCGCTCCTTGACTTCGACCTCGGAAGCGCCGCCGACCTTGATCACGGCAACGCCGCCGGCCAGCTTGGCCAGACGTTCCTGCAGCTTTTCCTTGTCGTAGTCGCTGGTCGTGGTTTCGATCTGAGAACGGATCTGCTCGACGCGAGCCTTGATCTCGTCAGCCGAACCGGCGCCGTCGATGATCGTGGTGTTGTCCTTGTCAATGGTGACGCGCTTGGCTTCGCCGAGCATGCCGAGCGTGACGCTCTCGAGCTTGATGCCGAGGTCTTCGGAAATCATCTCGCCAGCGGTCAGCGTGGCGATGTCGCCCAGCATGGCCTTGCGGCGATCACCGAAGCCCGGTGCCTTGACGGCAGCAACCTTGAGGCCGCCGCGCAGCTTGTTGACCACCAGAGTGGCCAGGGCTTCGCCTTCGATATCCTCGGCGATGATCAGCAGCGGACGGCCCGACTGCACCACGGCCTCGAGGATCGGCAGCATCGCCTGCAGCGACGACAGCTTCTTCTCGTGGATCAGGATGTAGGGGTTTTCCAGCTCGACAGTCATTTTGTCGGGGTTGGTGACGAAATAGGGGCTGAGATAGCCACGGTCGAACTGCATGCCTTCGACGACATCGAGTTCAAATTCGAGGCCCTTGGCTTCTTCGACAGTGATCACGCCTTCCTTGCCGACCTTTTCCATGGCTTCGGCGATCTTTTCGCCAACTTCGGTATCACCGTTCGACGAGATGATACCGACCTGGGCGATTTCGGCCGTGCCGGAGACCGGCTTGGAGCGCTTGACCAGATCTTCGACAACCTTGGTTACGGCGATATCGATGCCGCGCTTGAGGTCCATCGGGTTCATGCCGGCAGCCACTGAAGTCATGCCTTCGCGCACGATCGCCTGGGCGAGCACAGTGGCAGTGGTGGTGCCGTCACCGGCCTGGTCGTTGGTCTTGGAGGCGACTTCGCGCAGCATTTGCGCGCCCATGTTCTCGAACTTGTCCTTGAGTTCGATTTCCTTGGCGACGGTGACGCCGTCCTTGGTGATGCGGGGAGCGCCGAAGCTCTTGTCGATAACCACGTTGCGGCCCTTGGGGCCCAGCGTGACTTTTACCGCATTGGCGAGAATATCAACGCCGGCGAGAATGCGTTCGCGCGCATCGCGCGAAAAGCGTACTTCCTTGGCAGCCATTTTCTAAGTTCCTTATGAATTGGGTGGGATGGGAGCGAAAATTCTCAGCCGATGACGCCGAGAATATCGCTTTCCTTCATGATCAGGAGGTCTTCGCCATCGACCTTGACTTCGGTGCCCGACCATTTGCCGAACAGCACGCGGTCGCCAGCCTTGACGTCCATCGGGGTGATCTTGCCATCATCACTGCGGGCACCAGTGCCAGCGGCGACGATTTCGCCCTCGGCGGGCTTTTCCTTGGCGCTGTCAGGGATAATGATGCCGCCAGCGGTCTTTTCTTCGGCCTCGATACGGCGCACGAGCACGCGGTCGTGCAGCGGACGGAACTTCATGAGAGTCTTCCTCTTCCAGTGAATACGAATACGCTTGGCACTCACAGAAGGCGAGTGCCAGCGATGCGCATATGGGAAGGCGTTCATGCGGCGTCAAGGAGAGTCTGGGGGAATTTTTTGGTCTGGGTGGTATCGAAGGTTTGGCTGTCAAGTGATAAGGGTCACTTGACAAAATCGCCGATGTGCCTAAAAGTCCGACCATGGAAATTGGCAGTATCCGGCACAAGGGCTTGCGACAGTTCTTCCTGACCGGAACTACCAAAGGATTGGTCGGAGACGCCAGTCGGCTGCGCAAGATGCTGTTCTTTATTGATGGAGCGGAATCGATTGAGGAATTGGCCACGCCGCCGAATTATGGCCTGCATGAATTGACCGGCGACCGCAAAGGCACCTGGTCGATGACTGTGACACGGAACTGGCGGCTTACCTTTCAGATCGCCGAAGATGGCTCCCTGGTTGAAATGGATTTGGAGGATTATCATGGCACTTAGCATGCACCCCTCGCTCGCGGTCCATGTCGGCGACTGGTTGAAGAGCGAGATCGTCGAACCGGCAGGGGTCAGCGTTACGGCGCTTGCCGATCATTTCGGCGTTTCGCGGCAAGCCTTGAGCAACCTGCTCAACTGCAGCGCGAGCCTTTCGGCTGATATGGCAATCCGATTTGAGAAGGCTTTCGGCATCAAGGCGGACACCTTGCTGCGCATGCAGACCAGCTATGACCTGGCGCAGGCGCGGTTGCATGAAAGCGAGATCAAGGTGGAGAGACTGGCGCAGGCGGCATAGCGGCTTTGCTCTAAGCCCCTTGGGCTAGGTCAGGATGAGCGCGAAGGGAACTCAAACCGGCATCAGCCCCAGCCGCTCGCGCCGCCCCCAGCGCCACAGCAACAGGCCAGCCACCACCACCAGGCCGATGGCGAGGCCTATCCAAACGCCAAGGCCTGAAAGCGGGGTGTAAAAGCCGAGCAGAACGGCCGTGCCAAAGCCGGGCAACCAATAACCGAACAGGGCCAGCACCATCGGCATGCGCGTGTCCTGCAGGCCGCGCAGTGCCCCGGCAGCCGCTGCCTGCAGGCCGTCGAACAACTGGAAAGCTGCGGCGACCAGCAAGTATTGCACGGCAAAGGCAACCATTGCGGCATTGGCCGGGGCCTCGGTATCGATATAGACCGAGAGCACTGCGCGCGGTGCCAGCAACATCACTGCGGCGCCAAACAGCTGGAAGCCAAGGCACGTCACCACGCCTGCCCAGCCGGCTCGCCCGCAAGCCTCGGCATTGCCTGCGCCGAAGTAGAAGCCGACCCGGATTGTGGCCGCCTGGCCGATGCCCATCGGGATCTGGAAGAAGAAGGCGGCGACCTGCAGCGCGACGGTATGCGCTGCGAGCTGCGCCGCGCCGATCAGCCCCATCAGGAAAGCGGCGCTGCCGAAGAAGCCGCCCTCGGCGATGACGATCAGCGCGATCGGCGCGCCGAGCCGGATGATTTCGCGCATCCGCGACCATTCACTGCGCCACCAGCGCCCGAAGATCCGGTAGCGGCGCAGGCGGCGATCAGCCCGGATCGCGCCGCAATAGGTTGCCAGTGTTATCAGCGCGACCAGGATGGTGGAGAGGGCCGAGCCCTGCAGGCCCATGGCAGGCGCGCCGAAATGGCCGAAGACGAAGACATAGTTGCCCAGCGCATTGACCACGATCGCCAGCGCAGTGATCGCGGTGGCAAACACCGGGCGGCCGAGCGCGGCGATGAAAGTGCGCAGCACGTTGCAGGCGATCTGCGGGATCATCGACCAGCTCAGCAGCGCCATGAAGTGCCCTGCGAGCCTTGCGACATGCGGGTCCTGCCCTGCTGCCAGCATGATGGTTTCGCCGAACTGGCAGACCAGCATCCCGCCAATGCCCAGCAACAGCGACAGCCACAGCGCCATGCGCACCGAACGCCGCACCTCGCGCACGGCATGCCGCATCCGCCCAAGCTCTGCCGCGATCAGCGGCGCGACGGCCCCGGTGAGGCCCGAAAAGCACCACATCATCAGCCCGAACACCGAAGTCGAAAGGCTCGCCGCCGCCAGCTCTTCCTGCCCCAGCCGGGCAACGAAGATCACATCGACCGCATAGACCGCCATCTGCAGCAAATTGGCGAGCGCCAGCGGCGCAGCGAGGCGCGTCATGGCGCCGAGTTCGGCGCGGAAGGGAGAGGCGGGGGCGGTCAGCGGCATTGCAAGGAGCGCGATAGGAGACTTGGGCCCAAACGAAAAGGGCGGCCCTTGCGGACCGCCCTCCCATTCACGGATGCTTCAAGACACCCGCAAAACTTGTCTCGTCGAATTACTTGATCTCGACGGTGCCGCCAGCAGCGGTAACCTTGGCCTTGATCTCTTCGGCTTCGGCCTTGTTGACGCCTTCCTTGATCGCCTTCGGCGCGGCTTCGACCAGCGACTTGGCTTCGGTCAGGCCGAGCTGAGTGATCGCGCGGACTTCCTTGATGACGGCGATCTTGTTGCCACCATCGCTGAGCAGGATGACGTCGAATTCGGTCTGCTCTTCAACGGCTTCGGCAGCAGCGGCAGGTGCAGTGGCAACCGCGACAGCAGCAGCGGCGGAAACGCCCCATGCTTCTTCGAGGGCCTTGGCAAGGTCAGCCGCCTCAAGGACGGTCAGCTTCGAAAGTTCTTCTACGAGCTTGGCGATATCGGCCATGATGTTTCACTCCAGTTAATTTGTGTTTGCCGGAGGATTCCGGCGAAATTCGGAAAATTCTTGTCAGGTCTCGGCTTAAGCGGCTTCTTTGGTGGCATAGGCGCCAAAGACGCGCGCCAGCTTGGCCGCCGGAGCGGTTGCGAGCTGGGCGATCTTGGTCGCCGGGGCCTGGATGATGCCGATAAGCGTGCCGCGAAGCTGATCGAGTGACGGCATCGAGGCGAGTGCCTTGATCCCATCCGCGTTCAGAATCAGCGAACCCATCGCGCCGCCGACCACTTCCAGCTTGTCGTTGGTCTTGGCGAATTCGACCACGGTCTTGGCCGCGGCAACCGGATCGACCGAAGTCCCCAGCGCCACAGGACCGGTGAGCATGTCGCCGATCCCTGCATAGTCCGTGTTCGCGATGGCAAGCTTGGCAAGACTATTCTTGGAAACCTTGAACGATGCACCGCCTTCACGCATTTTCACCCGCAGGGCCGTGGACTGGGCCACGGTCATGCCGAGGTTGCGGGTGATCACCACCACGCCTGCCTCGTTGAAGGTTGCGTTAAGCTCTGCGACCGCATTGGCTTTCTGCGAACGATCCATGCTTACTCCTTCTCAATAGGCCGTCCTGGGGTACGCCCAGAACGTCCGGCTACGTCTGTCCGCGCCGCAAAAGCGGAAGCGGGCGAGTCCATTGATGGGGAAGGAGCAGCGCCGAAACGCAGATGACGCCGCGCTCGCCTTGGAGCGTGGGCCGAAAAATCTCTTTTCCCCGTCTAGGCCGGAAATTAAGCGCATCCAGATGATGCGCACCGACTGTCTCGGACGGATGAACAGCAGGCCTAAACCCGCTGATCAGGCGGGGCCTTTGGCGGACTGGCGCAGCAAAGTCAAGGCAATCGCGCTGGCAAGAGCCAGGCAGCGCCTAGCTGGCTGTTTCGATTACCTCGCCGGCATCATCAACTGGCGGACGCGGGCGGCGGGTGCGGCGGCGCGGGGCAGGGGCGTCGGTCTCGTCGGCAGCGGTGCTGACCTTGCGTTCCGCATCTGCATCATCGCCAGCACTATCGTCGCGCTGGATCGAAATCGGGGGCGGCAGAATCGAAGGATCAAGCCCCGGCCCATTGTCGCCGCCGCGGCCTTCAAAGCCATCGGAATCGTCTTGCGCTGGGCGCGGCGTGCGCGGAGCGCGGTCCTCGCGGCGGGGACGCAGCCCGCGCGGGGCATGAGCCTCGCGCACGAAGGGGTTTTCAGGCGGTTCGAAGGAGGTCACGGCCTCATCGGCTGATGCATTTCCTTCGCCTGCGTCAGCAGAACTTTCCGCCTGTTCTTCAACCGGGCGGTAATCGCGCCCGCGATTTTCGCGGGGTCGTTCTTCGCGTGGCCGCTCGTCACGGGGACGCTCGTCACGGGGGCGTTCATCGCGGGGGCGTTCTTCACGTGGCCGTTCATCACGTGGCCGTTCATCGCGAGGGCGTTCTTCACGTTCCGGCCGATTATAGTTCTGGCGGTCATAGGGCTGATATTCGTTGTCGCTGGCATATTCGCCGCCGTCGCCGCTCTCTTCGCGTTCGCTGCCTTCCTGCCAGCGCTCGCCGGGCTGACGCGGCGAGCGTTGCTCATCCTGGCGGGCGCGCTGATCAGCGATGACCCGGAAATAGTGATCGGCATATTGCAGGAAGCTCTCCTCCTGCACCCGGTCGCCATTGAGGTGGGCATCGTGCGCCAGCTTGCGGTATTTCTCCAGCATCTGCGGCGCATTGCCGCGCGCGCGGCTGTCAATCCGGTTGAGCTGCTGAGCACTTCCGCCGCCCTGCTGGCGACTGTTGTTGCCCCGGCCGCGACGGCGATTGTTGTTGTTATTGTTGCCGCGATTGTTGTTCATGTTGTTATTCATATTCAAGGGTAGGTTTCCTTAGACCCCTGACCGTCGCCTGCCCTGAGGTCGGCTGACATGTCGCATGAAGCTCCGCCACGGTCCGCCCGATCGAGCCGTGGTACCGACACTTGCCCTGTAGGAATGGCCATTGATGCCATGCCCGATTGCAAATGCTGGAGTTGGGCCGGCCCGACGGGAAGGGTACATCCATCGGCTGGCTTGAACGGCAAATACGCAAGGGAAGGCTTATTGCCAAGCGGAATCTTAGGCGCTGTGGACAAGTTCGACGACCCGGGGGCGGCTTGCGAGGTCGCGGTGCAGGTGCGCGGTCATGCCAGCAGCCCGCGCAATAGCGCTGACGGGGGCGGCCAATGCGGCACCTATCTCGACCAGAACGACACCATCTGGGGCAAGCAGCGCTGACAGTTGGGGCAAAAGTACGCGATAGGCATCGAGTCCTTCAGGGCCAGCGAACAATGCACCTGCCGGTTCGTAATCGCGCACCGAGGAGGAGATTCTGGCATCGTCCTCGACATAGGGCGGATTGGCGAGGATCAGGTCGAACGGCCCGAGATCGCGCGACCAGCCTGCCTGTTCCCAATCGGCATGCACCATGCGGGCGCGATTGCTCAGTCCCAGCCGTGCGGCATTGGCGGCGGCGACTGCGAGTGCGGCGAGCGAGCGGTCGATGCCAAGGCCCCGGGCTTCGGGCAAGTGATCCAGCACCGCCAGTAGCAGCGCGCCCGAACCGGTGCCGCAATCGAGAACACGCCGCCCATCCGGGCGGGCTTTAAGCGCGACTTCGACCAGCACTTCGCTGTCGCTGCGCGGGATCAGCACTTCGGGGGTGACGATGAAGTCGAGCCCGAAAAACTCCTGGGTGCCCAGGATGTAGGCGACCGGTTCCTGATTCTGGCGGCGGGTGAGGAGCGGCGCGAATTCTTCGGGAGCGGGGGCTGTCATATGGCGCAGCAGCAGCTCGGATCGGGTGACGCCGAGCGCATGGGCCATCAGCAATTCGGCATCGAGCCGCGCGGTGTCGCTGGTCTGGGTGAGGGCAGCGGTGGCGGCGCGGAGGGCGTCTGAGATGGTCACCTAACCAACCCCGTTCGTGTCGAGCGAAGTCGAGACACTTGTGCGCGGTGTCTCGACTTCG
>CANJCQ010000099.1 GCA_947473355.1 Sphingomonadaceae bacterium | reverse complement strand
GAAGTCGAGACACCTCGCGCGGCGTGTCTCGACTTCGCTCGACACGAACGGAAAGGGGGATGTTAGTCCAAAGCCTCAGCAATGAGCTTTCGCGTATTCGTCACGCCATAAAGCGCCACAAAGCTCCCCATCCTTGGCCCGGCGGACGAGCCCAGCAAGGTCTCATACAGCGCCTTGAACCAGTCGCGCAGGCTCTCGAACTGATAGTGCGGGTCCTTGCCGATCTCGTAGACAATGGTCTGGATTTCCTCAGCCGTGGCATCGTCCGAAGTCGAGGCCAGTTCCTCGTCGAGCGCCGCGAGAGCCAGCGCTTCATTCGCTTCAGGCTTGCGGCGTTGCAGGGTCGGCGCGACGAAATCGCGGTTGTAGGCGAGCGCCGAGGTTACCAGCACATCCAGTTCGGGGTGCGCCTCGGGGGTCGCATCCGAAACATAATTGCCGAGGTAAGACCACACCTGCTCGCGGGTCGCGCCAGAGCCAAGCACGCCAACCAGGTTTAGCAGCAGACCGTAAGTAACCGGAAGCTTGTCACCAGCTCCGGGCGGAAGCAGTTCCCCCGCGCAGGCGGGGGCCTCGTGCGGTCGTGCGCTACTGACTGAGGCCCCCGCCTGCGCGGGGGAACCAGGTGAGTTCGTCCGCAGCAAATGCCACACCGGATTGCCGAGCTGTTGCTCGACCGGCTGTTCTGCCAGCTTTTCGCGGAACTGCCAGTATTCATCGACCGCGCGGGGGACCACGCCGACATGGAGCTGCTTGGCGCTCTTGGGTTCGCGGTAGATGTAGAAGCCGAGGCTCTCCTCGCTGCCATAGGTCAGCCATTCATCGATGGTCAGGCCATTGCCCTTGGACTTGGAAATCTTCTCGCCCTTCTCATCGAGAAACAACTCATAAATCAGCCCCTCGGGACGCCGCCGCCCGAGGATATCCGAGATCTTGCCGCTTTCGCGCACCGAATCGGTCAGATCCTTGCCGCACATTTCATAGTCGACGCCCAGCGCTACCCAGCGCATCGCCCAATCGACCTTCCACTGCAGCTTGGCATGGCCGCCGAAGATGCAATGTTCGATATCCTGCCCAAGGTCGTGGAAGCGAATGATCCCGGCCTCGGCATCGACTACCGTGACCGGGACCTGCAGCACCTGCAAGGTCGAAGGCGAGATCGGCAGCACCGGCGAATAGGTCTTGCGGCGTTCTTCGCGCAGCGTCGGCAGCATGACGTCCATGATCGCGTCAAAATTGCGCAGCACCCCGCGCAGCGCTTCGTCAAAGCCACCCGAATTGTAGATCTCGCTGGAGGACACGAATTCGTAGTCGAAACCGAACCGGTCGAGAAAGGCGCGCAGCATGGCATTGTTGTGGTGCGCGAAGCTTTCGTATTGGCCGAAAGGATCGGGGATGCGGCTGAGCGGGTGGCCGAGGTAGGCGGTCAAAAGACCCTGATTGGGAATATTGTCCGGAACCTTGCGCAGCCCGTCCATGTCGTCCGAAAAGGCAACCAGCCGCGTCGGCGCGCCGCCGGTCAGCGTCTCATAGGCGCGGCGGACCAGCGTGGTGCGCAGCACTTCCTGGAAGGTGCCGATATGCGGCAGGCCCGAGGGGCCATAGCCAGTCTCGAACAGCATCGGGCCGCCATCGGGCCTGGCCGCAGGATAGCGCTTCACCAGCTTGCGGGCTTCCTCGAAGGGCCATGCCTTGGAGACTTGAGCGGCAGTTTGGATTTCGGCGTCTGTCATGCCAGCGCCTTTCGGGCCTCATCGCAAATTTCGCAAGTGCGAAGGCATCGCGGCAACGTTAGGCCTAGTTCGCCATCGGGACCAGAAGCTGTGGCCCGAAATCAATCGCGCTCAAATCGCATTCCGGGTTAGCTGCGATCAGCAGCGGAAACTCGATCGCGCGCCCCAGACCAAACCGCAGCCGCAGCGACTGAATTCGACTGCGCAATTCGAAATTGCCACGCGGAAAGTCGTCGAGATAGGTGCCACGATACCGATATTTGAGCACCGGCAGGCCATTCGCAAAATAGCGGAAGGCGGACTTGCCATCGAGCGCAAACTGCAATCGCGCCTTGATTTTGCAATTCCCCCGTTGCGCCTGCACGATATCCCAATCGTATGGTCTATCCTCAAGTCCCGCTGAAAAACCCTGTCTGGCAAGCAAGGCAACCAGTCCACGATCATAAGCTTCGACATCCATCGGCACGAGATCGCTTGGCGCCGCGGCCTTGATCCCGAGCGAGATCGCCAGCGCAACAACTGCAAGCAGGCTAAACCCGGCGCGGCGCGAGAGCATTGCAGCCAATCATGACAATCAACGTGACCACAAATATGGCCAGCCAGGCAAACATCACGCCGCCGGAGCCACCGTGCCAGTAATCAAAATTTGCCGGGTTATGGGCAATTGTCGCAAGCCGCAGACCATTTACGAAGATGTTGGCGAATATCGCTGCAAATCCCACCAGAACCACGCGAAGACCCAAACGAAGGCGAAGCAGCTGAGTCATCGCGACCCAAAGCTGAATGGCCATGGTTATGTTGTGCATCGAAGAACAGCCATAGGCGATCGCAAATGGATTGCCACCGCCCGTGAAATCGACAAGATTTCCCTGTGAGCGGGTCCCGGCAAGCCAGCTGACAAATCGGGCATCGAGTCCCACCAGCCAGTCACCGAACAAGATCTGCATAATATGGCCCCATATCAGGGAAGCTGTAAGTGCTCCCAGGATAATCCCGACTCGGCGCCCTCGGCTGCCACTGGGCGAAGTTGCTACTAACCATATTGCCGCAATGAGTACTCCGGCCGATGCCGCCCAATTCACCGGCACCAATGCCAAAAGCAGCACAGTTACGGCAATCGCGCCGTCGCCGCGGCGAGGCGTCGCGGCATCATCTGTTTCGAAGGCAATCGCGGTTGCGACAAACAGCACGAACCAGAAAATTGGATTGACGTTAAAAGTGTTGATCAGTGCCGCGCCCACGCCCAGGTGGGTGATCGTCCAAATGATATGGTAGGAGACTGCATTGCATCCAGCAACTGCTGCCATGACCGCAAGCCATTGCACGCGGTCACGGCCGAGCAAGTTCAACATGAGTGCGAAAGGCTAAGCAGCTTTCAACGAGAAATGCGGCGGCGCAGCAGACGATAGGCCAGACCGAGCATGCCCATCGCGGCAAGCCCACCGGCAACACCGGGGTCGGGCGTTACCACGGTGCCGGCAAAAGCGGGAGTTGTCGCCAGCGCCACCATCATGCCGAAACCAGCAATATTGAAAGCAAATTTGCGCATATCAATTCTCCCGCTTGAATGCATAATCCTAAGGGTAAATACGCAGTCAGTGTTTAACATTTCATACATGGTGCAGGAGAGCAAGTTCTGATTGGCCTATTTCAACCCGGCTTGCTGCCCACACTCGTGATTGGTTCCTTCGCAGCCCTTCTGCTGCTCGAAGAAATGATGCGCAAAGAACGGGCGAGCGCGCCGAACTGGCCGCGAATCTCGACAAATTGGGGCCTTGGCCTGGTCAACTGGACCTTCGCTGCAATGGTCCCTGCCAGCAGCATTGCGGCGGCTCTATGGTCAGGGCCGGGGCTGCTCGCTGGCTGGCACGTTGCGCTCGCTTTCACGGCATTGTTGCTGGTGCGAAGTTTCACGACCTATTGGCTGCACCGATTGTTCCATGTCTGGAAGTGGCTGTGGCGGATCCACAAGGTCCACCACGCCGATACCGTGATCGATTGCACCACCGCACTGCGCAACCATCCATTCGAAGCATTGGCCACGACAGCACTTGCAGCAGCAACCGTGGTCTTGCTTGGTCCGACGCCGGTAATCGTCGCCGCTGTCGAGGCGGTGCTTCTGGTCGCGAACTTCTGGCAGCATGCGGCGATCCGCCTGCCGGATGGCCTGGCCCGCCGCACCGAGTGGCTGCTGATAACGCCGCGCCTGCACATCTTGCACCATGCACGGACAAGGCCCGATCACGACAGCAATTTCGGCGACATCGTTTCGCTTTGGGACCGGATGTTCGGCACATTCAATCCACCGCGAACCGAAACGGTCGCGGCTGGTCTCTGCGACGAGGACGCGGGTGCGCATTCTCTGCCCCATCAACTGGCTTCACCATTCCGGACATGAAGCTTTGCACGCGGCAAGCTTGTTCTGCGTTCCATTTTCGTTCTAAAGCCATGCAGTGATTATGCCTCCCGCACTCCAGCTCCCCGCGCTCCATGCCAGCCACGGCGGCTGCTGGCTGCGCGATCAGCACGGCGCGACCAAGGGCCTTGGCAAAGGCGAGGCGATCATGGCGGCGGCGGATACACCGCTGCTGATGCTCAACGCACCGCTGGTGGCGACGCGGCTGGGCTATCCTGATCTCTCAGGGCTCGATCTGCTGGAGCTCTACGCCTTCATCCATCCGGCTCGCTTCGTGGTACCGACGCCAAAAGGCCTGGCCCATGTGCTGGGGCTGGACGAGCCCGCGGGCGACGACAAGGTCCCCGCGCTGCTGCAAAAGGCGGCTGCTCTGCTGCTCGATATGTGCGAGAGCCCGGACTGGCCGGAACGCGAGGGTGCGTGGTCGGCGCTGCAATCGCTGGTCAAATTGCGCTGGCCATGGGCCTCGCTGATTTCGGCCCGCATTGCTCGCCCCGAGAAGGCCGAGCGCTGGCTCTTCTCGAAATTGCCCGAGTGGGAGGAAGCGCCCGAGCGGCCCCAGCCGGCGCAGGTGACATTGGATGAAACCGCCGTGCTCGCCCGGCTCGCCGCGCTGACTGGCGCGGAGGCCGAGCAGCGCCCCGGCCAGCGCGCCTATGCCGCCGAAGCCGCGCACCTGTTCGAGCCGCGCCGCCGGGAACACGCGCCGCATGTGCTGCTGGCGCAGGCGGGGACCGGGATCGGCAAGACGCTTGGCTACCTCGCCCCGGCCTCGCTGTGGGCCGAGCAATCGGGCGGCACGGTCTGGGTTTCGACTTTCACCAAGGCTCTGCAACGGCAACTCAGGCAGGAAAGCCGCAAGGCCTGGCCTGCCCAGCGACCCGATGGCACGCGGCCGGTAGTGGTGCGCAAGGGCCGCGAGAATTACCTGTGCCTGCTCAATCTGGAAGACGCGCTGCAAGGCGGGTTTAGCGGGCGGGCGGCAATCCTGGCGAAACTGGTGGCGCGCTGGGCGGCCTATTCGCAGGACGGCGACATGATCGGCGGCGACTTGCCGGGCTGGCTGACCACGCTATTCCGCCAGCGCGGGGTGGCGGCCTTGACTGATCGACGCGGCGAATGCGTCTATGCCGGCTGCCCGCACTACCGCAAATGCTTCATCGAACGTGCCGCGCGAGCCAGCGCGCAGGCCGATCTGGTGATCGCCAACCATGCGCTGGTCATGGTCAATGCCGCGCGCGGCCGCGATCATGCCCAGCGCCCGACCCGGCTGATTTTCGACGAAGGCCACCACGTATTCGAGGCCGCCGATTCGACTTTCGCTGCCGCGCTTACGGGCGCGGAGACAATCGAGCTGCGCCGCTGGGTGATCGGGCCGGAGAAGGGTTCCAAGGGCCGTCGGCGGGGCCTTGCGGCAAGGCTCGCCGATGTCGCGAGCTATGACGAGGCGGGCGGAAAGGCCATTGCCGCAGCGCGCCATGCCGCAGAGGCCCTGCCCGGCGATGGCTGGCTGCAGCGGATTGGCGAGAATGCGGCGTCCGGACCCCTGGAGGTGCTGTTCGCGGCGGTCCGGGCCACCGTCTATGCCCGCGACGAGAGCGGCGGGCAGGAAGCGGGCTATGGGCTGGAGACCGAGGCCGCCGAGCTGGGCGGTGCTTTCATCGAAGCGGCAGGCGAGGCGCAGGCGGCGCTGGCAGAATTGCGCACACCCCTGATCCGGCTCGGCCTGCGGCTCGAGGCGCTGCTGACTGAGCCGCCCGATTGGCTCGATGGCCCCGGAAGGGCGCGGATCGAGGGCGCGCGGCATTCGCTGACCTGGCGGGTCGACCTGCTGCAGGCCTGGGAGGCACTGCTGGCACGGCTCGGCGGGCCAACTGACCCCGATTTCGTCGACTGGCTGGCGGTCGATCGCAGCGATGCCCGCGAGTTCGATCTGGGGCTGCATCGCAGGTGGCTCGATCCGATGAAGCCCTTTGCCCAGGTGGTGCTGGAGCCATCACATGGCGTCATGGTGACCTCGGCCACGCTGCGTGACGGCGAGGACTGGGACAATGCCATTGCCCGCAGCGGCGCGCCGCACATTGCCGTGGCGCCTCGCCTCGCCGCCTTCGACAGCCCCTTCGACTATGCCACGCAGGCCGAAGTGCTGATTGTTACCGACGTGCCCAAAGGTGATCTCGCCGCGCTGGCGGGGGCTTTTGGACGGCTGATCGTGGCGTCAGGCGGCGGCGTGCTTGGCCTGTTTACCGCCATCAAGCGGCTGCGCGCGGTGCATGGCCGGATTGCCGATCGGCTCGCTCGCGCCGGGCTGCCGCTCTATGCCCAGCATGTCGATCCGATCGACACCGGCACTTTGGTCGATATCTTCCGCGATGATCCCCGCGCCTCGCTGCTCGGCACCGATGCCTTGCGCGACGGGGTCGATGTGCCCGGCCATTCGCTGCGGCTGGTGGTGATGGAACAAGTCCCCTGGCCCAAGCCCTCGATCCTCCACCGCGCCCGGCGGCTGGCAGGCGGCGGTTCGGCTTTTGACGACCGCATCATCCGCGCGCGCCTTGCCCAGGCCTTCGGGCGGCTGATCCGGGGCGGCGGCGACCGGGGGCATTTCGTGGTGCTCTCGGCAGCCTTCCCGTCGCGGCTGCTGTCCGCCTTTCCGCCGGGCACGCCTGTCACCCGGCTGACACTCGAGCAGGCTTTACAACGCGTCGCGGGCAGTGTTTCACATGAGCCCGCATCGAACGAGAATGCCGCGTGAAACCGCACCTATGAAAATCCTGGGCCTTTATCGCCACGCCAAGTCCGACTGGACCGATCCGCGCGCGCGCGATTTTGACCGGCCGCTTAATGCGCGCGGGAAGAAGGGCGCGGTGGCAATGGGTCAGCATATCCGCGAGGCAGCGTTCAGCTGCGCGCGAATCATTGCCTCGCCAGCCGTGCGCTGTGCCGAGACGATCGAGCTTGGCAGTCAGGCCAATGGCAGTTCCTATCCGGTCATGTGGGACCGGCGGATCTACCTCGCCAGCTCTGCAACCCTGCTCGATCTGCTACGCGAACAGGAAGGCAATCCGCCGTCGATCCTGATGGTGGGGCACAATCCAGGGCTTGAAGACCTGATCTTCGATCTGGTGCCTGACGACGGAACCTGCCTCCTGCGCGACATTGTCGAGGAGAAATTCCCGACTGCGGCCTATGCCGTGCTGGAGCTGGATATCGATGACTGGGCCGAAATTGCGCCGGACTGCGCGAAGCTGATCCACCTGAAGCGGCCGCGCGATCTTGATGCGGCGCTGGGGCCGGAGCCGGTGGATTAGCGAGGATTAATTCCCACCAATTGTCCTAACCATTTACCCATCATCCCCGCGAAAGCGGGGACCCATCGCCTGCGCGCTCGGTTTGAGAAAGTTTCGAGTACGGGAGATGGGTCCCCGCTTTCGCGGGGATGACGAAACAGTGTTAAGGCAAATGAAGTTGGTATCAGGTCAATCTGCTGCCAGCGCTGCCGCCAGCCCATCGCGAATCGCCTTTAGCTGCGGAACGATCCCGGAATCACCCAGACCGACATTCGCCGCCACCGGCGCCGCAACAGCCGCAGCCTTGCCGCCCCCCGCAATCGCCAGCCGCGCGCCACGCAGGGTATAGCCTTCGCGGTGGACCAACCGATCAATCGTGGCGACCAGCGCGACATCCTCGGGGCGATAATAGCGCCGTCCGCCGCCGCGCTTGAGCGGGCGCAGCGTGGGGAACTGTTCTTCCCAATAGCGCAGGACATGCTGGCGGATGCCGAGCGCAGTGGCGACTTCGCCGATGGTGCGCATGGCTTCGGGCGCTTTACCGTCCGTAAATACAACAGGTTGGCCAATCACACTCATTTACCGGCAACGCGGTCCTTGAGCATCTGGCTGGCGCGGAAGGTGAGCACCCGGCGCGAAGTGATCGGAACTTCCACCCCAGTCTTGGGATTGCGACCGATTCGCTGCGCCTTGTCACGCAGCAGGAAAGTGCCAAAACCGGAGATCTTCAGGTTCTGCCCCGAGGCCAGAGCATCGCTCATATGGCCAAGAATGGATTCGACCAGCGCCAGCGAATCCGAGCGCGAGAGGCCAATATTGCGGTTCATAGCCTCGGCAATTTCTGCACGTGTCAGCGTTTCCATGGAACTCATCTGCCCAATTCCCCGATTGTCGCGACTCCTAAGTGCGCGAACCATAAGGCAAAGAGCAACGAATGCAATGCCCTGCTTAACAATTGTCGATGACAGCGCAGCAATCACATACGCAGCAGGCTGGCGCCCCAGGTGAAGCCGCCGCCCATGGCTTCCAGCACCACCAATTGGCCCTGCTTGATGCGCCCGTCGCGGATCGCCGCGTCGAGCGCCAGCGGCACTGATGCAGCCGAAGTATTGGCGTGCTGGTCGACGGTCATGATCACCCGGTCCATCGAAAGGCCCAGCTTGCGCGCAGTGCCTTCGATGATGCGGGCATTGGCCTGATGCGGCACCACCCAGTCGATATCGGCGGCCTCGGTGCCGCTCATCGCGAGCACTTCGCGCAGCACGTCGGCAAGGTTGGTCACCGCGTGCTTGAACACCTGGTTGCCCTTCATTCGCAGCTTGCCGACCGTGCCCGTGGTGGAGGGCCCGCCATCGACATAGAGTAACTGGTTATGCGCGCCATCGGCATGCAGCTTGGTCGCCAGAATGCCGCGCTGCTTTTCGCCCTCTTCCTCGCGCGCTTCGAGCACGATCGCGCCAGCGCCATCGCCGAACAGGACGCAGGTCCCGCGGTCTTCCCAGTCGAGAATGCGGCTGAAGGTCTCCGCGCCGATCACCAGCGCGCGCTCGGCCATACCGGTGCGCAGCATCGAATCGGCTACTCCCAACGCATAGAGGAAGCCCGAGCAGACCGCCGCTACATCAAAGGCGATGCCGCCGTTGCAGCCCAGTTCGTTCTGCACGATTGTCGCGGTGGCGGGGAAGGTCTGATCGGGTGTCGCGGTGGCCAGCACGATCAGGTCGATCGACTTGGCATCGATCCCGGCAGCAGCAATCGCTGCCTTTGCTGCGGCACTGGCGAGGCTGGATGTGGTCTCATCCGGCCCGGCAACATGGCGGTTGCGGATGCCGGTGCGCTCGGCGATCCATTCGTCGCTGGTATCGACCATTTTCGCGAGCTCTTCGTTGCCGAGCGCGCGGCGCGGCAGGGCAGAGCCACTGCCGATCAAAACAGAGCGGCGCGTCATTCGGCTGCCTCGGGCGGTGCCGTCTCGCGCCGGTTGGCGGCGGCGATCCGGGCCAGGTCGGCGGTGATCCGTTCGGTCAGGTTTTCCTCCAGCAATCGCGCCGTGACATGGACGGCATTGGCCACGCCGAGCGCGCTGGCGCTGCCATGGCTTTTGACGACAATCCCGCCCAGACCGAGAAATACGGCGCCGTTGTGGTTATTGGGATCGAGATGGTGTTTGAGCAGCTCGGTGGCGGGCCGCGAGATCAGGAAGCCCAGTTTCGAGCGCAACGAAGAGGCGAAGCTGCGCCGCAACAGATCGGCAACGAAGCGCGCGGTGCCTTCGACTGCTTTCAGCGCAATATTGCCGGAAAAGCCATCGGACACGACAACATCGACATCGCCGCGGCACAGCTTGTCGGCCTCGGTAAAGCCGTCGAAGGCCATCGACAGGGTGCCAGCCGCAAGCTTGAGCTGAGCCGCCGCATCACGCAGCGCGTCAGTGCCCTTGATATCTTCTGTGCCGATGTTGAGCAGGCGAACGCGCGGCGCATCGCGGCCAGTGACGATCCGCGAATAGGCAGCGCCCATTACCGCGAACTGCACAAGATTGCGGGCATCGCACTCGGTATTGGCGCCAAGATCGAGCATCACCACATCGTTATTGCCCAGCGTCGGCAACAGGGCGGCAAGCGCGGGCCGATCAATCCCGGGCATTGTGCGCAGCGACAGCTTGGCCATGGCCATCAGCGCGCCGGTGTTGCCGGCGCTGACGGCAGCGCCAGCCGCGCCTTCTTTCACGGCGTTGATCGCCATGCCCATCGATGTGGTCTTGGCGCGTCGGATCGCCTGGCTGGGCTTTTCCTCGCCGCTGATGGCATCTGCCGCGTGGAGAATTTCCGAGGCAGCGCGCAGATTGGGGTGCTTTTCCAGCGCCGCCTTGATCTGCACTTCATCGCCCACCAGCAGAAAGCGGAAGCGGTCATGGCTGCGCCGGGCGATCGCTGCGCCCTCGATCATGACCCGTACGCCTTCGTCTCCGCCCATCGCATCAACAGCGATCAGCGGAAGACTCATGGCATTATTATCCTGAGCTTGCGGGGCTTAGAGCCCGACCGCGATGATCTCGCGCCCGTTGTAGTGACCGCAAGCGCCGCACAGATTATGCGGGCGCTTGAGTTCGCCACAATTGGGGCATTCGTGGAATGCAGCGACGGTCAGCGCATCATGGCTGCGGCGCATGCCCCGGCGGGACGGCGAAGTTTTACGTTTTGGGACAGCCATGGCGGCACCTGTTCCTGCAATTTTCTAAACAATTATTGAAAGACCGCACTAGGCCAAGCTCCGAAAGCGCACAAGCCTGCTGGATACAGGCCATTGCGCCACAGGCTTATCCAGCGGCAGCGAAGGCGCGCCTATAGCGTAATTGGCGCGGCTTGCAACCCGCTGCGAAAAGGCTAGTCTCCCGCATCTCATTAGGGGAGAAAATTTCATGATCCTGCCAACCACACTGTGCTTTGCGGCGGCTGCCGTGCTGGTCAATTTCTGGCTAGGGATGCGCTGCGGCCAGGCGCGGCATTCCGAAAAGATTTCGATCGGCGATGGCGGCAATGAAAAGCTGATCCGCCGAATGCGCGCGCAGGCCAATTTCGGCGAACAGGCGCCGCTGACGGTAATTCTCGTCGGATTGGTCGAAATCGCCGGCAAGGGCGGCCAGTGGCTGGCTCCTGCAGCGGCCGTGTTCATCATCGGTCGGATTTGCCATGCCTTTGGCATGGAGGGTAATTTTGGTGCAGGCCGGGGCATCGGAATGCTGACCTCGATGCTGTTGCAGCTGGTGCTGATCGTGGTCGGTGTGCTGACCGTGCTGGGGAAAATCTGACCAGCCGCCAGCCGCCACTCAAGCAGGCGCGCGCCATCGCCCGCTGGCGAAAGCGGGATAACGCCCGTGTGAAATGAACAGAACCGCGCGGTCGGCGTGGGCTTGTCGGCGGCACGCGCTGGGGGCGGGCGAGGATTGTTGCGAATGGCCGGGGCGCTCTTCCGCAGCGCGTCTGGCTCGTTCCTTTCGGCGACCGGCCAGGGCAGCGCGGCAGGCTCGCATGGCCGCATCTGCACCCGCGCGGCTGATAATGCCGCGCCAACAGTGTTTTCCCGGTTCCAGACCCGGTAGCCGCCCCGCGCCACTGGCGGAGGACGGTTGGGCGAGCAAGGCCGCGGTAGTCACACCATCCGGTCTGCCGCTGCGACG
>CANJCQ010000098.1 GCA_947473355.1 Sphingomonadaceae bacterium | reverse complement strand
GAAGTCGAGACACCATGCCCAGCGCTGGCGTGTCTCGACTTCGCTCGACACGAACGGTGATTGTTCAAGCTAGCTAGAACCAGACCTGCCTAATCAGCAAGGAGGACTTTTACCTCACGGCGCAGCAGCTTGCCCATCTCGTTATATGGCAGCTCCGCGACATAGAGCACCTTGTCGGGCACCCGGCTCGAACGAAGGCGCGCGCGGATCAGTTCCTTGAGGTCTGCCTCGGCGGGCTGGGCGTGGCCTTCGCGCACGACCACCGCGATACCGACCGCTTCGCCCCATTCGACCGAAGGAATGGCCACGGCGCAGGCATCGGCAATGTCCGGATGCGTCAGCAGCACGTCCTCGATCTCGCCCGGCGACATGTTTTCGCCGCCGCGCACGATGACGTCATCGGCCCTCCCTGAGAGGAACAGATAGCCTTCCTCGTCGATGTAGCCCGCATCGCGCGTCGGGAACCAGCCCTCGGCGTCGAGCGCAGACTTTTCCTTGTATTCGCCCGAAACCTGATCGCCACGCACATAGATTTCGCCGGCTTCGCCCGGGGCGCAGCAATTGCCGTCCTCGTCGCGGATCTCGATTTCGACTGTCGGCAGTGGCTGGCCGACCGAAGCGAGCCTCGCGCGGGCTTTGGGGTCACCCGAAAGATGCGCATCGCGGTGCTCGTCGGGGCCGAGCAGAGCGACAGTCGAGCTGGTTTCAGTTAGGCCATAGGCATTGGTGAAGCCGGTCGCGGGAAACAGTTCGAGCGCGCGGGAAATGATCTCAAGCGGCATCTTGCCGCCGCCATAGGAAATCGCCCGCAGCGAGCCGAGGTCGGCCGTATGGCCCTTATCGACGCTCTCGATGATGCGAGACAGCATGGTCGGCACCACGAAGGCATTGGTCACGCGCTCGGCTTCAGCCAGATTGAGCCAGCTGTCGGGCGCGAAAGCGGGCAGCATGACGATGCGGCGCTGGGCGTAGATCGAGCTCATCAAGGCCGAAATCCCGGCGATGTGATAAGGCGGTACGCAGACCAGCGCGGCGTCTTCCTCGTCGGCTCCGGCAAATTCGACCGTGCCCAGAATGTAGGACATCAGGTTGGAGTGGCGCAGGATCGCTGCCTTGGGTGCGGCGGTGGTGCCGCTGGTGAACAGCTGGACAGCGACGCCTTCGCCAGAATCATATTCACGGCCCTCGGCCACTGATGCCTGTTGCGCGCTGCCGACGAAATCGGCGCGGGGATGGACGACATGGCCCTTGTCACCCGACAGCTTCTCGACCCGCGCGGTATCGCCGACGATCAAGGCCGGGGCGATCCGGTCCAGCAGGCCCGCCAGATCAGCATCGGCCAGCCGGTAGTTGAGCGGGCAATAGGGCACGCCCGCCAGGCCCGCCCCGAACAGAGCCACCACGGCTGCTTCGCTGCTCTCGTCGAGCAGGGCGACGTGGCTTGCGCCGCTGGCCTCGATCAGTTCAGCGGCCCCGCGCGCGGCAGCGAGCAGCTCGGCATAGGACCAGCGCTTGCCGTCGCAGACCAGGCCAATGCGATCGGGCGCGGCTTCCGCCGCCATCTCGAGGAGGAGGGCAATGTTCATGGGGGCTGGGGACCGTGGTCAGTCGGAAGCGGGAAGGGGCTTGGCGTCCTTGGTGACCAGCGCTTCGCCGTCGACCGAGAGCGAACCCTTGCCGGGCTTGACGCAGAGCAGTTCATAAGCGCCCGCGGCATCGACATAGCGCTTGCCCATCAGGGTACCGCCCGCATGATCGGCGCTGGGCTCGCCAGAGTTGCCAGTCTTGGCTTCGACCATGGCCGCGCCGCCGCACTGGATTTCACCATCGCCGCACCGGATCACCATAACTTCAGTATCGCAAACCGCACTCTTCAAACGGGTACCGGGTTTCATGTCTATCAATCCTCAAATGTTTTGTTGCGATCAGGCTATCGCGCCCGCCGCCTTTAGGCTCTCGATCCGCTCCCAATCAAGCCCGTGTTCGAGCAGGATCTGTTCAGTATGTTCAAAGGCCTCCGGCGCGCGCGGTGCCGAGAAGGCCTCGCCGTTGAACTGCACCGGCCCACGCACCACTCTGAGCGGCGGCGAACCATCGATCGGCTCGACAGAATAGAAGGCGTCGTTGGCGATCGCCTGGGCATCGTCGCCGAGATCGAGAAACGAGTTCACTGCCGCCCACTGGCCCTTCATGGTCTTGAGGTGCTCGCGCCAGTAGTCAAAGCTCTTTGCAGCAAAGGCAGCAGTGATCATTTCGCTCACCAGCGCGCTGTTTTCCGTGAGTTTCAGGCCAGTTTCAAAGCGCGGGTCTTCCGCCGCCTCGGGCAGGCCGAGGTGGATGAAGGTGTCCTTGATGTAATGATCGGGGACCATGATGAACAGGCTGATAGCGCGTCTGTCAGAGGTCGGGAAATGGCCCATGAAGGGGTTCCAGACCGAGCCACCCGCCTGCGGAATGCCGACCCGCATTTGCTTGCCGGTGTGAAGATAAGGCGCGATCACCATGCCTGACATCCACATCGCCGTAGACAGCAGCGACACGTCGACTTCGCTGGTCTCGCCGGTGCGCAGGCGGTGGAACAGCGCGCCGGCGATGCCGCCGGCCAGATGCATGCCGGCCTGCGAATCGCCCATGCCGCCGACGCCCATGGTCAAGGGCACGTCAAATTCCTCGGGCGTCAGCGCGTGGGCGATGCCGCTGTGGATGTAGAATGCGGTGGCATCATAGCCGCCCCGGTCGCGGTCCTCGCCCTTGTTGCCATAGGCACTGCCGCGCGCATAGATGATCTGCGGATTGACCGCGCGGATATGTTCGAGGTCGATCTTCAGCTTCTGCCGTGCGGCGGGCAGATAGTTGGTCAGGAAGACATCGGCGTCCTTGCACAGCTCATAGATCAGCGCCTGGCCTTCCGGTGATCCGACATCGATGCCGATGCTGCGCTTGCCCTTGTTGGGGTGCTGGATCATCGGATTGACCACCGGATCGAAGGTGACGCCCGCAATCTGGCGCATGCCCCGCTGCGCATCGCCGCGCACCGGGTGCTCCACCTTGATCACGTCTGCGCCCCATTCCGCCAGCACCGCGCCAGTGGCCGGCACGAAGACGAACTGGGCCACTTCGACGACCTTGATTCCTTTCATGATCTGGGTCATCGGCTTTTCCCCAAAAGCGCAACGTCAGTCTCCCCTCCCGGGGGCGGGAGGGGTTGGGGGTGGGTCAGCCTAGGTGGGAAAGTGCCCACCCCTAGCCCCTCCCGCCTGCGGGAGGGGGACAAGTGCCCTCCACCAGCATCACGCAATCGCGCCCTTGGCCTTCAGTTCCTCAATGCGGTCCCATTCCATGCCCATTTCCATCAGCACCAGCTCGGTATGCTCGCTGGCCTGCGGCGCGCGGGTGGTCTCCAATGCTTCGCCGTTCCACTGGACGGGGCCGCGCACCAGCCGCAAGGGCTTGCCGCCATCGGCGCCTTCGACTTCGATGATCATGTCGTTGGCAATGGTCTGATCGTCGGTCAGAAGATCGCGCACGGTCTGGATCGGGGCCCACTGGCCCTTCATCGTCTTGAGATGCTTGCGCCAGTATTCGAAGGGCTTCTTCGAGAAGGCATCGGTGATGTAGCCGCTGGCGATGGCGGCATTCTCGAACAGCTTGACGGGCTCGGAAAAGCGCGGGTCGTCGGCCAGTTCGGGCAGGCCGAAATGTTCGAAGCAATCGCGGATGATGCCTGTAGGGCTGAGCACACACAGGTTGATCCAGCCGCCGTCCGAGGTGCGGAAATTGCCCATGAACGGATTGACGCTGACCCCGCCCGAGCGCGGCATCGAATTGGGGCTGTATTGGTCGGTTTCCATAACCTGCGCCAGCAGCGCACCCTGCGCCCACCAGGCCGAAGACAGCAGCGAGACGTCCATCTCGGTCGTCTCACCGGTGTTCTTGCGGTGAAACAGTGCGGCGGAAATGCCGCCTGCGATGAACATGCCGCCGATCGAATCGCCAAAAGCCGGCATGCCCTGGCCCAGCGGGCCATCGAGTTCGGCCGGGCTCATCGCATGGGCAATGCCGCTGCGCGACCAGAAGCAGGTGCCGTCAAAGCCGCCGATCTCGCGCTCGGGGCCCTTGTTGCCCAAGGCCGATCCGCGCGCATAGATGATGTCGGGATTGACCGCACGGATGTGCTCCACGTCGAACTTGTTCTTCTGGCGATGCTGGGGGAGGTAGTTGGTGAGGAACACGTCAGCGGTCTTGGCCAGCTCATAGAGCACTTCCTGACCTTCAGGCGTGGCGAGATCGATACCGATCGAGCGCTTGCCGCGATTCGGGTGTTCGATCAGGGTGTGGCGCAGAGGATCGAGCTTGACCCCGCCCATGTTGAGGAACCCGCGCTGGGTATCGCCGCGCACCGGGTGTTCAACCTTGATGACATCCGCGCCCCAGTCGGCGAGAATCGCGCCTGCCGCAGGAGTGAAAGTGAACTGTGCAACTTCAAGGACGCGCACGCCTTGCATAACTTTGGTCGCCATTGCGAAGATTTCCTCTGCCAAAATCGGTTATTGCATGTCCGGTCAGCGCCAATGACGCCGCCGTACTTGCTCGCGCAGAGTCCTGCGCGGAAATCGCCGGGGAATCAACCGCCCGTGTGAACGCGGATGCACTTGCGCGAAAAAAAGCATGGTTACGGCATTGTGACGAACGTAGTTGCAATTTGTGCACCGCAGCATGCAAATTATGCAATTGCAACCCTGTTTAGCATATCCTAACTTAGCTTAGCAATTGAAGGCAGACCCCTGCCAACCTTCCCCGGAGATTTGACATGACCAAGTACGTTCCCTTCGCACTCCTCGCCACTGTCGCCACCCTGGCGATTATCCCGCAGGCCGTGTTCGCAGCCGAAGCCAACCAGCAGGTCCGCGAGACCAACAGCTCGGTCGCCGCCCCTTCGATCACCGTCGCTGCCGGCAAGATGCTCTATGGCCCCGATGGCCGCCGCATTGCCTCGATCTACCGCGTTGCCGCCAATGGCGATGCGCAGATCATTGTTGACGGCCGCCTGCTGACCGTTCCGGTCGCCACGCTGTCGACTGCAACTGGCAAGGTTGCCACCAGCCTGACCAAAACCGAAATCAATCACCGCTAATCCCCCACCCTTCCGGCGGTGATTGAATTTAGGGCGGCGCTTCTGCGCCGCCCTATTTTTTTGTGCTGGATTCTTTGAAGATGATGCTGAGAGGCCTTAGCCGACGTTCTTGTAGATCCGGTCGAGATAGCCCTGGAGCGCCTCGAGCTCTTCCTGAGCAAAGCCCCGGAACACGCGCATTTCGCCTTCGCGGGCAATGTCCGCCAGCTTGGCCAGCAGGGGCTCTGCCGCCTTGGTTAGATAGACCGCCCGCGCGCGGCGGTCGTCAAAGCGTTCCTGCCGTTCCAGCAGGCCATCGGCACACAGCCGGTCGATCAGGCGTCCGGCCGAGGCTTCCGACATTTCGAGCATTTCGGCGATTACGCGCTGTGTCGCCCCGGGCTTGCGGGCGACGACGACAATCATGGCCCATTGCGAGCGGGTAACATTGTGATTGCTGACCTGGCGATCAAAGCTGTTGCGCAGCAACCTTGCCAGCACAGACAGCCTGATGCTGATATCGCGTTCCAGTTCGCCGACGCGCTCGGCAGTCACCTCTTCGCTCATGCAATAGCCTCCCAAGGCCATACATAACGGGCATTTGATATGATTGCACTAGGCAATGATGTGCACGCTTTTGCCCCGCTGCGGGACAGACCTTAGACCCGCTCGATAATGATCGCCGGGGCCATGCCGCCTGCTGCACACATGGTGATCAGGCCATAGCGCCCGCCGGTGCGCTCGAGCTCGTCGAGCGCCGTGCCGATCAGGATTGCGCCGGTGCCGGCAATCGGATGGCCAAGCGCGATCGAGCCGCCATTGGGATTGACCTTGGCGCGATCAAGCCCGAGATCGCGGATCATCTTTTCGACGACCACGGCGAAAGCCTCGTTGACTTCCCACACATCAATGTCGTCCTTGGTCAGGCCCGCCTTGGCCAGCACCTTGAGAGCGGCCGGCCCGGGGGCGTTGAGCATCAGGGTCGGGCAATCGCCGGTCTCGGCCATGGCGACAATGCGCCCGCGCGGCTTCCAGCCGTTCTTGTCGGCATATTCCTTCGAGGCCAGCAGGATCGCGCCCGCGCCATCGACTACGCCCGATGAAATGCCGACATGGTGGATCGGCTTGATATCGACGTCCGGGTAAACCTGGTTGATCAGCTGGCGATAGGTCTTCTGGCCTTCCGCCGAGGGCATATCGAGGAACATCTCGAAAGCTGGCTTGAGCTGGGCGAGGCCTTCCGCCGTGGTATCGGGGCGGGGGTATTCCTCGTGATCGAGGATGACATTGCCTTCATCGTCCTTCACGACGATGGTCGACTTGGCGAAGCGGCCCTCGGCCAGGGCAACCGCAGCGCGGCGCTGGCTTTCTACGCCTAGGGCTTCCAGATCTTCGCGAGTGATGCCTTCCATCGCGGCAATGGCATCGGCGCAGACGCCCTGGTTGCTCTGCGGGTGCCTGGCCTGCAGGCGCGGGTTCTTGGTGCCCATGCCGCCGCCGCCGATGCCCAGCTTGTGCATTTCCATGCCATACCAGTTGACGTAGCTCATCATCTCCATGCCGCCCGAAATCGCGCAATCATGCGCGCCGGCGATGATCATGGCGGCGGCGAAATTGGTCGAAGTGATTGACGAGCCGCAGAAGCGGTTGAGCGTGACGCCGCCGGCCTTGATGTCATAGCCTGCATCCAGCGCGGCATTGCGGCCGATATCGCCGGCCTGCAGACCCATGCCGGCCGAAACGCCCCAGATCACATCATCGACTTCGGCGGTGTTGATATTGTTGCGGTCGCGCAGCGCAGCGAGCACGGCGGCCGAGAGATGCTCGGGATGCATCACGGAAAGCGCGCCCTTGCCCATCTTGCCGATCGAGCGGGGGGTGCGGACGGTGTCGATGATATAGGCGTCAGTCACGGATCGTCTCCTCGAGAAGTTGATTTGCCGCGCTCATGCTTTGGCAAGCGGGGAATTGCAATTGCTATTGCGTGAATATGGGCACCGCATAGGTGAATGCCAGTGCTTGACCTCGGCCTGCGGGTCTGGCCAAGAGAATGCTCACAAGGAAAGACGAATGGTGGCGAGATCGAGCGTTGGGGAGAAAGGCGGCTCAGCGGCCATGGCCCCCCTGCGCGAGCCGACCTTCCGCCGCATCTGGACCGCCAGCCTGTTCTCCAGTTTCGGCCAGCTCATTCTCGGCGTCGGCGCGGCCTGGGAAATGACCCGGCTGTCGAATGACCCCAGCATGGTGGCGCTGGTGCAATCGGCGATGATGCTGCCGCTAATGCTGGTAGCGCTGCCGGCAGGCGCAGTCGCCGACATGTTCGACCGGCGCAAGATCGCGCTGCTGGGGCTGGGCTTTTCGATTTTCGCCGCAGCAGTGCTCACCGTCATCGCCTGGTTCGGGCTGACCACGCCGTGGATCCTGCTGCTGTTCTGCACCCTGATCGGCGGCGGGGTGGCGCTTTATTCGCCCTCGTGGCAGGCCTCGATCGGCGAGCAGGTGTCCGAAGAGCACCTCCCTGCCGCCATCGCGCTCGGCACGATCAGCTATAATATCGCGCGCAGCATAGGCCCGGCGCTCGGCGCGCTGATCGTCGCCTCGCTGGGGGCGCAGGCCGCTTTCGCGATCACTGCCAGCTTCTATATCCCGCTGTGGATGGCCTTTTTCGCCTGGCAGCGCAAACACACGCCCTCGCGACTGCCGCCCGAGCGAATCCACCGCGCCATTGCCTCGGGCGGGCGCTATGCGCGCCATTCGCCCGCGATCCGCACCGTGATGACCCGCGCGCTGCTGTTCAGCGTGGCGGGCTCCTCCACTGCCGCGCTGGCACCGCTGGTCGCCAAGCAGCTGCTCGGCGGCGATGCCCTGGTGTTTGGCGCATTGCTGTGCAGCCAGGGGATCGGCGCGGTGATCGGCGCCTATTTCATGGGCAGCCTGCGCGCGAAGTTCACCACCGAAAACATTGTGCGGATATGCACCGTGGTCACGGCAGTAGGGTTGGTGATCACCGGGCTCAGCCATTCGATCCCGCTGACCTGCGCCGCGCTGTTCTTTGCCGGGGGGTGCAACATCGTCTCCTATGCCCAGCTTAACGTCTCGGTACAGCTCTCCGCCCCGCGCTGGGTGACGGCGCGTGCGCTGTCGCTCTATTCGGCCTCGCTGACCGGCGGCATTGCGGTGGGCGCCTGGTTCTGGGGTCAGGTCGCCGCGTCGCACGGGGTGAGCTTCGCCATTGTCGCATCGGGCATTGCTGTGGCTGTCACTCTCATCCTCGGCTGGCTGCTGCCGCTGCCCCAGTCGGAGGAGGAGGACACCTCCTCGGTCGAGATCGGCGCCGAGCCAGAGGTTGAACTGGCCTTGACCATGCGTTCGGGCCCGGTGGTGGTCGAGGTTGAATACGATGTCGATCCGGGCCGCGCCCGCGAATTCTATGCGACGATGATGGAGCTGGCCAACGTGCGCCGCCGCATCGGCGGCTTCGAATGGTCGATCTCGCGCGATATTGCCAATCCGGCGATCTGGGTCGAACGCTATAACTGCCCGACCTGGGGCGACTATCTGCGCATGCGCGATCGCTATACCCAGGCCGATCTCGACATCCAGGAGCAGGCCGACAGCTTCAACCAGTCGGGCGAGGGCAGGCGAGTGCGACGGCGGCTGGAGCGACCCTATGGCTCGGTGCGCTGGAAAGCGGATTCGCCTGACCTTTATCGCGGCACGGTTGATTTCTTTGGGCCCTGATTTTGCGGGCCGTGAGCGGGCAGTGGCAAATTTGCCACAGCTGCGCCCCTTATCGCGCTGATCACAAGATCAGCATTGAATTTGCCTCTTATCTGTAGTCAGTGGCGCCTCGGGAAATCGCTAACATAGCGACGATGGAGGTAAGCCATGAAGCTCAAGACATTTCTGATGATGACGTCGACACTCGTCCTGCCGGGCATGCTCACCGCCATGCCGACCGTGGCGATGGCGCAGGATGGCGCCAGTGTGCCCAGGAACGAAGACGAAATCGTCGTCACCGCCCAGCGCCGCGATGAAAAGTCGCTCGATGTGCCGGTTACCGTCACTTCGCTCAGTGCGGCAACGCTCGAAACGGCGAACGTCCAGAGCCTGTCGGATATCGCCAAGGTCACACCGGGTCTGCGTTTTGACTTCGCCAGCGGCTACAGCCAGCCGACGATCCGCGGCGTCGGCACTGCCGTGGTCAGCTCTGGCGCGGTGGGCAATGTCGGCATCTATATCGACGGGTTCTATTCGCCCAACCCGATCGCCACCGACTTGCAGCTGCTCAAGACCCGCAGCATCCAGGTGCTCAAGGGGCCGCAGGGTACGCTGTTCGGCCGCAACACCACCGGCGGCGCGATTCTGGTCCAGACTGCCGATCCCAGCACCGAAACCGGTGGTGAGGCAAAGATCTCTTATGGCCGCTATAATGAAGTCAAAGGGCAGGCCTATGCCACGTTTGGCCTCGGTGAAAAGGTCGCGATGGATGTCGAAGGCATGTACAGTCGCGGCGATGGCTTCGCGACCAACATCGGCACCAACAAGCGCGTCGGCGATTATGAAAACTGGTCGGCGCGCGTTGGTCTGAAAGCCGAACTGTCCGATTCGATTTCGGTGCTGCTGCGCTATCAGCACAATTCGATCGACGATCCGACGTCCACGCTGATCTCCGGCTACCGCGACACCGAGCCGACGCCAGGCCAGGTCTATGTCGGTCCGGCTGGTACGGGCGCGCCGCGTTCGTTCACCATCACCCAGGGCGCGCCGTTCTTCGCCACCCCGGGCCAGATCACTTATGATCCCAACAAGGTCGCCTGGGGCACCCAGCCTTCCGACCAGCAGTTCTTCCGTTCGAAGTCGGATATCATCCAGGGCACGATCAAGGCCGATCTCGGCTTCGCCAACCTCACATCCTACACCCAATATCGCAAGGAAGACGCGGATTCGCGGATCGAGGGCGATTATTCGGGTGCTGAAGTGTTCGATATCGGCCTGCCGAACGACAACATGACCTTCACGCAGGAACTGCTGCTTACCTCCAAGGCTGGTTCGCGCCTGCAATGGACGACTGGCCTGTTCTATGTGAAGAACCGCGATACCTACCGCGTGTTCTTCGATTTCTTCCCGGCACTTGGCGTCACCTCGCGCTCGTTTGAGTTCGGCTCCAGCTCGGTGTCGCAGAGCATCGCAGCCTATGCCGACCTGACTTACGAAGTGTCGCCGAAGTTCTTCATCACCGCCGGCGCGCGCTATGCCCACGACTGGCAGAAGGATGTGCGATCGCAGGCATTCTTCCAGCCGAACGTCATTGCCACGCCGGCCAATCTCGACACAGTCAAGGGTGACCGCGTCACCCCGCGCGTGGTGCTGCGCTACAAGCCGACCGAGGAAATGAGCGTCTATGCCTCCTATTCCAAGGGCTACAAGGCAGCCTTCCTCGATTTGGGAGGCGGCACCACCAACCGCACGGTCAAGCCCGAGAAGATCGACGCTTTCGAAGTGGGCTTGAAGTTCGACAACCGCCGCATTTCATTCGAGGCTGCCGGTTTCTATTATGATTACAAGGATCTGCAGGTCTCGCTCTATCAGAGCGGTCAGGCGCTGATCGTCAACGCCGCTTCGGCAAAGATTTATGGGCTCGACGCGCAAATCCGCGTCAATGTATCTGATCACTTCTCGTTCAACGCGGGCGCGAATATCATCCATGCGCGCTACAAGGATTTCCGCAACGCGCCGATCTACACTCCCTGTTTCACTATTTCCACGGCGGTCAATCCGGCGACAGGCAGGTTCCTCGATCCCAATGCGTCCTGCGGCGTGTTCGATCCGACCAGCATCAACTACAATCCTGCTGGCGCTGGCCAGGCCTATCCGATCACGCCGACGCAGCTTAACGACGTGACCATGCAACGTGCCCCTTCGTTCACTGGCAATATTGGCGCGCGTTATCGTGCCGATCTGGCAGGCGGCGAACTGCAACTTTCGGGCAACCTCTACTACAGCTCGAAGTTCTTCTTCGGTCCCTCAGGCATCCAGTTCCCACAGAAGGGCTATGAAGTGCTGTCGCTGCGCGCCCAGTGGAGCGATGCCAGTGATCACTACCAGATTGCGGTCTATGGCGATAATGTCACAAACAGCCGCTACAAGACCGGCGTGCAATATGGCAACAACGGCATCGGCGCCAACTGGTCGAAGCCGACGACCTATGGCATTGAATTCGGGGTGAAATTCTGACACCTGCGGGTTCAGTCTGATCGAATGAGCGGAACGCCGGGGAGGGGAGACCTTCTCCGGCGTTTCTGCGCTGGCTTCGCGCCAATTGCGGCTTGGTGCGAACTGTCTTGACAAGAATAACCATATAGGTTATTCGCCGCTCACTTTCCTTCGGGAGAGTAGCAGGACCGGGACAGGGCGAGGCTAGCCCAAGTCCTGTCCTTTACTGGAAATCCGCATGCGGATGTTCAGCAGCGCGGTCGGCGTAGTGGGCGCGTGCAGGCGGGGCGGTTACGCTCAAGCGGCATGCCCACCCAGAGCGTCGCAGCGGCAGACCGGATGGTGTGACTACCGCGGCCT
>CANJCQ010000097.1 GCA_947473355.1 Sphingomonadaceae bacterium | reverse complement strand
CTGGATGCCGGCCTCAAAATCCGAACGCTGCGCCTGCCCGATACATTCCAGGACCACGATGCACCGGACAAGCAATATGACGCCGCAGGGCTCAATGCAGGCGGTATCGTCGATTCTGTGCTGAAAGCGCTGCGGTGGAATGAGGCTGGCTTGGCCGAAGTGGCAGTGTTCAAGGCCTAGGCCCAGGGGCGACTAACCGCGCAAGTCCGCCCATTCCGGGTGCTTGCCGAAAGCCGCCGCGACATAGCTGCATTCGGGCACGACCTTGAAGTGCTGTGCCTGCGCATCGGCAATCAGCGCATCGACCAACTTGCCGGCAATCCCGCGACCGCCAATCTCGGGCGGCACAATCGTATGCTCCGCCACCCGCGCGCCGTCGCGGGTCTCCCAGGTCAGGCGGCCGATATGGGCGCTGCCTTCGACATGGGCGTGGTATTCGCCGTGGTCGCCCAAATCGTGGCGAGTGATGGTGACGCTTTCCATATGGCTTCTCCTTGGCCTAACATATGGCCATGCAATTCCTCTCCGACAATGCCGCTGCTGTTCATCCTGCCGTCTGGCGAGCGATGCACTCAGCTGACGAGGCCGATTCGCCCTATGATGGCGATCGGATCAGCCGCCGCATGGACGAGGCCTTCTCCGCGCTGTTCGGCCAGCCCTGCGCCGCGCTGTGGGTCTCAAGCGGGACGGCAGCCAACGGCCTTGCGCTCGCCGCACTGGTGGAGCCGCATGGCGCAGTGGTCTGCCACCGCGAGGCGCATATCGAGACGAGCGAGGCGGGGGCCCCCGCCTTCTATACCCACGGCGCCAAGCTGATCCTGGCGGAAGGCGATGGCGCGAAGCTGACGCCCGAGAGCATCGCCGCAGTGATCGATCCGATCGAACAGGGTGTGCATTATATTCACCCGCAAGCGATCTCGCTCACCCAGGCCAGCGAATATGGCCTGTCTTACGCGCCAGACGAGATGTCTGCGCTGGGCGCATTCGCAAAAGAGCGCGGGCTCAAGCTGCACATCGACGGCGCGCGCTTTGCCAATGCCGTCGCCTTCCGGCACTGTTCGCCTGCTGCGCTCAGCTGCGAGGCCGGGGCCAGCACGCTGGTGTTCGGCTGCGTCAAGAACGGCGGAATGGGGGCCGAGGCGCTGGTGCTGTTCGAACCGGCACTGGCCGATCTGGTGAAGGTACGCCGCAAGCGTGCCGGGCATCTGCAGAGCAAGGGCCGCTATATGGCGGCGCAGCTGCTGGCGCTGGTAGAAGGGGACCTGTGGCTGGATAATGCACGGGCGGCCAATGCCGCAGCGCAGGAGATCGCCGGGGCGGCGGGGGACCGGTTGCTGCATGCGGTCGAGGCCAACGAGATTTTCCTCAAGCTTTCGCCGCAGGAGCGCGCAGGCCTGCGTGCGCAAGGCTTCGGCTTCTACGACTGGGGCGATGACGCGGCGCGGATTGTTACGGCGTGGAACAGCGATCCGGCGCATGTGGGGAAGCTGGCGCGGGCGATTGGGGGGCTATAAGTCCCCCACCAACCCCCGCAGCCCCTCGCGATAGGTCGCGTACTTCGGCCGCCACCCCAGCACCCGCTTCGCCTTGCCAGAGGCCACCCTGCGGTTTTCGGCATAAAAGCCCCGCGCCATCGGCGAGAGGCCTGCTTGCTCCAGCGTCAACAGCGGCGGCGGGGGGAGGCCGAGCAGGCGGCAGGCCTCTTCGATCACCTTGTTCTGGTGGCAGGGCTGGTCGTCGGCGAGGTTGTAGGCGCCGGGTGGGGCTTCATGAAATCCTCCCCCCTCGGGGGAGGTGGCAGGCCAAAGGCCTGACGGAGGGGGCGCGGCGGGGGGCAAGCCCCCGCTCTGCCGCAAACCCCCTCCACCATCCTGCGGAAGGTCCCCCTCCCCCGATGGGGGAGGATTTTGCAGGCCAAGTGCTGCCAGCACCCCGCTGACAATATCATCGACATGCACCCGGCTGAACACCTGATCGGGCAAGTCGATCCGGTGTGCTTTCCCCTCCCGCACCCTGTCCAACGCACTGCGGCCCGGCCCATAAATGCCGGGCAGGCGGAACACTCTTGCGCCCAGTGCCAGCCACGCGGCATCGGCTTCGGCGCGGGCGGTGCGGCGGCCTGTGCCAGTTGGGGCCGATTCGTCGACCCATGCGCCGCCGGTGTCGCCATAGACGCCGGTCGAGGAGAGGTAGCCGAGCCATTTGCCTTTCAGTGCATCGCGATAGGTTTCGAGCACTGGTTCCACCCCTTCACCGCCCGGCGGGACTGACGATAGGACATGACTGCTGCCTTCAAGGGCCAGACGAACATTGCCGGTATCGTCGAAGGATAACGCGCCATCGCGGCCCGTGGCGATCACCTCCCAACTGTGCGGGCGCAGGGCATCAGCCACGCGGCTGGCGGTGTAGCCGAGGCCGAAGATGAACATGCGTTTCACATCCCCTACATAACACCTCGTCATTCCCGCGAAAGCGGGAACCCAACACCTTAGCCATTCGGTTTGCGCCAATCCAAAAGTTTGGAGATGGGTCCCCGCTTTCGCGGGGATGACGAGCGAGCGGTCAGGGTCTAAGGAAAGGTATGGACATTGCCAGCACCCCTGAAGTCGCCCCGCCCCCCGTTACCATCCGCCACGAAGACTATCGCCCGCCAGACTGGCTGGTGCCCGAAGTTGCGCTTGATTTCGCATTGGGTGTCGATGCAACCCGCGTCGCTGCGACCCTTCAGGTCCGCCGCAATCCTGAGGGTAGCGGCGCTCAGACCTTGCGGCTCAACGGCGACGGGATCGCCGCTCTGTCAGTCACGGTTGACGGTAAGTCGGTCAATGACTGGCGGATGGACGGGCACGATCTGCTGATCGATCTACCCGGCGACGCGCATAAAATCGCTATCGAAACTTCAATCCAGCCTCAGGCCAATTCGCAACTGATGGGCCTCTATGCCTCGGGCGGCATGCTGTGCACCCAGTGCGAGGCCGAAGGGTTCCGGCGGATCACGTTCTTCCCCGACCGGCCCGATGTGCTCTCGACCTACCGAGTGCGAATGGCGGGGGACAAGGCGCTGTTCCCGGTGCTGCTGTCGAACGGCAATTGCGAGGCCAAGGGAGAGGCAGCAGACGGCACGCACTGGGCCGAATGGCACGATCCCTGGCCCAAGCCGAGCTATCTGTTTGCGCTGGTCGCGGGGCAGCTGGTGGCCAATCGCTCCAGCTTCACAACTTGTGGCGGCCGCAAGGTCGATCTCGCGATCTGGGTGCGCTCCGGCGACGAACCGCGCACCGGGCATGCGATGGATTCGCTGATCGCTTCGATGAAGTGGGACGAAGAGGTGTTCGGGCGCGAATATGATCTCGATCAGTTCAACATCGTCGCGGTCTCCGATTTCAACATGGGGGCGATGGAGAACAAGAGCCTCAACGTGTTCAACACGCGCTATGTGCTGGCTGACCCGGAGACCGCGACCGACAGCGATTACGACGGCATCGAAAGCGTGATCGCGCACGAATATTTCCACAACTGGTCGGGCAACCGGGTGACCTGCCGCGACTGGTTCCAGCTCAGCCTCAAGGAAGGCTTCACGGTGCTGCGCGACCAGTTGTTCAGCGAGGACATGGGCAGCGAGGCGGTCAAGCGGATCGGCGATGTGTGGGTGCTGCGCGGCTCGCAGTTCCCCGAGGATTCGGGGCCGCTGGCGCACCCGATCCGGCCCGATTCGTTTCAGGAAATCTCGAATTTCTATACGGCGACGGTCTATAACAAGGGCGCCGAAGTGATCCGGATGATGCGCACCATGGCGGGCCCCGAGCGCTTCCGGGCGGGCACCGATCTCTATTTCACCCGCCACGATGGCCATGCTGCGACCTGCGAGCAATTTGTCCAGGCGATCGAGGACGGCGCGGGGCTGGATCTCGCTCAGTTCCGCCTGTGGTATAGCCAGGCCGGAACCCCCTCGGTCAAGGCGCGGCTGAGCCATCAGGGCGATGTGGCGAAGTTGCGGCTCGAGCAGAGTGTGCCGCCGACGCCGGGTCAGCCGGTAAAGCAGCCGGTGCCGATCCCGCTCAAGCTGGCGCTGTTCGACAGGGCCACTGGCAAGCATCACGGCGAAGAACTGGTCATCATGACAGAGGCCAGCCAGGAACTGACCTGGCCGGGCTTTGCCCAGCGCCCGGTGCTCTCGATCAACCGCGATTTTTCGGCGCCCGTGGTGGTCGATGCAGAGATGAGCGTGGCCGATCTGGTGTTCCTTGCCGAGCATGATGACGATGCCTTTGCCCGCTATGAGGCGCTGCAGAGTCTGGTGACGCAGCATCTGGTTGCAGCGGTTGGCGGCGGATTGGCCGATAGGGACAGAGAGGCCGGCCGCAAGGCGATCGGCGATTCGTTTGCTGCAATCATTGCCGATGCGGCGCTCGACGATTCGATGCGCGGTGAATTGCTGATCCTGCCGTCGGAAGCATTCCTCGCCGAACAGTTCCTCGCCGCCGATCCGGGCGCGATCCATGACGAGCGCGAGGCGCTCAAGGCATGGCTGGGGCGGGAGCTGGAAGCAGCGCTTACCGCCATGCATGATCGCGTTTCGGCTTTGCCTTACAGCCTTGACGCGGCTGCCCGCGGCGCGCGCAAGATCAAGACCCAGGCGCTGGTCTATCTCGCCGCTGGAGTGCCTGCCGCAGCCGCCTTGCGCGCTGCCGCGCAGTATCGCAGCTCCGATAACATGACCGACCGGCAGGGCGCATTGATGGTGCTGTGCGGGCTGGACACGCCCGAGCGCGCTACCTTGCTGGCGGATTTCCATGATCGCTATGCCGGCAATGCGCTGGTCGTGGACAAATGGTTCTCGCTGCAGGCGGGCTCGCTGCATCCGCAGGTTCTTGCGCACGTCAAGGAACTGGCACTCCATCCCGATTTCACCCTGACCAATCCCAACCGGGTCCGCGCGCTCTATATGTCGGCGGCAGTCAATCCGGCGGCGTTCCATGCGGCGAGCGGCGAGGGCTACCGGATGATCGCCGACCTGATTCTCGCGCTCGACCCGACCAATGCGCAGACGGCTTCGCGATTTGTCGCCTCGCTCGGGCGCTGGCGCAGGATCGAGCCGGGGCGTTCGGCCATGATGAAGGCCGAGCTGCAGCGGATCGCGGCCTCCCCGGCGCTGTCGCGCGATACCCGCGAGCAAGTGACCAAGAGCCTTGACTGAACCAGTCGAAGTCATCCGCGCTGCGGCGCTCGGGAGTGTTCCGCATGGCTTCCTCGGACGGCGCGGCGGCATTTCCACCGGGCTGGTGGCGGGGCTGAATGCCGGTCTCGGCTCGGGAGACGATGAGGCGGATGTCGCTGAAAACCGCGCCCGCGCTGCGGCGGCGGTCCTGCCCGGGGCCGCGCTGGTTGGCGTCTACCAGGTGCATTCACCGGACTGCGTCGCGGTTGACGAGCCTTGGGCGGACAACAAGCGGCCCGAAGGTGACGCATTGGTCACCAACCGTCGCGGCATTCTTCTCGGCATCGTGACCGCTGATTGTGCGCCGGTGCTGCTGGCCGATTCCGAAGCTGGAGTAATCGGTGCAGCCCACGCCGGCTGGAAGGGCGCGATCGGAGGGGTCACCGATAACTGCATCGCTGCAATGGAAGCGCTCGGGGCGCGGCGGGCACATATTGCGGCAGCCGTGGGCCCCTGCATTGCCCAGGCGAGCTATGAAGTCGATGACCAGTTCGCCGCCCGTTTTGCCGATGCGGATGCCGCAAATGCGCGGTTTTTCGCGGCGGGCCGCGCAGGCCACTGGCATTTTGATCTTGAACACTATGTCGCCAGCCGTCTGATTGCGGCGGGAATCGGCCAGGTCGAATGCCTCGGTCTCGACACGCTCTGCGCGCCTGATCGCTTCTATTCCTATCGCCGCGCGACTGTGGCGGGCGAGCCAGCATATGGTCGTCAGATTTCGCTGATCGGCGTTAATTGAGCGCCATTTTCTTCGTGGTTGAAAAAGGCCAAAAACACGGTTGGCAGGTCCTGCTTTCGCGTCTATCAGCGCGCCAAACCTGTTCCGGTCATAGGCTTGTCTTGTGGAACGGCGCGGGTGCTAAGGGGGTCCGCTGAGGGGGTCCTTAGGGGCAATCAATTTCAGGGCCCGGCAATTTCAGGGTCCGCCCCGCTCCAGTTTCTGGTCGCGGGCTACTAGAGCAAGGCAAGATCGACCATGGCACAAGATGCGGGTTTAGCCACTCCGGATGGGGCTCCAGTCAACCAAGCTGGGGCCACCGAAACCGGGGAAGGCGTGCGGCGCCGCGATTTCATCAACATTGCGGCCGTTGCCGCCGCTGGCGTCGGCGGTCTCGCCACGCTGGTTCCGCTGATCAGCCAGATGGCCCCGTCGGCCGACGTGCTGGCGGAAAGCTCGACCGAGGTCGATATTTCCGCGATCAAGCCCGGGCAGGCGATCAAGGCAATGTATCGCAAGCAGCCGCTGTTTATTCGCAACCTGACCGCAGCTGAAGTTGCCGCGGCGGGCAAGGTCGATGTCTCGAGCCTGCGTGATCCGCAGACGCTTGAGCAGCGCACCAAGGAAGGCAAAGCCAACTGGCTGATCACCATGGGCGTGTGCACCCATCTCGGCTGCGTGCCGCTGGGCGCGGGCGAAGGTGAGGTCAAAGGCGAGTTCGGCGGCTATTTCTGCCCTTGCCATGGATCGGTTTACGATACCGCCGCACGTATCCGCAAAGGCCCTGCGCCGAAGAACCTTGAGGTTCCGGAATACGTTTTCAATTCCGACACTGTCGTCAAGATCGGTTGAGGTCGACTATCATGAGCTTCCCCTGGGCCAACGAATACAAGCCAAGCCACCCCTTCATGCAGTGGATGGACAGTCGTCTGCCGCTGCCGCGCTTCGTCTATAACGCAGTTGGCGCCGGCTATCCGGTGCCGCGCAATATCAACTATTGGTGGAACTTCGGCTTTCTCGCGCTGATCTGTCTTGGTTTGCAGATTGTCACCGGGATCGTGCTGGCGATGCATTATGCCGCCAACGCCGGGATCGCTTTCGATTCGGTCGAACACATCATGCGTGACGTCAACTGGGGCTGGCTGATGCGCTATGCCCATGGCAACGGCGCCTCGGCCTTCTTCGTGGTGATCTATATCCACATTTTCCGCGGGTTTTACTTCGGCTCCTACAAGCCGCCGCGCGAGATGGTCTGGCTGCTGGGCGTTGCGATCTTCCTGCTGATGATGGCAACCGCTTTCATGGGCTATGTCCTGCCGTGGGGCCAGATGAGCTTCTGGGGCGCCAAGGTGATCACCGGGCTGTTCGGCGCAATTCCGCTGGTTGGCGAGCCGATTCAGCAGTGGCTGCTCGGCGGCTTTGCGCCTGATAACGCCGCGCTCAACCGCTTTTTCTCGCTGCACTATCTGCTGCCCTTCGTCATCGTTGCGGTGGTCGTGCTGCATATCTGGGCGCTGCATATTCCCGGTTCGACCAACCCGACCGGGGTTGAGGTGAAAACCGAGAGCGATACCCTTCCCTTCTTCCCCTATTTCATCGCCAAGGACGGCTGGGCTGCGCTCGCCTTCCTGATGATCTATTGCGCGGTGGTGTTTTTCGCGCCCAACATGCTCGGCCACCCGGATAATTATATTCCGGCCAATTCGATGAGCACTCCGGCGCTGATCGTGCCCGAATGGTATTTCTGGCCGTTCTACGCGATCCTGCGCAGCTTCACTTTCGACTTCTTCTTCATCCCGGCCAAGCTGATGGGCGTGCTCGCCATGTTCGGCTCGATCCTGGTGTGGTTCTTCCTGCCCTGGCTTGACAAGTCGCCGGTGCGCTCGGGCAACTATCGGCCGCTGTTCAGGAAGTTCTTCTGGTTCGGCCTGATCCCCAGTGTCCTGTTGCTGGGCTATTGCGGCGGCAGCCACGCGGCCGAGCCCTACCTGATGCTCAGCCAGATCGGATCCTTCTATTACTTCGCCCACTTCCTCATCATCCTGCCGATCATCTCCTCGATCGAACGGCCCGATCCGCTGCCTTTCTCGATCACCGAGTCCGTGCTCGGTCATGACGGCAATGCAGCGCTCGGCGCGGCAGCCTAACTCCAGCGAGACGGAAAGACGAAAGCCATGATCCGCATCTTCTCCATCCTCGTCGGGCTGTTCTTCACAGTCGCGCTGCTCTGGTCGTTCGGTAACGGCGCCTATAACCAGATCACAGATCCTGCCGCGGCAAGCGCCGAGGAACTGTTCCACAAGCATCCGAAAGAACTGGCGCTGGCCAGCGACGGTCCATTCGGCAATTTTGATCGCCAGCAATTGCAGCGCGGCTTCCAGGTCTATCAGGAAGTCTGCGCCGCCTGCCATTCGCTGAAGCTGGTCGCCTATCGCGACCTCAAGCAGCTTGGCTATAACGACGACGAAGTGAAGGCGATTGCCGCCAAGGCGCAGATCCCGGTCTATGATCCTCATACCGGAGAAGTGAAGAGCCATGCGGGCCTTGCGAAAGATAACTTCCCGCCGGTGGTCTATGGCGGCCAGGGCTCGCCGCCCGATCTCTCGCTGATCACCAAGGCACGGCACGGCGGCGCGAGCTATGTCTATTCGCTGCTGACCGGCTATGCCGAACAGGCCGGTTTCAAGAACGAAAAGGGCGATGAACTGCTCAAGAAGTTCCCCGACCTGAAGACCCCGGAAGGGCTGCACTTCAACCCCTATTTCGCCAACCTCAACATTGCCATGCCGCCGCCGCTGTCCAGCGACGGTCAGGTGACCTACGGCGACGGCACAAAGGCCACCGTTGGCCAGATGTCCAAGGATGTTTCGGCATTCCTCGTATGGACGGCCGAGCCCGAGCTCGCCAAGCGGCACCAGACCGGCTGGCCAGTGGTCCTCTTCCTGCTGTTCGCCACGATCCTGGCCTATCTGTCCTACCGCAACATCTGGGCCGACAAGAAGCACTGAGCTTCGGCCTTTTTTGATGATCCTGCACCCCTTGCATCCCGCGATGCGAGGGGTGTTTGGTATGAGGAACACACGATGACCCCCGATGACCTCAAAGCCTTGATCCGCGACGTGCCCGACTTTCCCAAGCCCGGCATCCTGTTTCGCGACATCACGACACTGATTGGCAACGGCCCGGGCCTTGCCGCTTCGGTGGCCATGCTGGCCGAACATGCGCGCGCGGCAGGGGCTGAGGCAATCGCCGGTATCGAGGCGCGGGGCTTCATCTTTGGCGCCAGCGTTGCAGCACAACTGGGGCTGGGCTTCGTGCCGGTGCGCAAGCCGGGCAAGTTGCCGGTGCCGGTGCTCGCGCTCGATTATGCGCTCGAATATGGCACTGACACACTCGAAGTCGATCCCGGCGCGATTGCGGCAGGGCAAAAGGTGGTGCTGATCGACGACCTGATCGCCACCGGCGGAACGGCGCTAGCTGCAGCGCAGCTATTGCGTCAGGCTGGTGCCGTGGTTGAACAGGCGCTGTTCGTGATCGACCTGCCTGATCTGGGCGGGGCAGATCGTCTGCGCGCAGCCGATTTAAAGGTGGATTCGCTGGTCGCCTTCCCGGGGCATTGAAGCCGGGAGATCAGGCGGGCTGCTTGCCCGCCCTGCCAAGGCTCTTCGGGGCATCCTTCTTCGGCTCGATCCCGGCCAGAGTCAGCACTGGCTTGGATGCAGCCACCAGACCCAGTTCGGCCAGCTGGAAGTGGTTGGCCTCGATCTCCTGCAGATCATAGACATAATTGACCATCACCCCGTGCGACTGGCGCTGACCATTGGCAGACTTGTCAGCGCCGCTGTGGACGGCCTCCAACCTCGCGCCGTTGCCAAGATGGAAGCGCGCCACAGAATCGATCACCGCGCCCTTGGCCGAACGCGCGACGACCAGATACTGCGCAGCCAATGCCCGCAGCTTGCTGTCTGGCGGCACTTTCGCGCCGTCGCCCAGCTCAGCCTTCAGCCAGGCTGCAAAGCCTGGCAACGGCGAAAGCGTTGCGAAAGTCTTGAGCTGGGGCAGTTCTTCCTTGAGCAGGCCGACGACCCGCTTGATCAGGAAATTGCCGAAGGGAATGCCGCGCAGCCCTTCCTGACAATTCGAGATCGAATAGAAGATCGCATGGCTGGCGCGGCGCGGATCTATCGAGATTCGCTTTTCCGAGAGTATTTCGCCGATCGCGCCAGGCAGCGAACCGGTCAGCGCCACTTCCACGAAGATCAGCGGCTCATCGGGCATCTGCGGATGGAAGAAGCCATAGCAGCGCCGATCGATCGGCTCGGTCCTGCTGCGCAGATCGTCCCAGCCGGCAATCGAATGGACTGCTTCGTACTGGATGATCTTTTCCAGGACTGCCGCCGGGCTATCCCAGCCGATCCGGCGCATTTCGAGGAAACCGGCATTGAACCAGGCCTCGAAGGCATCCTGGAACTCGGCGTCGAGCGCTTTCAGCCCGGAGGCACCGCGCGGCGCAGCCAGCAGGTCGCTGCGCATGGCCAGCAGGCGCCGGGTGCCGTTCGGCGCCAGGTTGAGCATGTTGATCAGCTTGAGGCAGGGCGATTCGCTGGCATCGTTGAGCGCCTGCGCCGCGCTTTCGTCGCGCGTTTCCTTCCAGCGGGCGATGGCGAGATCAATCGCCGCGGCATCGCGCGGATAGAGCGCATGCAGCTTGGCAAGGAAGGCCTGCCGCGCGGCAATGTCGCTGGCATCGTAGAGGTCGAAGAATGCGGAGGCGAGCGAAGGACCCGAGGCCTTGCCGCGCAGCGACAGCAATGCGCCTGCCAGATCGAGCAGCCCGTCGCTGCTGGCCGGGCGCGGCGCCACGCCGATACGTTCGAGCAGCTTGCCCAGCCGCGAGGCCATGACCAGCTCAAGCGCGCCGCGTCGGCGCACGGGCTTGGCGGCCATCAAAGGCGAGCTTTCCCGGGGCATGTCCATAATGCGGCTCCATAGCATGTCACATCTCCGCCTGCCTTGGCGAATCGCATACTACAATGGAGGTGCTGTTTTATTTGTTACAAGCCCCCTGCGCATTGCAACGGGCGAATTGTGCAGCACTGCGGCGGAAATGCCGCAGTGCAAATCCTCCCCGAGCTTGCTCGGGGAGGATTGATTCAGACTTCGTTCCTGGCAATCAGCTGGCGATAGAGCCAGCCGCCGCCAGCCCCGCCGATCAGCGGCGCGAGCCAGAACAGCCACAACTGGTGCAGCGCAATCCCGCCCTCGACCAGCGCCGGTCCGGTGCTGCGCGCCGGATTGACTGAGGTATTGGTGATGGGGATTGAAATCAGGTGGATCAGCGTCAGCCCCAGGCCGATCGCAATCGGCGCAAAGCCCGCCGCCGCGCGGCCATGCGTCGCGCCCATGATTGTTCCCCGTCAGCACCTATGAGACAGATATGCGGCATTGAGCAGAGGAGTGTTTTGGTCTCATCGTAGTGACGAAGGAACGAAGATGAGACCAAAACACTCTGCCCAAAAATCTCCCGGTGAACGGGTGGTGCAGGACATTCGCCGCGCGACGCGCAAGCATTATTCCGCCGAGGACAAGATCAGGATCGTGCTCGACGGCCTGCGCGGTGCGGACAGCATTGCCGAGCTGTGCCGCCGCGAGGGCATTGCCCAGAGCTTGTATTACGTCTGGTCGAAGGAGTTTCTCGAGGCTGGCAAGCGCCGTTTGGCGGGCGACACTGCCCGCGCTGCGACCACTGACGAGGTCAAGGGCCTGCGCCGCGAGTCCACGGCGCTGAAGGAAGTCGTCGCCGAACAGGCGCTCGAGAT
>CANJCQ010000096.1 GCA_947473355.1 Sphingomonadaceae bacterium | reverse complement strand
GAGACACCGCACGCAAGTGTCTCGACTTCGCTCGACACGAACGGGTGGTGTGACAAGACTGGAACACTGGACCCCATGCACCCGCGAATTCACGCCGCTTCCCAGCCAGACGCCCTCGCCCTGATCATGGCGGAATCAGGCGAAACAGTCACCTATGCCGAGCTCGAAGCGCGCGCCAATTGCGGCGCACACGCCTTGCGCGCACTGGGCGTGGCGACCGGCGACACGATTGCGATGGCCTGCGACAACCGCCCCGAATTCTTTGACCTGTTCTGGGCAACCCAGCGCTCCGGCATAACCCTGGTGCCAATGTCGACGCGGCTGAAGGCGGACGAAATTGCCTATATCGTCGAGGACAGCGGCGCCAAACTGCTGCTGATTTCGGACTATCTGACTGACACCGCGCTTGAATTGGCCGCCACGCAGAGCGCCATTCCGGGTCTCGAAAAGACCATCGCCATTGGCAAGATCGCTGGCCTGCAAAGCTGGAGCGAGCTTTGCGCCCGGCAGCCCGAAACGCCGATCGCCGACGAGGCCAATGGCGCGCGCATGGCCTATTCATCGGGCACCACCGGGCGGCCCAAGGGCGTGCGCAACATGCAACCGGTTTCCGGCAGCGAACCGATCCAGCCACTCGGCGGGGCGCTGCTGTTCGGCAAGCTCTATCCGTTCGGGCCGGAGACGATCTATCTATCTCCCGCCCCGCTTTATCACGCCGCGCCGATGGGCTTCACCACCGCCACCCAGTCGCTCGGCGGCACTGTGGTGGTGATGGAGAAATTCGAGCCCGAGGCCTATCTGGCGCTGATCGAGCGCTACAAGGTAACGCTTACCCAAGTCGTGCCGACCATGTTCGTGCGGCTGCTCAAATTGCCCGAGGAACTGCGCGGGAAATATGATCTTTCGTCAATCCTGGCGATGATCCACGCGGCGGCGCCCTGCCCCGTTCCGGTCAAGCAGGCGATGATCGACTGGCTTGGCCCGGTGATCGAAGAATACTATTCGGGCACCGAAGGCAGCGGCTTCGTCACCGTCAGCAGCAAGGAATGGTTGGAGCGCCCCGGCACGGTCGGGCGCAATATCGCGGGAAAAATCCACATATGTGACGACGATGGTAATGAACTGCCTGTCGGCGAGACCGGCACGGTCTATTTCAGCGGTGGCCAGGGCTTCGCCTATCACAAGAGCCCCGACAAGACCGCCTCCGCGCACAACCCGCTGCACCCCGACTGGTCCACCATGGGCGATGTCGGGAGGGTCGACGAGGAAGGCTATCTGTTCCTGTCAGACCGCAAGCATTTCATGATCATAGCGGGCGGCGTTAACATCTATCCGCAGGAAGTCGAAAACCTGCTTGTGACCCACCCCAAGGTCGCCGATGTCGCCGTGTTCGGCGTGCCAAATGCCCTCTTCGGCGAGGAAGTGAAAGCCGTGGTCCAGCCGGTGCTCTGGGAGGATGCAGGCGATGCGCTTGGCGCCGAACTGATCGCCTGGTGCCGCGAGCGGCTGGCCGATGTGAAGTGCCCGAGGTCAGTCGATTTCGAACAGGCGCTGCCACGCGCGGAGACGGGGAAGCTCTACAAGAAGGAGCTCAAGGCAAGGTATTGGCCGGAAGCGTAATCCGCGAATTAGAGACTTCCCAACCAGGCCCGTTCGCCCTGAGCTTGTCGAAGGGCCGCCCTTGTTCTTCGCCCCGAGCGTCAACCGAAGGAAAAAGAACGGCCCTTCGACAAGCTCAGGGCAAGCGGTGTTTGGTGAGAAATTAGCTCATTCCACCGGCGCGCGGCTCATCTCGATCTCTTCCAGCAACCGCCATATCCGCTGATCCATTTCGCGTGCCGCTGCATCATCCCGAAGCTCAAGCACGGCCTGCGACTCGACCAGCAACAGCCGCAACCGGTGGCTCTCGGCATCGAGTTCGCTGACCCGCAGCCCCGGATCGGCAGACTTCGCCGCCTCGGCCAGCCTGTCCGACAGATCGCCTTGGGCCAACCCCGCCGCCTCGCCCAGCAAGGCCCGGATCGCCGCATTCTCCGCCACCCGCAGCGCTGCCGCATTGTCAGCCCAGTTGGCTGAAATGTTGAGCACCGAGGTCGCCATCCGCGCCATGTTGGCGGCGTAATTATCGCCGATCTCGGGCAGGATCCGGTCGCGCAGCAATGCGCCAACGCCCTTCACGGCGCACGGAATATTGAAATTCATCCCATCGCCCCCTTCTCGCGCATCAGCTTCAGCACCAGCTTTCGGTGGAAATGCCCGGCGCGAATGCCCGACAATGCTATCGTCATGTCGCTGGTCTGCCCGGAAATGAAGCTCGCCTCCGCCGTGTTCCAGATGACCGAGGCCTTGACCGCCGCGAACAGCCGCCACCAGTCGAGTGCCGCACGGTCCAGCGCTATCCCGCTCGCCGCTTCCCAGCACGCCAGCCCCTCTTCCAGCGGCAGATGCCGGGTGATCGGCCAGAACGGATCGGTGGCCCAGACAATGTCTTCGATTGGATCGCCGACATGGCACATTTCCCAGTCGAGAATGGCGCTGATCCTGCCGTCCGGCGTGAACAGGAAATTGCCCGAGCGATAGTCGCCGTGGACAATCGCGGGCTTGGCGGGCTCGGGCGGCGGATTGCGGCGCAGCCAGCGCAGCGCGCCGCGAATGCTTGGCTCGATAACTGCTTCCTGCTCGCTCAGGAGCGCTTCCCAGCGGTCCAGTTCGAGCGACCAGAAGAGGCGGTTTGCCGTTCCGTTGCGCAGGCTCTCCAGACCGACAGCCTTGTGGTCAATCGCCGCCAGCCGCCCGAGGATCGACCAGAACTCGCGGGCAATCGCCTCGCTGTGGCCATCATAGGGATCATCCGCGCTGAACGGATTACCGGGCTTGCCGGGGCACAGGTCCATGATGAAAAATGGCCGGTCGAGCCACTGGGCATCAAGCTCGAGGAAATAGACACGCGGGATGGCTATGCCCTGCCCTTCCAGCGCCTTGTAAACATTGAACTCGAGATCGCGCTCGGCGACCACCAGCCCGGCCGGCGCGTCGCGACGCAGGATCAGGCGGCGCTCGATCTCCTCGCCATACTCCGTCCAGCGTGCGCTCAGGCGATAGGTCTGCTGGCTGGAGCCGCCATAGATCTGCGCCAGTTCGTCAACCGCAATCTGGCTCGCCCCAGGCATGCGGTGGGCCAGATACTTGGCAATGCGCGGTTCCATCTCGCTCACGGCACATCGAACATGCTGGTCAGCCCGGAAGGCGCATGGCGGCCGAGCACGATGGATTCGAAGGAGCCAACCCCATCCATCACCCGCCCATCGGGCAAGGTTATGACGAGCCGCGAAAAGGCCTGCGGGTGTTCGTGGCGCGAGGCATGCGGCGCGGCGGCAGTGCTGGCGATCTCGTCATAGCCCAGTGCGAGCGGCCCCTTGTTGAGCCCGTGCGCCCAATCGGGGTTCATGTAGCCGATACCAGACAAATAGAAGCGCGGCCCCGCTGCAATTTCAATGCGATAGGCCCCGCCCGCGTCATCGCGCGCGGTGACAATGCCCTTGGCCGGAAAGCGTGTGCCTGGCTCGAATTCGATCTCCAGCCTCGCATCGCGCAGATGCTGCACCGCGCCGTTATCGTGCACGATAGTGCAGCCAAGGTTCCACACCTTGCCGTCGCCATCCTCGTTGACGAAAAAGTGCAGCACTCGGTCCGAGAAATGCGCCGGGACCCAGAACCACCAGACCTGGAATTCGGCTTGGGTCACCGGAACCTGCGGATCGCGCATGCCGACATGGCGCACGCCCCAGCTGCGGTCGCGGGTGCCCTTGGTGCTCTTGCCCACCAGTGTCACTTCGCTCCCGCCCGCTTTGATCCAACCGGTCCAGTGGCCCAGTTGAGTCATCCGGGTGATGTCCTGGACGATGCGCGGGCCGTTGCGCCGGGTGGTGCGTGGTTCCTCGATCGGGAAATGGCGCCCGGTGAAGGTGAGATCGGCCGAAATGCCATGCTCGTTATCCTCGACCACCACGCGCAGCTTTTGCAACGGTTCGATCACCTCGATGCGAATTGGCCCGACCTGGGTATCCATCCGCTCCATATGCAGGTGCCGCGAGGCGTGGAGGTTGTACTGCACGTCGCCGATCCGCACCGCGAAGCCCGCATCGATGATGTTCAGATGCGGATAGACGCCCAGCGCCGCGGCGAAATAGACTTCTCCATCAATGGTATAACCGTTGAAAAAATAGCGATCATAGAAGTTGCGGTCGGTGCCAGAAAAGGCAATCGGGTCCGGCGTCTGGTGGATCGGATATTCGTCGCCCTTGGTCAGCATATGCAGGTCCTCAGGCGTCGAACAACAACACCGAGCGCGCCAGGCCGCCCTTCTTCATATCGTCGAAGGCCTCGTTGACTTCGCTCAAGGGGCGGCGGCAGGAAATCATTTCGTCAAGCTTGAGCCCGCCGTTCATATAGAGATCGACATAGCGCGGTATGTCGATGGTTGTGCGCACGCCGCCCATCATCGAGCCCTGGATGCGCCGCTCATTGAGAAAGGCTATGGCCGGCAACTCAACCTTGAGGTCGAACCGCGCCATGCCGACAACTGTCGCCATGCCGCCCTTGACCAGCATGCCAAAGGCATCTTCGATGGTCTGCTTGACCCCGATGCACTCGATCGCATGATCCACCCCGCGCCCGTCGGTCAGTTGCCTGATCTGCTTGACGACACTGCCTTGGGAAGCGTCAATCCCGTCAGTCGCGCCAAATGTCTTTGCCAGTTCCAGCTTGGAGGCAATTGTGTCGATTGCGATGATCCGCCCTGCCCCGGACGCCGCTGCCGCGTTGATCGCGGAAAGGCCAACCCCGCCGCAGCCAATCACTGCTACCGTCTCGCCTGGCCGGACCTGCGCCTTGTTGACCACCGCGCCAAAGCCCGTCGTCACGCCGCAACCAATCAGGCAAGCGCGATCAAACGGCATATCGCGCCGGATCGGAACGACGCCACTGTCGTGCACCAAAATCTGCTCGGCAAAGGCGCCCATTTTCATGAACGGTTCGAAGCGTTCGCTGCCCTGATAGAGCCGCGGCGGCTCTTCCGCGCCTCGTGCTGCTTCCGGCGTATAGCAACGATGGGTATGGCCACCGAGGCAATGCTCGCAGTGTCCGCAATGGAAAGTGAGGCAGACGATAACGTGATCGCCGGGCTTCACATTATGCACTTCGGGACCGACCTGCTCGACGATGCCAGCGGCCTCGTGGCCGAGCACGGCGGGCAGCGGGTGCGGCGAATCGCCGGTGATCACATGCAGGTCGCTATGGCATACGCCGACAGCCATCATCCGTACCAGCACTTCGCGGCCCTGCGGCTTGGAGACGGAAATCTCCTCGATTTCCATGCGCTGGTTCAACCCACGCAGAACGGCTGCTTTCATCGTCTCACTCCTGGCCCAGCGACCCAAACTTCATTTGAATCGCTCGTGTTGCATTAATTCAGCCTCGTCTTATTGACGAGCTTTGCAACCCAAGCAACAGCCAAGAGGCGACGCAATGTCTGAGATCGATCTGCCCCCCGAAGCTATCGCCGATCCGAGGACTTTCACCGATCCGGCCAAGCTGAACGGACTGCTCGCGCGGCTGCGCAAGGACGATCCGATGCCTTATGTTGAGGCACAGGGCTATGCACCGTTCTGGCTGGTCACCCGCCATGCAGACCTGATGGCCATCGAGCGCGACGCAAAGCAGTTCATCAACGAACCCCGGCAAGCCATGCTGCCGCTCGCCTATGAGGCCAAGGCGCGCGAGGCAGCGGGCGGGCAGGATACCAAGGATTTCATGCGTAACCTCATCCTGATGGATGGCGATGAACACCTGGCCTACCGCGAAATCACCCAGAGCTATTTCACTCCGAAGGGGCTCGAAGCCATACTCGGCGATGTCGAAAGGCTGGCAGGAGAATTCATTGGCCGCATGGCCGAGAAGAACGGATCTTGCGATTTTGCCGAGATCGCCATGCCATTCCCGCTGCGCGTGATCATGTCCATGATCGGCGTGCCGCCCGAAGATGAACCGATGATGATGCGGCTGACCCAGCAAACGCTTTCCAGCCAGGATCCGGAATTCGGCGCCGCGGAAGGTGGGGCGCGCAACGCAATGCTGGAGATGTATCAATATTTTCAGGCCATTATTTCCGATCGACGGGCCAACCCGACAGACGATCTGTCGAGCACCGTGGTCAATGCCAAGGTGAACGGCGAATATATCTCGGAGCGCGACGTCTTCGGCTATTTCAACATCATCGCCACGGCCGGCCATGATACCACCAGCTACAGCCTGACCGGCGGCTTGCTGGCCTTGCTGCAAAACCCGCAGGAAATGGCCAGATTGCGCGCCGATCCGGCGCTGATGCCGCTGGCGGTCGAGGAGATCCTGCGCTGGACCAACCCGGTCAAGCACTTCGTCCGCACTGCCGTGACGGACTGCGAAGTGGCCGGAAAGCAGGTCAAGGCCGGCGACTATCTGATGATGAGCTATCCTTCGGCGAGCTTCGACGAGGCAGTGTTCGGCGATCCGTTCAAGTTCCGCATCGACCGCAAACCCAACCGCCACCTTGCCTTCGGCACTGGCCCGCATGTCTGCCTGGGCCAATATCTCGCGCGGTTCGAGCTGACCGCTTTCTTCCGCGAATTGCTGGAAAGGGTTGAGCACATCGAGCTCGATGGCGAGCCCAGATTTGTCGAAGGCAGCTTCGTCGGCGGAGTCAAGTATCTGCCGGTGCGTTACCGGATGCGCTGACCGAAAAGCACGACCGCACCAGACAACAAAAAACCCCGCCGAAGCGGGGTTCAATTGTGGTTACGGGGGTAGGATTTGAACCTACGACCTTCAGGTTATGAGTTGGCAGGCCGATATATTATACTATTGACATAATTGTGTATTTTATCTCAATTGTGTGGATGTGTTAGAATCCGTGTTAGCGATTTTGCCATTTTGCGCTGAATCGGCCATTTTTGTGTTAGCTCGCTAACACAAAATACGCTCCACGCTCAGAATTTGCCTGTTTTCTGCGCTTCTAACGATACCAAACGGCATGCGGGTTTTGCACATCCAAATGACCTCTGGCGCGTGCTCACTTCTGGGTGAACAGTTTCGCCAGACCGTTCAGATCAATAGCCTCAACCCCGTCACGCATCGGATAGCGATCATCGCCGGCATGGACGACGAAGCTGCGTGTGGGCTTCAGGTCTTCCCGTGCTTGGACGAAGCCCCGATCGATCCGGCCCGACAGGCTGCGCTTGACTTCGATCAGCCATAGCGAAAAGTCTGAAAACTCCAGAACCAGATCAACCTCCGCCCCCGCAGCCGTTCGGAAGAAATATGGACGAATCCCCCAAGGCAACTGGCTGATCAACGCTTCCAAAACAAAGCCTTCCCAGCTCATCCCCACCACAGGATGGCCCGCCAGGGCGTCGAGCGTCTCGATGCCAAGCAACGCATGGACAAGCCCGCTATCGCGCACATAGACTTTGGGAGATTTGACCAGCCGCTTGCCAATATTGGCATGGTAGGGCGGCAAGCGCCGCACCAGCATCAGATCGCACAAAAGATCAATATAGCGCGTTATCGTCTGCGTACTGAGCTCCATCGCCCGGCCAATGTCGGATGCGTTGAGCATGCTCCCCTGACGGTGGGCGAGCATCATCCAGAGCCGTTCCAGCGCGGTTGCCGGAAAACGTACGCCAAACGAGGGAACATCCCGCTCAAGATAGGTGCGGATGAAATCACGACGCCAACGTACGCTTTCGCGATCATCATCGGCAAGCAGGCTGCCGGGAAATCCGCCACGAAGCCAGAGTTGCTCGCGCGTCTGGCGATCGCCGCCGACCTCAAACGGCGTGAGTGGCCCCATTTCGATATAATTGATGCGGCCCGCAAGTGATTCCCCGGATTGGTGGAGCAGATCATAAGACGCCGATCCGAGGATGAGGAAGCGCCCGGTTCTTTTGCCTTCACGGCGGCCTTGATCGATGATCCCGCGCAGTTCGGGGAACAGGCTTGGCACCCGGTGAATCTCGTCAAGGATGACAAGGCGGTCGCTTTGGCTTTCAAGAAAGAGGCTTGGCTCCGCTAATTTGGCTCGGTCATTGCTATTTTCCAGATCGAGATAGAGCGCGTTCTTGCCCTCAGCGACGTGATGAGCGAGCGTCGTCTTGCCCACTTGCCGTGGGCCAAGCAAAGCCACGGCGGCCTGATGAGACAGACCATATTCGACGGATTTCAGGGCTTGTCGTTCAAACATCCTTGTATATTATCTATACGGTAGATTATTTGCAATGAAAAATGACTGCGACAGCTACCGTTTTGAAATCACCCCAGCAAGAATTGCACATCTGCCTCGGTCAGCTTGACAGGAGCTGCCCCCTCCCCTTCGCCCCAAAGCGTCGCAGCAAGTGTACGCTTCTTGTCCTGCAGCAACAGGATTTTCTCTTCGATCGTGCCGCGCGCGATCAGGCGGTGAACGAACACCGGCTTGGTCTGGCCGATGCGGCGGGCACGGTCGATGGCCTGGGCCTCGACGGCAGGGTTCCACCACGGATCGTAGAGGATAACGGTATCGGCAGCAGTGAGGTTGAGGCCGGTGCCACCGGCTTTCAGGCTCACCAGAATGAGCGGCACCTCGCCCGCCTGAAATGCGGCAACGGGGGTTTTGCGATCCTTGATATTCCCACGAATTTCGGAGAACGTGATCCCCGCTTCACCCAGCACGGGCTTGATCAGATCGAGCATCGAGGTGAACTGGCTGAACAAAATCACCCGCCGCCCCTCGGCGAGGAGTTCGGGGAGCATTTCCATCAGGCGCGAAAGCTTGGCGGAACCGGTGGTCCGATCCCCCTGCCCCGCCAACAGCCGTGGATCGCAACATATCTGGCGCAGCTTCAGCAGCGCATCGAGGAAGATGATGTGTGACCGCATCAGCCCAACCCTGGAAATCTCATCGCGGACCTTTTTCTGCATCAGCAGGCGCATCGATTCATAGAGAGCGTGCTGCCCGCTATCCAGATCGATCCATTCAGGGATTTCGGTTTTGGGCGGCAAGTCGCTGGCCACCTGATCCTTGGTGCGGCGGAGCATGAAGGGCCGCAAACGCCGCGCCAGTAGTGCTTTGGCGCTTTCATCATTGTCGCGCGCAATGGGCTTGGCGATACTGCGGTTGAACTGATCGAGTGTGCTAAGCAGCCCCGGCGACACCAGTTCCATCAGGCTCCAAGCGTCGGTCAGCTGATTCTCGACCGGGGTGCCGGTCATCGCGATGGTCTGCGTTGCGTCGAGTTGCTTCGCCGCCTTGAAGCCTGCGGTGCGTGGATTCTTGAGCATCTGCGCTTCATCGAGGATGGCGAGGCTCAGGTCTTGCCCTTTCAGTGTCTCAATATCGCGGACGAGCAACGGATAGCTCGTCAGGATCACGTCATTGCTGCCGATTTTGGGAGCGAGCGTTTTGCGGGTGGCTCCGTGCCAGAGCAGGCATCTGAGTTTCGGCGCGAACTTGGCCAGCTCCGCTTGCCAATTGGGCAGCACCGAAGTCGGGCAGACAATCAGCACCGGTCCCTTGAGCGCCTTCGCTGCCTTGAGCGTCGTGATATGCGCCAGCGCCTGAACAGTCTTGCCCAGTCCCATATCGTCAGCAAGCACCCCGCCAAAGCCTGCACCGTGGAGCGCCTGGAGCCAGTCCAGACCCTGCTGCTGATAGGGGCGTAGCGAGGCAGTGAAATTCTTCGGCGTTTTAGTCGGCTTGAGATCGAGCTGGGCCAGCGCACGGGCCAGGGCGCGGAGCGGTTCTGCCCCGCTCCACGGAATATGCGCGGATGTGCCGCTTTCCAGATCCGCCAGCGCCGCCAGATCCCGCGCGGGCAGCCGCAGCCGCTCATTGCCGTAGCGATCCTGTAGCGCGAACTGGAGGAGCAGTGTCAGAACCGGCCTGACCTTTTCCATCGGCAATCGCGCCAGCTTTCCCGGTGCGATCTCGACCGAGATCGTCAGCCCCGGAGACTCAAGCAATGTCGCGCCGTGCTGCCCCAGCATCCGCCGCAGCGCGGGGAGGATATCCACGGCCATGCCATCGATCCGCGCACCCAGGCTAATGTCGAACCAGTCAATCCCCGAGGGCGCGACATCGAACGACAGGCTGCCGGACTCGATATCGATAAAGGCAAGCGACCAGCGCGGAGCATAGGCGATTCGCCAGCCCTCGGCCTGCAATTCGGGAACATGGTGTTCCAATATGTCGGCATAATGGACCGGAGTGGCGCCAATCGCCACTGCCATATCCCATGCCTGTGCCGCCTTGGATTTGGCCTCGCGAAAACTCCCGATCGGCTTCAGACCAATCTCGACGAGCCGGGCAAACGCCTTTGCCTCGGCCACCGTGTCACGTACAAACTGCACCATGCCGACATCGACTGCATGGATGATCAGCGTCGCATCGGTCGCGTGGGTGACGGGATAGCCTTCATAATCAAAACTGACCCGCGCGATCGCCATCTGGCTTTTCATCGTGCCCGCCGAATAATAGCGACTGCGCTCCGGCAGAAAGACTTCGATGCCTTCCTCGCGAAAGGTCAGCACGGGCACCGGGGTGAGGCGGCCCCGATCCACCAGATCGGACAACGAGGGCGGCGGGACCGTTTCGCCAGCGATGGCCACCCATTGCGACGCGAGCGCAGCGACGGCGTGAGGCGGGACTGGCGGCAGCTGGAGCAGGCGCTGCGCCAGTTCTGGCTCAACGCCGGTTTCAATCCGGCTGACGGTACCACTTTCGCCATCAACCAGAAGCGGCGGCGCAAGCGCGAGCAGCAAGTCGCCGACGAAGATGCCGGATAGCGTCAGGCGCTGCTGCCCGTCATGCTGAACCACCCAGCGAAACGATGCGTCCACCGGATCGCCCGGCGTCATCATCGGCCCATCGGCTCTCCCCCATCGAGCCTTGCCCGTGGCGATGGCCCGTTCGATCCAGTCCGATCCGCCAATCCCCCTGGGCGATCCGCCGCCGCCCATATCGCCGTCGTAATGCTGGAGCCGCTTGACCAGCCAGGCATCGAGCGGCCCCAAATTCTGCTCCAGCCCGGCGCGATCATAGCGCGACGGCTCTACCCAGACCATGCGCCCGTCAGGGTTTTCGCGCTTGTGCCAGACGCTGACAATGATCCCCGAGGGCATGATATCCGCGGGCGGCGAAGCAGGCTTGCCCTTTGCCTTCTTGATCGGATGCAGCGCGCGTGGCCTGAAGACATAGGCGATGTCCGGCGCGAGCGGGGCGCGCACCGGAGCCTTGGCCTGTGCTTCGGACAGCCAGAAAAGCAATGGCTGCGGCAGGGGTGCCGGTCTTGCAGCAGGAGCGCTCTTCGGCTAGTCTGCCAACTGTATTGCAGGAACGTGCCCGCCCAGCGAAAGCTCCGCCATCGCCGCATAGAGGACCGCCGCTCCATGCTTGCAGCCATACCCCACCGGGCAGGAACAATCGGCTTCGACCAGCGCGTCAGGGTTATCCTCGCCAAAGATCATCGTCACTTCATAGGGCTGCCTGGCGCTGCCCTTCACATAGGCACTGATCACATTCAGTTCGCTATCGATTTCCAGATCACCCACCCTGCCCTGCTGCCAGTAAGCGCGCCCCGCGCGGACCATATTCTCGGTCTGGATCGCGTCGTGGATCAAACTATCGGTGATACGTGGGATCATGCCGTGGAGATAAGCGAGGGTGATTGGTTCTGTCGTAACCCTCCGGCGGGACCCGCCTTGCCGGGCGGGTGAGTGATCGATCTTAAGCGTGCTCTTATGAGCGCACTTAGGAGCAGTTGATGGGTCAGATCACGGTGTTTTCGGGTCCGGAGCGGCGGCGTCGCTGGAGCGAGGAAGATCGAG
>CANJCQ010000095.1 GCA_947473355.1 Sphingomonadaceae bacterium | reverse complement strand
TGTCAGTTTCAGTGGTGTTCTTGATGTCATTTTACAACATTCCTACATGACACAATACGTCATCGCTTCGCTCTGACACTTCGTGTTTGATTGATTAGATGTTGTATTTATCAAATGATATTGATGTTATTATCATCTCAACATACTGATTATACACAATAATTGAATTTATGTCAACTATAAAACCAATAATAATTCAATGAAATTAATAATATGTGGCTTTGAATGATCGCTATACATTGTGTTTTTGTATGATCTTTCGTGGCTTCTATTATTATAACATACTGTAAAATTGTATCTATTTTAGCTACAGTAATACCAAGAGTCAGCTTTGCCGCCCTTTGTTCTGTCTGTAGCCATTGGTCATAGTGGATCGGTCATCAATGCGATGTCGCGGCGATCCTGATCATCCGGCAATGTAAAATCGATCCAATCCCTTTTTCATAGAATATATGGATGCCGAAACCTGGTCTGGACGTTCGCCGAGCAACTGCACATTGATCGCATGGTCGCCCTGCATGAACCAAGATGCGCCGAACGCTGCATCCATGATCTTGGACCGAAATTCGTCTTCACTCACATGATCTGGCTTTCGCATCACGATGTGAAGATGGTTCCGTTCGCCATTTCGACCACCCTCAATCGTCATGGCATTGCTGATGATGCGTTTATATCGGCGCCATGCACCATTGGATGTCATGCTCTTCGATATCGTTCGAATGAAGCCGTCATATGCGTTTTCATAAATGATATCATCGCCGCGCAACCATGACGCTGTTCCACCATCGCTCGTAATGCTGCGTGCCTGCTTCAATGTCACCGTGACGAAATGTGTCGGATCAACAAGGTTGACCAGTGATATGGCAGCATTGGTAATGTGAGAACGGCGGCAATGGATCATTCGAAAGACTTTTTATCAGTTAACATACTGATATTTATGTTTCGATTGATCTCTGGCGCAGATTGGAAATTGCAATCACTGCGCGCGCATTGATGCCTTCAGCCGATCTAACGACTTACGACGTAAGCAAACCGTGCCGCGAACCATGTCGAAATGCGGCATGAAATCGACTAAATTCAGTCACTTGCACTGAAATTAGATTGCACTGAGAGTTGCAAACTGGTTACAAAGTTTTGGCATATCATTGAGAATAGGTGGTTATTTTGACCAAGTACTATTGAGTGGGCAATGGCCGCACCGGCAGCGATTCCGATCATTGCCATAAACAGGGCCAGCAAGATTCTCGCGGTCATGCCCAGCGGCGGAGCGGCCATGGGAACGAGCACGTCGATATGGCTGGAAATGACCAGCGATTCGATCAGCGATGCACGGACGGCAAGGCTGCCGAGACCGAACAGCGCGCCGAACCACAGCGCGACAATTGCGGGAAACAGCGGATGGCTGCTGACTGGAACCTTGCTTTGAACCTTGGTGCCGTTTTGCGTGCTCAAGATCGTAACCCCGTACTTTGCGTTGCCGGTCCTTGCAGTCATTGCTTCTGCGCAATGCCCGCGGAACTGCGGAAGTGTTCATCGGGTAACAGCTTTTGGTAAACGTCTTGATAACGCTGAACGTTGACTGCCCAGTCATGCCGGGTTTCTACGTATATTCGTGCAGTAGCGCGGCGGTCATCCCAGACCGACCGGGCATCGAGCAGATTGGCGAGAGCGACAGCACAGGCCACCGGATCATCGGGTGCGAACAGCGTTCCGGTGATGCCGTCAGCAATCAGTTCGCGGTGCCCGCCGACATCGGATGCCGCAACCAGCTTGCCCTGGGCCATGGCTTCGAGCGGCTTGAGCGGGGTCACCAGATCGGTCAGGCGGCTGGCCTTGCGCGGATAGGCCATGATCTCACACAGCGCATAATAGCGCTCAACTTCGCTATGCGGCACGCGGCCGGCGAAATGGATTGCCGCCGCCGCGCTTGAAGCTGCCGCCTGCTCTCTGAGAGCCTGCTCGCGGGGTCCTCCGCCGACCAGCAACAGGCGTGCATCGGGATGGGTATCGATCAGCATCGGCATGGCTGCGATCAGGTCATCGAGGCCTTCATAGTCATAGAAGCTGCCGATAAAGCCAATCACTGGACCGTCACCCAATCCCAGTTCTGCAGCGAAGGCACGATCGCGGGGCAATGGCTCGCCGAACAGGCTGAGATCGACCCCATTGGGTGCGATCGCGATACGCGCCGGATCATTGCCGCGCGAAACGAGATCGTCCTTCAGCCCCTGGCAGATAGTAACCACCTGATGGGCCCCGGCGACAATATGGTTCTCGAGCGTGCGGGTGAGCAGATATTTGACCGAACCGGCACGGCCCTCGCCGTTGCCAACTGCCGCGTCTTCCCAGAAGGCGCGGATTTCATAAACCAGCGGCAGGCCCAGCCTGCGCGCAGCGCGCAGCGCCGCCGCGCCGCACAGGGCGGGCGAATGAGCGTGGAGCACGTCGGGACGCCATTCCTGGCACAATTTTTCGATTGCCGAAGCCAGCTGACCAATCTCGCGCCATTCGCGTATGCCCACCGGGCCACTGGCCGCGCCGGGAGTGCGATGGAAAGTCAGTCTATCGATCACTTCGGGATCGCTGCCCTGTGCCGAGTGCCTCAGCCCGGTAATCGCGCGGAGCTCGATGCCAGCCGCCTGTTGCGCCTTGAGGATCGCGCGGGTGCGAAAGGTGTAGCCGCTGTGCAGCGGCAGCGAGTGATCGAGGATATGGAGGACGCGGGTCATGGCCAAGTCTCTAAGCGAATAAGGCTTAACGGGGCATCAACCGCGTTCTGTTAGGGCCACTCGCATGATTGGCAATTTCGCACCTGGGCACACCTGCTCCCTCCCGGTTCTGGCCGTTTGGCGGGTGATCCGGCGCAGTGGCCCCGACATTAAATCTGCCGAAGTCTCGCCAGGCGCCACCTTGCAGGATGTTTGCTGTGCTTGATCTTGCACTGGCCGCCTTCCTCGCCGGATTCCTTGCGCTTGGCATCAGGCGGCCGTTCCTGTGGGTGCTGGCCTATCTCTATGTCGACATTCTCTCGCCGCAGAAAATTTCCTGGTCGCTGCTGACCACCCTGCCGATATCGCTGATCGTATTTGTTGCTGCCTTTGCCGGATGGCTGCTTGTCGATGACAAGAAGGACTTGCGCTTCAGCTTCCGGCAAGTGCTGTTGCTGATCCTGTTGATCTATTGCGGCCTCACCACGATCAGCGCCGAATTCCCGGTCGAGGCTGCTGCCAAGTGGGCCTGGGTGTGGAAGGCACTGATCTTCGCCATCTTCCTGCCGTTGGTCCTGCGCACCCGGCTGCGTATCGAGGCTACGGCGCTGGTCATGGTGCTTACTGCCGGTGCGATCATCATCAACGGCGGGATGAAGACTGCGCTCGGCGGTGGCGGCTATGGCCAACTCAAGCTTTTCGTCGATAACAACACGGGGCTTTACGAAGGCTCAATCATATCCTGCGTTGCCATTGCGGTCATTCCCTTGATCTTCTGGCTGATGAAACACGGTACTGTCTTCAAGCCGGATTGGCGGGTCCGCCTGTTCGCCCTGGCGCTGGTCTTTGCCTGCCTGCTCATTCCGATCGGCACGCAGGCGCGCACCGGTCTGATCTGTATCGGTCTGCTTGCGCTGTTGATGCTGCGCTCGGCGAAGCGACGGTTTCTCTATCTTGGCCTGATGGGTGCGCTGGTCCTGGCCGCGGTGCCGTTCCTGCCGCAGTCCTTCACCACGCGCATGAGCACGATCGGCAATCATGAAGCCGACCAATCGGCCTCGACGCGGGTTGCGGTTTGGAGTTGGACCTGGGAATATGTCCAGGATAATCCCTTCGGCGGCGGCTTCGAGATCTATCGGGCAAACCGGCTTCGGTATCAGACCCGGGCCGCCCAGACCTCAGGCAGTACGACTGAGATCGAATCCACGGTAATCGAAGAAAAGTCCCGCGCCTTCCATTCGGCCTACTTCGAAATGCTGGGCGAACAGGGCTGGCCCGGCTTCATCGTCTGGCTGTTGCTGCATGTGGTGGGTCTGTTCCAGCTCGAGGGCATTCGCCGGCGATTGCGAGGCAGCCAGGATCCGCGCGACCAGTCTGATCGGGCACTCGCCGATGCGCTCCAGCAAAGCTATTTGATCTATCTGGTGGGTGCACTGTTCCTCGGGATTGCCTACCAGCCCTTCGTCTACATGCTGATCGGTCTACAGATCGGACTGGTCAACCTCGTTCAGCGGCGTTTTCGCCAGCCGGTGCGATCTCCGATGCGACTGCCGATCCGGCCGGAAACGGTGCCTGCCGAATAGCAGCGTTGCGCCCAAACCTCGCTTGGTTCATGTAACATACCGATCAAGGCACTTGGGAGGTTTCCGTGCAGCTAGCAGACTTACAGGGCAAGGTGGGTGAAGTCATCGGCAGCTCCGGCTGGTTCGTCATGGACCAGGACCGCATCAACCATTTCGCCGATACCACCGAAGATCACCAGTTCATCCACGTCAATCCGGAAATGGCCAAGGCGACACCGTTCGGCGGTACGATTGCCCACGGGTTCCTGACGCTATCGATGCTCGCCGCGATGATGGAAGCGCTCGAGAAGCCCGACGTGCAGATGACGATCAACTATGGTTTCAACAAGGTCCGCTTCCTCAGCCCGGTCAAATCGGGCAAGCGCATCCGCGGCCACTTCAAGCTGCTCGAGATGGCCGAAAAGCGCCCCGGCCAGTGGCAACAGACGCTCGAAGTCACAGTTGAGGTCGAAGGCGAGGAAAAGCCATCGCTTCTTGCTGAATGGATTTTGATGCATTTCGGCTGACTCAGGGGATTGAAATACAATTTACACTTATGTAAGTTGTATTTTGCAATTTTACTCTGCCAGCCTCCAAGGAGTGATATCCCATGCGTGACGCCGTTATCGTAGCCGCTGCCCGCACCCCCATCGGCCGGGCCTACAAGGGCGCCTTCAACGCCACACCCGGCCCCAGTCTGGGCGCGCTTTCCATTGCCGAGGCAGTGAAACGCGCCGGGATCGAAGGCGGCGAAATCGACGATGTCGTCTGGGGCGCAGTGCTGACCCAGGGCGGACAGGCGCTCAACATCGGCCGCCTCGCTGCGCTTCGCGCCGGGCTTCCGGTGACGGTCTCGGCCCAGACCGTTGACCGCCAGTGCTCTTCCGGCCTGCAGGCCATTGCCGTGGCATCGCGGCAGGTGGTGATGGACATGCAGGATATTGTCCTGGCCGGCGGGCAGGATTCGATCAGCACAGTGCAGACCCCGGCGATGCGCATGGAATTCGATCCCGCGCTGATCGCCATGCACAATGCCGCCTATATGCCGATGCTGCAGACCGCCGAAGTGGTCGCCAAGCGCTACAATATCGCCCGCGATTTGTGCGATGAATATGCCTTCCAGTCGCAGCAACGCACAGCAGCGGCGCAGGCGGCAGGCAAGTTCGACGACGAAATCGTCGCCACCACCACAATGATGAATGTGACCGACAAGGCCACCGGTGAGACCAGCCAGAAGGAAGTGACGCTCAGCAAGGACGAGGGCAACCGCCCTGACACCACGCTCGAAGGCCTCAAGGCACTGCCCGCCGTGATGGGCCCGGAAGGCAATGTCACAGCCGGCAACGCCAGCCAGATGTCCGACGGCTCGGCCGCCGTGGTCATCATGGAAGCGGCCACCGCAGCGAAAAAGGGGCTTGCCCCGCTCGGTCGCTTCGTCGGCCTGGCCGTGGCAGGCACCGAACCTGACGAAATGGGCATCGGGCCGGTGTTTGCCATTCCCAAGCTGCTCACCAAATTCGGCGTCAAAATGGACGACATCGGCCTGTGGGAACTCAACGAAGCCTTCGCCGTTCAGGTGCTCTATTGCCGCGACCGGCTCGGCATCCCCAACGAACTGCTCAATGTCGATGGCGGCGCGATTTCGATCGGCCACCCCTATGGCATGACCGGCGCGCGCTCCACCATGCATGCGCTGATCGAAGGCAAGCGGCGCGGCGCGAAACATGTCGTGGTGACCATGTGCATCGGCGGCGGCATGGGCGCGGCAGGGCTGTTCGAGGTCTTGTAGCTTTGGCAGCCCACCCCGGCATCGTCGAAATCCTTGGCCTTGCTGGCAGCATCAGCCTGCTGTCCGGCTGGCGGCTCTATCTGACCATCCTGGCGACCGGCCTTGCCATGCACTTTCATGCTCTTGCCCTGCCCGAACACCTCGCCGCACTCGCCATTCTCGCCAATCCCTGGGTGATGGGCACCAGCGCCTTTGCCGCGCTGTGTGAATTTCTCGCCGACAAGATCGCCTGGCTGGATTCGGTGTGGGATGCAGTGCACACCCTGATCCGGCCGATCGGCGGCGCGCTGCTGACCCTGGCGATTGTCGATCCCGCCGATCCCGCGACCCAGGCCGTGGCCTTCATCCTCGGCGGCGGCGGCGCGCTGCTGGCGCACAGCGGCAAGGCCGGAGCGCGCGCCGTGATCAACACCAGCCCCGAGCCGCTCAGCAATGTGGTGGTTTCCAGCACCGAGGATATTGCCACAGGCGGCTTGCTCTATCTGGTCTACAGCAATCCACTGACCGCTGGCGCGGTCGCACTGGTCCTTGCGGCACTGGCAATCGCATTGCTGGTTTTTGCCATGCGAGTGCTCGGCAAACTGTTCGGTAAAGGCCCGGCATCCTCTGCGCAGTGAGCCTTTGCGAAAGACCCGACAAAAAACGAATCGTGAATTTCCGGGGATTTACACGAAATTAACCTTTCGCCTGCATTTGTCTTATGGTTAACCGGCGGCAACACCGCTTGCCAAATGGTTAGCGCCAAAGTTTTGTTGAGATATTCGGGGCAATAGGGGGACCACCCATGCGCGTGTTGTTGATTGAAGACGAGCCGACCACGGCGAAAGCCATCGAGCTGATGCTGACCACCGAGGGCTTCAATGTCTATTCGACCGATCTGGGCGAAGAGGGTTTGGATCTGGGCAAGCTGTATGATTACGACATCATCCTGCTCGACCTCAACCTGCCCGACATGCATGGTTATGACGTGCTCAAGAAACTGCGTGTTTCCAAGGTGCAGACCCCGGTTCTGGTGCTTTCGGGCATTTCGGAGATGGACAGCAAGGTTCGCTCCTTCGGCTTCGGCGCTGACGATTACGTCACCAAGCCGTTCCACCGTGAAGAGCTGGTCGCCCGCATTCACGCGGTTGTCCGCCGCTCCAAGGGCCATTCGCAATCGGTCATCCGCACCGGCAAGCTGACCGTCAATCTCGACGCCAAGACCGTCGAAGTGGACAGCGCCCGGGTCCACCTCACGGGCAAGGAATATGCCATGCTGGAGCTGCTCTCGCTCCGTAAGTGCACGACCCTCACCAAGGAAATGTTCCTCAACCATCTTTATGGCGGCATGGACGAACCCGAACTCAAGATCATCGACGTGTTCATCTGCAAGCTGCGCAAGAAGCTCTCAGGCGCCTGCGGCGGCGCCAACTACATCGAAACCGTCTGGGGCCGCGGCTATGTGCTGCGCGATCCGGAGGAGCAGGCCGAAGCTGCCTGATTTAACGAAGTACTTCAGCGAGTACCCGACGACGGCCTGCCCCTATGGGGCGGGCCGTTTTCGTATGGACATCGGCAGAGTTGCTACCTAGCGCCCCATCATGACAGCCAACAAACCCGGCGACCCCACCACGCTCAACCGGCTATATGGCCGCAGCGTGGGCAAGCCCTTGCGCAAGGGCCAGCAGGCGCTGGTCGACACGCTGCTGCCGCGCATTGCCGTGCCCGTCGAAGGCCCGGTGACTGCTGAGCGCCTGTTCGGGAACGACCGCGCTCTGCATTTCGAGATCGGCTTTGGCGGCGGCGAGCATATGGCGGGACGGGCGGACATGCTGCCCGATCATGGCTTTATCGGCGCGGAACCCTTCCTCAACGGAGTGGCGCAGGCGCTGGTGCATGTGGATGGCGACAATGGTCAAAGCACCCCGCTCGGCAATGTGCGCATCCAGCATGGCGACGCGCTGGAAGTGCTGGCGCGCATTCCCGATGGGGCGCTGAGTTTCGTCTACCTGCTCCACCCCGATCCCTGGCCCAAGGCCCGGCATGCCAAGCGGCGGATGATGAACGACGGGCCGCTGCGGCTGATCGCGGCCAAGCTGAAGCTGGGCGGCGAATTCCGCTTCGGCACCGATCACCCGGTCTATCTGCGCCATGCGCTGATGGTGATGCGGCGCTATTGCCTGGGGCCGGACGCGGTTTTTGACTGGTTGTGCGAGAGCCCGGCCCAGTTCCAGAACCGCCCCGGCGGCTGGCCCGAAACGCGCTATGAGGCCAAGGCCCGCGCGCAGGGGCATGAGGTCTGGTATTTCCGCTATCGGCGGCGCTGAGGGCACCTTCTGGGCGCACCTTCTGGACAATCCCGGCATTAGCCGTCACCATCGCGCCCGCAAAGCCATCTGGGGAGAGGCGCGATGGATCATCGTTTATACTACGTCGTCGGCGATTTTCTGGTCAGTCTGCTGATCGGGGTCGTCGCGGGGCTGGCCGCTTGGGCCATCGTTGGCCCCGGCTGGAACATGTGGGCAGCCATGGCCCTGATGATGCCGCTGGGCATGGTGATCGGCATGTTGATCTATTTCCCGCTCGGCAGCCGGCTCGGGGCGATGGAAGCGATGATCCCTTCGATGTACACCGGCATGTGGGCCGGCATGGTGGTCGGCATGATGGAGGCGATGATGCCGCTGCCGCTGCACCACGCGGCGGAGATGGGCGCGGCTTGCGGCGTGGCCGAGATCATCTTCATCTGGCTCGCTAACACCATCCTGCGCGGAGTGACCAAGGCATGAGCACCGCCCTCACCCCGGCGGAGATCACCCGCGCGAAGTGGGACAAGCTCGCGCCGCGCTTTGATACGATGGCCAGCCTTGGCGCGGAGAAGCGCTGGAAGCCGTTCAAGACGAAGCTGTTCTCGCACATGCAGGGCAAGATATTGTTCCTGGCCCTGGGCACCGGGCTCGACATTCCCTTTTTCCCCAAGGGCCAGGACATTACCGCGATCGACATCAGCCCGAAGATGCTGGAGGAAGCGCAAGACCGCATTGCAGCCTATGACGGCACGATCAGCGCCGAGGTGATGGACGTCCACGAGATGCCCTATGCCGAGGGCGTGTTCGATCAGGTGTTCACTTCCTGCACTTTCTGCTCGGTGCCCGATCCGGTGGCGGGGCTGAAGGCACTGCACCGGGTGCTGAAACCGGGCGGGCAATTGTTCATGTTCGAACATACCGGCAGCAAGCTCTATCCCTTCCGCCAGATGATGGATTTCATGACCATCCTCAGCGAGAAAATTGGACCCTCGATGAACCGCGACACGGTCAGCAATGTCCGCGCGGCAGGGTTCGGGAACATTGAGGTCGAAAACGTGTTTCTCGATGTGGTGAAGACGATCAAGGCAGTGAAGGCCGGGTAGGCATTGTCCCGGTTCACGGGCTGCCGCAGCAAAATTTCGCTTTGGCGCAGGCGCAGGAATTCTTTCTCGCGGAATTGCGAATCAAACTCTACTCATTAAGTCGAGATTGATTCGGGGAGTTGGCAGGCATGGATTTCGCGACATTCGATCTGGAACAGTTGCTGCCCTTCATTGCCGTCGGCTTTGCCGCGCAATTGGTCGATGGCGCGCTGGGCATGGCTTTCGGGGTGATTTCCAACACCTTGCTGGTCGGCGTGCTTGGCGTGGCACCGGCGCTGGCCTCGCAACGGGTCCATCTGGTCGAATGTTTCACCACCGCGACCTCGGGGATCAGCCACCTGCTGCATGGCAATGTCGACAAGCGGCTGTTCCTGCAGCTGCTCGTGCCTGGAGTGATCGGCGGGGTGTTTGGCGCCTATGTGCTGAGCTCGCTTGACGCCAGCGTGGTCAAGCCCTTCGTGCTGCTCTATCTTTCGGGCATCGGCATCTATCTGCTGGTACGCGGCATTTTCTACCCGCCCAAGATCCGCGACGCCAGGCTGATCTGGCCACTCGGCCTGTTTGGCGGTTTTCTGGACGCGGCGGGCGGCGGCGGCTGGGGGCCGGTGGTCACCTCGAACCTTCTGATCCAGGGTGCAGACCCGCGCAAGGTCGTCGGTACGGTCAACACGGTCGAATTCTTCCTGACCATCACTGTCTCCGCTGCCTTCATTTTCCACCTCGGCATCGCCGACGTGGCGGGAGCTACCCTGGGCCTGCTGATCGGCGGGCTGCTTGCCGCGCCGCTGGGCGCATGGGCCGCAAAGCACTTTCCCGCCAAGCAGATGCTGATCCTGGTGGGCGTGGTGCTGACTCTAACCAGCGCCTATGGTGTGTGGAACGCCTGGGGCTAAACCGCCGCAAACCTATAGCCGCGCTGCGGCGAAACTGGCAGGGCTTGGCGCATGGACGGACAACTCCTTCTCATCTGCCTGCTGACCGCCAGCATCAACCTGATTGGCTCGCTGGCCTATGCCGCGCGGATCGCCGGGATCCGCACCGGGCGCATTGCAATGAGCTTTGCCCTGTTCAACATTCTGGTGCTGGTCAGCCGGATGTCGAACAGCTTTCTGGGGCCTTTCCTCGCCAAGCGCATCGAAACGCGGATTGTATCGGGCGGCGGCGAGGCGCTGGCGGGGGATTTCCGCATGGTGCTGGCCAGCGCCAGTCTAGCAGTCTTCGTCGGCATCCTGCTGGTGCCGACTGCCCAGCGCCTGTTCGCGCGGGCGATCGGATGGTTTCAGCGCAATCGATCAACCGCGCGGCTGGTGCTGCATATGGCATCACCTTCGGGACTGGCCGCGATCCGCCAGGCGATCACAATGCCCAAGGTCGCCCACCTCAAGAACCTGCGGCGGCCAAAGGCGATGGGCTGGGGCCTGCTGGTGGCGAACATGCTGGCGCAGGCGCTGATCACCGTCGGCGTGCTGGCCTCGCTCTACGCCGGATATCTCAACCCCGAGTTCCGCGTCACAGCCTCGCAGCTCTCGGCCGTGGTCAACGGTTTTGCGACGATCCTGCTCTTCGCGCTGATCGATCCGCAGCTTTCGGTGATGACCGACGATGTCGTCGAGGGCCGCATGGACGAGGCATCATTCCGCAAGGTGATCGTCTGGGTCTCGCTCAGCCGCCTTGCAGGCACCATGGCGGCGCAGGCGCTGTTCCTGCCTGCCGCCATGGCTATTGCTTGGATTGCCAATTACGTTTGATCACAACTGAAAACATCGAACACCCGGCCCGATGGTTACGAGAGCGGTCCGTGCGCTCCCCGGATTCTATGGCTTGGCCTCTCTAGGCTCCCACAGCTTGAGACCCTTGGCTTTTTTGGCGAATGTTGCCCGATCGGATGGTGAAAGATTGGCCCGCCCCGACATGACACCCATCCCGATGTTGCATTTCACGAAATAGGTCTCGCCGCTTTCAACTTCGAGCGTTAACCGGTCGGTTGCTTCGCCCTGCGTAGAATATTCGTGGCGGCCGGGAGTGGCGGAAACAACGAAGAATTTTCCTGAACCCAGACGAGCGATTTGTGGCTCTCCCTCATGGACAGTGCATCCCAGGGCTGCTCCCATGATCGAACCAGGCCGGAAGAAAACAACTTCTCCTTTTCCGGCTTCAGGAGCAGCCAGTGGGCCGGACTTGGTAATAATCGGTGCGGCAGCATCCTGTGCGACTGCCACTTGAGCTGCAACAAAGGCGAATGCCGCCAGTGCTGCCATATAACCCATCCTTGACTTGGACATATACTCTCCCCTTCCACTATGGACTGATAATTCCGTTCGATTGAACATTTACCAGAACATCCTCGCGAAGCTTGGCATTGGCCAATGTGCCGGGCTGGATAATCGTTTCACCGCCTGAGACGAGAAATGCGCCCAACGGGATGATCTCGGTGACCACGAACGCCTCGTTGACCCGGGACTTGCCGCTGGCGGCAAAGTGAAAATGACCCAGCGGAATGTGCTGCGTTCCGAATTCAAGATAGCGAGCAGTGACAATCAATTCGCCGGCCTTGCCGCCCCAGCCCGATTTCTTGGCATGAATCACCTCGCCGCGACCAATCGTGCCAGCTGGCACGACGATCTTCCCATCTGCGAACAGGGGATCGGCCAACCGGATAGCAAATGTATCGCCCGGTTTGGCCGTAGCTGAACTCACTTTATCGACGATCTGAATATTTATCGACGTATCGGCGACAAGCCTCGGCTCTGCAGCCTCAGCCTGGGCCGGGCCGGACATCACTTGCGACGAGGGTGCCGCTACCGATTGTTGTGGCGGACTCGCTGCTGGCAGAGGAGCCCCCTGCATGCAGACGAATATCGCGGCTCCTGACAAGCCCCACTCAAGCAATAGCAATTGCGACCCTCCCCCGAGGAAGCCTAATCTAGGGTCAGGACCTGTTAAATTGCTTGCATGATGGGCTGAGGGTTGATTCAATGGTGGCACCAGGAGGTGCTGCTTGTGGACGATCTGTTTATGCTGAGCGAGGTGCAGATGCGCCGGATCAAGCCATTTTTCCCGCGATC
>CANJCQ010000094.1 GCA_947473355.1 Sphingomonadaceae bacterium | reverse complement strand
TGCGATCGCGGGAAAAATGGCTTGATCCGGCGCATCTGCACCTCGCTCAGCATAAACAGATCGTCCACAAGCAGCACCTCCTGGTGCCACCATTGAATCAACCCTCAGCCCATCATGCAAGCAATTTAACAGGTCCTGACCCTAGTGTAGAATAGGTTAACTCTAACGATTGACCTTCTGCAGCGCTGGACCCTTGCGCCAGAACTGCTAGTGCGCGGGTCCATGCGAACCCTTGATGATATCCGCGAAGAGTATCTCTTCCTCGATGGCGACGAACGCTATCGCCTGTTGATCGAACTCGGCCGCGAGCTGGACGAGATGCCCGCCGCTCTCAAGACCGACGCCACGCTGGTGCGCGGCTGTTCGGCCTCAGTCTGGGTCTATCCCACGCAGATCGAAGGTGGCGCGCTGCATTTCCTCGCCGACAGCAATGCCGCAATTACCAAAGGCATCGTTTCGCTGGTGATCGCCGCGGTGCAGGACCGGCCCGCCGCTGAAGTCGCAACCACCGACATCGCCGCCCTGCTCGCGCCGTTCGATCTCAAAAACCAGCTCTCCTCCAACCGCACCCAGGGCGTGCCGAACATGATCGCGCTGATCCGCGAGACTGCCGCGCGGCTGGCGGGTTGAGCGCGCCATGATCCGATGGCTCTATATGGCAGTGGGCCTGCTGGCAATGGGCCTGGCCATCATCGGCGCATTCCTGCCGATCATGCCGACCGTGCCGTTCCTGATCGTCGCGGTGTTCTGCTTTGCGCGCAGCGAGCCGGAATGGGAGCGCCGCCTGCTGGAACACCATCGCTATGGGCAAGTGCTGCGCGACTGGGGCGAGCGCGGGGCCATCCGGCGCAGGTATAAATTCATCTCGATTGGGGCGATGGCATGCGGCGCGGGATTCACCTGGTTTACCATCGGCTGGCCCTGGGTGCTGATCTCGCTGGGCATCCTGTGCACCTTCGGCGTGTGGATATGGACCCGGCCCGAATAAGGCTGCCATACCTTGCAAATCATGCGGCCATGCCTATTGGCATAGCCATGCCTAACACAGCCCGCACCCTCTACGAAAAGATCTGGGACGCCCATGTCGTCTCACGCCGCGATGACGGCACCTGCCTAATCTATATCGACCGCCACCTCGTCCACGAAGTGACCAGCCCGCAAGCCTTCGAGGCGCTGCGCATGGCAGGCCGCAAGGTGCGCCGTCCGGACCTGACGCTGGCCGTGCCCGATCACAATCTGCCGACGACAGCCCGGCTTGAAGCCAGCGGCAAGCGCATCCCCATCGCCGATGCGGAAAGCGCGCAGCAGCTCGCCGCGCTTGAGGCCAACGCGCCTGCTTTCGGCATCCGCTATATCGGCGCGAGCGACGCCGAGCAGGGCATCGTCCACGTCGTCGGCCCCGAACAGGGCTTCTCGCTGCCCGGCGCCACGATCGTCTGCGGCGACAGCCACACCAGCTGCCACGGCGGCCTTGGCGCACTGGCCTTCGGCATCGGCACCAGCGAGGTTGAACATGTGCTGGCGACACAGACGCTGCTGCTCAAGCAATCCAAGACCATGGAAGTGCGCGTCGAGGGCGATCTTGGCCCCGGCATCACGCCCAAGGACCTGGTGCTCCACATCATCGGCGTGGTCGGGACCGCAGGCGGCACCGGGCATGTCATGGAATTTCGCGGGCCTGTGTTCGAGGCAATGAGCATCGAGGGCCGCCTGACCGTCTGCAACATGAGCATTGAAGCAGGCGCGCGCGCTGGCCTCGTCGCAGCGGACGAGACGACTTTCGCCTACCTCAAGGGCCGTCCCTATGCGCCCAAGGGTGCGGACTGGGACAAGGCCCTGACCTGGTGGAAGAGCCTTGTCACCGATCCCGGCGCCTCGTTCGACAAGACCGTCGTCATCCAGGCAAGCGATGTTCAGCCAACCGTAACCTGGGGCACCAGCCCCGAAGACACCGTCGCCATCGGCGGCGTGGTCCCCGAGCCCGCCAGCTTTGCCGACCCCGGCAAGCAGCAGGCCGCGCAAGTCAGCCTCGACTACATGGGGCTCACCCCCGGCACAAAGATGACTGACATCGAAGTGCAGAACATTTTCATCGGCTCCTGCACCAACAGCCGCATCGAAGACTTGCGCGCGGCGGCGGCCATACTGAAAGGTCGCAAGAAGGCAGCCAATGTGAAGTGGGCCATCGTCGTCCCCGGCTCGGGACTGGTGAAGGCCCAGGCCGAAGCCGAAGGGCTGGACAAGGTGTTCATCGAAGCCGGCCTCGAATGGCGCGAGCCGGGATGCTCGGCCTGCCTTGGCATGAACCCCGACAAGGTGCCGCCGGGAGAGCGCTGCGCCTCGACCAGCAACCGCAATTTCACCGGGCGGCAAGGCCCCGGCGCGCGGACGCATCTGGTGAGCCCGGCGATGGCGGCGGCGGCGGCGGTGATGGGGCGGTTGACGGATGTGCGGGAGTTGGTGGGGTGAGCAAAAGGAAAATGCCATAAGCCTTTCCCTTCAATTTATCGGATGTGGCGACGCTTTCGGTTCCGGGGGCAGGTTCAACACCTGCTTCCATCTCGTTGGTGACGAGACGGATCTTCTGATCGATTGTGGAGCGTCATCGCTGATTGCAATGAAGCAGCTTTGCATTGATCGAAACGCCGTTTCCGCAATCGTAATCACCCATTTTCACGCGGACCACTTCGGCGGCATTCCATTTTTCATCCTCGACGCCCAGTTCTTCAGCAAGCGACGCGAACCCCTCACCATTGTCGGACCTGTCGGCCTGGCTGAATGTTACGAACGCGTCATGGAAACCGCATTTCCGGGTTCATCCAAGGCCACGCAGAAGTTTGCATTGCAGCTCGTCGAAGTTCCGGCGGGTGGATCGGCGGAAATCGAAAATGCCACAGTCCACGCCTATCAAGCGATTCACGGACCCGCAGACGGCCCCTATCTCTCGGTCAGGATAGAAACCGAGGGGCGCGCGGTTGCCTATACCGGCGACACAGAATGGACCCCCGGACTGATCCTTGCCTCACGCGAAGCCGATCTCTTCATTGCCGAAGCCTATTTTTGGGACAAGGAGGTCGCGACCCACCTGAGCTTGCACACAATCGAGGAAAACCTCGACAGACTCAGCCCCAAACGCCTGATCCTGACACATATGAGCGATGACATGCTCGATCACCCTGACCGCGACAAATACGAATGCGCCGTCGATGGCATGGTGGTTGCGATTGCATAGAGGAACATATCCCATTGACATATCCCATCTCAAGGCGCACATTTCGCCCATGAATGCGCACACAAAAATTGGACAGGGCACCACAACTGTTTTCAAGCTCAACCGCAGTCAGGCGGTGCGCATTCCAAAGGATCTGGCCTTTCCGGCGGGCGTCAAGAAGCTGATCGTTTGGCGGGTCGGCAACAAGCTTGTACTGGAACCGGAAGATACCTTCTGGGACGATTTCTTCAACCGCCCCCCATGCCCGGACTTCCCGGATCGCGCGCCACAGGGGGAATACGAGGAGCGTGAGAGCTTTGACCCTTAAGTCCATGCTCGACACGAACCTGTGCATCCGAGTTATCCGCGACAAGCCGCCGGGAGAGCGCGAACGCTTCGTGACAGAAAGAGGAGGGCTGGCGATCTCGTCAATCGTGTTTCACGAATTGCATGTCGGTGTCCTGCGTTCCTATGCACCGGAGAGGCATCGGGAAGAGCTTGAGGCATTTCTGCCAGGCGTTGCAGTTGTTGATTTCGATGGCGATGCGGCCATCCACGCCGCTGAAATCAAGACTGACCTTCTCAACAAGGGCAACATTATCGGCCCTAATGACTTGCTCATCGCTGGTCACGCCCGCAGCCTTGGCCTCAAACTGATCACCGGAAACCTCAAGGAATTCATCCGCGTCGAAGGTCTGCACTGCGAGGACTGGCTATAAAGCTATACCTCCATTGACGACGCGCGCCCATTCGCGCAACTCTCCTGCAAAACAGGGGGAGCAACCATGAACACCTACACCGACGACGCACCCGAACACCGCACGTTCACCCCCAGCCGCAAGTGGCTGTCCGAAAACGACGACCGCGCCTGGGCGGAAAAGCTCTATCTCTGGTATATTCCGGTGTTCTTCCTGATCAGCGGGATCACCAGCCGCACCGGACTTTCAATCTCGGGGAACTGGGGCAATCTGGGCGGCGGATTGCTGGTCTGGTTGCCGTTCTGCGTGCTGCTGCCGCTTTACCTTCGCCGCAATCATCCGCTGCCGATCACCCAGCAGTGGTGGTTCAAGTTCCAGCTCTATCTGGTGGTGGTGATCTTCTTCCTCACCTATTTTGGCACCGAATATTTCTTCGATGTGCTGGGCATGCGCTACAAGTATGACAATGTGAGCTGGTATTTCGATTCCGTCCTGCTGGGGCCAGATCAGGCCACGGCGCTCGCCCAGCACAAGCGCGTGCCGATCGGCATGTATCCGATTTCGGTGGGTTTTTTCACGGTTTACCACATCGGTGCGATCGTCATGATCCGCAAGCTCTATCGCATCGGCCTGTCGTTCTCCCTGACCGCGGGCCGCATCGGCTTCGCAATCGGCCTGCTCGCCTCCGCGCTGTTCTGGGCCTGGCTCGAAACCATGCTGTTCGTCAGCCAGCCCAAGGGCAGCTTCGCCTGGTATGAAGACCTGCCGCGCCAGCTTGCCGTGGGCAGCTATTTCTATGCGATGGGCTTCCTGTTCACTTTCGCCAATGTGTACTGGCTCGATGAACGCAAGGATGACAGGCCCTGGAGCCTGTCGCGGGTCATGGTCAATGCGACAGCCATGTGTCTTCTGGTGCTGCTGGGCGGCGACCTGTGGGGCATGTGCTTCGGCGTACCGTTCGGCTGACGGCTTTACAGCGCGCGCGCCGAGGCATAGCCTCTCGCCCAACTAACAGGAGAGCGTCATGGCAAAAGGCGTACGCGTACCCGAACGGGCTTTCGGCATTGCCATGTGGGTGGTCTCGGTCGTGCTTGCCGCCTTCATCGTTGGCCTCGGCAATCTCGTCATCGGCGATCTGCCGCAGGTCGAGCAGACGATTTCGCAAGAGCAATTCGTCCAGTCTGCCCCGGCACAGAAAATCCGCACCGAACTGGCGGCCATAACCGCGCGGCGCGGGGCGATTGATGACAAGCTCGAGATCGCCCGGCTCCAGCTCGAACAGGCGCAGAAGGCATCGACCACCGGCACCGAAACCTTCCAGGCCTGGATCCAGGCACGCACTGCAACCACCAATCCGCAGCAGGACCCCGAAGTCCTCGCCCGCACCCGTGATCTCGAACAGCTCAAGGCCAATGAACGCGCCGTGCAGGCCTCGATCGATGCGCTGGACAACGAGCGCACGCCGCTGGGCCAGCGCGAGAGCGAACTGACCGATCAGCAGAACCGCCTGCAGAGCGAGGCCATGCCCGCTTATGAAAAGGCGATGTTCTGGCAGGAACTGCGCGTCTTCGGTCTGCGTCTGGCGATCACTTTGCCGATGCTGCTGATCGCCGGCTGGATGGTGGCCAGGAAGCGCAAGAGCGATCACTGGCCGATGATGCGCGGTTTCGTGCTGGCTGCGGTCTTCGTGTTCTTCGTCGAACTGGTGCCCTACCTTCCAAGCTACGGCGGCTATATACGCTATGCCGTCGGCATCGGCCTGACGATCATTGCCGGGCACTATCTGGTCAAGAACATGCGCGCCTATCTGGCGAAGCGGCAGGAGACCGAGCAGCAGGCCGAGGAAGAGCGCCGCAAGCTGGTCACTCACGACGAGGCCTTCAAGAAGATGGCAGCCAAAGTCTGCCCCGGCTGCGACCGGCCGATTGCCTCGATGGAAGGAGCGGAAAGCAATTTCTGCGTCCATTGCGGCATGACCCTGTTCAACCGTTGCGGCAAATGCGAGACGCGCAAGATGGCCTTCTTCCGCTATTGCCTGAGCTGCGGCACCCAGGCCCCGGAGGCGGCGCAGGCTTAGAGCGGAATGGCCAGTTTGATTGCGCACATTATGAGGGGGAAATTGCAGCGATGATTGTGCACGACGTCAGTTGGGAAATCGATGCTACCCGCGAGGAGATCTGGGCGACCTTCCACCCCGAACGCAAATACGATCCGCGCGCCACGACCTTGTTCAATCCGCGGGTGATAGAGCACGGCAGCGTGCGGATCGAAATCATCAACGAGGGCGACGAGAACGGGCTGGGGCTGGTCAGGCGGGCCTATTTTCAGGTTCCCTGGTATGTGGGCGGCAAGGCACGCAGCTGGGAAATGATCACCGAGTGCCGCCCGCCGGAATTCCACCGATACGATGCGATTGGGCTGCCACCTATGTCCAGCGCCGTGGGCTGGTTCCGCCTTGAGGATATCGGCGGCGGCCGCACGCGGTTCCACTTCCACGAGGAATACCGGATGGAAAACCGCTGGCTTGCCTGGCTGATCGAGCGCCCGGTCCATCATTTCATCTCGAAAGACAACGACAAGCACGTCCTCGGCATGATCGAGAACGGGCTGCGTGCACAGCGTGCTGCCCAGTCGCCGGCGGAATAGTTGACTAACGGACATTCGCACCAGGATTTAGTCTCACCCCAAGGCAATCGGCTGATTTTTCCGCCCCCACCCTTGAAACCCGCCCGGCACATGCACATAGGCAAGGCATGACCAAAAAGAACGAACTTCCCGACTGGGCCGGTAAGGCTGCGATTGCCGGGGCCGCCGCGATTGGCTCGGCCGCGATTGCCGCTGCCCTGCTCTATGCCTCGCGCCGCAAACCCCGGACGCTTGAACCCAAACACCCCGAAGACGCCCCGGAGACAGACTGATGGAACCCCTGCGCCATGTGTCCGGACGCGCGATCCCGTTCGGGCGCAAGAATGTCGATACTGATGTCGTGATACCGGCGCATTGGCTGAAGACGATCAGCCGCGATGGGCTCGGCAAAGGCGCATTCGAGGCGGTCCGCAAGGAGCCGGGCAATGTCTTCGAAGATCCCGAATATCAGGGCGCGCCGATCCTGATTGCCGGCGACAATTTTGGCTGCGGCTCCAGCCGCGAACATGCCGCGTGGGCCTTGCTCGATATGGGCGTAACCTGCGTCATCGCGCCGAGCTTTTCCGACATTTTCTCCAGCAACGCCTTCAAGAACGGCATTCTGGGCGTGGTGCTGCCGCAGGAAGCGGTCGACCGGCTGATGGAGGTCGCCAGGACCGATCCGATTGATATTGATCTTGAGAGCCAGATCGTAACGACGCCGTTCCAGGACCGCTTCAGCTTCGAGATCGACCCCTTCCGCAAGAATTGCCTGCTCAATGGCCTCGACGAAGTCGGCCTCACTCTGGCGCAGGATGGCGAAATTTCGGCGCATGAAAAGCAGGCACAGATCGACCTGCCCTTCCTGTCATCCGCCATGCGGGATGCCGCATGAAGGCACTGCGCAGCCATGCCAAGGGCGGCCCCGAGACGCTGAGCCTCGACGAGCTCGCCGATCCTGCGCCCGGCCCGGGGGAAGTGCTGGTCGCGGTCAAGGCCTGCGGCATCAATTTTCCCGACACGCTGATTGTCGAGGATCTCTATCAATACAAGCCCGAGCGCCCCTTCTCGCCCGGCGCAGAAGTGGCAGGGGTGGTCGAGGCTGTTGGTTCAGGCGTCACTCGCTGGCAGGTCGGTGACCGCGTCTCATCGGTGATGATGTGGGGCGGGCTGACAGAGAAGATCGTGCTTGGGCAGGATCAGCTGTTCGCTGTGCCCGATAGCGTCGGTTTTGATGCTGCAGCGGCGATCCTGCTGACCTATGGCACTACGCTCCATGCCTTTCGCGACCGCGCCCAGTTGCAGCCGGGCGAAACCCTGCTGGTGCTCGGCGCGGCAGGCGGCACCGGACTGTCGGCGGTTCAGCTCGGCAAGGCGCTGGGCGCGCGGGTCATCGCGGCAGTTTCCAGCGAAGAGAAAGCAGCAATTGCCCGCGCCGCAGGAGCAGACGAAACCGTGATCTATGGCCGCCCGCCGTTTGACCGCGACGCTTCGCGCGCGCTGCTGGGCGATCTCAAGGCGGCCTGCGGCCCCGCAGGCGCGGCTGTGATCTACGATCCGGTCGGCGGCGACTATGCCGAGCCGGCCTTCCGCGCCATCGGCTTTGGCGGGCGCTATCTGGTGATAGGCTTCACCGCCGGTATTCCCAGCCTGCCGCTCAACCTCGCGCTGATCAAGGCGGCCGACATCCGCGGCGTGTTCTATGGTGCATTCACCGCGAGCGATCCGGAAGCCAACGCTGCATTGATCGCCGAGCTTTACGCTATGCTGGCCTCAGGCAGCATCACGCCGCTTATTTCCGAGACATTCCCGCTCGCGCGTGGCGGCGAGGCTATCGCCGTGCTGGGCGAGCGGCGTGCACTCGGCAAGGTGGTTGTGCAGATGGGGGATTGAACGCGAGCCGCTGTCGCCCTATCGCATCCCGAGTTTGAAGAGGCACTGACCATGACGACTTTTAATGACCGCCAACGCGGCGAAGAAGCCCATTTTGCCCATGACGAGGAAATGCATTTCCGCATCACCGCGCGGCGCAACCGGCTGCTCGGTCTCTGGGCAGCCGAGCGCATGGGGCTGTCTGCCGCCGAAACCGATGGCTATGCCAAGTCTGTAGTTCAGGCCGATTTCGAGGAAGCGGGCGACGAGGACGTGATCCGCAAGCTGCTCGGCGATCTGACCTCTGCCGGGGTCGAAACCGACGAAGCCGAAATTCGCGCCATGCTCGAAACCAAAGCGGTCGAGGCCAAGCGCATGCTGATGGGCGAAGCCTGATGGCCATGGCCGCCTCGCAAATCGAGGCGCTGATCAAGGCTGCCCTGCCCGATGCCGAGGTGACGATCACCGATCTCGCAGGTGACGGCGATCATTATGCCGCGCATGTCGTCTCTGCCACATTCCTGGGCAAGATGCGCGTCGCCCAGCACAAGCTGGTCTACGAAGCGCTCGGCGGACGCATGGGCGGCGAGCTGCATGCCTTGCAACTGACAACGGCTGTCCCCAACTGAGGGATCAGATAATTCCAGAAGGTATGCATTTCATGTCCGACACCAACACCCGTATCGCCGATATCGTCACCAGCAACGAAGTTGTCCTTTTCATGAAAGGCACGCCGCTGTTTCCGCAGTGCGGCTTTTCCAGCAAGGCCATTGCCATCCTCGATCACCTCGGCGTCGCCTATGAAAGCGTCGATGTGCTGCAGGACATGGAAATCCGCACCGGGATCAAGAGCTATTCCGACTGGCCGACCATCCCTCAGCTCTATGTCAAAGGCGAATTCGTCGGCGGCAGCGATATCATGATGGAAATGTTCGAGGCTGGCGAGCTGGAACAGCTGATGGCTGATGCGGGCGTGTCTGCTGCGGGCTGATTTTTCCATGGAGGGGCCTCAGCGCACCTCCGCAAGGCCCGTCATTCCCGCGCAAGCGGGAACCCATAACCTGCACTATCGGTTTGCGTGAGCTTCAAGGCCGGGAGCTGGGTACCCGCTTGCGCGGGGATGACGCGTGTGGTGGGGTCCGCGATGCCCTTGGTGCGCTAAAATTTGCTGTTTTGGGAGAAGAGCGTCTCGGGGAGGCGGGGCTTCGGAGACTGGTGAAGCCCCGCCTCTATTCGAGACTGCTTGGGGGGTACACAATACTATGCAGACTGCGTGCCAATTTGTGAAACTGACGATTTTAAGCCATTTTTGGCAAAGTTCCAAATTAACCGTGGCAGAAGTTTGTAAGCAATTCCGACAGAACCCTGCCTGCAACCGGCCCAAACCTACCGCTCCATGTTTTCGCTTGCCAGACACCGCGCCGCGCGCAAGGAAACAGCCATGACATATCCATTCCCCGACGTCGAAGGCCACATCCCGGCCGCCACCGTGGTGATCTTCCGCCACTGCGCGGTGGGCGGCCCGCCTGAGCTGCTGATGGTCCAGCGTGCCAAGGAGATGCGCTTTGCCGGCGGCAAGGCCGTGTTCCCCGGCGGCAAGATCGATCCGGCTGACGGCGAGTTGGCCGCGCGGATCGATCCGGAGGCGGACATCGAGGTTCTCTCCGCTCGCGTTGCCGGAATTCGCGAGACGCTTGAGGAAACCGGCCTCGCCATCGGCCTTGCCCAGCAGGTTTCCGCCCAAGCGGCGCGCGATGCCCGCGCCATGCTGCTTGAACAAGGCACCCTGGCCCCGGTGCTCGAGCGCTTTGGCTGGACCCTTGCCCCCGAGGCGCTGGTGCCCTTTGCCCGCTGGTGCCCCAATGCTTCGGGCACTTTCGATACCCGCTTCTTCCTGGCCGACCTGGGCACTGGCGCGGTCGACATCACGGTCGATGCGACCGAGAACACCCGCCTGTTCTGGGCCAGCGCCGCAAGAGCCCTCGAACTGGCCGACGCCGGCGAAATCGGCGTGATCTTCCCCACCCGCCGCAACCTTGACCGGCTGGCGCTATTCACATCATTCGCCGAAGCTCAGGCGCATTGCGCCGAGACCCCGGTGGTCACCGTTTCGCCCAACATGGTCGAACGCGGCGGCGAAAAGTGGCTGATCATCCCTGACTACCAGGCGCGCGGCTACCCTATCGAAGGCCAGCCGCTGGCAAGTGCCGCGCGCGGCTGACTTCCTTCCGTGGGGCCTGTCAGGCGCGGATAAGCGGCTTCCTCGCAGCATAGAGCGCCAGCGGGATGCCGATCACCATCATGATCGCAACGCCGGTCAGCGCCATGTCATAGCTCTGCGTCTTGTCGAACGAAATGCCCATCGCTACGAGACCAATTGCCGTGAACGGCACGCTCAGTGCCGATTGCATACCGAAGGCGCGGCTGAAGCTGCCCGGGCCAAAACTATGCGCCAGTGCCCGGCTGACATTGGGTATCATCCCCGCGCCATGCAGCCCGAGCAGACCGGTCACCACCGCGCGCGCCGGATAGGACAGATCAAGCTGCAACAGCATCAGCAGGATCGCGCAATTGAGCGCAATTAGCGCCATGCCCCGCCCCCCGCCGATCCTGTCAGCCACCCAGCCGAAGATAATTGACCCCGCCATGCCGGAAAACGACATGATCGCCTGCAGCAGAGCCGCGTCATAGCCAGTGATGCCATGCGAGGCGGCAATCTGGATCATGTTGAAAGTCAGCATCATGATCTGGGTGATGATCAGGCCAGCAACCGTGGCGATCGCCCAGAACGCGGGGTTTTTGAGGATTTGCGGCACAGTGAGCGACATTGCATTGGCAGTGGCGTGCTTGTCCGCTTCGGCCTGGGGGGCTTCGCCGGGCACGAAATCCTCGATGGCTTCCGCAGCGGGCATGGCAAGGCCCTTTCCGCCTATGCCGGGGACCGTGCTTGGCGGATAGTCGCGGATCATCAGCGTCGCCGGGAACAGGAACACTGCGACCAGCACGCCCATGGTCAGGTAAGTCGCCTGAGCGCCATAATGCGCCAGGATCCAGGTCGCGAACAGCGGCACCACAGCTACGACAAGCGACAAGTGCACCAGCCCCAGCACAAGCCCTCGGTTTTGTGAGAACCAGCGAGTCACCAAAGTTGCCGGGCCGACCGAGCCGGCTATCGCCATGCTCGGCCCGAACAGCAGCAGGTAAACCGCGATGTAGAGCGGATAGCTTGTGGAGAAGGCGAGTGTAAGAAATCCCGTCACCATCAAGGCCGCGCCGAAAAACATCAGCGGCCGCAGCGAATAGCGGCCCATGAGGGGGCCAACAAAAGCTCCGATGATCGCAGATCCGAACAGCACCAGGGCGCCGACGCTCGACGATTCCGCCCTCGTCACGCCCATCCGGCTTTCGACCGAGGCCAGCATCACGCTGAACGAGCCCATCAGGCAGCCGACGATCATGTTGTGCGACAGGCCGGCAATCAGCCCCATCCATTTGGCATTCGGATGATTGGGCAAGCCCGCATCCGCCGCCGCCGCGATTCCCGCCATCAGCTCTCTCCCCATGCCACCCGATTTCCCGGCAGCTTGGGCCGCACTGTTACACTCTACGCAAGGCTTGACCAGAGCTTGCGCGCCAAGCCCGGGAATTTGCGGAGAAGTGGGCCGCTCTTCACTCCATGTTTACCCTGCCGCCCTAACCTCGCTCGGGTCAGGCCAGATGTGGTCAGGAGAGCACCTTGGACCAGTCACCACCCATTGAGCGGCAATCGGCCCAGCGGCAGAGCGACCGCGAGCAGGTCTTCGTAAAGGCCCGCTGCCGCACCTCGCGCTGGCATGTCGGCGATGCCTCGCTTTCGGACATTTCCGCGCATGGCTGCTGCGTCGTGACCAGAACTGCGCTGAACAAGGGCCAGTCGATCGACATCCGCTATGGCTCGAACAAGGGCCTGCCTGCGACTGTGCGCTGGGTGAAGGACCTTAGCGCCGGCGTCGAATTTGACACGCCGCTGGCTGAAGCCGACCTCGCGGAACTGCTGAGCGAACACCGGCAAAGCGCCACAAAGGTGTCACGGCTGCCTGTAAAGCGCGGTATAAAAATGGGCCATTCCCCGGTTTAAAAAGGGGCCAGTCGTTGCAAACAAAAAGCCTCGATCGAGGCAGGGGCGTAATCGGCGTCGGGGAAGCGGCTGTAGCGTAGCGGAAGCCGATTT
>CANJCQ010000093.1 GCA_947473355.1 Sphingomonadaceae bacterium | reverse complement strand
TCCAACCGGGTCTTCACATCCCACGACAACATCATCGACCACTGCTGCGAGGCGTGGAACAAACTCATCGATCAGCCGTGGCGCATCATGACCATCGGACGCCGCAAATGGGCGCGTGGGTTGTAGTCAGTGCAGGTTGGTATCAGTCCTGTTTGTATTCCTGCAATATTTCGGCCCGGGAATGATCAAGTCCGTGTTGACCCTGCGCACAGGAAATGCGTGGGTTCACGCCCTCGGATACCACGCTATCGCACCGCACTTGCTGATCGATACGCCAATATTTGTGAAGGCGCTCGGGGTCAGATAGAGCATCTTGGGCAGGAAGGCAGGAACCGGTTTTCAACTCATCTATCCAAGCGAGGGCGTTGCTGATGTATGCGAGCCTGCCATGAGAACCAGACTAAGCATCTGCGCCCGCAAGGCGCGCCATCATTCCGAAAAGGAGGCGCTGCTGATCGCCAGCAAGGCCAGCACACCCTTGCGCCCCTATCGCTGCGACCGCTGCCATCAGTTTCATCTGACCAGCCGGACCAAGGGCAAGCGGGTGCCCAGGCCCTAGAATCAATCGCAGCTTGCAATTCTTGCCGCCAGGATGCCAGGAGCAGCGATGCTTCCACACACCCGCGCCATGATTGCTGCAGCAGCCTATGCCTACATCGCCGGCAAGAAGGTGGCAGGTATACATGATCACGCGTCAGGGCGTGATCTGCAGATCGCTGCGGAGAGCCGGGGCAATCACCTGCAAGGCTTCGATGGCGACCGCTCGGTGCAATTTGGCGGCACCCTGCCCGAACTGTTCGATGCCGGGACCGGGACTTTCGTGTCGCTTGAGATTGATGGCCTGAACGCGCGGGGCTTTGATCGCGGCTCTTCAGGCTCCTACGCGGCCAGGGTTTCTGAATCGCGCGTGCAAATTTACGATTATAGCCAAGCCGCCTGGTTCGCATTCAGCATCCAGGTGGCATAGCAGGGCTGTGCGACCACGCTCAACCGGGACCCGCGGCAGGGTCCAGCTCCCGCCACGCTCCTGGCTCAAGCCCCTCCACCGTCCACTCGCCAATAGCCCAGCGCACCAGCCGCAAGGTCGGATGGCCGACGGCCGCTGTCATCCGCCGCACCTGCCGGTTGCGGCCTTCGCGCAAGGTTAGCCTGATCCAGCAATCGGGAATGGACTGGCGCACGCGGATTGGCGGATCGCGGGGCCATAGTTCTGGGTCTGCGATACGCTCGGCCTCGGCGGGGCGAGTCAGGCCATCCTTGAGCCGAACCCCGCACCGCAGGGCTTCCAGCGCATCATCAGCGACATCGCCTTCAACCTGCACCAGATATGTCTTGGGCGCCTTGTACTTCGGATCGGCGATCCGCGCCTGAAGCCTGCCGTCATCGGTCAGCAGCAGCAGCCCCTCGCTGTCACGGTCGAGCCGTCCGGCCGGATAGACGCCGGGCTGCCTGATGTAATCCGACAAGGTCGCGCGCGCGCTGTCAGTCCCGCGATCGGTGAATTGCGAGAGCACGCCATAGGGTTTGTTGAACAGGATCAGCCGCGCCATCGCCCCCGATACCTGGCCCCTAGCCGCAAGTCACTTGGCGGCGGCCAGCTTTATCTGATCCACCAGCGAAGCATTCAAACCCTGAAAAGCCGCCCGCGTCAGCGCTGCAAAGCGGCCCGGCTCGGCCTGCGCTTCGTAGATCTTCTTCTGCTTGAAGCGGCTGCTCACGCCCAGCAAGGCCAGCCCGGTATGCAGCGCCCGGCTGTCGGACTTGTCGCCCGTCTGGACCAGAACGGCAAAAGGCTCATCGGTGCCCGAGCCATTTTCCAGCAAGAAGTTGCCGTTCCAATGCGCATTGTAGGGCTGCGGGGAATGCAGGGCGAACAAGGCGCCTGAAAAGCCTATGATGTGGAAGCGAAGACGGGTGCCGACTTCGGCGGTGGCGCCATAGAGGCGATTCCCCGAGCTTTGCAGAGGCTCATAGTCTATGCCCATCCCCGGCAGCAGCACGATCAGATCCTCGCCATCGGGGTTGCCCCGGCCGACCAGGCTGTTGAAGGTTGTGCCCGTGCCACCCCCGAGTTTGAGCCAGGGCATGCCGGGCGTTAGTGGCGCATTGCGGGGGCCATAGACCGGCTGCCCGGAAAAGCTCGTGGCCGTGGTGCCGATTGGTGCGGGCGATCCGGCTGGCGGCGCAGTGACGACGTCGTATCCGGCCTGCTGGAGGCGGGTTATGAGATCGGCATAGGCCTCGCCTGCCAGGCTCACGCCCAGATCGTCGGTTATCCCGGTAAGCGTGGTCTGAATCTCGGATACGCGCGCATTATCACTGCTGCCGCTGCCCCCGGCATAGGCCTTGGCCTCGCCGCTTTGCGTGATCATCAGCGAAAAGGAAGGCACATAGACGCGGCGCTTGCCGGCAAAGAACCTGACAAACTGACCCTTGAGCGGAACCGTCAGCGCCGGCAATTCACGCGGCATGGCCTGAAGCTGTTCCATGGTCATGCCGCCAGACGCGCTCGAATTGGCATAGTTGGTCGATGACGTGGCAGTGGCGCTTTGCGAGCTGTTGTCGCTTGGTTTGGCAAGGCCCGGCCCTGCGAGCAGAGCTGCGGCCAGGGCCAGAGCAACCGGCATGGCCGGGAATCGATTCCATTTCAGCATAGCAATACCCCCGTTTTTGCCCGTGATTAAGTCTCACATTTGCGCGGGGCAGCCAAGCACAACATTGCAGGCTTCATGCAGGCTAAGACGCCACCCCCAGCTGCCACAGGATAAACGCAAACTCTTCCGCCGTCTCGCGCAGTGACTCGAACCGGCCAGACTTCCCGCCATGTCCTGCGCCCATGTTGGTCTTGAGCAACAGCTCATTGCCGTCGGTCTTCATCTCGCGCAGCCTGGCCACCCATTTGGCCGGTTCCCAATAGGTCACGCGCGGATCGTTGAGCCCGGCGGTGACGAGCAAAGGCGGATAGGCCTGCGCCGAGACCTGATCATAGGGTGAATAGCTGCGGATCAGCTCAAACGCCGCCTTGTCTTCGATCGGGTTGCCCCATTCGGGCCATTCGCCCGGCGTCAGCGGCAAGGTCTCATCCAGCATGGTCGCCAGCACATCGACGAAAGGCACATGCGCCGCCACTGCGCCCCACAGATTGGAGTCGGAATTGATCACCGCCCCCATAAGCTCGCCGCCCGCCGAGCCGCCTGAAATGCTGATCCTGCCAGCCGAGGTGAAGCCGCGTGCAATCAGGCCGCGTGCGACATCGACAAAGTCTGTGAAGGTATTGGTGCGGCGCTCCAGCTTGCCCGCCTTGTACCACGCACGCCCCAGATCGTCGCCGCCACGGATGTGGGCAATGGCATAAGCAAAGCCGCGATCGACGAGGCTCAACCTTGTGGTCGAAAAGCCCGGATCGATGGCGATGCCATAGGCGCCATAGCCATAAAGGTGCAGCGGGCCACAGGCTTCCCTGTCCTTGCGCATGACAATGCTGACCGGGATCAGTGTGCCATCGCGCGCGGGCACTTCGAGCCGCTCGGTCGTATAAAGCGCGGCATCATAGCCCGAGGGAATTTCCTGCACCTTGAGCAGTTCCAGGCTGCGGCCTGCCACGTCATAATCATAGACCGTCGCCGGGCTGACCATGCTTTCATAGGACAGGCGCAGCTTGTCCATCGCCCATTCGGGATTGTCGCCAAGCCCGGCAGAATAGCTCGCTTCGGGGAAAGTGATCGGCTCGATCCTTGCGGGATCGTCGTAGTAACGAAGCTCGATCTGATCGAGCCCGCCGCGCCGCCCCTCGATGACATAGAAATCGCGGAACAGCTCAAAGCCGGTCAGGTAGAACGCGTCAGAGCCTTCGATCAGGGTGGTCCATGCGCCCGGATCTGCCAGCGGCGCTGTCGCAAGACGGAAGTTCTCGTGGGCGTCGTTGGTGTGGATATAGAGCAGGCCGTCGCGCTCCTCGACTTCATACTCCACCCCCTTCTGGCGAGGCTTGACCAATATCGGCGCGGCCAGCGGATCGTTGGCGGGGATCAGGCGGACTTCGCTGGTTTCGTGATCGCTGGCGGCGACAATCAGCCACTGCTCGTTGGCCGTCAGCGAGGAACCGACGCGAAAGCCTTCGTCATCTTCGTGGTACAGCTCGAGGTCGCCCGACACCGGCTGCCCCAGCCAGTGCAGGTGCGCATTGTCGGTGCGCCATTGCTCGTTAGCGAGGCTGTAGACAAAGCCCTTGTCTCCCGCGACCCAGACCAGTGCGGACAGCGTGCCGGGGATCTCGTCGGCCAGCAGTTCGCCAGTGGCAAGGTCCTTGACCCGCGCGGTGAAACGTTCCGAACCGTTGTCGTCGATGGCATAGGCCAGCAGCTTGCCACTGGCGCTGACCGACATGGCGCCAAGCCGGAAATATTCCTTGCCCTCGGCCAGCACGGTCTCGTCAAGGATCAGCTCGTCCAGGCCACCTGCAACCGGCCTGCGCCACCACTTCTTGTATTCCGCGCCCTCTTCGAACTCGATCCAGTAGAGCCAGTCGCCGTCCTTCTGCGGCACCGACTTGTCGGCCTCCTTGATCCGCGCGCGCATCTCGGTGAACAGGCTGTCAATCAGCGGCTGGTGCGGCTTCATCCGTGCCTCGAACCAGGCGTTTTCGGCTTCGAGATGGGCGAGAATTTCCGGGTCGCTCACTTCCGGATAGCCGGGATCGCGCAGCCAGGCGTAATCGTCGCAGACAGCAATGCCATGATGCGACACAGATTGCGGCTTCCTGGTCGCGACAGGTGCCGCATTGGCTGCCGATGTTGGACTTGGCGCAGGGGGAGTGGAATCTGTCATCGCCTGCCTCTATGGTGCCTGGCAGAGGACCGCAACCATGCTGATGAATACGCACGAATCCCGCCTGGCCGCTCTGCGCAAGGAACTGAAGGCGCGCGGACTGGATGGCTTCGTCGTGCCGATTTCCGACGAGCACATGAGCGAATATGTCGGCTCCTATGCCCAGCGCCTCGCCTGGCTGACCGGCTTTGGCGGATCGGCCGGAACCGCAGTGGTGCTGGCGGACGAGGCAGCGATGTTCGTCGACGGACGCTACACCCTGCAAGTGCGCGATCAGGTCGACAGCGCTTTCTATGGCTATGAGAGCGTGCCGCAGACCTCGGTCGCCAAATGGCTGGGCGCGCATGTGGGAGAGGGCGCGAAGATCGGCTACGATCCCTGGCTGCATGGCAAGCAATGGGTTGCGGCCGTCAGCAAAGCGCTGGCGGAAAAGCAGGCCGAGCTGGTCGAAGTAAGTGGCAACCCCATCGACGCGGTCTGGGAAGATCGCCCAGCCCCCTCGCCTGCGCCCGCGCTGGTCCACCCTGACAGCTTTGCCGGACAGAGCAGCGCCGCCAAGCGCGACGCGATCGCAGCGTGGCTGGCTGAAAACAAGTGCGATGCCGCCGTGATTTCCGCGCTCGATTCGATCGCCTGGCTGCTCAACATTCGTGGGGCAGATGTCGATCGCACGCCGGTCACCTTGTCCTTCGTCCTCGTCCATGCCGATGGCACCGCCGACCTGTTCATCGCGCCCGAAAAGGTCACGCCGGAACTGCGCGAGCATCTTGGCAACGCCATCCGCATCGCTCCGCGCGAGGCCTTCCTTCCTGCATTGGCGGCGCTGAAGGACAAAGTCGTCGTGGTTGATCCGGAGCGTTCGGTGCAGGCGATTTTCTCGGCCCTTGAAGCAGCCGGGGCTGAGGTCGCCGAACACCGCGATCCTTGCGTCCTGCCCAAGGCGATCAAGAACGAGGCGGAGCAAGAGGGTCACCGCGCAGCCCAGGCCCGCGACGGGGCGGCCGTGGCGCGCTTTCTGCACTGGCTTTCCCATGAGGCGCCGCAGGGCGGCGTGGACGAGATCGCCGCGCAAGAACGGCTCCACCAGTGCCGCCGCGACACCGGACGGCTGCGCGACCTCTCCTTCGACACCATCTCGGGCGCCGGGCCCAACGGCGCCGTGGTGCACTACCGGGTCAGCGAAGAGACCAACCGCGTGCTGGAGCCGGGCTCGGTCTATCTGGTCGATTCGGGCGGGCAATATGCCGATGGCACCACTGACATCACCCGCACCGTTTGGATCGGTCCGGGGGAAGCGCCCGCCCAGATCCGGGACCGTTTCACTCGCGTGCTCAAAGGCCACATCGCGCTCGCCCGCGCGGCATTCCCCAAAGGTACTCTCGGCAGCCAGCTTGATCCGATGGCGCGGCAAGCCCTGTGGCAAGCCGGACTCGACTATGCCCACGGCACCGGCCACGGCGTCGGCAGTTTCCTCTCAGTCCATGAAGGCCCGCACCGGATCGCCAAGAGCACCAGCGCAAACGAACAGGAATTGCTGCCCGGCATGATCGTCTCCAATGAGCCGGGCTATTACAAGGCCGGTGAATACGGCATCCGCATCGAAAATCTGGTGCTGGTCGAACCGCGCGAGATTGAGAGCGCGGAAGGCGAGTTCTTCGGCTTCGAGACGCTGACCCATGTGCCGATCGATCGCACGCTGGTGGAGCGCACATTGCTTGCGCCGGACGAGCTGGCGTGGTGGAACGCATACCATGCCCGGGTGCTGGAGATTATCGGCCCGCAGCTGGAAGGTGACGCCCTCACATGGCTGGTGGCGCAGTGCGCGCCGCTGTAAACTGAATTCAAAACGGGAGAGAATAACGTGATCATCAATATCTGCTTCGGCACCCGCGACCTTGAAAAGGCCGGGCGCTTTTATGACGCCGTCACTGCCGAACTTGGCGTCGCGCGCACGGGCACCACCGAGCGATCGATCTATTATGGCAGCGGCGCGACCGGCATCACTTTCGCCGTCACCCTGCCCTATGACGGCAATCCGGCGACAAACGGCAACGGCACCATGGCCACCGTCGGCGCGCCCGACCGCGCCACGGTCGAGCGCATGCATGCCGCCGCGCTCGCCAACGGCGGCACCTGCGAGGGGCCTCCGGGGGTGCGCGAGAACGGCTATTTTGTCGCCTACTGGCGCGATCCCGACGGCAACAAGATGAATGCCGTTTCGCTGGCTGGCTGATGGCCGCCAGATGAACGTCGGCACGCACCTGCGACAAATAGCGACAATGTCGCCCGATACCGGCATAATCGCGCGACAAGCTGGGCCTAGGAATGTTTTCAGGGAGTCGCGCGGTCGCCGGTATCCCCCCTTCCCCTCCCCAAGACCGCGCGGCTCTCGCATGCTCACATCGGGCATCTGGAGGATTTGAGATGAAGAAACTCGCAATAGGATTGTCGCTGGCCGCGCTCGCGGTTGCCGGAACCGCCATGGCCGAACAGGCCATGGGTCCAGCTCATGGTGGGCCAGGTCATGGCATGCGTGACGCCACTGTCACCCGCGCCGATATGCTCGCCCGTTCGGCGCAGATGTTCGACCGGCTCGATGTCAACAAGGACGGCAAGCTCGATCCTGCCGACCGCGAAGCCATGCAAACCGCCATGTTCGACAAGATCGACAGCAACCATGACGGACAGGTCTCGCGCGCCGAATTCGCTGCCATGCACCGCGGAATGGGCGGTGGGCACATGGGCGGACGTCCGATGGGCGGCCCCGGCATGGGTGATGGACCCAAGATGGATGGCGATCACATGGGCGGTCCCGGTATGGGCGGTCCCGGTATGGGCGGCCCCGGTATGCGCGGCGGCCATATGGGCGGACGCGGCATGCGAGGGCACGGTATGGGCGGCATGATGCTGATGCACATGGCCGATGCCAACAAGGACGGCGCCGTCACCAAGGATGAATTTGCTGCCGCCGCTGCAACCCGCTTCGACAGTGCCGATACCAACAAGGACGGCTCGCTGACCCCTGCCGAACGTCAAGCCGCACATCAGGCGATGCGCGAGCGCATGCGCGGCATGATGCAGCACCGGATGGGCGGCGATGGCATGGCACCGCCCGCGACGCCGCCGGCCAACTGATACAACCACTGAACCATGGGCGAAGACGTCTCCCCCCAGCTGCTGCTGGTCGATGACGAAGCGTCACTGCGCGAACCCCTGGCCGACTATCTGTCGCGCCAGGGGTTCAGCGTTATCCAGGCCGCCAGCGCCGCCCAGGCGCGCAGCCATTTGCGCAGCCACAGCCCCGATCTGGTGCTGCTCGACATCATGATGCCGGGCGAGGATGGCCTCTCGCTGTGCCGTCACCTGTCCGAAGCGCGGGCCATCCCGACCATCCTGCTCACCGCCAAGGGCGAGGCGACCGACCGCATCGTCGGCCTCGAAATCGGCGCCGACGATTATGTCGTCAAACCCTTCGACCCGCGCGAGCTGGTCGCCCGCATCCGCAGCGTTTTGCGCCGCGCCTCGCGCGACAGCACCCCGCCGGCCGAAAACGAATTGCTTGAATTTGATGGCTGGCAGCTCGATCCGCTCAAGCGGCGGTTGATCAACCCGGATGGCGCCGTGGTGGCGATTTCCTCGGCCGAGTTCCGACTGCTGACCGCATTTCTTGAACATCCCCGCCAGGTGCTCGACCGTGATCGCCTGCTCGATATGGTGCAAGGCCGCGAGGCGCATCTGTTCGACCGCGCGGTTGATAACCAGATCAGCCGGTTGCGCCGCAAGATCGAGGCCAACAGCCGCAACCCGCAACTGATCCAGACCGTCTGGGGCGGCGGCTATATGCTTGCCGCCGATGTCCGCCGCGTGCCCGCCACAAACCAGACAGAAGCCCGGTGATATCACGGCCCTGGCCCAAAAGCCTGCCCAAAAGCCTTCAGGGCCAGATGCTGCTCGCCATCGCGCTGGCCCTACTGCTGGCGCAGGGCTTTGGCGCGGTGCTGCTCTACCGGGCCCAGCATGAACGGCGCGAAGCGGCGCTGGTCCATCTGGTGGCGATGCGGTTGTTCACTACAACACGCGAATTTCCGCCCCCGCCGGAAGATCCGCCAGGTCCCGGCCCCGGCTCCGTTCCCAATCGCGGCCCGGATCATGGCCGCCCCCACAGCCCGCCTCCGCCCGAACTGTTCGGCGGGCCGCGCACTTTTCGCCTGGAACATAGCATGGCCTCGCCGGCCCGGCCCGGCGAGCGGCGCGACGCCGATTCCGAGCGCGAATTGCGAGCCATCCTCGATGACCAGAACGTCGCGGTCAGCGATGTCGTCGTCATCCGGCGGGCAGTCCGCAATGATCCGCCCACCCTGCAGCGACTGTCGCACCGGGCGATGTTGCTAGGACAGCCGCCCCAAGCCGTGGCTGATTTCGTCCTGATCGGGGCGATCCGCAAGCAAGGTGCGCCCGAATGGCTGGTCGTCCGCACCCCGATCCCACCCTATGAGCGCGTACTGCTGATGACGCTATTGGCGCAGACTCTGCTGATCTATGCGGTGCTGGTCGGCGCCATCGCCTTCATCCTGGGGCGCATCACCCGGCCACTGGCGAGCCTAACCAGCCAGATCGAACGCTTTGCCGGAACCCGCGACGGCACCCGCCAGATCGCACCCGAAGGACCCGACGATATCCGCCGCCTGATCGTCGCGCACAATGCCATGGAAGCCCGCATCGCCGCCCTGCTCGATGAGAAGGACGTGATGCTGGGCGCTATCGGCCACGATCTCAAGACGCCGCTGGCCGCCTTGCGGGTGCGCATCGAATCGGTCGAAAACGAAGCCGAGCGCGAGCGCATGGCAGCGACCATCACTGACATTGCCCAGTCGCTCGATGACATCTTGTCGCTGGCCCGCGCCGGCCGCGCGCAGGAACCCGCCGAATCAACTGAGCTGTCGGCCCTGCTCGCCTCGGTGGTCGAGGAATACGAAGACATCGGCGAGCCGGTGGTGCTGGGCGAATGCGAACGCATGGCCATGCACTTGCGCGCGACCTGGCTGCGCCGGGCAATCCGCAATCTCATAGGCAATGCCCTGCGCTATGGCGGCCGCGCGAAGGTCTCGCTGCTGCGGATGGGCAATTTTGCGGTGTTCCGCATCGAGGACAACGGCCCTGGCATTCCCGAAGCGGATATGGCCCGCATGCTCGAACCCTTCACGCGCGGCGAAGCATCGCGCAACAGCGAGACCGGCGGCGCCGGGCTTGGCCTCGCGCTCGCTTTGGCAATTGCCGAGCAACACGGCGGAACGCTGGCACTGCTCAACCGGCAGGGTGCAGATGGCAAGATTGCCGGGCTGACCGCAGAACTTCGGCTGCCGCTCAGCAAAGCCTAGAGCGGGCTGCGTTAAATCTGACGCAAGTCGCCCGCTCTAATTATTTGTTGTCGCGTCGTTACTCGCGAAAAACCGGTTCCCACTTTTTCGCACAACGCTCTAACGCAACCCCGCAATCGCCTCGGTAACCTGCTCAAGCTGCGTCTGGTGCAGAATGCCGCAATTGCGCACCCGCTCGATTGCCCGTGCCAGTTCCAGCTCGCCTGACTTGCCGGCAAATCGCGGGGCAAGCTCGCGCTCGAACTCCCGCGCCTTGTCGCTTGAGCAAAACCCGCCAAGCAACTGCGGAATCCGCGAGGTAAAGAAGATGCCTTCGCTGCCTGCTGTCAGCTCATCAAGATGCGCGCGCAGCCAGCGATAGCCGGTTTCGCGGGTCGCGCGGGTCGCGCGGGTCGCCATGATCCCGCGAAGCAGCTGTCGCTGTTCGCTCGGCCGAAGACGAGGGTCTTTCCAGTCATTGAGCAGCCATGTGGCGATCATGTTGTTGCCGCTGCCGGCCAGGGCACCCAGCGCCGCCGGACGAAATTCGACATCCTGCGATGCCAGGGCCCGTTCGCCGAGCGCTTTGGCTGCTGGCAGCGCGCCATATTCAAGGTGAGCATCGAGAGCGAGATCGAGCCACTGCGGATCGAGCGCTATCAGATCACCGGTGAAATAGCGGTCGATCGCCTGGGCAAGCGTGCGGCGCAACTTGCGGTCGCGACTCCAGTTGATCAGGCGGCCCACCGCTTCACTGCGCCGCTGGGCAATTTCGGGATCCTCAGAGGCATAGGCCCCGGCGCGCGGATCGAAGCCCAGCTTGGCGAGCACCGGCCGATAGAGCCTGCCGAGGAAAACCCGGTAAGTCGGCACTACCCGGTCATCGATCAGGTCGGCGGCAGATAACATGTCGAGCAGGCTGCCCGCCGCTTCGCTGGCATGGCTGCCGGGATTGCGCATCAGCTTGCGGGCAAGCGCGAAGAGCTGGCCGGGGGCGGCCCGCCCGGCGCGAAAGCTGGCCTGCAGCGAATCGGCCGTGGCCAGCGCTTCGCCGTCGGGAAGGGTATCGGCAGTGGCAATCAGATCGTCCCAGGCGCTGCGCGGCAATTCGAAGCGATAATAGCCAGTGCCATCGACATTGGGGATCAGCGGGCCTTTGTCCGGCAGGTCGAACTGGCCGGCAGGGTCTGTCAGCAACTCGCAATGCCGTGTCCCGCCGCGCCGGACGCACAGCGGCACGATCCAGCGGGCTGGCGGCGGGCTGGCGCCAAGCGGCGCATATCGGCTCTGGCTGACCTCGAACGTATCGCCCTTGCGGAGAAACACCAGCAAGGGCACGCCTTGCTGGTCGGTAAAGCTGCGCATGGCCGGCACCAGCCGGGGATCGCCCGCTGCTTCGGCCAATGCCGCGAAGAAATCGTCGCTGGTGGCGCTGCCATAGCGATGCTGCGCCATATAGCGCCGCACGCCGTCACGAAACTTGGCTTCGCCCATGTAACTGGCGATCATCGCGATGACATGGCCGCCCTTGCCATAGGTGATCGAATCGAAGCTCGAATCGATTTGCGCATTCGCCGTGATCGCCTGACGGATCGGCCGCCCGGCGATCAGCGCGTCGGTGCCCATTGCGGCAAAGCCTTCAGCCATGCCGCCTCCCGCGATCCGCAGGTCAGGCCGCACCTGGCTGGCAATATGATAGCCCATCCAGTTGGCAAAGCTCTCGTTGAGCCACACGTCGCTCCACCAGGCCGGTGTCACCAGATCACCGAACCACTGGTGCGCCAGCTCATGCGCGACGATCATGTTGAATTGCCGCTGGCGGGCGACCGAGGCCTTGCCATCCAGGATCAGGATGCTGTCGCCATAGAGATCTGCCCCGGCATTCTCCATCGCTCCGGGCATGATCGGGGAGGATATCTGATCGAGCTTGGGAAAGGGAAAGGGCTCGCCGAAATAGTCTTCGAGCGCCGCGATAATCGGCTTGGTTCCGGCCAGGGCAAAGTCCAGCTTTCCGGCATTCGGGCGCGGTGAAATGATGCGCAGGGCCAAAGGCGAACTGCGTTGGGGCGAAGGCAGGACCTCGCCCCGTGCCTCGGCGAAAGGCCCGGTCATCATCGCCACCAGATAGGTCGGCAGCGGCAGGCTCGGCTGGAAGCGATGGATGTCCATGCCGCCCACTGACCCCACCGACACTTCGGGCGCATTGCTCACTGCCGTGTGCCCGGTGGGCGTGCGCAAGGTCACGGCAAAGGGGGTCTTGAAACCGGGCTCATCAAAGCAGGGAAAGGCAGAGCGGGCATCGATCGATTCGAACTGGCTCCAGCCATACCAGTCGGGGCCGACCTTGACCCGGAACAGGCCCGAGGCGCTGTCGTTGTAGGCAGCGTCGTACTCGAAGCTGAAGCGCACCGGCCCGGCAGGCAGCGGGGCCGGGAAGCGCAACCGGGCGACGCCGGTCGGATCGACCTCCTGCCATTCACCCGCGATCTCCTTGCCTGCGACAAGGGCCACGGCGCGGTGCATGGCGAGATCGCGGCCATGCAGATAGATCACATCGCTCGCGCCAGTTAGCTTGGCATCGATCTCGACCCGGCCGGAAAAGCGCGGCTGCGATGGATCAAGCGTGAGATCGAGCCGGTAGCTCAGCGGCATGACCGTGTCCGGCAGCTTGCCGAGCGGAGTGGGCGCCTCATACCAAACTGCGCTGTGGGTGACTCACATGGGGGGATTCCCTGTCGGCTGAAAGTCTGAATCTATGAGGTTGTGCTTTGGAGGGCGCGATCATGGGTTCAGCGATTGGCTTGCGTGATGATTTTGACGGCCCTGCATTGAGGCGG
>CANJCQ010000092.1 GCA_947473355.1 Sphingomonadaceae bacterium | reverse complement strand
GGCGCGCGGGCGCATCGAGCAGGGCTTCGGAAAACTGAAGCGCTTCAAGCGGGTCGCTCTGCGATGCGAAAAGACTGCTGAAAACTTCCGGTCAATCGTAAGCTTCGCAGCAGGACTATGCTTGATCAAATTCGTCCACACGGCCTAGGTCTGAAAGAGCAGCGGGAGCAAGCCTGTATTCACTCACTCTGGCGGGCCTTTGCTACGTATTTGGCACGAAGTTCAGCCATCGCAGTCGGGCCATCGACGAAAGGGCCCTTTCGCGCCTCCTCAATCATTGTGCGCAATTGCTCAATCCCGGCTTGCCGTCGTTCCTGTTCATCGGCCCAGTCACGCAAAGCATCGCGCACGATCTCGCTGGTGGTGGCATATTCGCCGGATTCCACGGCAGCGCGCAATTTTGCGGCCATTTCTTCGGGCATGGTGACGGTGATGCGTTCGAGTTTGCTCATGGATCATACTTTATCATACTTGGTATGATTCTCGCAACGTGGCTTAATCGTCCTCGAACAGCCCCGCCAGCTGCTCGATCATCGTCCCCGCGAGCTGTTCGACATCCATGATCGTCACCGCGCGCCGGTAATACCGCGTCACGTCATGGCCGATGCCGATGGCCACCAGTTGCACCGGCGACTGGCGTTCGATCCATTCGATCACCTTGCGCAAATGCGCTTCGAGATAGCCCGCACTGTTGACCGACAGGGTCGAATCGTCGACCGGCGCGCCGTCCGAAATCACCATCAGGATCCGGCGGTCCTCTTGCCGCGCCAGCAGGCGGGTGTGGGCCCAGAGCAGGGCTTCGCCGTCGATGTTTTCCTTGAGCAGGCCTTCGCGCATCATCAGCCCGAGGTTGCGGCGGGCGTGGCGATAGGGCTCGTCGGCCTTCTTGTAGACGATGTGGCGCAAATCATTGAGGCGGCCCGGGTGGCTGGGCTTGCCGCCCGCCAGCCACGACTCGCGGCTCTGCCCGCCCTTCCAGGCGCGGGTGGTGAAGCCGAGGATTTCGGTCTTGACCCCGCAGCGCTCCAGCGTGCGCGCCATGACATCTGCGCTGATCGCGGCGATGGAAATCGGGCGGCCGCGCATCGATCCGGAATTGTCGATCAGCAGGGTGACGATGGTGTCCTTGAACTCGATTTCGCGCTCGACCTTGTAGGACAGCGACGTGCCCGGCGAGACGACGATCCGCGCAAGCCGGGCGGCATCGAGGATGCCTTCTTCCTGATCGAAATCCCAGCTGCGGTTCTGCTGCGCCATCAGCTTGCGCTGCAGCCGGTTGGCGAGCTTGGTGACGACGCCCTGCAGGCCCTTTAGCTGCGCATCGAGATAGGCACGCAGGCGGGCCAGTTCCTCGGCATCGCACAATTCGTTTGCGGCGATCACTTCGTCGAAGGAGTCGGTGAAGACCTTGTAGTCGAAGCTGCTGGGCGTGTCGGTCCAGGGGCGATTGGGGCGGACCGGGAGCATACCCTCTTCGCCGTCTTCGCCCGCTTCGCCGTCTTCGCTTTCGTCGGCGGCTTCGCTGTCGGTCTCGCTTTCGCCGTCGCTGTCGCCGTCGGTCGTCTCGGAGGCCATTTCGGTGGGCTGCTGGTCTTCGCCGCTGTCGCCGCCGTCCTGATCCTCGTCGGTCTCCTCGTCGCCGCCTTCGTCGTTGCTCTCGTCGGGCTGCTGGTCAGCCGGATCGACGCGGGTCAGTTCGAGATGCTGGAGCATGTCGAGGGTGAGCGACTGGAAGCTTTTCTGGTCGTCGATGGAAAGCGCCAGCGCCTCGAAATCGGCAGCGGCCTTTTCCTCGATCCAGCCGCGCAGCATTTCAACCCCGGCGCGCGCCACTTCGGGCACCGGCTGGCCGGTCAGCGCCTCGCGCAGCAGCAGCGAGAGCGCGGCCTGCACCGGCACCTCATCGGCATTGGCAGCGCGGGTAATCGGATCGGCGCCGATGCGGACCATGGTGGCGGCATCGAGATTGCCGCGGATGCCGGCATATGAGTTTGAACCCAGTGCCTCATAACGCACGGCCTCGACCGCGTCGTAGCAGGCCCGGGCGGAAGGCTCGCTGGGCGCGTGGCGATTGTGCAGCACTTCGTTGTGGTGGCGCAGTTTGAGCGCCATGGAATCGGCAAAGCCGCGCGCTTCCATCGCCTGGCCCCGCGGCAGGCTGCGGCCCGGCATGGGCACGCGGAAATTGTTGCCGGTCTGGTTCGGCGCATCGGCAGTCCAGGCGACTTCGACTTCGGCCTCATGCGCAAGCGCCCGGGCCGTGCCGGTCAGGACGCTCTTGAAGCGGTCGAGGGGAGATTCTTCAGACATCGGGAACTTCGGAAACCTATCCTCTATCGTCATCCTGAACTTGTTTCAGGACCCATTTATCGTCAAGCCCCGCCGCTTGTTTGCCAAGCCCCAACCTCACCGCCGCTTTCTCCTGCAACAACTAGGTTTGCGGCTTGATGGGTCCTGAAACAAGTTCAGGATGACGGAGAAACTGGGAGAGTTGTGCTCAAATCTTCTGCCCGGTCTTCGCCCAATCGGCGAGGAAGCCTTCGATGCCCTTGTCGGTCAGCACATGCTTGACGAGGCCGCGGATCACAGCTGGCGGCGCGGTCATGACGTCGGCGCCGATCTTGGCGGCTTCGAGAACATGGATGCCGTGGCGCACCGAAGCGACGAGGATCTCGGTGGGGTATGCGTAGTTGTCATAGATCAGGCGGATATCGGCGATCAGGGCCATGCCGTCGAAGCCGTTGTCGTCGTGGCGGCCGACGAAGGGCGAGACAAAAGTCGCACCCGCCTTGGCTGCGAGAAGCGCCTGATTGGCGGAGAAGCACAGCGTGACATTGACCATGGTGCCGTCAGAAGTCAGCGCTTTGCAGGTCTTGAGGCCATCGATGGTCATCGGCACCTTGATGCAGACATTGTCAGCGATCTTGCGCAGAATATCCGCCTCGCGCATCATGCCAGCGTGATCGAGCGCGACCACTTCGGCGCTGACCGGGCCTGAGACCAGTCCGCAGATTTCCTTGGTCACTTCCATGAAATCCCGGCCCGATTTGGCAATCAGCGAGGGATTGGTGGTGACGCCATCGAGCAGGCCGGTGGCCGCGAGTTCGGCGATGTCGGCAGTGTCGGCGGTGTCGGCGAAGAATTTCATGATGGCTTTGGCCTGTGTCGGTTGAGTCGTCTGGCCTAGTGCCACGGCTTGCCGCTGATACCAAGCCCCGCGCAATGCCAAAGGCCCGGGCAGTTGGCACCTGCCAGCAAAGCTGATAGCCCCTCGCCCAACAAAAACCGGAGAGGACGAGGGATATGGGCAGGCTGGAAGGCAAAGTTGCAGTAGTAACCGGGGCGAGCCAGGGGATCGGCATGGCATTTGCTCGGGCCTTCGCCCGCGAAGGCGCTTCGGTGGTGATTTCGGCCCGGCGCGGCCATGTCGTGCAGCAAGTGGCGGAGCAGATTGCAGCCGAGGAAGGCGCGAAAGTCATCGCGGTTCAGGCCGATGTCGCGATCCGCGAGGATGCCGTGCGCACCATCGCAGCGGCGCAGGAGCATTTCGGGAGGCTCGATGTGCTCGCCAACAATGCCCAGACCACCAGGAATGCGCTTGTCGAGGATATCGACGAGGCCAATCTTAAGCTGACCTTCGGCTCGGGATTTCTCGGCACGCTTTGGCACATGCAGGCAGCGCTGCCCTTGCTCAAGGTTGCGGGCGGCTCGATCATCAACCTGGGTTCGCGCCAGGGCATCTATGGCCAGCCCGGCGACGGCACTTATGGCGCCAACAAGGAAGCGATCCGCGCCCTGAGCCGCTCAGCGGCGCGTGAATGGGGCAAGTTCGGCATTCGGGTAAATGTCATCAACCCGGCTGGCCTGAGCCCGGCAGCAGAGGCATTCCTAAATGCCGATCCCGAGCGGGCGCAGAAGTATTATGACGAAATTTCGCTGGTCAGATTTGGCCGGCTGATGGAAGATATCGCGCCGGTCGGCGTGTTCCTCGCCTGCGACGACGGGCAATATGTCACTGGCCAGACGATCAATGCCGATGGCGGGCAGGTTATGCTTTAGGGCGGTGGCTGGTCGATGCGTCTTCTCGTCTGGTTCGCGATTGTCACAGGGCTGCTGATGGCAGGTCCGGCACAGGCACAGGTCACACCGGGCGAGCAGGCCGTGCTGAATGGTCGCGCGGCGGATGTGCTGGCGGTGCTGCAGGGCAAGCGCGCCGAAAGCGAGGTGTTTGGCCGCAACTTCCAGATCGAGGTTTCCCCGGAGAAACTGGCGGCAATTGTCAGCCAGCTTGAAGCGCAATTGGGCAAGCTCACTGGCGCCAGTGTAACCAGCGCCACCGGCCCGGGCATGGCAAGCCTGGATCTGCAATTCGAGCGGGCGACGGCCGGGGCGGTCATTGCGCTGGATCCGGCCCCGCCGCGGCTGGTTTCGGGCTTCCGGATCGTCTCGGTGGGTGCGGTGAGCGATGCGCCCGGCACAAAGAGCATCACCGAGGAATTTGCCAGCATGCCGGGAAACGCCGGATTTGCCGTGGCGCGTCTGGACGAGAGCGGGCCGGTCACGCTCGATGCGCGGTTGCCGGATCAGTTGTTTGCCATTGGCTCGGCTTTCAAGCTCTGGGTGCTCGATGCGGTGGCCGAGGAGGTGGCGCAAGGCCGCCTGACCTGGGCCCAGGTCGTGCCGCTCGGCCCGCCCTCGTTGCCAAGCGGGGTGATGCAGGACTGGCCGACGGGCATGCCGGTGACAGTCGCGACGCTCGCCACGCAGATGATCTCGATCAGCGACAATACGGCGACTGACACGCTGATCCGGCTGGTCGGGCGAGACAGGGTCGAGGCGCGGCTGGCGGCGAGCGGCCACAGCAAACCTGCGGCGATGCAGCCGCTTCTGACCACGTCGGAAGCCTTCCGGCTGAAGCTGGGGCCGCAGGCGGCACGCGATGCCTATTCCCGCAGCGATGGCATTGGACGGTCGAAAATCGTGAATGGCCTGCCTGCGGGGATCGACGTTGCACAGACAGATATATCCGGGCTGGCAGGCGGCAAGCCCGTCGCTATCGACACGATCGAATGGTTCGCCTCGCCTGCCGACATGGTCCGGGTGCTCGATACATTGCGGCGGCGCAGCGACAGCCAAGTCATGGCGATCCTTGGTGTTGCGCCGGGGATGGCGCCCGAATTGCGGCGGAGCTTCACCGCAGCGGGATACAAGGGCGGCTCGGAGCCGGGCGTGCTGAACCTGAGCTGGGTGCTGCGCCGCCCTTCGGGCACATGGTATGTCGTCACTGCCAGCTGGAACAATCCCGCTGCGCCGATCGACAACAGCCGCCTCGAATGGCTCGCCCAGCGCATGATTGGACAAACCAAATAGGTTTTCCGGTCACTTTTTACTTTCCTACATGGCGCGCCCCTTGATAGCCTGATTCGCATCAGGACAGCCTGAATCTGCGGCTGAGGGTTCCCTTGTTTCATCCAGACCCGTTCCCGCCGACCCGCTTTTCGGTGCGGAGTCGCTCGCCCCAAGGAGACACCACATGCAACTCAGACGCCTGATCATGGCGCTTTTCGGCCTTGTATCGCTCACCTGCTGCGCGTTGCTGCCGCATCCCGCCGACCTGCAATTGGTCTCGCTGGCCGAGAAAGTCGGCGCTGATGCTGGATCATTCTTTACCGAACTCGCGGCGAAAAGCGAAAAGGATTGTGCCTTTCCGGCCAATGCCGCCGCCTACGACCACTTTGCCGAACTGGCCGCTGCGCTGAAAGCGCATATTGCCGCCAGCAAGGCCAGCCCGGCGCTGCTCCTCGCCAGTGATGCCCTATTGCGCACCCTCGCCGATGCCCGCGCCGCCCATGCTGCGGCCTCAGTCAGGACCGACGACATGCATGGTGCCTGCATGGCACCCGGCTCAATCGCGCTCAATGCGGCAGCGATTGACCGCGCCAGCAAGGCCATTGCCGCCACGCAAACTGTTCAAGGAGCACAATAATGCCTCTCGATATCGCAAGGCTCGGCAGCCAAATCGGCACAAGCATCCTCACTTCGCTCAAAAGCGACAGCGCCAAGGTCAGGGCCATGGCGCTTGCCGAGGGCGACAAGCTGGCGCTGGCGCTCAGCCAGATCGCAGGTCTCCTCGCCCAGCGCCAGATCGACGGCGAGGAAGCCGCGCTGCTGGTGCGCGTGCAGAAGGATGCCAGCGAGGCTGTGCTCGCCTCGCTCGCCGAGATCAGCCGGGTCGCCGCGAGCAAGGCGGTGCTGCTGGGGCTGCGGGGCGTTGCCGGCGTGGTCGATGCGGCCAGCGGCGTTCCTATCCTCGGCCCTCTGTTTGTCGCTGCAACGGCTCTTGCCACTGCGCCCGCCACCACTTAACGCCTTGCCGGAACACAACACCGGCAGGAACCAGCAATGCAGCGTTTTGAGGGCACCCAGAATTATGTCGCGACCGACGATCTGAAAGTCGCGGTCAATGCCGCAGTGCTGCTGCGCCGTCCCTTGCTGGTCAAGGGCGAGCCGGGCACCGGCAAGACTGTGCTGGCACACGAAATCGCCAAGGCGGTCGGCGCGCCGCTGATCGAATGGAACGTCAAGAGCACCACCAAGGCGCAGCAGGGGCTCTATGAATATGACGCAGTCGCCCGGTTGCGCGATGGCCAGCTCGGCGATGCCCGGGTGCATGATATCAGCAACTACATCCGCAAGGGCAAGCTGTGGGAAGCCTTCACCGCGCCCAAGCTGCCGGTCCTGCTGATCGACGAGATCGACAAGGCCGACATCGAGTTTCCCAACGATCTCCTCCAGGAACTCGACCGGATGAGCTTCGACGTTTACGAAACGCACGAACGGATCGAGGCCAAGGAACGCCCAATCGTCGTCATCACTTCGAACAACGAGAAGGAACTGCCCGACGCCTTCCTGCGCCGCTGTTTCTTCCACTACATCAAGTTCCCCGATCGCGATACGATGCAGGCGATCATCGACGTCCACTTCCCCAAGATCCAGCAGACGCTGGTCACAAAGGCTATGGATATCTTCTACGACGTCCGCGATGTGCCTGGGCTGAAAAAGAAGCCTTCGACTTCGGAACTGCTCGACTGGCTCAAGCTGCTGATGAACGAGGACATGCCTTTGGATGTCCTGCAGAACCGCGACCCAACCAAGGCCATCCCGCCGCTGCATGGCGCGCTGCTCAAGAACGAGCAGGATGTGATGTTGTTCGAGCGGCTGGCGTTCATGGCGCGGCGGAACGGCTGATATCGCAGTCCGGCTCTGCTGTGCTATCCGGGCGGCGTTTCCTGGCCTATCGTGGTGATGCAGAATCGAGAAGTAGGACACTAGGGTTATGGCTGGTAATCAAGTGATAGATTGGAATGACCTCCCTACGTCGCGCCAACTTCGAGAACAGATTGATCACCTTGATATCAGCGCTGATGCCAAAGTTATACTACTTCGCGTAAGCGAGACGACCATGGACATCGGTGGCAGGCTGGTGGCGATTGGCCGACGCATCGTCGCCTTTGCGCTAAACCTTGTCCGGCAATTTCCCAATCTTGCTTTTTGCATAATCGTTGCCTTTGTTATTTCAGCACTACTAACCTCGATCCCGCTGCTTGGAACGCTGTTGGGCATCTTTGTAACGCCTCTCATCACAGCCGCCGGAGTCGGCGGAGGCGCGTTGCTGGAGATCAAGGACGGTGACTTGCGCAGGCGGATCGATCTTCTCATCACTGAATTTGAGCAAATCCTAGGGTGAGTGAACTTCCGCTCACGTTTCATGAGCTTGATGGCATCGAGCGGGTCATCGCTGATCCGTTGAGGTTCAAACAGCGACTGCACATTGGTCGCAAAGCATTCAAGACGTTGACCGCCAAGGATACGCTCTATTCAATGTGGGACACATTCGGAGTGGCAACCACTGGTGCGGCCGTCGCAAACTCCTCATTAATCGCGACCACTTTTTTTGCCCCGACGGGAATAATGGCGTGGCTCGGCCTCGCCACCGCAGCGACTCCGATTGGATGGGTAATCGCTGCCGCAGTCGTGTCAGGGACTGCCTACATCGGCGTAACGCGCTACCTCGCTCCGGACGAGACACGCTACGTCGATGTAATCCCGAAATACATCAACACTCCGATCGACCTCCTCGCCTTTAGCCTGTTCGGCCTGATTGGAAGACTCGCAGTGAACGTGGCAGCGTCGGACGGTGTCATCGCCCCTCGTACGAGATCAACAATCGTCGATCACTTCTGTCGCGATTGGGGCTACGCGCCGGAATTCGTCGAGCGAGCCCTAAGCATGCTCGAATCTCAGGTTGAGGCGAATTCGACATCGGAGGTTGCGAAGTTGCTCGCGGCATTCCAGGCGCAAAACCCCGATTGCAATGCGCCTACCATGCAAAAGGAGCTTGTCGCCTTCTTGCGCGAAGTCATTGAAGCTGATGGGGTTGTAACTGACCGAGAGCAGGCAGCTCTGGAAGAGGCCGCCGCTTCATTCGAACAGCATTGGCTTTCCGCATTGCGCCTTCAGGCAACAGAGTCGGCTTTTACCATAGGCCGGGCCGCAGGCGAGGCGGCATCCATGGCAAGCACCGCGATTGGCGATGTCGCAAATTCCATCAGCGGCCGCCTAGCTGAAGCCGTAAGCAAAGCGCGCGAGGGGAAATGACGTTAGGATGCAACTTATGATCGAAACCGCCCCCCACACCGGCCACTGCTTCTGCGGCCAGGTCCGCTATTCCATCCAGGCCGAGCCCATCGTCGCGCGCCAGTGCTGGTGCCGGGATTGCCAGTATATCGCCAGCGGTTCGGCAACAATGAACGTGCTGTTTCGCGATGAAGCGGTGAAGTTCGAGGGTGTGATCACCACGATGGTCAAGACCGCCGACAGCGGCAACACCGTCGAGCGCGGGTTTTGCCCGACTTGCGGCTCGCAGATGTACAGCCGCACGATCCAGCCCAAGGGCATGCCTATCCGCATCCGCGCGGGCACGCTCGACAATCCCGAACTGATGCCGCCATCGGGCGCGATCTGGGTCGAGAGTGCGCCAAGTTGGGCCCGGTTCGACCCTGCCCTGCCCCGGCATGGCCGAGGCCCGGATTCCCCGCTGATCGAGATGGAGAGCTGACATGCCTGCACCCTACACCGGCCGCTGCGGCTGCGGCGCTGTTACTGCCACAATCACTGCCGAGCCAGTCGGTGTGCGCCAGTGCTGGTGCCGCCAGTGCCAGCAGACTGCAGCGGGCGGACCGACCAACAATGCGATGTTCCTGCTCGCCGACATCGACCTCAAGGGCGAGCTGGGCGAGCGGGTGACACCGGCAGCAAGTGGCAACACCCTGTCGCAGTTCTTTTGCCCGACATGCGGCGTGCCGGTCTTCGGCCAATCGTCAGCGCGGCGGCACATGGGCTCGTTCCGGCTGGGCTTTCTGGATGAGGGCCATGGCCTGCGACCCGACACCGCGATCTGGCTGGACGACGCGCCCGAATGGGCAGTGATCGATCCGGCCTTGGCCAAGTTCGACCGCCAGCCGCCGCCGCCGCAAGCAGTCCCCTCTCCCCGCCGGGGAGAGGGTTAGGGAGAGGGGAAGCAAAATTGCGCGAACCTCGCGATCAAAGATTTCTCAAACGCGCCAAGGAACTCCGCCGCGACATGTCTCCGCCGGAACGCGCCTTGTGGGTCATCCTGCGCGCGCACCAGTTGCAAGGCTGGAAGTTTTCGCGGCAAGTTCAGGTTGAGCCCTACATTCTCGACTTTGCCGCGCGCCGCGAGAAGCTGGCGATCGAGCTGGACGGCGACAGCCATGTGGGGCGCGAAGCATACGATGCGCGGCGCACACAGTTTCTGGAAGAACAGGGGTGGAAAGTGCTACGATTCAGCAATAGCGATGCAATAACCAATGCGGATGGTGTGGCAATGGCGATTTTGGGTGTTCTGAATGAAATCAGCCCCTCTCCCCAGCCCTCTCCCCGGCGGGGAGAGGGAGTCTAGCCGGGCGTGTCCGTTCAATCACCGCAGGCCAATACCACCCGCTTTGCCGCGATACGCGCGCGGCTGGAGGCCTATGCGCCCTCGCCGGGCTGGCAATCGTGGCTTTATGAATTCCTGTTGTTCGGCTTCAAGCAAGGCTGGGCCTGCCTGTTTGGCGGGCTGATGCTGGCGCTGCTGCTGGGTACGCATCTTTTCTATCCGGCCCACGCACCAATCGCCCGCTACGATTTCCTCACCCTCGCCGCCGTGGCGATCCAGCTGGGCATGATCATGTTGCGGCTGGAAACCTGGTCTGAGGCCAGGGTCATCCTCGTTTTCCATGTGGTCGGCACGATCATGGAGTTCTTCAAAACCTACCACGGATCGTGGGAATATCCCGAGGGCAATCTGCTGCGCATCGGCGGAGTGCCGTTGTTTTCGGGCTTCATGTATGCCGCTGTCGGCAGCTATATTGCCCGCATCTGGCGCATCTTCGATCTGCGTTTCAGCCGCTATCCCAACAGGCTGGCGACCTGGCTGCTGGCCGGCGCGGTCTATATCAACTTCTTCGCTCACCACTGGCTGCCCGACATTCGGCTGGCTCTGTTCGCCGCCATGGCGCTGCTATTCTGGCGCACCCGCATCTGGTTCCGCGTCTGGCGAGTGGATCGCTGGATGCCGCTGCTGGTCGGTTTCTTCCTCGTCGCCGGCTTCATCTGGTTCGCCGAAAACATCTCGACCTTCTCGCACGCCTGGGTCTATCCCGATCAGCAGGATGGCTGGAAGCTGGTGCGGCCCGAAAAGCTGGGCGCGTGGTATCTGCTGATGTATATTTCGTTTGTTCTGGTCGCGGCATTGAACGGCCCGCGCGAAAAGGTCTGACCCCATGTTCTTCAATTTCATCGACGAACTGCGCGCCGCCGGCATTGGCGCCTCCTTCAAGGAGCACCTCACCCTGCTCGAGGCGCTCGACAAAGACGTGATCGATCAGACGCCCGAGGCCTTCTACTACCTTTCCCGCGCGACTTTCGTGAAGGACGAGGGCCTGCTCGACCGGTTCGATCAGGTGTTCCAGCGCGTGTTCCGGGGGTTGTTCTCCGACTATGGCCAGAAGCCGGTCGAGATCCCCGAGGATTGGCTGAAGGCCCTGGCCGAGCGCTATTTCTCCGAAGAGGAAATGGAAAAGATCAAGGCGCTGGGCTCGTGGGACGAGATCATGGAGACGCTGAAGCAGAGGATCGAGGAGCAGGAAAAGCGCCATCAGGGCGGCAACAAGTGGATCGGCACCAACGGCACCTCGCCGTTCGGCCATTCGGGCTATAACCCCGAAGGCGTCCGCATCGGCGGCGAAGGCAAGCACGGCCGCGCGATCAAGGTCTGGGAAAAGCGCGAGTTCCAGAACCTTGATTCGACCCGCGAACTCGGCACCCGCAACATCAAGATTGCGCTGCGCCGCTTGCGCCGCTTTGCCCGCGAGGGCGTCGCCGAGGAGCTTGATCTCGATGCCACCATCGACGGCACCGCCAAGCAGGGCTGGCTCGACATCCACATGCGCGCCGAGCGGCGCAATGCGGTAAAGGTTCTGCTGTTCCTCGACAACGGCGGCTCGATGGACCCGCATGTCAAAGTGGTCGAAGAACTGTTCAGCGCGGCCAGCAGCGAATTCAAGAACCTGGAATTCTTCTACTTCCACAACTGCCTTTATGAGGGCGTGTGGAAAGACAACCGCCGCCGCTTCTCCGAGCGCACCCCGACATGGGACATCCTCCACAAGTATGGCCACGACTACAAAGTGATCTTCGTCGGCGATGCCTCGATGAGCCCCTATGAAGTCAGCCACCCCGGCGGCTCGGTCGAGCATTTCAACGAGGAATCAGGCGCCACCTGGCTGGAACGGGTGCGGCATATTTACCCGGCGACGGTGTGGATCAATCCGACGCCCGAGAAGCAGTGGGACTATTCGCAATCGACCCGGCTGATCCAGGAGCTGATGGGCGGATCGATGTTCCCGCTGACTCTGGACGGGCTGGACGATGCCATGCGGGAACTGACGCGCAAGAAGCATTGACAGGCCATCGCTCGACTGCGCTGATAGTGACCTGATAACAGGGCACTGGGGCAGCAGCGGACACGGCATGGAACTGGATGTTGAAGACCTTGCAGCGCCGCTTCCCGCTGCAGCGCTGACGCCCGGCCAGCGCCGCAAGGCCATCTTTGCAGCCACACTGGGCAATGGGCTCGAATTCTACGATTTCGTGACCTTTGCCTTTTTTGCCATCCAGATCGGCCGCACCTATTTCCCGTCGGAAAGCAGCTTTCTGAGCCTGATGGGCGCGCTGGCGACATTCGGCGCTGGCTTTCTCACCCGGCCGCTGGGGGCATATCTGATCGGCGGCTATGCTGACCGGCACGGGCGCCGCCCGGCCATGCTATTCAGCATGATGTTGATGGGGTGCGGCATCCTGCTGCTGGCACTAACCCCGGGATATGCGAGCATCGGCATTGCAGCACCGGTGATCGCAGTGATCGCGCGGCTGATGCAGGGATTTGCGCTCGGCGGCGAAGTCGGGTCGGCAACGGCTTATATGATGGAATCAGCGCTTGAGGACCGGCGCGGCTATTCAATCAGCTGGCAGGGTGCCAGCCAGGGCATCGCCGGCACGGCCGGGGCCATGGTCGGCCTGTTTCTCAGCCATTTCCTGACCAGTGCCGAACTTGACAGCTTTGGCTGGCGGATCGCCTTGCTGCTGGGTGCGAGCATTGTTCCCGTCGCGCTTTTTATCCGCAAGTCACTACCTGAAACGCATGTCGTGGCACCGGAAGCGAAGGCGAATAAGGTTCCGCTTCTGCCCTATTTGCGCGTCATAATTCTGGGCATCGCCATGATCGGCAGCAGCACGATTGCCAGCTACATATTCAACTATATGGCGACCTTCGGCCAAAATACGCTCAAGCTTTCGGAGCAGATTTCCTTCGCGGGCGAAACAGCAAGCAATGCCATCGCGGTGGTTGCGGTGCTGCTTGGCGGAGCGATGAGCGACAGGATTGGGCGGCGCTGGTCGATGATCGTGCCGCAGGCGCTTTTCGCGATCGCGATTGTTCCCTGCTTCTTGTGGCTGACATCAGTTCGCGACGCCACATCGTTCATCGCAGCGAATCTGGTGCTCTCGTTGTTCTCCAACGCAGGCTATGGCGCGGTTTATGCGGCGATCAGCGAAAGCCTGCCGACCGCGATCAGGGCGCGGACCTTCGCGCTGGTCTACTCGGTGCCCGTCGCCCTGTTTGGCGGCACCACGCAACTGGTCGTCACCTGGCTGCTGCATGTTATACCAAACTGCGCTGTGGGTGACTCGCATGGGGGGATTCCCTGTCGGCTGAAAGTCTGAATCTATGAGGTTGTGCTTTGGAGGGCGCGATCATGGGTTCAGCGATTGGCTTGCGTGATGATTTTGACGGCCCTGCATTGAGGCGGTTG
>CANJCQ010000091.1 GCA_947473355.1 Sphingomonadaceae bacterium | reverse complement strand
GTCGAGCGAAGTCGAGACACGCCGCGCGAGGTGTCTCGACTTCGCTCGACACGAACGGATTTTGAGCGGTTAGCGGCTAGCCGCAATCCAACGATCAATCTTCGCCTCCAGCACCGGCAGCGGCAGCGCGCCACTCCCCAGCACCTGCTCATGAAACGCGCGGATATCGAACCTTGGCCCCAGTGCCGCCTCCGCCTGCTTCCTCAGCCGCTGGATCGTCAGCCCGCCGATCTTGTAACTCAAGGCCTGCGCCGGGGTGGCAATATAGCGCTCCACTTCCGCTGTCGCATCGGTGCGCCCCATGCCTGAGTTGGCCAGCATGTAGCCAATCGCCTGTTCGCGGCTCCAGCCCTTGGCATGAATGCCGGTATCGACCACCAGCCGCATCGCGCGCAGCATTTCGTCATCCAGCGTGCCCCAGTGCTGCTTGGGGTCCTTGTAGATTCCCATGTCGTAGCCCAGGGTTTCGGCATAGAGCCCCCAGCCTTCGACGAAGGCGTTGTTGCCGTCATAGCGCTGGAAATCGGGCAGGCTGCGGTTTTCCTGGGCGAGGCTGATCTGGAAGTGATGCCCCGGCACGCCTTCATGGAGATAGAGCGTGGCGATGCCTGACAGGAACCGGCTCGGCAGGTCATAGGTGTTGAAATAGAACACCCCCGGCCGCGAGCCGTCAGGCGAACCCTGGTTGTAGCTGCCGCCGGCCTCGAAGCGCTCGCGATAGGCGGGGTAGGGCTCGATCAGCAGGCGGGCCCGGGGAACGCGCGAGAAGAAGCGCGGGATCTGCGCATCGACGGCGCGGGCAACGCGGGCATAGCCCGAGGCCAGTTCGTCGCGCGATTTGGGATGCCAGGCCGGATCGCTGCGGATCGCATCGAAGAATTGGCGCAAGGGCCCACGAAAGCCGAGCTCGCGTTTGACTGCTTCCATGTCACGCTGGATGCGCGCGACTTCGCCAAGGCCAAGCTGGTGCACCGCTTCGGGATCGAGACTGAGCGTGGTCTCGCGATCGATCAGCCGCCGATAAAGTCCGCTGCCGCCGCGCATTGCCGAAAGGCCGGGCGCCTCGCGCGCGGCGGGCAGGTATTCGTTCGCCAGGAAGTCGCGCAGGCGGCGATAGGCGGGCTCGATGGAATCGCGGATGACCGCGCCAAATTCTCCGCGCAGCAGCGACCGGCTGGATTCCGGCAGGCCAGCGGGGAAATTCAGAACCGGTGAATAAAAGGGCGATTGCCCGGGCGGCTGGGCGAGCTGCGCGTCGATCTGTTCGATCATGTTGCGCACTGTCAGCTTCGATTCGACAACATCGCTGGCCATGCCCTGGCGGAACCGGGCGACGGCATTGTCGAGCACCTGTGCAAAAGCCGCATCAAGCGCCAGTGCAGTCCGATAATTACCCTCGGTGGCATAGGGCAATGCCCCTCCGCTTGCCATAAGGGTCGGAAACTCCACATGGATCCCGCCAAAATGGGTAAGCGGGCGAACCGCAGTCAGAACGCGAATGTCAGGCTGCAGCCAGTCGTACTGCTGCTGTTTGGCGCGGCGGAAGACATCATAGGAGATCTGTCGTTCGGGCCGAAGCCGCGCGCGGTCGATCCGGGCGAGATCGCGCAAAGCCTGGCGCGCCGAGGCAAGCCGGCGGCGATCAAGCCCATCAGTGAACAATTGCGACAGCGAGCCCGCATCGGCCTTCTTGCCGCGATAGAGCGCCAACAGCGGATCGAGCTGATCCTCCCGCGCGGCATCTTCGCCGAAGATGCGGGTAAGCCGCAGGTCTTCTGAATCATCGGACAGGCTGGCTGGAGCCGCGGCCTGAACCGGGGCGCAGAGCGGCAAGGTAGCCCGCAGCATAGCCAGCGCCAGCGCTATCCGCTGTGTTGTTGTGCGTGCCCCCATGCCGGTCATGACCCCAGTTTTGTCATGACCATCGCCGTGACCGGAACCATTTGGTGATGACGTATTTGACGCCGCGCTCCACCGGCATTCCGGCATGCAGCACATCGTGGTTCACTGTGCCATCGGGGCCGGCATTGTTCCACATCAGCAGAGTGCCGACCTGCGGCGTGAAGCTGATGCCGAGCCGCGAGAAATTGGTTTCGCCGCCGAGCTCAGGCTCGCTCAGCCAGGCCATCGCTGTCCAGCTGCGCTGCCCGCCCACCCTGGTTTCCTTCTGCCAGTATGCGGCCGTGGTATCGAACCAGTCGTAGTGTCCCTGAAATTCCTGGCCCGCCAGATAGCGCTGGCCCTGAAAGCTCTCGCCCCATGTCTGATCGATCCCCATCAGATCGCTGATCCGCCGCTCGATCATCCGCACAAGGCTGTGGTCCGGATCGACATCGCCCGAATAGGAGCTGCGATAGCTTGCGCCAGCGGGGCCATCATAGACCGGCGAAGGGCGCGCGACCGCATCGATCATGCCGATCAACTGGCTGCATTCGGACGCGCTGAGGAAATTGGCCAGGGCAAAAAGTTCGGCCTTATCGCAAGGCACATGATAGACCCCGGGATCCGCCGCCAGCCGCGCCCGCACCTTGCGGCCGATGCTGGCCAGCGCGGCCCTGTCTGGATTGGGGCCAGCGTTCGGTGCGGTTCTGGCCTTGGCGGAGCTCATCTTTGCGGTGACTACTGCAAGTCCCGCAGGGAGCAAGCCAAAAGCCGATCTGTGCCTGTTTCGGGATGAAACCGGGTTGGCCCACGAAAAAGCCCCCGCGATTGCTCGCGGGGGCTTTGGCGCCGGGTCCACTCTCCGGCAAATCCTTCCGGTCCTACCAGAAGAAATCGTAAATCACGTCCACCACTTCGCCGCTGTAGGTATCGACCAGCACGGCATCATCGTAATAGCGGATCCAGCGATAGGGGCCGTCTGCCTCGGGGAGGCGATAGGACCACGGATCGTTGATCCAGTAGTTGCTGCCGAAGAACAGCTGGTCGAGGTAGAAACCGGTCGACAGGCGGCGATAGCTGTAGTTGCTGTAGGGCGAATAATAGCGGCCTAGCCGGTACACATCGCGGTTGGAGCTGCGATAGCTCTGCCAGTTATAGCGATTGTCGCTGCGCCAGCCGCGGTTCCAGTCGCCACGGCCATGATCGCCTGCCCAGCGGTTGTTGTTACCGCTCCAGCGATTTCCGCCGTTCCAGGCAGTGTTGTTGCCGTTCCAGTTGCGGTTGCCGTTCCAGCCCCGTTCGTTGTTCTGGCGATGCTCGCCGCCGCGCCAGGCTTCACGCCCGCTGTCCCGGTTTCCGCCAGACCAGCTGCCGCCGGATTGGCCGCCGCCGCGCCAGGCGTTGCCGCCGGATTGGCCGCGTTCGGCTCCGCGACTGCGCCAATCGTTGCCGCCGGCTTGGCCACCTTGCGAGGCACGATTGCCGCCTTGCCAGCCGCCGCCATTCGAACCACCGCCCCAGCGCGATCCGCCTGGTGCCGATTGCGCGACTGGCGGGGGAGCCTGCGGTGCGGCCTCAACTCTCGCCGCGCCGCCCCAACCGCGTCCGGACGTGTTGCTGTTCTGGCCGCCGCCTTGGCCGCCATTGCGCCATCCGCCGCCTGACTGGCCGCCTTCCGCTCTGCGACTGCGCCAGTCGCCGCCCTGGCCGCCGCCTGCGCCGCCGCCCCAGCGCGATTGCGCAGGCGCCGATTGCTGGACTGGCGGTGCGGCCTGAGGTGCTGGCTGCGGAGCTGCTTCGACCCGGGCACCACCGCCCCAACCGCCGCCGTTTCCGCCGCCACCACCGCCGCGCCAGCCCCCGCCGCCATTTCCGCCGCCAGCATTTCCGCCGCCGCCATTTCCACCGTCACCACCGCCGCGCCGGCCGCCCCAGCCGCGGCCATCGGCCTGAGCGAGAATGATCGGTGAAGCTGCCGCTTGGGGTAATTCGCGAACCGGCATGGCCTGAGCAATGGGTGCTTGTGCGGCAGTGTCGCCGCCGCGCGCCATGCCGCGACCAGCCCAGCCGCCGCCTGACTGGCCTTCAGCCTGAACGCGAAATTCGCGTGCCGCTGCCTGCGGGAAGGCCGCTGCCTCCGGGGCGGGTGCCTGTGTAAAGGAGGGAGCCGGAGCATAGACCGGGGCAGCCATTTGCGCCGTCTGCGCCGAAATTTCGGCCGCATCCTGAAAGCCAGGAGCCTCCTGCGCCTGTGCTGGCAATGCCAGCACGGTTAAACTCGCCGCCAAAGCGGCAAAACTCGTCGACTTGAGAAGAGCACCAACGGCCATAGCCGTATCTCCATTCACTGCGCCGCACCATCGGCGGCGACCTCTGGACATGGGTGTAAGTGAGTCGCGCTGTCGCAATTCTGAATGAAGAGTAAGGGTGATTGTTCAGGTTCGGGGGCGGTTTCCTGACAAATTGATTTCCGCCGTCCAGCCTGTGAGTTAATGTGAAGGGCAGAGGCGATGTCCATTTTGGACGCTTCTACGCTGGGAGCAGCCGCGCCTATCTGCTATACAAATGGCAGGGGACGGGCCGCGAGGAAGACTTCCCCGCAAGAAGCAAGACTGACAATCGACGACCTGCTTTTGCTTGATAGAGAGTGGGCCAAGAGCGACCGGTTTCATAGCACCGAGCTAATCGGCGGGCGCATTTATCATACGCCGGCGCGCTATACGCCACGTGCGGGGGCAGTAACCCGATTACTGCTCACCTTGTGGGACGCGCTGGCAGATATCCCCAATGCTCCCACCATCATCAACCGAGCTTCGATTGCGATGTCGCCACATGATTTACCACTGCCCGACTTGGTGCTCACCTCGCAACCTGACGGCCCAGGATTTGTGCCTTGCGATTCGTTTCGGCTGGTCATTGAAGTGGCCGAAAGCGCGGTTTCGTTTTTCACCGGTGTGAAGCTGCGTATGTATGCGAGGCACGGCATTCCGGAATATTGGGTCGTCGATTTGAAGGGGCGAAAAATTGACCAATTCTGGTCTGCCGCCGAGGGGCAATTCGCTGAGGACCGGGTTGTTGTGTTGGGCGAACGGATTGAGGCGGCTACGATTGCGGGCCTGTCAGCAGAGACTGGTGGTCTGGCGTGACCAGAGCCGGACTGACCGAAGCCGAAAGGGACGCGTAACTGGCGCGGCTTGCTGCCATGTCTGATGACGACATCGACACGGACGAGATCCCTGAGGCGCCTGCGGAGAATTGGGCCAATGCAAAGCGTCTTAGGCTAGGCCGACTGAGTAAGAAGTAGGTGATGCCAACCCCGACCAAACTTATCCCTTTCGTCATTCCCGCGAAAGCGGGAACCCATCTCCCGCACCATCGGTTAGCACAAGGTTCAAGCTCGGGCGATGGGTCCCCGCTTTCGCGGGGATGACGAGTCACAGGATTAGACGATAAATATGACGCTGCGGCTGTATATGGATGTGGTTGAATGGTTTAAGGACCATGCGCCGGAGGGCGGCTATCAAACCGAGATCAACCGGGTGTTGCGTCGGTATGTGGTTGGGTCGGGGCGGTGAGAGGGGCGATCAAGTACTCAACTTGTGAAAGGCACCTTCACAGCCAACCGGCAGGTTCTGCCAGCGAATATCGCCTTGGATCGACGCTTTGGAATTGATAGCTGGCGAAGATCTTTTCCATGCTTCCAGCGCTTCGTAGGCGGTCAGCACGAAGAACCGTACATCTTCATCTCGCGGCAAAGTATCGGCAGCACGAGGCGCGTGAACGAGAATCCAGAACTCGCTTCTCGTTGGATCAGGCGGCGAGTTCACTATCCAACAAGCGCCCTTCTGCCTGACCGTTTTGGTCTCTACAAAAAATTCTCGATCTTGGGCGGCGACTCGTAAATCGCGCTGCCGCCAATTGTTGGAGAGCACCGAGACTTCATAACCAACGTTCGTCAGCGCACGCGCGACGAGGATTTCTCCAAGTGGGCCGGAAGATGCAGAAAGGATAGCTGCCAATAGATCGGTATGCGCCTTGGCGACCTCAAGAATATCCATTCCTGCCACGCTGCCTTACCGCGTCAACTTCTTATACGCCAACCGCGTCGGCCGATCCGCTGCATCGCCCAGCCTTCTCCGCTTATCCTCCTCATAAGCCTCGAAGTTGCCCTCAAACCACTCGACATGAGAATTCCCCTCAAACGCCAGAATATGCGTCGCCAGCCTGTCGAGGAAGAAGCGGTCGTGCGAGATCACCACGGCGCAGCCGGCGAAATTTTCTATTGCCTCTTCGAGCGCGCGCAGGGTTTCCACATCCAAGTCATTGGTCGGTTCGTCCAGCAGCAGCACGTTGCCGCCGGTTTTCAGCATCTTCGCAATATGCACGCGGTTGCGTTCGCCGCCTGACAGTTTGCCGACGTTCTTCTGCTGGTCCTGCCCCTTGAAGTTGAAGGCACCAACATAGGCCCGGGTCGACATGTCCTGCTTGTTGACCTGCATGTAATCGAGCCCGTCGGAGATCTCCTCCCAGACATTCTTCGTCGGGTCGAGGTGATCGCGGCTCTGGTCGACATAGCCGAGGCGAACGGTCTCGCCGATGGAGATCTCGCCGCTGTCGGGTGTCTCCTGCCCGGTGATCAGCTTGAACAGGGTCGATTTGCCTGCGCCGTTGGGGCCGATGATGCCGACGATGCCGCCCGGCGGCAGCAGGAACGAGAGGTCCTCGAACAACAGCTTGTCGCCGTAGGCCTTGGAAAGGTTCTTGGCTTCGATCACCTTGCTGCCGAGCCGCTCGGGCACCTGGATGACGATCTGCGCCTTGTTGATGATGCGCTTCTCGGAGCTCTCAACCAGCTGGTCGAAGGCCTTGATGCGCGCCTTGCTCTTGGTTTGGCGGCCCTTGGTGCCGGCGCGGATCCATTCGAGCTCGTCCTTGATCGCCTTGGCCCGGCTCTGGTCCTCGCGGTCCTCCTGCTCGAGCCGCTTGCCCTTCGATTCAAGGTAGGTTGAATAGTTGCCTTCGTATGGGAAGTATTTGCCGCGATCGAGCTCGAGGATCCAGCCGACCACATTGTCGAGGAAATAGCGATCGTGGGTGATCATCAGCACCGCGCCGGCATATTCCTTGAGGTGGTTTTCCAGCCATTCAACCGATTCGGCGTCGAGGTGGTTGGTGGGTTCGTCAAGCAGCAGGATACCCGGCTTCTGGATCAGCAGGCGGGTCAGCGCGATGCGGCGCTTTTCGCCGCCCGAGAGATTGTTCACCGGCCAGTCGCCCGGCGGGCAGCGCAGGGCTTCCATCGCGATTTCGAGCTGGTTGTCGAGTGTCCAGCCATCGACCGCGTCGATCTTGTCCTGCAGTTCGCTCATTTCTGCGCCCAGCGCGTCAAAGTCAGCGCCGTCCTCGCCCATCTCCATGCCGATCTGGTTGAAGCGGTCGACCATGTCGGCTGTCTCGCGCGCGCCGTCCTTGACGTTTTCGAGCACGGTCTTGCTCTCGTCGAGCTGAGGCTCCTGCGGCAGATAGCCGACCGAGATATATTCGCCCGGCCAGGCCTCGCCGGTATAATCGGTGTCGATCCCGGCCATGATCTTCATCAGCGTCGATTTGCCCGCGCCGTTGGGGCCGACAATGCCGATCTTCGCGCCCTGATAGAATTGCAGGCTGATATTGCTGAGCACCGGCTTGGGAGCGCCGGGGAAGGTCTTGGTCATGCCTTTCATGACGTAGGCGTATTGCGCGGCCACGGGAGTTCCTTGAGCAAATGGGCTGGATTTGGAGCCGCCTCTACAGGGGCGGCGGGATGGCTGCAAGCTGGGGAGTGGCGATCAGCGCAAGCGGCCAGCAGGCGGCCGAGGCGGGCGGCAGGCTCGCTGTAGTTTCCGTCCTGAACCGGCGCTTATTTGCGCATCGTGCTTTCGATGGAACCGATGCCGTCAATCGTCACTTTCATGACGTCGCCGGGCAGCACTGATCGCGCGTCGAAACCGGGAGGCGCTCCCATCGAGATCAGATCGCCGGGATTGAGCGTCACCACCTTGCTGACCCATTCGACGACCTCATAGACATCCCAGGCCAGCAGGCTGGAATTGATCGTGAGATATTCCTCGCCGTTGATTGCGGCGCGGATCGTGGCATCTTTGGGATCGATGTCAGTCGCAATCACCGGGCCGACCGTGCCGAAGCCATCGAACATCTTGCCCCAGATATGCGGGAAGGTGGTGACGATCTTGGATTCGAACACTGTCGTATCGTTCACGCAGGTGTAGCCGAGGATGTAGTCCCTGGCGTCCTTCGCGAGGACATTGCTGCACCTCTTACCGATGACAGTGGCAATCTCCGGTTCCATGTAAACTGTCTTGGCGACGTCGGGATAGTCCATCGAATCGCCGTTGCTGATCAGCGAACTGTAGGGCTTGATGAAAATGCCCGGACCATCGCGGTCGCCAATCGCCCAGCCGCCGAACAGGGCGACGATCTGGTTGGTTGGATCAAGCGGGAACAGGGTTTTGAGGCCCGCGACCGGGCCGAGCGGCGCGCCCTTCTGGGGGTTGGCACTGAAGCGGTCGCCTTCCAGCGCATAGGCAGTGTCGCCTTCAAACAATGCCCAGACTGAGCTGCCCTGGTGATCTACACGAGCAATTTTCATAGCATCCTCTACGTTTCTATTTGTTATTTCAGCCAGACATTAGGCACGAACTATCGGCACCGCTATGGCTTTCTTGTTGACGGGGCAAGTCAAGCCCCTGCCGGCTCTGGACAGGCTTTCGGAATCGTTGTCATAAAGGATTTCCTTTGGGGAAGGGCGCCAATCAATGCCACTTGCTGCGTTCACTGAAGCAGAGATTGCCTTGGCAAGGGAGCTGGCGGCCGAGCACCACGTCATTTTGCTGACGGATCAGGAGCTGGAACCCTATCATATCTACGACCGGCAACCCCAGGGCGAAGGAACAAGGCTTTATGGGGGAAGCTTCTCAGCATTGGCCCAGGCGACTTGGCAATTATACCCGCACCGGAATGGCGACGAACCTGATTAGTGGATCGACGTCTTGTGCCTGAGTGGGTCGCTCATGCAGCGTATCATCTCTTGGCCAAATGGGTAGGCTTTCTTGGCTGATATTGGCGTTGCCTTCGGCCCGCGTTCTATGCGCTGGAGCGCCCGGAGCCTGTAGTCTCCGCCATCCGGTAACGACCGCTAACGCAGCTTAGGGCCAGCCCTCAGCGCACTGCGAAGCGCCTTCCGCCCAGCTTCCTTCACCTTTGGTTCCGTGCAGCCGGTTCCCCGCGAAGCCGCTTGCTCCGTTTGCACACCCGGTCTCGCCGACGGGCAGGGTTTCAGCGCGGCACTTCGCTGCGCTCAAACCCAGACCCAATGGAGAGAGCAATGGGAGCGACCGTTACCAAGACCATCACACCACGCATCTATGTGGCCTGCCTCGCAGCCTACAATAAGGGCATCCTGCACGGCGCATGGGTGGACGCGGCACAGGAGCCGTGGGCCATCTATGACGACGTGAAGGTCATGCTGGGCAAGTCACCCATCCCCGACGCGGAGGAATGGGCAATCTATGATTACGAGGGCTTTGGCGGGGCACGCATCGAGGAATATGCAAGCTTTGACAGCGTGGCCGAGTTGGCGGCGTTCATTGTCGAGCATGGCGACATTGGCGCTGCGTTATTGGAGCATTTCAGCGGCGACATCGGGGAGGCGCGCGAAGCGCTGGACGACCGCTATCTGGGCCAGCACGCCAGCCTTGTCGAATACGTGCAGGAACTGACCGAGGAAACGACCAGCATTCCCCAGCCACTGCGCTACTATATCGACTGGCAGGCAATGGCGCGCGACGCCAAGCTTAATGGCGACCTGTTCGCCATCACCACCGCATGGGACGCGGTCCACGTCTTCGCGGGGTGCTGACATGGAGCAGCAACCCCAAGTTTTCCACTTTTCATGGCAGGGCGTGGAGGTCCAAGTGACCTTCACGCCGCGCTACCTTGGCTTCATGGAGCATCTGGCCATCGAATCAATCGTGCCCGAGCGCGCGCCGCTGCCCATCACGGGCACCGGCTATCTGTCGCATTTCATGCAGCCAGGCACCATCGCCGCCCATGGCGGCGATGTCGTCGCGCAGGTAAGGGCATGGTTGGATGAAGAATCGGCGGGTGATGATTGGCAGGCGCATGTTGCCGCCAGCCGTCAGGGCACGCTTTTCTAGGAGTGTAACGAGTGCAGGGGAGCCCAATCTAGGTGGGAGTGCGGACCTCAAATCCGCAAATTATTCTACACAATTCCTACACAGGCGTTTTAGGCCTCTTTTTATCATTATAATTCAGGATTTTATACAAATCCGAAATTATGGTCGGGGAGAGAGGATTCGAACCTCCGACCCTCTGCTCCCAAAGCAGATGCGCTACCAGGCTGCGCTACTCCCCGACCGGGGTTTTTGCCATTACAGCAATTGCCGTAACAACGATCGCCATGACAGCGATGGTGGGCCCGGCAGGACTCGAACCCGCGACCTAGCCGTTATGAGCGGCCAGCTCTAACCAACTGAGCTACAGGCCCGCATCGCTTGCCGACCGCCGCCCGTTAGCTCGGGCCGCCCCGCTAAGCAAGCGTGACTGCATCCATGATCTCACCAATTCCGGTCGGGGCGATGCCACGCAGCGCCAGATGAGCGAAAATGGCGCGCCACCAATCGTAGAAAGCGTCGAGATCATCATGGTCGCGGACATAGGGCGTGTTGCCGACCATCAGCGAGGGGCTGTGGAACGAGAGGACGAGAATCGGCAATTCCATATCTGCCGCAACATCGATCGCCCGGATCGCCTCTTTCACGCTGACGCCTTCGGGGGTCAGCGGAATCCGGTCGAGCAGGCGGGCATGCGCCAGAGCTCCGCGCAGCTGCGGAACGCGCCACATTCTGGGATAGAGCCAGGGCCCGAGACCGCCAAGCGGACCCCAGTAGACAGTGGTAAGCGGCAATTCGAGAAGGCCCGCCTTGCGGTCAAGCCAGTAGGGGCGCAGCGGATGATCGCGATAATTTGGCCCGCCATCTGCGCTGTAATCAAAGCCACTGCGCACCGACGTATCGATGGCAATGCCCCCCTCGATCAGGATCTGCGCGGTATTGGCCCCGGCGCCATAACGTCCGCAGCGAAATGACCGGGGCGCGGCACCGAAATTCTTCTCGATGGCATCACGCAGAGCCATGAATTTGGCACGTTCCAGATCAGGCGGAAGATTGCCCGCGTAGCTGTTGAATGTGTTTACTTCTTCATCGTGCGGGGGATTGACCCAGGGATGAAGGTGCACCCCAACCTCGGCGCGTCCAGCCTCAATCGGACCGCGCAGAGCGTCCATTGCGCCAAGCGATGTCGCAATCGGATAATCGACCAGATAGACCGGAGCGACGCCAAAGCCTTCGCAAAACTGCTGGAATTTGCGGAGCGCGGGGACGGCGTCGATGCGGTGCTGGTGGCGGTCCAGCGGTGCACGCCAGTCAAACTCTTCTTCAGCATCGACAGTTAGCAGGAACCTCTGCCCGAACCCTTCGCGAAAGCTGGCGAGATCGGGCGAGACTGGCACTTCGTTTATGCGTAGGTCGGCCACTGCGGGCGTGCCTCCTCAAGTAACCGACCGCTTCCCCGGCTCCTCGCTATGGCCCGCGTCGGTTATGGTCAAGCCCGGCAGGGTGATTTCCAGCATTTTGCCACGCCGCTCCAGCTTTCCGCCCGCAGCTTTGGCTTCCCCAGCGGCCAGACGCAGGGTGAATCCGGTGCCGAACATGCCCGCAGACAGGTTACGGGGCCCCGTGCCAGCCGTGGCGTGCATCAGTTGCGCTCCTTCGAGCGCAGCCAGTGCGGCAGGAAGTTCCAGCGCAAGCTCCACCACTTCGCCTTGCTTCGCGGCTTTCACCGACAGAATCTCGCCGGGCGCAGCCGAGGACGCCAGTGTTGCCAGCAGCCGCCAGATCAGGCGCTCTGTATCGGCGTGGCCGAGCGCAACCTCGATTGCTGCCCCACCCTCTGCGTTGATTTCAAACCCGCTGTTGCGCGGCGCTGTGAAGGCCTGCAACTGTGCCACTGTCGCAGAGGTGATCGCGGCTATATCGCAGCCGCTGGCAGCAAGTTCGATGCCGCCGCTGTTCAGCCGCGCGAGGCGATCAAGTTCTTCAAAGCCCGCCAGGATCAGGGCAGCGTCTCCAGCAATCCCTGCCGCGAGCGAGCGGTATTCATGCGGGGCAGGGCCGAACATCTGCTGCTGGATTACTTCGGCAAAGCCCTGGATGGCGTTGACCGGGGTGCGCAGTTCATGGAGCAGCTGGCGCATGCGATCTGCTTCGCTGTCCGCAGCTTGTGCCGACCCTGCCAGTTCGGTCACCTGCGGGCGACGCATGCGGCCAGCATAGCCTGTGAAGCTGCCGCTTTGCGGATCGAAGCTGGGCGACGCATCGATCAGCCAACGCCCGGTAATGCCGGGTGCACCGGCGATTTCGAACGGCATGGCGCGGATCGGCTGGCGGCGGCGCAGAGCCGCAAAGATCGCTCGCCGGGCGGCCGACTTGCCCGCGGTTTCGAGCGATGTCAGGCGCAGCCCGACTGCCATGGGCGCCATGCCGGGATCGCTCCAGATAATGCAGCCTTCGCAGTCGGTTGCAAAGTCGAAGGCGCGAATAACCATGGGGCTTTCCGGGCGGTGATCCTCGCCGAAGGGAAGGTGCGGCGCATCGGAGGCTCTGGCATGGCCTTCGATCGGCCCGCGGGCCTTGCGGAAATCCTCGATGCGCTGGACAATCGCGCCGATGCCGCTGGGCTTGGCGGGTATGGCGGGCTTGGCAGCGGCTTCGATTGTCTCGCTGGCACGCTGCGGCGCCACTTCAACCACCACTTCCGCACTCGGCAATCCGGGGCGGGCCATGCCCAGACGATCGAACAGTGCCTCGGCGCGCGGGCCAAGATCGCGGCGCTGGCGCACCAGTCCTCGCGCCGCAACGGGCAGGGCAGGCGCCAGATCCAGCCACTCGTCTTCGCTCAACTGTGCCTTGTCGATAGCTGCTGCGGCGACGACGGCGTCCCCTTCGGCCAGCAGGGCCACCAGCCGCGGATTGCGCAGCCGCATTCCTGGCTCACGGAGCATTTTGGCGCGGTCGGCGCTGCTGATCGCACTTGCGAGCTCGCCAAGCCGGTCGCAGGCCGCATCGATCTGAGGTCCCTGCGCATCGACAGGCATGGTGCCGAGCAGGTCGAGCAACTGGCGATAGAGGATTCTCGCGGTCGCCGTCCCTCTGGCGCGCGAGCGCAGCACTGTGGCAAGGCGATCATCGAAATGCATTGTCGCTCCGTGCTGGCGGGAACATGACGAAACCGTCCGGCGCTATTCCCTAACAGTTTGCGTTGCCCGCGAAAGCGAGAGCTGGCGCGCGTTGCAAAGCGGGACGATTGCCCGCATAGATCATAACAGCCTCCGCACTGGCGGACGAACTTCAAGGGGCGATCACGGTGGATAAATCCGGCACGGAAAGGCACTGATGGCGAATCTCGATCAGATCGACCGGCAGCTGCTCGGCACATTGCAGGATGAGGGGCGGGTGACCAATGTCGAACTGGCCCAGCGCGTCGGCCTGACCGCGCCGCCCTGCCTGCGCCGGGTCCGCGCGCTGGAGGATTCAGGCGTTATCCGGGGCTATCATGCCGATCTCGATGGGGCGAAACTGGGCTTTGCCATCACTGTATTCGCCATGGTCAGCCTCAAGAGCCAGGCCGAAGAAGCGCTGCGCCAGTTCGAGGATCACATGCGCGCGCTGCCCGAAGTGCGCGAATGCCACATGCTTAACGGCGAGATCGATTTCATCCTGAAGATCGTCAGCAAGGACCTGCAAAGCTTCCAGGAATTTCTGACCAGCAAGCTGACGCCTGCGCCCAATGTGGCAAGCGTCAAGACTTCGCTGACGATACGCACGGCCAAGCAGTTGCCCGGCGTGCCGCTAGACTAGGCCGTGTGGACGAATTGTGGATAGATGAGATTTTGCGATTCCCAAGATGAATCTGGGGTGATTCATAGGGTTCCGACTGAACGAGAGGGTCGGAACGATGTCTACGAAGATGAGCGAGGAAGATTGGGAGCACACATTGCTGGT
>CANJCQ010000090.1 GCA_947473355.1 Sphingomonadaceae bacterium | reverse complement strand
TCCAACCGGGTCTTCACATCCCACGACAACATCATCGACCACTGCTGCGAGGCGTGGAACAAACTCATCGATCAGCCGTGGCGCATCATGACCATCGGACGCCGCAAATGGGCGCGTGGGTTGTAGTCAGTGCAGGTTGGTATCAGTCCATCGCCTCGTCCATTACGAGATGTTCGGGGATATGGAGCGGGCAATAGCCCGCGAGAAACAACTCAAGAACTGGCACCGGCAGTGGAAGATCAACCTTATCAACGAGGCCAATCCGCATTGGGCTGACCTCGCGGTTGGGCTGGGCCTTCCACCGCTTGCTCCGGGCAAACCGAGAAATGGGTCCTGAAACAAGTTCAGGATGACGGGCGAGGAGAGATAGTGTTCAGGTTCGACAGTCGCGCCATCCCCCGCTAGGGCGCACCTTCACCCCCATGCCAGACATCAACCGCATCATCGCCGCCAAGGCCCCTCTCACCCTCGCCGCCGTGGCGCGCGGGGCGCAGCCGCTGGTGCTGGCCGACCTTGCGCGTGCCGCCAAAACCCGAGCCGTGTTCATTGCTCCCGACGAAGCGGCGATGCGCGCGGTGAGCGAGACGGCGGCATTTTTCGCACCTGAGCTGGAAGTCATCGAATTCCCGGCCTGGGATTGCCTGCCCTATGACCGCGCCAGCCCGGCGCTGACGGTCAGCGCACGGCGGCTATCGGCACTGCACCGGTTGCAGGAGGTCCGCAAAGGCCAGCAGCTGCTGGTCACCACGATCAACGCCCTGCTGCAGCGCGCTGTCACCCCGTTCCGCATCCTCGAGTCGGTGCGGCTGCTCCGGCCCGGCATGGAAATCAGCCGCGAAAGCCTGATTCAGCTGCTCCAGCGGCAGGGCTATTCGCGCAGTGACACGGTGGTCGATGCAGGCGAGTTTGCGGTGCGCGGCTCGATCTTCGATATCTTCCCCTCGGGCCTCGAACAGGGCCTGCGGCTAGATTTCTTCGGCGACGAGCTGGAAACGCTGCGGCTGTTCGATCCCAACACCCAGCGGTCGACGGGCACGGTGGATCAACACCTGCTGCTCCCGGCCAGCGAAGCGTTACTCGACGAGGAGTCGGTAAAACGCTTCCGCAGCCGTTACCGCGACCTGTTCGGCGCCAATGCCACATCTGACCCGCTCTATCAGGCGGTAAGCGACGGGCGGCGGCTGGCGGGGATGGAGCACTGGTTGCCGCTGTTCGAGGATCGGCTTTCGACGCTTTTCGATCATCTGGGCACGGACGATCTGATGGTGATCGACACCAGCGCACTTGGCGCTGCCGACGAGCGCCTCACTGATATTGCCGACTATTTCACCACCCGCACCGATACCTCCGGCAACAAGGCTGGCTCCTATCGCCCGCTTGAGCCCACTGCGCTCTATCTTGCCCGCGCCGAGCTGGACGAGCGGCTGACCGCATGGCCGATCCACCGCGCTGACCAGTTCGCGCAGCCGCCCAGTGACCGCGTGCTCGATTGCGGCTTTGCCAGTGCCCGCGACTTCTCGCCCGAACGCGCGCGGGGCGACAATGTTTATGAGGCGGCGGCGAAGCATCTGCACGGCGTTGCCCGATCAGGCCGCAAGGCGATCATCGCCGCCTATTCGCTGGGCAGCCGGGCGCGGATGGTCTCGATCCTTGGGGAAGCCGCTAAGCCCGCCCCTGCTCTCGCGGAAAGCTGGCAGGAAGCGCTGGGCCTCGCCGCCAAGGGCGTGCCCGCCGCGTTAGTGTTGCCGCTCGAATCGGGATTCTCCAGCGCCGATATCGAGCTGATCACCGAGCAGGATATTCTCGGCGACCGACTGGTGCGCCGCAAGAAGCGCAAGAAGGATGCCGACGCCTTCCTCGCCGAGCTTTCCGCGCTCACCCCTGGTGATCTGGTGGTCCACATGGATCACGGCATCGGGCGCTATGAAGGGCTGCAATCGATCCCGGTCGGCAAGAGCCCGCACGATTGCGTGATGCTGACCTATGCCGGGGGCGACAAGCTCTACATCCCGGTCGAAAACATCGATGTGCTCTCGCGCTATGGCAGCGACAGCGAATTCGTCGCGCTCGACAAATTGGGCGGCGAGGCCTGGCAGCGGCGCAAGGCGCGGCTCAAGGAGCGGATCCGCGACATTGCCCATGCCTTGTTGCGCACGGCGGCAGCGCGCGCGCTGCGGCAGGCGCCAGTGCTGGTGCCCGAGCAGGCGAGCTATGACCAGTTTTCAGAAGGCTTTCCCTGGGACGAAACCGAGGATCAGGAGCGAGCCATCGAGGAAGTGCTTGCCGATCTCGCCGAGGGAAAGCCGATGGACCGGCTGGTCTGCGGCGATGTCGGCTTCGGCAAGACCGAAGTTGCTCTGCGCGCTGCATTCGTTGCGGCAATGGCCGGGCAGCAAGTTGCAGTGGTCGCGCCGACCACCTTGCTCGCCCGCCAGCACTATTCCGGCTTCACCGAAAGGTTCGCGAACTTCCCGCTCAAGGTCGGGCGCCTATCGCGGCTGGTCACGCCCAAGGAAGCTAACGATACCCGCGCAGGGCTTACCGACGGCACCATGGATATCGTGATCGGCACCCATGCCATCCTTTCCAAGAGTGTCAACTTCAAGCGGCTCGGACTGGTGGTGGTCGATGAGGAGCAACGCTTCGGGGTCAACCACAAGGAGCGCCTCAAGCAGCTTCGCGCCGACGTCCATGTGCTGACCCTCACCGCTACCCCGATCCCCCGCACGCTCCAGATGGCCATGTCGGGCCTGCGCGAGCTTTCGACCATCCAGACGCCTCCTGTGGACCGCCTCGCGGTGCGAACCTATGTGATGGAATGGGACGATATGGTGATGCGCGAGGCCTTGCTGCGCGAGCATCATCGCGGCGGGCAGAGCTTCATCGTCGTGCCCCGCATCGCCGATATGCCCGATGTCGAGGAATGGTTGCGGGCGACTGTGCCCGAAGTGAAATCGGTCTCCGCCCACGGCCAGATGAGCCCGAGCGAGGTCGAGGAGCGGATGAGCGCTTTCTATGAGGGCAAATACGATGTGCTGCTCTCGACCACGATTGTCGAAAGCGGGCTCGATATACCCGCCGCCAATACCATCATCATCCACCGCGCCGACCGCTTCGGCCTCGCCCAGCTTTACCAGCTGAGGGGCCGTGTCGGGCGCTCGAAACTACGCGCCTATGCATACCTGACCACGCCTGCCGATCAGGCGCTGTCGGAAGTGGCGCAGAAGCGGCTGAAAGTTCTGAGCGATCTCGACAGCCTCGGCGCCGGTTTCCAGCTCGCCAGCCACGATCTCGACATTCGCGGCGCGGGCAATCTGCTCGGCGACGAGCAGTCGGGCCACATCCGCGAAGTCGGCTTCGAGCTTTACCAGTCGATGCTGGAAGACGCGATCCTTGCGGCCAAGGCAGGCGAGATCGGCCTGGAGCGCGAACGCAGCGCACTTAGCCCGCAGATCACCGTCGATGCGCCGATCATGATCCCTGAGGACTATGTCCCCGATCTCGCGGTGCGCATGGCGCTCTATCGCCGCTTGAACGACGCCGAAGGGCAGGACGAGCTGGAGGCCATGGCCGCCGAAATGATCGACCGCTTCGGGCCGCTGCCCGATGCCACCGCCAACCTCGTCCGGCTGATAGAAATCAAGCATCAGGCCATCGCTGCCAACATCGCCAAGATCGATGTCGGCGCGAAGGGCTCGTTGGTCTCGTTCCACAACGACAGCTTCCCCGACCCGGTGGGGCTGGTTGCCTATGCCCAGCGGCTCGAAGGCACGATCAAGCTGCGGCCTGACAACAAGATCGTCATCACCCGCGTCTGGGGCGATCCCAAATCGCGACTCAACGGGCTTTTCCAGCTCACCAAGGGCCTCAGCGCAATTGCCCGCAAGGCGCGGCGCTAGAGGCTGCCGGCGATAATGGAAGTCAGGCCGGCCTATCCCGAACCCGCCGTGCGCAACATGCTGACCGCCTGCGCGGTGGCGGCAGTGATGATGGTGACGCTCGATGGCACCATCGCGATCATCGCCCTGCCGCGCATCCAAAGCAGCCTTGCCGCATCGCAGGAGCAGATCGCCTGGGTCCTGACCAGCTATCTGCTGGCCGGGGCAATCGCCACGCCGCTCAGTGGCTGGATGGCCGACCGCTTTGGCCGCAACCGCACGATTGCGCTCTCCACAATTGGCTTCACGCTGAGCTCGATCGGCTGCGGCGCCTCAGGCAACCTCGAAATGCTGGTTTTCTTCCGCTTCCTCCAAGGCGTCTCCGGCGCGAGCCTGATGCCGCTGACGCAGATGCTGCTGCTCGATATCAATCCGCCCGAACGGCAAGGCCCGGCCATCGCGCTGTTCGGGATCGGCAGCCTGTTCGGACCGATGATCGGGCCGACGCTGGGCGGCTGGCTGACCGAATATGTCTCGTGGCGCTGGATCTTCCTGATCAACATACCGGTCGGCCTGTTCGCCACGATCGGTTTTCTGGCTGTGCGCAAAGAGGTTCGCAAGGTCGATATCCGCCCCTTCGATATCAAGGGCTTCCTCGCCGTCGCTGTGTCCCTTTCGGCCATTCAGCTGATGCTCGATCGGGGCCAGATGCTCGACTGGTTCACTTCCACCGAAGTCTGCATCGAGGCCACCGTAGCGGCCTTCTTCGGCTATATCGCCGTGGTCCACATGATGACTGCGCGCGATCCATTCATCCGCCCGGCTATTTTTCTCGACCGCAACTTCCTGATCGGCTCGATCATGATGGCGATGGTCAGCACCGTGCTCAATGCCATTGTTCCGCTGATGACCAACATGATGCAACAGCTGCTGGGCTATCCGGTGATGCTGGCCGGCATGCTTTCGCTGCCGCGCGCAATCGGCAACATGATCTTCATCCTCGCGGCTGGGCGGCTGGTGGCGCTGATCGGCACGCGCCCGCTGATTCTGGTGGGGATGCTGATCATGCTGGTCAGTCTGTGGATGCTCACCACGATATCGCTCGACACCAGCCAGACAACCATGGCGCTGATCGGCTTCCTGCAGGGCTGCGGCTCGGGACTGGTCTTCCTGCCGCTAACGATGGTAGTGTTTTCAACGCTCCCGCAGCGCTTTCGCAACGAGGCGTCGACGATCTTTGCCATGATCCGCAATATTGGCGCAGGTGCGGGCATATCGGTGATCCTGGCCTGGATGATCCGGGATAACGCAGCGATCCAGTCGCGCCTTGTCGAAACGGTCACCCCGGACAATCCACTGGTGATCTGGCGCATGCCGCAGTTCGATCCGCTCGATCCGGTTTCCGCGACCGGAATGGTCGGACAGATCATGCGGCAAGTCGCCATGCTGGGCTATGTCGACGCGTTCCGGCTGCTCTTCGTGCTGGCGGTCATCATGACGCCGCTGTGCCTGATCATGCGTTCGGCCAAGCAATCAGCAGAGCCGCGGTCGGCGATGCATGCTGAATAGGCGAAATGACCCGGGCATTGGCCCCCAAGGCTTCGCTTACGTCGAGTAAACTGAATGACAACCAAACGTTGGAATTGGTTGATTCCAAAGCGAGTTGTTGACCAGCAGGCTCCGCGTCAGATCGCGAAGATCATTGTGTCGTCTGATCGGGGTGCGGCCTGTTGGAAGGTTGCCAAGGGCTCAAAGGTAACGTCTGTAAGCGCCATCATCGCGAGACCCTCAAGTTTGAACTGGCCTAATTGGCACTCGTCATCAGCGCGACGAACCTTGCTCAGGTTCAGCGCGCTGACAAAAAGGTCACCGCGCCGTTCAAACAGCAGATGCGGTGCCAGGATCATCTCGCCGCCATTGTAACGGGCCGAAACTGCCTTCTTGCGCGCGATCGCTTCCATGATCGTCAATCGATTCTCGATCATGATGGTACCAGGTCAGGATGGATCAAACAATTATTGTGCATTGCAGCATTTTGCACATTAGATGCTCCACGGCAAGCCCAGTTTCCATTTCCAAATTCAATTTGGGTGACCGCAGCTCGTTCATTATTCGATGAAACAGATGATCTGGAGACCACTCCGAAAAGAACCCATCGTCGTCAAGCCAAATCCCCGCTCCCCGCCAACTCTGCAAATACGGCGCACGACATCGGCTTGGCGCGCAGGAAGCCCTGATAGCAATGTGCCCCCTCCTCGGCGACCAGCGCGCGCTGGGCTTCGCTTTCAATCCCCTCGACGATAACGTCGAGATCGAGCGCCCGCGCCATGGCGACAATCGCGCGAAAGACGGCAAGGTCGCGCGGGTCGCTGGTGATGCCATCGACCATCGAGCGATCCAGTTTGAGGTAATGCAGCGGTAGCAGCTTGAGATAACGGAAGTTGCAGAAGCCCGCGCCGAAATCGTCGAGAGCAATGCGGATGCCGGCCTCGCTCAGCCGGGTCAGGGTGCGCGCAGCGATCTGGATATCGGCGAGGAGCGCCTGTTCGGTCACTTCCAGCGTCAGGCGCTGCGCTGGAAAGCAGCTGTCCTCCAGCACCGCCAGCAACTGGTCAGCATAAGTCTCGGAGGCTAGTTCGAAGGCAGTGACGTTCAGCGACAGGCGCAGATGGTCGGGCCAGTCCTTCGCCCCGGCCAGCGCGAGGCTGGCGATGTGGCGCGACAGCGGGACAATATGATCAGCGCGCTCAGCAACCGCGAACAGCGCGCCTGCACCGATCCTGCCAATCTTGGGGTGGTTCCAGCGGGCGAGTGCCTCGGCGCCAGTCAGATCGTCCTGCGGCAGAGCGAATTGGGGCTGGAACACCACTTCGATCTCGCCAGCATCGATAGCATGCAGCAGATCGGCTTCAAGCTGCGCCGCAGTGCGCCCCGGCCGGGTGGTCTCGCCGTCCGCCCATGACAGGCGGCGCCCCTGTTGGCTCCCCATGTTGGCGAGAGTCTGGCTGAGCCGGTCGAGCACCGATTCGGCGCTTTCCCGGTCAACCCCGCGCAGCAGGGCAATACGCGGCGAGAGGCGCAGCACCGCGCCGGGCGTCGGAAGCGGCCGCGCGATGACGTCGGCCAATTGCCCGGCGAACAGCTGCCAGCGCTGGCGGCTGCAGGTTTCATTGGCTATCAACACGAAAGTGCCCCCTCCCGCGCGCGCGGCCAGCCACGGCCCTTCAAGCTCGCGCGCAGCGAAATGCGTCAGCCGCGCCGCGACTTCTGTCAGCGCGGCATCGCCCGCCGCAGCGCCATAGGCGAGGTTGAGCGTATCGAAGCGCCTCAGGCCGAGCAGCAGGGCATGCAGACGCGGCCCCTCGCCCGCTGTCTTGCTCTCTCCGATCCAGTCATCCAGCCGCGCGCGCAGCGCTGCCATGCCGGGTAGACCGGTCAGGGCATCGCGCTGGGCATCGATTTCACTGGCACGAGGATCTTTCATCATCGCCCGAATAGCCCAAAGGCTTTGCCAAAGCGTCAACGCCGCCATATCAGTCGCCGCAATGAAAGCTCCGCTTCGCCTTGCCCTGTTCGCTTCCGACGACGCCCGCGCGCAAGAAGCCGCTACTGCGCTGAAAGCTGCCCACGACTGGGTGCCGCCTGAACAGGCCGAGGCGCTGGTTCTGCTCGGCGGCGATGGCTATCTGCTGCATGTGATGCACCGCATGCTCGATCATGGCCGGGTGATGCCGGTCTATGGCCTGAACCACGGCACAGTCGGCTTCCTGATGAACAAGGCCAGGAGCAGCCGTCCGATTGGCGAACGCGTCGCCCGCGCGCGGCCGGTGGCGATCTGTCCGCTGGAGATGATTGCGACGACCCAGAGCGGCACCGAGCACAGCTTCTATGCCATCAACGAGGTCTCGCTGCTGCGCGAAACCCGCCAGACCGCCAAGCTGGAAGTGCGGGTCAATGGCAAGGTCCGCATGGCCGAGCTCGCTTGCGACGGGATGATTCTCGCGACGCCGGCAGGCTCCACCGCCTATAATCTTTCGGCCAACGGCCCGATCCTGCCGCTCGACAGCAATATGCTGGCGCTGACCCCGCTCAGCCCCTTCCGCCCCCGCCGCTGGCGCGGCGCGATCCTGCCTGACAAGTCCGAGGTGGAATTCCTCGTGCTCGAGCCCGACAAGCGCCCGGTCGCCGCCGTCGCCGACCAGAACGAAGTGCGCGACATTGCGCGGGTGCGCATCGCCATTGCCCGCCAGCACCAGCTGACCCTGTTGTTCGATCCGGGCAGCAGCCTCGACGAGCGGATCTTCGCCGAGCAATTCCAGGTTTAAATCTCGCGCTTGCCAAACCGGGCGGCGCTGTTATAGGCGCTCCCCTGCCCGGGAGACCGGGCCTGCCCAGGCAACTGGGCTGCTCCCTGATAGCTCAGCGGTAGAGTAGGTGACTGTTAATCACTTGGTCGTAGGTTCGAATCCTACTCAGGGAGCCATTTTCTGCACTGGCTTCAGCCAGTTCAAGTGCCGCAATCCGGGCATTTGCCGGAGCCGGATCAGCTCATTTGACAATCTCTCCCAATTGGCATGAAGTGCTGCATTGACCAGCCGGTTACAAGACCCCGGTCGGTTACAAGACTGCGGCATTGGACCGGGAGAACCATCGATGGCAGATCACCCCAAGCGGGCCTTTCCGGCCATCACGCAAGCCAATCACCATTTCTGGTGCGGCGGCAAGGATGGCAGTCTGCACATTCTGCGCTGCGGCGATTGCGGCCACTGGATTCACCCTTATGCCGCGCGTTGCCCCGCCTGCCGGTCGGCCGAGATCGCGCCGCAACCTGTTTCGGGCCGCGCGACAGTGGTGGGCTTCACGGTCAATCACCAGCAGTGGCAACCTGATTTCGAGGTTCCCTATGTGGTCGCGATCGTCGAACTCGAGGAGCAGAGCGATATCAGGCTGATGACCAACATGCCGCGCACGCCGATTGAGGACGTGAAGGTGGGTATGCCGGTGAAGGTCTGTTTCGAGCAGCACGGGGAGATATTCTGCCCCCTGTTCGAAGCAGCGTGAGGGCATGGGCATGATACATTACGCTGAAAAGAACACCGCCATCTCCGGCATTGGCCAGTCGCAGATTGAACGCAAACCGACGATGCTGCCGTTCGAGCTGGCGGTGCGCGCCTGCGAGCAGGCCATCGCCGATGCAGGCCTCCGCCCCGAAGACATCGACGGAGCTGCTTGCTGGCCGCCGGTGCCGGCCGGTGCTGTTACCGGGATCGGCGCTGCGGGCATTGCCGACATTTCCAACAGCCTTAACCTCAAGCTCAACTGGTGGTCGGGCGCCGATTCGGCCGCGCAGCTTTCGCCGATCATGGAGGCTGTTGCGGCGATCGCGGCGGGCTATGCCACGCATGTACTTTGCTGGCGGGCGCTGGGCGAGCGCTCGGCGCCGAGCTACACCACCTCGGGCGGCGGCGGCTGGGTGCCCACTGGCGGCATGGAATGGATGGTGCCTTATCAGGCGCCTTCCGCGTCGATCTGGATAGCCTGCCACGCTTCCACCCATATGACCCGCTATGGCATCACCCGCGAGCAGCTGGGGGCAATTGCGATCAACCAGCGGCGCAATGCCGGGCTCAATCCCAAGGCAATCTATCGCGATCCGATTACCATGGACGATTATCTGACTGCCCGCATGGTCACGACCCCGTTCAGCCTGCTCGATTGCGATGTGCCCTGCAACGGCACCACTGCGGTAATCGTCTCGCGGCTTGATGCGGCGCGTGACCTCAGGAATCCGCCGATTGTCCTCGAAGCCATGGGTGCACGCTCGCACAACAAGATGGGGTCGTGGTTGGGCCGCACTGACTACCCGCATCAGGCGATGCACGATGCCGCTGCTGCTATGTGGACGCGTACCGACCTTACCACCAAACATGTCGATTCAGCGCATATCTACGACGGTTTCAGCTGGCTGGTGCTGAGTTGGCTGGAGGCTCTGGGCTTCTGCGCCGAGGGCGAATCGGGTGCCTTTGTAGAAGGCGGCAGCCGCATCGCGCTGGAGGGCGAACTGCCGATGAATACCAACGGCGGCCAACTGTCCGAAGGGCGGATGCACGGGCTGGGCCATCTCTACGAAGCCATGCTGCAACTGCGCGGGTTGGCAGGCGAAAGGCAACTCAAGAAGGAACTCAACGTGTCGCTTGTTGCCAATGGTGGCGGCGACGTTGCCGGAGCCTTGCTGCTGCGCCGCGACGGCTGATAATGTGGCACTTGGCGATTCCGGAATCCGGCGACCGCAAGACGAAGTAAATCTGGCAATACGAGGAACGCGGATGCGATAGCATGGGCCAAACTGCGTATGCTGCACCGCGTCATGCATCTTGCTGAAAGCATCGGTTCCTGTCAGCTTGAAGCACCTTGAAACCCTATCCTTCTCGACCATTAGCGCCACTCTCCGCAGCGAGTTTGCTGCTGCTTGCCTATCCTGCTGCAGCGCAGCGCTCGCAAGAAAATGCAGTGACTTCGGCAGGCGATGCTTTCGGCAAAACCATCGGCAACGAGAAGATAGGGGTCTATACTTCCGATGATGTTCGCGGCTTCAACCCGGTCGAAGCCGGGAATGCCCGCATGGAAGGGCTGTATTTTGACCAGCAGGAACGGCCAACGCCGCGCCTGATCAATGGATCAACGATCCGCGTCGGCATCACCGCGCAGGGCTATCCCTTCCCGGCCCCGACCGGAATTGTCGATTACCGGCTGCGGACGATCGCGAAAGACCCGGGAGTCAGCGTCGAATTTGAGCAATCAAGCAACGGCGGCAGGGCGCTATCCATCGATACGACTTTCCCGATTATTGGAGACCGGCTTGGCGGCTTTGCAGGCGGGATTCTGCGAAAGGCCCAAACGCCGCAAGGCAGCGGCGGCGATGTCCGCGCTTTCAGCCTGTCACTGGCATGGCGCCCCTATGCCCAAGCTGAAGTGATAGCCTTCACCAGCGGGATCGATAACTCCAACGAAACTGCGGCGCCGATCATTTTTCCCGCAGGCGACGTGTTGCCGCCGCAGATCCGGCGCGGACAATTTATCGGCCAGGACTGGGCCCAGCGCAATGCCAAGAGCCGCAATTCAGGGGTGATCGCCAAGTTTCCGCTTGGCCAGTTCCGGCTCGAAGCAGGGCTGTTTCGCTCGCTCAAGTCCACCCGGATCCAGTTCTCCGATCAACTGCGCGGCACCCAGGCCAATGGCCAGGTAAGCAACCATGTCATTATTGCCGATGGAGACAATCTCGATAGCTCGACCTCTGGCGAGGTCAGGCTGACGCGCAACTGGGGTTCGGGCAAGATCAGGCACCAACTGGTTGCGACAGTGCGCGGGCGAGCGAAGGACCGCGATTTTGGCGGGGCAAAAACGATCTTTTCCGGGCCCGGCTCCGTTGATCCAATCGTGATCGCGCGCCCGAGCTTCACCCTTGGTGACAATGATCATGACCGGGTCAGGCAGATGACCTATGGCCTGGGTTATGGCGCCGAATGGGCGAACCACGGCTCGATCAACCTGTCGCTTTCAAAGAGCCATTATCGCAAGGCAGTAACCTTCGCCAATCCGGCCCTGCCGGTGGTCCGGACAGGCGATGATCCCTTGCTTTACAGCATGGGCGGCTCGCTGTTCATCACACCGCGGCTGGTGATCTATGGCGGCTATGTGCGCGGGCTGGAGGAAAGCCTGATTGCGCCGGAAATCGCAGTCAATCGCGGCGAAGCGCCGCCGGCCATCCTGACCCGCCAGATGGACGCAGGGATCCGTTACAAGCTGACGCCGCAGTTCACTTTCATTGCCGGTGTGTTCTCGGTCAGGAAGCCCTATTTCAATCTTGATCGCTCTTTGCGCTTTGGTCAGCTCGGCGTAGTCGAAAATCGCGGGATCGAGCTATCGATTGCGGGCCAGATTGCGCCTGGCCTGTCGCTGATCGGGGGCACTGTCCTGCTCGATCCGAAGATCACCGGAGCGGCAGTCTCCAGCGGCACCATCGGTCAGCGCCCGGTCGGATCGATCAGGCGCCGCAGCGTGCTCAACCTCGACCAATCATGGGTTTTGACTATCACTTCGCGATGATTGCAGCACTTGCCGGTGTCGGCTTCCTTGCCGGTCTGGTCGATAGCATTGCTGGTGGCGGCGGGCTGCTGTCGGTGCCTGCCCTGCTCGCATCGGGCCTGCCGCCAGTCATGGTGCTGGGCACCAACAAGATCCAGAGCAGCCTTGGCACTGCTATCGCAACCTGGCGCTTTCACCGGGCGGGAATTATCAATTGGCGCGCACTGGGTCCGGCCATTGTGCTGACAGCAATCGGATCGGCACTGGGCACCTGGCTGGTGCAGGTAATCCAGATCGCCACGCTGAAGCTGGTCATTCCGGTGCTGATGCTGGGAGCCATCGCCTATTTCGTGCTCTCGCCGCGCATGACTGACGCCGATGCCCACCAGCGGATTTCGCTGACGGGCTATGCAGCGGTTGCTGGCGCCATCGGCTTCTACGACGGCTTTTTCGGACCCGGCACCGGCAGTTTCCTCGCGGCGAGCCTCGTCGCACTGGTCGGTATGGGGCTGTCGCGCGCCACAGGGCACACCAAGGCGCTGAATCTGACGAGCAATATCATCTCGGCGGCCATCCTGATCCATGCCGAGCAAGTCGCCTGGCTGATCGCGCTGCCGATGGGGCTGATGAATATCTGCGGCGCCTGGGTGGGAAGCCACATGGCCTTGCGCCACGGCGCCGCGATCATCCGGCCCTTGCTGGTGCTGGTATCGATCGGCCTGACGATCAAGATCCTGCTCGACCCGGCCAATCCCCTGCGTGCCCTGTTTCAATAGCTGAACACTTGCATAGCGCGCAGAAATCCCGGACAGGTAGTGCAAAGCGAAACCTGAGAGAGGATACCCTGCATGGCCACCCGCACGCTCGATACATCGGATATTGACCAGTATCTCGGCAAGGCGATCACCTCGTCGCGCATCCGCGAGCCGATCTCCAACAACGATATCCGCCGCTGGGCGCATGGCATGCACTATCCCAACCTGCTGCACTATGATCCGACCTTCGCCGAGCAAAGCCGCTATGGGAAGCTCGTCTCGATGCAGAGTTTCCCTTGCGCGGTTGACGACGGCATGGGCACCGCGCCGGCCTGCGTCGGCTGCATCCCCAATTCGCATCTGCTGTTCGGCGGCGAGGAATGGTGGTTCGAGGATCGCCGGGTTAGCGGCGGCGACTGGATCTTCAACGAGCGCATTCCGCTCGACTATGTCGTAAAGGAAACCAAGCTGGCAGGCCCCACCTGCTTCCAGCGCGGCGACAACTATTACACCAACCAGCACGGCCAACCGCTCGCCAAACAGCGCTCGACAACGATCCGCTATGACGCGGCCGCCGGCGGCGAGAGCGTCAACCCGGCCGAATTCGACGAGCCGGAATGGACCGACGCTGCGCTGGAAGAACTGGAAGAACGCAAGCTCGGCTGGATCCGCATGCTGCGCGTGCTCGGCCACGACAAGCGCTGGTGGGACGATGTCAATGTCGGCGACAAACTGCCCGAGCGCGTATTCGGCCCGCATTCGGTTGCCAGCTTCACCACCGAGTGGCGCTCCTGGCTCATCAACACCTGGGGCGCAGTATCCTGCCGCGTACTTGATCTCGAAGCACTCGGCTTCACCAAGGAAATGGCCGGGTTCGAGAACGATCCCGCGATGGTGCTGCTAAACCCCGAAATCACCGACGGCGCCTATTTCGGTCCGTCACGCGGGCATCTGTTCCCGAAATTCGCTCGCCGCATCGGCATGCCGCGCGCCTATGGTTATGGCGGTGCGATGGGTGCCTGGGTGATCGATTACATGGCGGGCTGGGCTGGCGAGCATGGCATGGTGCTCCATTCCGCCGCCAATTTTCGCGGGCCGGCGCTTTCGGGCGACGTCACCATCCAGACCGCCGAGGTCACCGGCAAATCGGTCGACGAACAGGGCCGCCACCTGATCCACGTCAAGCACTTGATGGCAACGCATACCGGCACGACCATGGCGACGGGAACCGGGGAAATCGTGTTGCCGAAGAAGCCGGGCTGAAACCGCGGATGGAAGACAGTGTCCTAAATCAATTTGCTTGACTTTACGAACCATATAGGTTATATGCCGCAACACTCTCTTTGCGGGGAGTAGCAGGACCGGGACAGGGCTAGGCCAGCCCTTGACCTGTCCTTTGCTGGAAATCTGCTTGCGGATATTCAGCAGCGCGGTCGGCGTAGTGGGCGCGTGCAGGCGGGGCGGTTACGCTCAAGCGG
>CANJCQ010000089.1 GCA_947473355.1 Sphingomonadaceae bacterium | reverse complement strand
GATGCGTCTATGCGAGCCTGCCGCGCTGCTCTGGCCGGTCGCCGAAAGGAACGAGCCAGACGCGCTGCGGAAGAGCGCCCCGGCCATTCGCAACAATCCCCGCCCGCCCCCAGCGCGTGCCGCCGACAGGCCCACGCCGACCGCGCGGTTCTGTATTTCTTCCAAGGCGTTATGGTCCGGGCTCGCCGCCAGTTGTTTTTATGTGTGGCTCAAATCGCCGGTAATCAGGCCGAAAAGTGCCTATTGGGCCGCGTTGCCTTTCGATGCTGTCATCGCTGCTGCTGCCGCCCTCGGATCAAATGGCTTGCGGGTTCCCAGCACTTCGCGCGCCCGCGCCCTGATATATGAGTGGAGCATGCGCAGTTGGGCGTCGGTGAAGCGGGTCTGCGCGGGCATGCCGCGGGCCGGATTGCCCGCCTTGACGTATTCGGTGAATGTATCAAGCCGCAATGCTATCGCACTTTCGCGCAGGTCAGGCCCGGGCGATCCGGCGCCTTCCATGCCCGCGCCATGGCATGACATGCAGGCCAGCGACATGCCGCGACCGGCCATGACATCGCCTTCATTCAGCACCAGCGAGGGATCGTCCAGCGCATGCACCTTCATGTCGCGCGGCGGACTGGGCGCTATCCGGGCCCTGCCACCGAGCGCAAAGGTCAGCAGGCGGCGCGGCTGCTGGCCGTATTTCCAGCCGACGTTGAGATAGCGGCTCATTGCCGCAGATGTGCCGCCCCAACCGACCAGCACCGAGACATATTGCCGGCCGAGCACGCTATAGCTCATCGGCGCGGCGATGATGCCGAGCCCGGCGTTGAATTTCCAAAGCTCGCTGCCATTGGTTGCATCAAAGGCGCTGAAATAGCCATTGGCACTGCCCTGGAATACGAGGCCCCCCGCCGTGGCCAGCGTGCCGCCATTCCACACTTCATCGCGTGTCACCTTCCAGACTTCGCGCTGGCGGATCGGGTCCCAGGCCACCAGATAGCCTTTGCCGTCGCCGGGCTGCTTGACGATCGGCTTCACCACTAGCCCCATGATATTGACCGCTTCGTCGGTCTGGTCGGCCAGATCGCGGCTGAACAGCGTGCCGACCTGGTGGATCGGAATATAGACCAGCCCGGTCCTGGGATTATAGCTCATCGCCTGCCAGTCATGCCCGCCGATAGTGCCCGGCCAGATTTCGGTGCGGCCGGTTTCATAGCGGATATTGGGGTTCTCGATCGGGCGACCGGTCGCCATGTCGATGCCCTTGGCCCAGTTCTGGAAAGTGGTCGCCTTGGGCTCGTTGAGCAGCTTGCCGGTCTCGCGATCGAGCACATAAAAGAAGCCGTTGGTCGGCGCATGCATCAGCACCTTTTTCGGCTGGCCGCCGATATTGAGTGTCGCCATCACCATGTTGGGTGCGGCCTTGTAGTCCCAGCTGTCGCGCGGGTTTTCCTGATAGTGCCAGATATATTTGCCGGTGTTGGCATCGAGCGCGACGATGCTCGAGGTGTAGAGATTGTCCCCACCCTTGGGGTCGCGCCGCTCGGGATCATAGGGCCCGGCATTGCCGACGCCAATATAGATGCGATTGGCCTCGGCATCGAAAGTCATGCCGGCCCAGACCGTGCCGCCGCCGCCGGCGACCTTGGTGAAGTCCGCGCTCCAGGTTTTCGCGGCCGCTTCCATGGCGGGATCGCCCTTGTTTTCGTCAGTAGTGCCGGGGACAGTGTAGAAGCGCCACAGCAGCTTGCCCGTCGCCGAATCGAATGCCGTGACGAAACCACGCGCACCGGCATCGGCGCCGCCGTTGCCGATGATGACCTTGCCGTTCATTGTGCGCGGCGCGCCGGAGGAATTGTTGAACATGGTCTTCGGGCCATCCGGGATCGACTGCGCCGACCACAGCACCTTGCCAGTCTTCGCATCGAGCGCATTGAGCGTGCCGTCCATCTCGGCAGTGAAGATGCGGCCATTTTCATAGGCAATGCCGCGGTTGGAGCCGAAGTGGAACTTGTCCGGGCGGCGCTTCCAGGTTTCCGGATCAAACTTCCACTGGGGTCGGCCTGTCAGGGCATTTACGGCATAAACCTCGGCATATCCGCCTGAAAAATAGAGGGTGCCGTCGACTTCCAGCGGAGTCGATTCAAGCGTCACTTCCTCGGGCAGGTCCATCGACCAGACGAGACCGAGCTTGCTGACATTGGCCGGGGTGAGATTGCCAATGCGGCTGTAGCCCGCCTCATCGGCTCCGCCCTGCGGCGCGGTCCAATTCGCATCGGCGCCGACCCCGGCGTCGCTCTGCGGGGTGCCGCTGGTGTCGCTGGCTGCGGCAAGCATGGTGGCGCAGGCCACTGCAAACAGGCCAAGGGTAATTCGCCGCATAGTCATCTCTCCAACACAAATTATATCGCGATTATCCCCCCGTTGAAACGGGTGTCAGGGCAAAAGGCAAGCGCCGATCATCTGCAGGCCCGATTTCTGGCGCCTGGCACAGCGACAAAGGCAATGGCGCGGCCGGGCATTGTCAGGTTGCCTGAGACTGCTGCAGCTTCGAGCCCGCTCAAAGTGCCGTCAGGGGCGAGGCCGGGTTGGCGCCCGTTGACCAACACTGCCTTGCTGTCGGGATCGGGCGCAGTCATGGTCCAGGCCCTTGCCGCGCCATCGAGCGGAACCGCGACCGCGCTTTCGCCGGTGTTGATTGCCACGACGCCGACGCCGCCCTTCCGGCCGACAAGGCAATGAGCATAGAGCCGTAAATGCGGCGCAGGCGAGGGCGGGCTGGCCAGGACAGTCGTTCCCATGGTGCGTTTCCACAGCACCGCTGCCCAGTAGTTGGGGCGGGGTGTGCCGCTGTCCTGATCGATCATGCCATAGTCGGAAGCGGCGAGCGTGTTGTGCATCACCGCGCCCACGCCCTTTTGCGCCAGCGCGCCGAGCTGGTTGATGAAGCGGAAGCTGTCGAGGAATGTGGAGGCCCAGGGGCTGCCGCCGCAGGCCGCCTGCGCGGTTTCATTGAGCCATAGGGGCTTGCCGGGCTCGTGCCGGTCGCGCAGCGCGCCATAGAAGGCCGCGTCGATCAGCGTGCGGTCGAGCCAGTCAGCGGTCAGCGCCTGATCCTTCAGGCTGGGCGGCGAGCCGCATCGCTGCGAAACGCTGCCATAGAAATGGTAGGTGACAATATCGAGGCTGCCGGGGTTGGCCGCCATCAGGTCGCCCGATTGGAGGAAGCCCATTGCCTCGCTTTGGGCCGAGTGCTTCATCATCGTGCCTTCGGCGGTGCCGCCGGTGCCGGCGAGCTTCATACGCGGCGCAGTCTTGGCGGCCCAGGCTTTGAAAATGCGGAAATCGCGGCCGAAATCAGCCAGGCCATAGCCTTTGGGGAAAGCGCCGTGGGTGGGAATGGTCGGCTCGTTGAACAGCTCTGCGCTGTGGATCTCGCCGCCAGCCTCGCGGGTGAGATCGATCAGACGCTGGGCTTGTTCGGGGTTCCAGCTGCCGTCCGGATTGCGGGCGCCGGCGCTGGCGGGAAAGCTGGTGACGATCTTTGCATCAACCGAGCGCGCAAACGCGATCACGCCGCGCCACTGGTCGCGGGTCAGCAGCTGGTTGAAGCCGGGGGGCGGGGTGCTCACGCTCTCGCTTGCGGCTGGCAGGTAGCTGCTGTTTGCCCAGGTTCCCGAAATGCGCAGATAGGCCGGGCCGAGGTGGCGGGCCATGGCGCGTAGGCGCGGATTGGCGAGGTCGGTAGGCGGGCGCATCCGGTACATTTCGCTGGGCGGACCGCCATATGGCGCCCAGAAGCGCCCGCCGGTCACTTCGACCATCTCGATGTTGTAGGAGAGATAGCGCGCATCGACTTCTGCCACGCGCGGCAGGGCCGCAAGGCCCGATGGCGGAGTTGCCGCGGTAGTGGCGCAGCCGGCGAGCGCGAGTGCGAGTGCGGCGGCGGTAAGGGCTTTGTTCGGCATGTCTCTCACCAGTTCCACATCGTGCCGTCTTCCAACCGTGCCACGGGCAGGTAGGCGCGCTTGTAGGGATATTTCGCCGCAAGCGCTTCGTCGATATCGACCCCGTGCCCCGGTGTTTCGCCGCAAGTCAGGTGGCCATCGGCAAAGCTGTAGTCATGCGGGAAGACCGTGTCGGTCTCTTCCGAGTGGCGCATATATTCCTGGATGCCAAAGTTTGGCACCCAGGTGTCGAAATGCAGCGCGCAGCCCATGGTGACGGGCGAGAGATCGGTCGCTCCGTGGCAGCCGGTGCGCACCTGATAGAGCGCTGCAAGATCGGCGATGCGGCGCAAGTGGGTGATCCCGCCAGCACCCGCCACAGTGCAGCGGATATAGTCGATCAGCTGGTTCTGGATCAGGTCTTTCGCGTCCCAGATCGTGTTGAAGATCTCACCCACAGCCAGCGGCGTAGTGGTGTGCTGGCGGACGAGTTTGAAGGCTTCCTGGTTTTCAGCCGGGGTGCAGTCTTCCAGCCAGAACAGGCGGTAAGGCTCCAGCGCTTTGCCCAGCTGGGCGGCTTCCATCGGAGTGTAGCGGTGGTGGCCGTCATGCAGCAGGTGGTGCTCGAAACCATAGGTCTCGCGCAGCTTTTCGAACAGCTTTGGCACATAGCCCAGCGCCTTGTGCGTATCCCAGCCGGTATCGCTCGGCAGGTCCGCATCGGCGGGTTCGTAATAGAGCTTGCCGCGCCCGACGCCGTAGGCATCCTTGATCCCCGGAACCCCGGTCTGCGCGCGGATCGCCTTGTAGCCCATGTCGATATACTGGCCGACCGCATCGACCGTTTCGGCAATGTCCGCGCCATTGGCATGGCCATAGACCATCACCCTCTCGCGGCTCTTGCCGCCGAGCAGCTGATAGAGCGGCATACCGGCCATCTTGGCCTTGATGTCCCAAAGCGCCATATCGACCGCAGCGATCGCGCGCATCGTCACTGGCCCGCGCCGCCAATAGGCCCCGCGATAGAGATATTGCCAGATGTCCTCGATGCGGCCCGCATCCATGCCGATCAGGCAGGGGAGAACGTGCTCCTCCAGATAGGAAACCACCGCCAGCTCACGCCCGTTGAGCGTGGCATCGCCGATGCCGTAAACGCCCTGATTGGTCTCGATCTTGAGGGTCACAAAATTTCGTCCGGGGCAGGTGACGATCACCCGGGCTGACGTTATCTTCATAGTCGTCATCTATTCCTGCTGCATCCGGGCGCTCGGGGTTTGACCTTGCCCCGGCAAACTGTCAATCTAACCAGCATATTGGTCAGACCAACGGAAGACAAGATGGCCGAACCGGCAAATCGAGCGAATGACAGGCTTTACAAGGATTTGGCGCGCAAGTTGGTCGCCGAGATTGTCGCGGGGAAATACCCCGTCGGTAGTCGCCTGCCGGCCGAGCGGGAACTGGCAACGTCCTATGATGTGAGCCGCCCGACCTTGCGCGAGGCTGTCATTGCGCTGGAAGTGCAGGGCTTTGTCGAAGTGCGCGTCGGCTCGGGCGCCTATGTCATGCGCATGCCGGGCGATGAGGATATCCCTGGCTATGGCATGAGCGCGTTCGAACTGACCGAGGCGCGCCTGCTGATCGAAGGTGAAACAGCGGCGCTCGCCGCCACACTGATCACCGACGCCGAAATCGCCGAAATTGCTGATCTGGTCACTGCCATCGCCCGGGAAAACCGGGAAGCAGGCGGCGCCGAGCGCGCCGACCGTGATTTCCATCTCGCCATCGCCCGCGCCACGCGAAACAGCGGCATGCTGGGCGCGGTCATCACCTTGTGGGACTTGCGCAATTCATCCCAGGAAGCCGCCCTCCTCCACGAAAAAGCGCGCACTGCCCATATCAAGCCCGTGGTCGAGGAACACACCGCTATCCTCCAAGCCCTGCGCGCCCGCGATCCCGCCGCCGCCCGCGCCGCGATGCGGGCTCATCTCGCAGCCGTACTCGACAGCCTGTTGTTCGCCACCGAGGAAATGGCCGTGGATGATGCTCGCCGTGCCGTCCAGGCCAAGCGCGATCGCTATGCGAAGACCGCAAGCTGACCTGAATGGGCGGCGCGGCAATTGGTTTGGCCAATGCGGGGTTTTAGGGTGCGAACCGCCTTCACCGGAACAGGGAAAATCGTTGCAAGATCGGCATAGCTTCGCACCTGGATCGGACTGTCTGTTGGCGCATTCAGCCCCGGCATTTGCGCAAGGCTAGCCCGCTGCCAGTGCGAGAATGCTGCCGAGGATGATCCGCACCAGATCGGGCTGGCCGCGCGCGCCGGTTTTGGCATAGATCGCCTTGGAATAGCTGCGCGCGGTCTCCACAGTCAGCCCGATTTCTGCGCCTGCCTCGGCAATGCGTTTGCCCCGACATAGCGCCAGCGCCAGCCGCGCCTCGCTGGCCGAGAGGGCGAACATTTCGCACAGCTGGCTCTCGCGCAGGCTGGAAGACCAGTTGTCGCCGTGGACATAGGCGATCACCGCGGGCGATCCGCTGGATGACAGTGGCCGGTGCCGGGCCTGCACCAGCAGCATGTCGAGCCAGGGGTCAGCGCGCAGCTGTATGGCGCGGGGCGCGGCCTGGGGTGAGGCGGCAAGCTTGCCCACTGCTGTGTTAATGTCGCGCTGCATATCCCCCGGCCGCACTTCGAGCCGTCCGTCGCGGTCGCGTGCCAGAACTTCGCCATCCGCCAGCACCTGCTCTCCATACGGATCGGCGCTGAGGATCAGGCCCGCGGCATCGAGCGCGATCCAGCCGAATTGCAGCCTTTGCACCGTTTCTTCGTTGAGCCGCGCGGCAAACCGTTCCTGCTCGCGTGCGATATAGAGGCGCAGCACGCTGCGCAGAACCGGCGCGATTTCGCGCAGCAGTGCCTTGACCTCAGCCGAAAACTCACCGCCGCGCCGGGCGAGAGACAGCCAGCCATCTACTCCGCTTTGCTCCTGAACCCGCATGAACAGCGTTGCGGTGATGCCGACAGTGTCGGTCATTTCATCGAAGAAGGCCTTATGCTTGCCGCCGTCTTCCGCGATCATTGCTGCCATGGGATAAGGTTCGCCATCCTCCATCCACAGCCTGAGAGCGTCGTATTCGGGATAGGAATGCCGTCGGTAATTCTCCAGAGATTCTTCAGCGGATGCGCCATTCGCACTCAGGATAAGGCTGTCGTTCTTGCGCCAGCCCGGCGGCTGAAACAGCAGGGAAACAAAGTCCGCTTCGCAGAGATGGCGCAGTTGTTCGAGAAAGCTGCTCCACAGCGGCTGCTCGAACGATCCTTCGAGCAGCGCCGCAGTGAGTGTGGTAATTTTGTTACGCATTGGTGCAAATGTTCTCCAGTGGGTAACTGTGCCCCCATCTGGGGGTATCATGCAACAGCCGATTTGGTAAGGCACGCTTGGTGCAGGCTTCACTCGGGCAAGAGTCCGAAGGGTCTGCGAGGAGGAATTTTCAGTTCGATCATTGCGTTCGCAGGCCACATCACTGGCCTGTCGGCCCATCGACTTTCAGGGGAATATTCATGCGTTTTACCACCAAGATTGCGCTCGCCAGCGTCAGCCTGCTCGCCATGCCGAATGTTGCCTTTGCTCAGGAAGCGCCCGCCGATGACAGCACTGCTGCGAAGGATGCGGACATCATCGTCACTGGAACGCTGATCCGCGGCACGCAAGCCGTCGGCTCGCAAACCATCACGGTCGATACCAAGCGAATCGAACAAATCTCCGCGACCTCAACCAACGAATTGCTGGCCTCGATTCCGCAGATCGCTTCGTTTGGCGCACGTCCGGAAGGCAATCCGCGCGGCCTGACTGCGGTTTCGGCGATTGTTCGCCCCAATCTGCGCAACTTCCCCTCGACCAACTCGACCTCGGGTGCGCTCACTCTGATCATGGTCGATGGCCTCCGCTTGACGGGCGTCGGCACCAATGCCTCGTCGGTTGACCCCGACATCATCCCGGCGGCGGTGCTGGAGGGCTTGGACATAGTCACAGATGGCGGTTCGTCGCTCTATGGCGCGGATGCAGTGGCCGGCGTGATGAACTTCCGCACCAAGCGCAAGTTTGAAGGCGTCAAGATCGACGGCAACTATGGTTTCAGCACGCTGATTTCGGGCTTCAGGAATTGGGACGCAGCGATCACGGCGGGCAAGAGCTGGTCGACCGGCAATGCCTATATTTCCGTCGGTCACAATGAGCGTGATTCCGTGCTCAATCGTCAGACCCCCTGGGCGAACGGCACGGTTTACAATGCGGCGGGCGTCGCCAGAGTCGACCAGACCCAATGCAATACGCCGCAGGCGACTGTAACCAGGTGGGGTCGTTATGGCGCTGGCGCCACAAATTTTACGAACAATGTATTATTCGCTGGTGCTGGCCCTGCCGCGCTGGGCACGGGCTGCGATCAGCAGCTGGATGGCACTTATATTCCTGGGATTAAGCGCACCAATGTCTTCGCTGCGCTGACGAATGAATTTTCGGACAAGGTCAGCCTGCGCGTCACCGGCTATTGGGTGAAGCGTGATATAACCATTCCGCAATATCCGCTGGGCTTTACCTCGGCGGGTAGCGGCATCGCGAGCGCCGCTCAGTTGACTGCTGCCTTTCCGGATGCACTGAACACACCGGTGGGTGGCTTTTTCTCGGTTACCGAGGGCGTTGGTTTTGCGCTGGGTCCCAATGCGTCCTACGTCAACACGCCTAGTTTGATCCGCAATTCAACCTGGGGCATCACGCCTGAGTTGACGGTCAAGATCGACGACAACTGGCAGCTGCGCACCGCCATGCACTTTGGTCGCTCAAACAACTCCACCCATTTCGCGGCCATCAACCCTGCGGCGGCGACTGGCTATATCGCAGGCGGGCAGCTTAATCCGCAAAATGTCGCTGCGGCCAGCGCGGCGGTGATTGCCGACATCACCAATTGGGAAGTCGGCCAGGATACAACGCATCAGCTGTTCATGGTCAGATCGGTCGCTGACGGCACGGTCTTCCACATGCCGGCCGGCGATGCCAAAATGGCCATTGGCTTTGAATTCCAGAACAACAAGGATGCGACCCGGGTCGCTACCGGAAAGCTTAGCTTGCTGCCGAGCACGCCCTACGCCAGCAATTCGCGCAGCGTGAAGTCGCTGTTTGCCGAAGTCAAAGTGCCCTTCGCAACATTCCTCGAATTTGCCGGTTCACTGCGCTATGATCACTACAGCGATTTTGGCGGTACCACCAATCCGAACCTCGGCCTGACCCTCAAGCCCGCATCCTGGCTCAAAATCTATGGCCATTGGGGGACATCGTACAACGCCCCGACGCCCTATGATAATCTCGGCATCGGCTCGGGACGCGACGGGACAGCCTATTCGGTTACCACCCGGCCGACGATTGCCACTGGCAAATCGGATAACGGACAGGGCACCCGTTTCATCGTCCTGACCGGCACGTCGCCAGACAATCCCCCCAAGCCGCAGACTTCGGATGCCTGGGCCCTCGGCTTTGAGATACAAGCGATTGACAACAAGTTGAATTTTGGCGCCGAATTTTACTCGATCTACCTCAAGAACGCGCTGGGCAGCATCAACCCCTCAAATGCATCGACCTATCTCACCAACCCGGGCCAGTTCTACTATAACAACGAGCTGACTGCCAATGGCAACGCGCTGTATAACCGGATCCTTTCGCAGCTTGCCAATGGCGCGGCGATAGCCACCTCAAGCCCTGCGGCGAGTACCGCGATCATTGTCGATACCCGCACGACCAACGTCAACGACGCCAGGGTGCAGGGTATTGACTTCCATGTGAACTTCCAGACCGATACCAGCTTTGGTCATATCTCGTGGGTCAACAACGCCTCGATGTCGACGAAAGCACTCGTCAACAGAGCCGGTGCAATCACCGATGAACTTGGCCATCTCGACCCGCAGCTCAGGATTGCCTCGACGCTGGGCCTGAAGACCGGCGGGTTGTCGACCTCTGTCACCGTCAACTACACTGGCAAAGCTCATGATAACGCGCTGAACAATCTGGGTGTTGAGGAAATCATCAATCCGATTGCCATCGCCAATCTGAGCGTCGGCTATGACTTTGGCGAATCAAGCGGGACGCTGAGCGGATTGTCCTTGCGTCTGACCGTGAACAATCTGTTTGACAGGGGGCTGCAAACTGTGAAGCGGATAAATACCAACAATCCGAATTATTTCGGCTACACTCTGGGCCGGGAAATCAAGCTTGGTGCCAGCTTCAAGTTCTGATCCAGCGGTCATTCTCCCTCCTGCAGCGCAGGGGGGGGGAGAGGCCGGGAGCAACAATGGGCCTGCCGCTTGCGGCGGGCCCTTTTTGCGTGGAGATCAGGCCAGCCCGAAGCGCTCCAGCGCCAGCTCCGCCCTGATCGCCAGCACCGGGCTGTCCGGCCACAGGCGTAGCATGGGCAGCGTGATGCCCATGCGCTCGACGCTCTCCGCCGCTTCGACAAAGCGCGGCGCCGCGTGGTCCAGCGTCAGAACCAGCGCTACTGGTGCGGTTTCGTAAACATCGTAGCGCAGCAGCCCCAGATTGCGGACTTCCAGCAGGCCACGCGTTTCGGGATGCGGATGCGCCAGCAATTCGCCGCCCGACACCTCCAGCGTCACCCCATCATCGCCGATCAGCGTGGCCCCGCGATCAATCAGCGCCAGCGCCAGGCTCGATTTGCCGCTCCCCGGCGGCCCTTCGATCAGCAGTGCCCTTCCGCCAATCGCCACGGCTGTCGCCTGATGCGGCGTCATTCGTCATCGCTCCACAGCGGCAGCACGATCTCGAAGCTGGCCCCGCCGCCCGGCGCATCGTGCGCGCGCAGGGTGCCGTCGTGGGCCTCGATAATGGTGCGGGCGATGGCGAGGCCGAGGCCGCTGTGCTGGCCGAAGTCCTCGTCGGCCGGGCGCAGCGAGTGAAACCGTTCGAAGATCTGCTCGCGCGAATCAAAGGGAATGCCGGGGCCCTCGTCGCTGATCCGGATGGACATGCGTTCTTCGCTGCGCGCCAGATTCACGGCAATCGTGCCGCCGGGCGGTGAGAAAGAGACGGCGTTGTCGAGCAGGTTTTCGAAAACCCGCTCGAGCCTCGGCGCATCGCCGGAGACCAGGCTCGCTGCGTCGTCATCATGCTCGAAGGTCACTGTGCAGTCGCCATTGACCCCGCGCTGGCGGCGCGCTTCGACGAGAGCTTCGACAAGAGCGAGCATATCGACCGGCTCGAACACTGTGCGGCTGAGCTCGGCGTCGATGCGGCTGGCATCGGCAATCTCGGTGACCAACCGGTCGATGCGCAGCACGTCATGCGCGGCAATGGCTGAGAGCTGGCGGCGCAGTTCGGGCTGTTCGACCCGGTCGAGCGATTCCAGCGCAGAGCGAAGGCTCGCCAGCGGGTTCTTGAGTTCATGCGCGACATCGGCGGCGAAGCTTTCCACTGCGTCGATGCGGCTGCGCAGCGCGCTGGTCATGTCCGAAATGGCACGGGCAAGCAGGCCGATTTCGTCGCGCCGCTCGGGCAGGCGCGGCACCACCACCTCGCGCTCGCGCCCCAGCCGCACGCGGACGGCGGCCCGCACCAGCATGCGCAGCGGCTGAACAATGGTGCGGGCGAGAAACAGCGAGAGCAGGATGGAAATGATCGTCGCGGCGCTGACAATGATCGCCAGGGTCTGGCGAGCGTCGCGGATGTTATCGGTAATATCGACGGCATTTCGCGTCGTCATCAGCACCTGTCCGAGGTTTCCAACCGGGGCCGCGGCCGAGATCACCGGGGTCCGGTCAGGGGCCTGGCGCTGGCGGATCGATGTGACGCCGTTGGTGTGAGCTTCATCAACTTCCGGCCAGGCGCCGTCGCCCTTGTCGGCCGGCTCAAGGTAATCGGGGACAGGCGCGGCGCCGAGCACGAAGTCCATGCCCCGGTCGATGCTGCGGGCGGCCTGCAGATACCACGGCTGGCTGGTGGGATCGGCGAATGCAAAGGTCGGCTTGCCCAGTTCGAAACTGTCAGCCAGCAGATCGCCGTCGCGCCCATAGAGCCGCAGCCGCATGGTGTGCTGTTCGCCGATCCGCACGATCAGCGCCCGGCGCTGCGCCCGGTTGGTCACCGCCAGCGCGTCAGCGGCAATCTCGGTCTCGCTGCGCGCCAGTTGGAACCGCTCAGCCAGCAACCGGTTGCGATAGGAATCGAGATAGAACAGGCTGCCCGCCAGCAGGCCCAGCGCGATGATGTTGACTGCCAGAATGCGCGAGGTGAGCGAGACGCCAAGGCTCCAGCGCAGTCTCGCCAGCCAGCGTTCGCGACGGGGTTCGCGCCGGAGTTCGCTGTGCGGCATCCGGCTCTATTCGCCGGCAAACGAATAGCCGGCACCATACAGCGTATCGATGGCGGCAAACGAAGGATCGACGCTGCGAAATTTGCGCCGCAGGCGCTTGATGTGGCTGTCGATGGTGCGATCGTCGACGAAAATGTCGTCGCTGTAGGCAGCGTCCATCAACTGGTTGCGGCTCTTGACCACGCCCATGTGCGCGGCCAGCGCTTCGAGGATGAGGAATTCGGTGACTGTCAGCGAGACCGGCTTGCTGTCCCATGTGACATGGTGGCGTGCCGGGTCCATGGTCAGCCGCCCGCGCTGGATCGGATCGGGGAGCAGCGGCGCATCAGGCGTTTCGCTCATGCTCCGCACCAGTTCACCGCGCCGCAGGATCGCGCGGATTCGCGCGACCAGCAGCCGCTGGCTGAACGGCTTGGCGATATAATCGTCCGCCCCCAGCGCCAGCCCCAGCGCCTCGTCGGGCTCCTCGTCCTTCGAGGTCAGGAAAATCACTGGCAATGCGCTCTTCTCGCGCAGGCGCTGGAGCAACTCGAACCCGTCCATGCGCGGCATCTTGATGTCGAAGATGGCAAGGTCGGGCGGATTTTCGAGCAGGGCTTTCAGCGCCGTGGGGCCATCGGCATAGATCCGCGTGGCAAAGCCTTCGGCCTGGAGGGCAATCGAAACGGTGGTGAGGATATTGCGATCATCGTCGACCAGCGCAATCGTCTGGCGCGCGGCAGCATCGGGCGCGGGGCCTGGCAGGATATGGGAGGCTGGCGTTGCATCCATGGAATGTTGGAACTAGCCGTTCGCGGCGGACAAGACAATGTCGCGGGCCAGGCCGCGCTGATGCGGGGCAGGTCATATATCCCGCGCGCCCTGGCGTGAGAGGCGCTAGCCGAGCCAGATTGTGCTTTGCTTCATTCATCCGCCAAGGCATGAATAGGGCTTCTTTATGGGGAGTCGCATATCATGGGTCTGTTTGATGGAATAGCCGGGTCGCTTGAGACCCGGGCCGCTGAAGCAATTGCTGCAAAGATGGGAATTGATCCGTCATTGGCGGCTATGGCAATCGGCGCGCTGACGAAAAATCACCCGATCCCGGGCAATACAGTGCAGCAATCGGCCGAGCAGACCGGCATTGCTCCTGACATGCTCAACCAAATTCTTGGCCAGATTGGCGGCGAAGGCGGGCTGGGCGCATTGGTCGGCGCACTGGGTGGCGGCGCTGCGCAGGGCGGCGCGGCGGCGCCTGCTGAAGGCGGGCTCAGCGGCATTCTGGCCGGGCTTGGCGGAATGAGCGGGGTAGCCTCGATGCTCGACCGCGATGGCGACGGCAATCCGCTGAACGATATTGCCGGAATGGCCGGGAGTTTTCTGGGCAAGAAATAAGCCCTGATTGTTCGGGACAAAAAACAGGCCCTGGAACCGGTGTGGTTCCAGGGCCTGTTTTGTATTGGTGCTATCGCGCCTGAGGTTTAGCCGAGCATCGCCGCGGGCACGTTGCCGCCATTCTTGGCGAGCTGATGCATGGTTGCCTTGTGAAGCCAGATATTGTCCTCGGCCGAGCCTGCATAGTCGGTCCGGCCCATTTCTTCGGCCAAAGACTTGCGGTTGTCATAGCTCGAATCGATGCCCAGCAGCTTCATCAGATCGACGATCGAAGTGCGCCAGTTGAGACCATCGGCCCCCGCCATGGCGGCGCAGTTGGCTTCGACATCGACGGGTGCGGCTGGCGCTGCTTCAACGGGTGCCGCCTGTTCAACTGGAGCGGCGGGCGCGGGCGTCGCGGCCTCGGCCTTGTGTCCGAAAATTGCATCCTTTATTGAGCTGAAAATCGACATAAGGCCACCTCGAACAATCACGATTTTCGGTTGAGTTTGGGCGTTTGACCGGGTCGTCAAGCTACCGGGTCGAGGTTCTGGGGTGTTTGAGGCCTTTTGGTGCTGGACCGTCAGGGATTTTCGGGGGGGCGCTGGGCTTATCGCCCCG
>CANJCQ010000088.1 GCA_947473355.1 Sphingomonadaceae bacterium | reverse complement strand
CCTCAATGCAGGGCCGTCAAAATCATCACGCAAGCCAATCGCTGAACCCATGATCGCGCCCTCCAAAGCACAACCTCATAGATTCAGACTTTCAGCCGACAGGGAATCCCCCCATGTGAGTCACCCACAGCGCAGTTTGGTATAAGTCAGGCCCTATGCTGGCCTGAACAGCATCGCATCGCCATTCATGCAATAGCGCTTGCCGGTTGGCATCGGGCCATCGTCAAACACATGCCCCAAATGTCCGCCACACTGCTTGCAGTGGACTTCGGTGCGCGGATAGCCCACTTCAAAGTAAATTGAGGTCTCGATGCCGCCAGGCAAGGGCCGGAAGAAGCTTGGCCAGCCCGTGCCGCTCTCATACTTGGCGGTGGAAGCATAGAGTGGATTTCCGTCTGCCGCGCAGACGAATGTGCCCCTGCGGTGTTCGCCCAGCAATGCCGAGGTCCCGGGCCGTTCTGTGCCCTTCTGGCGCAGGATAGTGAACTGCGCGGGCGTCAGCCGTCGTCGCCATTCGGCTTCGCTATATGTGACCGGAAAGACCTTGGCCTGAGCCGGTTTGCCGCTGCATGCAGTGGCGACGGGTAGCGCCGCCGAAGCGCCGAGCAGGGCCAGGAAGCGGCGGCGTGCCAGAATCGGGGAGGGGATTGATTGAGCGGGCATGGGTCGATCCTCGGGCAAGCGGGGGCTTGCCTACAGATCGCTATTCGCGCGACCAATGCAAGTGGTTACGGAGAATCTAGATTGCCGCGCGGACCGGCTTAGCGGAAAGCCGGGCAAACAGCCCCCGCTTCTTCCCCCGGTTACCCGCTCCCCCCGATTTCATCACCCGCGTGCGGAACAGCCGCGCCCCGCCGCGGATCAGCAGTGCGACGCACAGGGCTTGCCAGGCAAAGGCGGCCAGATGCGGCCACAGCAAGGGGCTCTGCGCCGCCCGCGCCAGCATGGCATAGGGCGAGCTGAACGGCACCGCGATGGCAATCCATTCGTACAGACTGCCCGGCGCCGAGACGGCGAAGGCGGCAAGCATGAAGAACACGATCTGGGCAAAACTGGCTGGCATCGACAGCGTTTGCACTTCGCGCACAGTCGAGGCCATCGAGCCGATAGCGAGGAACAGCGAGCCGATCAGCAGATAGGCCATGGCGAAATAGGCAATGCCCAGCGCGATAAACGTCGGCCAGCCAACCGCCGGTTCGGGCAGCATCGGCATGGCATTTCCGGCCACCAGCGCAAATCCGCCATAGGCGCTTGCCCAGACGGCAATGCCGACGAAGGACACCGCCAGCATGGCAAACAGCTTGCCGAGGAACACCGCATCCATCGGGATTGCCGCGGCGAGAATTTCGATGATCTTGTTGCCCTTTTCCTCGACCAGATTGGACAGCACCATGCCGGCGAGCAGCATGGTGAGCAGGAACAGCAGCAATTGCCCGGCCTGGGCCGTCATGATCTGCCCGTGGTGCTCCTGCGCGGTGCTGGAAGCCATGGCGGCGAGCGAGACAGCGGGGTAGTCTTTGGGTGCGCGGCCCAGCGCCTGCGCTGCCAGCATCGAGACCGGGCCCTGCCATTCGGCTATGCGCTCGGCAGTGCCGGTGAGTTTGGGTGCGGCCAGCGTGCCGGTGACAATCGCGGCGGCATTGGCCTGCTTGGCCGCCAGCGCAGCCTCGGCATCGAAGGCTTCGCCAGGTTCCAGCTGCTTGAGAACAGTCATCTCGGGCAGGGCCGCGCCGACGCGCGGCGCCAGCGCGTCATAGGCGGCGCGCAGGGCGCTGACGTCGGCGGCCTGCATGGCAACACCCAGCACTGGCCGGTCGGCAGCTGCCTGCACTCGCTGGCCGATGCCGCCGGCAAAACCGCCGACCAGCACCGGAAACAATGGCCCGAGCAGGAAGAAGATGAAGCTGCGGCTCCACAGGATCGCCACGAAATCGCGCCGGGCGATGACGAAGGCGGCCTGCCAGGTTGATAAACGCCCACTCATCGTGCCAGCTCCTCAGCCTGGGTTTCTTCGAGCGCTCGCGCCGCCGCTTCGCCCGCAATGTGGACAAAGGCATCATGCAGCCCGGCGCGTTCGATTGATAGCGAGAGGATGCCCGCCTCGCCCTCGATCAGCGCGCGCAGCAGCGGCTCGACGCCGCTTTCGGGCAGCGAAAACAGCCAGTAATTGCCTTCATGCCGCGCATCGGCGGGCAGCGCTTTGCGCCAGAGTCCGTCCTGCACCCGGGTTTCGAGCCGCACTTGCGGCCGGATCCGATCACGTGCGACATCGACTGGCCCGGCAAAGGGCACCTTGCCCCCGGCAATGATCGCCACTTCGTCGCAGAGGCGTTCGGCATGGGCGATGACATGGGTCGAGAAGATCACTGTCGTGCCCTTGGCTGCCAGCGCGCGGATCATCACTTCGAGCTTGCCCTGATTGATCGCATCGAGCCCCGAGAACGGCTCGTCGAATACCACCAGGCGCGGCTCGTGCACCAAGGTGCCGAGCAATTGCACCTGTTGCGCCATGCCCTTGGAAAGCTGGCGGATCTGGCGGTCAATGGCATAGCCGAGGCCATGCTCCTCAAGCAGCGCCTTGCCGCGCCTGCGCCCCTCGGCGAGCGGCAATCCGCGCAGTGCGCCGATGAAGGCGATGGCCTCATAGGCCTTCATCGAAGGATAGAGCCCGCGCTCCTCGGGCAGATAGCCGATGGTATGGGCCACATCGTGCGGGCGCTCGGCGCCGAGAATGCGGCGCATGCCTTCATCGGGGTCGATAATGCCCAGCAGCATGCGCAGGGTCGTGGTTTTGCCTGCGCCATTGGGGCCGAGGATGCCGTAGATGGCCCCTTCGCCAACCGTCAGGTCGACGCCGTCGACGGCAGTGAATCCGTCGAACCGCTTGACGAGGCCGCGAGCTTCGATTGCGAGTGGTCTGGTTGCCATGCCGGACTCGTTGCCCGCCACGTGCCAATCTCCTAGGTCTATCTTCATGGGTAATAGCGATTAACCTCGGCATGTGAACGGGAGCATCAGGAAGTTTGGTTAACGAGGGCGTAATCTCCCGGCTGCGGGCCGATCTGGAGGTCGAGGCAAAGCGCCTTGGCTTCGTCGCCTTTGGCCTTGCTCCGGCGGCGGAGGATCGGGAAACTGCGGCCCGGCTGGACACCTGGCTTGGCGAGGGCATGCACGGCTCGATGGCCTGGATGGAAGAGCGCACTTACCATCGCCGCAGCCCGCAAGGCCTCTGGCCAGAGGCGCAAAGCGTGATCGCGCTGGGCATGAGCTATGCACCCGCCGCCGATCCGCTGGCCCTGGCGGGGCATGGAAAAGTCGGGCGGATCTCCGCCTATGCCCAAGGCGCGGACTATCACGATGTGGTCAAGAAGGCGCTGAAGGCCCTCGCGCGCTGGCTGGTGGCGGAAGCGGCGAAGCGTGGGCTTGAAGGCACCAGCGTCAAGGTTTTCACCGATACCGCCCCGGTGATGGAAAAGCCGCTGGCCTCGGCGGCAGGGCTGGGCTGGCAGGGCAAGCACAGCAACATGGTCAGCCAAAGCCATGGTTCATGGCTGCTGCTGGGCGAGATCTACACGACGCTGGCCTTTGCCTCCGGTGCGCCGGGCGCAGACCATTGCGGATCGTGCACCGCGTGCCAGACGGCCTGCCCCACGGATGCCTTCCCCGCGCCCTACCGGCTCGATGCCCGGCGCTGCATCTCTTACCTCACCATCGAACACAAGGGCCCGATCCCGCTGGAATTCCGCAGGGCCCTGGGCAACCGCATCTATGGCTGCGACGATTGCCTCGCGGTCTGCCCATGGAACAAGTTCGCCTCTGCGGCCTCGGCCAACAAGGCGTTTTTGCCACGCGCCGAACTCTCGCAACCCCGACTGGAGGAGCTACTGGCGCTGGACGACGCGGGGTTCCGGAAGCTGTTTTCCGGCTCGCCGATCAAGCGGATCGGGCGGGACAGGTTTGTGAGGAACTGCCTCTATGCGGCGGGGAACAGCGGCGAATTGGAACTGGTGGCGCAAATTGCGGAGCTGGTGGACGATCCGGATGAAGCGGTTGCCGATGCCGCGCGGTGGGCGCTGGCGGAACTTACGCCGGCATAAGCTCCTTCAGCGGCACATCCGCATCCGCAAGCCTCGCCAGATCTGGCGATACCCCCGCCTCGACCAGTTTGCGCCCCGCTACATAATCCTTGACCATGTTGACGCAATCGAGCGCGATCACCCGGCCAGCTTTCAGATAGACCACCGAAAACGATCGATCCGCGGGCTTGCCCCGGACAATCGTCTGATCATAGCCGACCGACAGCCCGGCGGTCTGCAAGCGCAGGTCATACTGGTTCGACCAGAACCACGGGAAGGCATGATAGGGCTGACTGGCGCCGCAGATTGCCTTGGCAACGCAGGTTGCCTGATCGTTGGCATTCTGCACCGATTCGACCCGCATTACCGTGCCCTCGGCATAGTCGCAGGCGAACAGGGCGCAGTCGCCGATGGCGAAAATGTCGGGCAGGCTGGTGCGGCAATGGTCGTCGATCATGACGCCGTTGCCGCCTTCCGCTCCCGCGCCCAGCAGCGGCGCGACGGCGGCGACAATGCCGATGCCGACGATCACCGCATCGGCTGGTATTATACTACCATCGCCCAATTTGACGCCAGTGACCCGGCCTTCACCGACAAACGAATCGACCACCACATCGGTGCGCAGATCGACGCCGTGATCGCGGTGTTCCTTCTCGTAAAACGCCGACAGCTCCGGCCCGGCGACGCGCGCCAGAATGCGCGGCAGGGCTTCGAGCAGCGTCACCTTGCAATCGAGCTTAGTCAGCACGGCGGCCGCCTCAAGCCCGATGTAGCCGCCGCCGATGATGACGAAATTTTTCACCCCGCCATCGATTTCGCCCATCATCTGGTCGCAATCCTCGCGGGTGCGCACCGCGTGGACGCCGGCCAGATCGCCGCCCGGCACCGGCAACTTGCGCGGATCGCCGCCCGCTGCCCAGACCAACTGGCCGTAACCAAAACTGGTGCCATCGGAGAGCGTAAGCAGTTTTGCCACTGGATCGATCGCTGTGACTTCGGTGCCGAGGATCATCTCGATATCCTTTTCCGCCCAGAAGGCGGGCGGGCGGATATAAAGCCGGTCGAAGGTCTTCTCGCGGGCGAAATATTCCTTGGAGAGCGGCGGGCGCTCATAGGGCGGCTCGCTCTCGCGGCCGATCATGGCAATGCTGCCGGTAAACCCGTTCTGGCGCAGCGCGATGGCGCATTGCGCCCCGCCGTGCCCTGCTCCCACGATAACGACGTCTGCTTGTGTCATGCGCGTTCCGATTGGAAAGAATTGGCCGATTGGCCAAAATTGGTCCGAGGTCAATGCCCGGCTGATATTGAGCGGGCTTTGACCTGACGCAAAATCGCGACCTTACCTTGCCAGCAATTTGCGCGCCTGGCCGGCAATCTGCGCCAGCATGGCCGGGGTGACCGGCGTGCCGGTCTGGACGCGGGCGACTTGCGCGCGGAACTGGCGCACGGCATCGCTGTGATCCTGCACCCAGCCTGCGACTGCCGCCTGCGGATCCGATTTGCTGCTGCAAATGCGGCGCAGAAATTCGAGCCGGATCTGCTGGAAGTCGCGCGCGAGGCCCGCCGTCAGCAGCCGCTCCCACGGGTCGATGGGGCGCATCTGCGAGGCGACCGCCTGCACCCAGTCGAGGCCAAGACTGGCGCCGATCTGGGAAAATGCATGAGTCAGCGCGGGCAGCGCCAGGCGCGATTCGCGCGCGAGCCTTGCCAGCCCCACCGCGCCATCGAGCTCCGCGAGATGCGCCACCAGAGCTGCCTCGCGCTCTGGTGCGCCAATAGCCGCAAGCTCGCTGCGCAGACGGGTCGATTGCAGCCGCGCCTCGCCGCCGAGCAGCTCGCCTGTGCTTTGCGACAACTGGCCGACGCCGCTCGCCAGTTCGGCAACCAGCAATGTCGGCTCCACAGCGCCGACGCCAGCGCGCAGCAGATCGGCCATATGGGTGCGCAGCGCCGAGGCAGCGCGGCGAAGCAGCAGGATGCGCGCCTGTTCGGGCGAGGCCGCCTGTTCGATGGATTGCCACACCGGGCCAAGGCCAAACAACTGTTCGCCGACCACAAAGGCCGCAGCGACCTGCGCCAGACTGGCACCTTCTTCCTCGACCAGTTCGAAGGGATGGATCATGCCGATGCGGTTGACCATGCGGTTGGCGATCCGGGTCGCAATGATCTCGCGCCGCAAGCGGTGGCCTGCGACATCGGCCTTGAACTTGCCGCGCATCGCGGGCGGGAATGCGGCAAACAGCTCGCCTTCCAGCCCCGGATCGTCCGGCAGGTGGCTGTCTTCGATCGCCTGCTGCAGGGCAAGTTTGGCGCATGACAGCAGCACGGCCAGCTCGGGCCGGGACAGGCCCTCTCCTTCGGCCGCACGGCGCAGCAGGCTCTCGTTGTCGGCCAGGCCTTCGGTCTTGCGGTCAAGCTGGCCGCGCTCTTCAAGCATGTCGATCAGCCGCAGGTACGAGGCACTCGCTGCGGGGCCGCCGTCCTGCGCGACCGACAGGGCCAGTGTCTGAAGGCGATTATCTTCGAGCACCAGCGCGGCGACATCTTCGGTCATGGCAGTGAGCAACCTGACCCGGGCAGGCTCACTGAGGCGACCCGCACGCTGGGCCGATGCCAGCGCGATCTTGATGTTCACTTCCTTGTCCGAGCAATCGACCCCAGCGGAATTGTCGATGAAGTCGGTGTTGATCCTGCCGCCGGTCCCATGGTTTCCGGTAAGGGCGAATTCGATTCGTCCCGCCTGGGTGCAGCCAAGGTTGGCGCCCTCGCAGACCACCCGCGCACGCAGCTCGGCGCCATCGATCCGCAGTGCATCATTGGCCGGATCGCCGACCTGAATGTTGTTCTCAGCAGCGCCCTTCACATAGGTACCGATCCCGCCGAACCACAGCAGATCGACCGGGCTTCTCAGGATCGCGGAAATCAGTGTTTCGGGATCGGCGCTTTCCGCCGCGAAGCCCAGTACATCGCGCATTTGCGGGCTGAGCGGAACCTGCTTGAGGCTGCGTGGGAATACTCCGCCGCCTTTTGAGATCAGCTTCTCGTCATAGTCGTCCCATGATGAGCGCGGCAGAGCGAACAGGCGGGCGCGTTCGGCCCAGCTCTTGGCCGGATCGGGATCGGGGTCGAGGAAGATGTGGCGGTGGTCGAAGGCGGCGACCAGTTTGATCGATTTCGACAGCAGCATGCCATTGCCGAAGACATCGCCGGACATGTCGCCGCAACCTGCGACGCGTACCGGATCGCTCTGCACATCGGCGCCCAGTTCGAGAAAATGCCGCTGGACCGACAGCCATGCGCCGCGCGCGGTGATGCCCATGGCCTTGTGGTCATAGCCCTTCGAGCCGCCGCTCGCGAAGGCGTCGCCAAGCCAGAAGTGGGCTTCGGTGGCGAGCGCATTGGCGGTGTCAGAAAAGGTCGCGGTGCCCTTGTCGGCAGCGACGACGAAATAGGGATCCCCACGACCCTCTGGGCCATCGCGCACCACCATGCCCACGGGATGCTCCACCGCGCCGCCGACAATATTGTCAGTCAGCGAAAGCAGCGCGCGCACGAATGTCTGGTAGCTGGCCTTGCCCTCGGCCAGCCACGCATCCCGGTCTTTTGCCGGGTCGGGCAAGCGCTTGGGATAGAAGCCGCCTTTCGCGCCCGTCGGCACGATCACCGAATTCTTGACCCGCTGCGCCTTCATCAGCCCCAGCACTTCGGTGCGGAAATCGTCGCGCCGGTCGGACCAGCGCAGGCCGCCGCGCGCCACTGGCCCGGCGCGCAGGTGGATGCCTTCGACCTGCGGTGAAAAAACGAAAATCTCGCGCCATGGCACCGGTTTCGGCAGGCCCGGGACGAGAGCGGAATCGAGCTTGAAGGCCAGAGCGGCCTCTCCTGTAGGCAGGAAGGCATTGGTGCGCAACATGGCTTCGACCAGCGCATGGGTCTGGCGCAGCAGCCGGTCGTCGTTGATCGCGGCGACTTGTGTGAGCCCCTCGTGGATCACCTTTTGCGCCGCAGTTTCCGCCTTTGCCCGATCCTTCTCAAACTGCGGATCATGACGGGCGATGAACAGGTCGAGTATCGCGCGCGTCACTTGCGGCGCGTTCTGCAGCGCCTCGACCACAGTCGGGCTACCGAAGCGCATGCCCGCCTGGCGCAGATAGCGATACCAGCCGCGCAGCCAGCCAGCCTCGCGCGCGGTCAGTTGGTTGGTCAGGATCAGCCGGTTGAATGGAACGTTTTCCGCCTCGCCATTCAGGACGGCGGCGACTGCGGCCTCGATCTCTGCGGCGCGGGCGAGCAGATCCAGGGCCAGACGGCCAGCAGGGGGAACCAACAGGAAATCGTCAACCCCGCCAAGCCGCCCACCAGCGAGCGCCGTCGACATATTTTCGATCACCTCGAAGCCGAAATTTTCCAGCACCGGCACGGCGTCTGACAGAGTCAGGTTACCGCAGTTCTCATAGATCTTGAGCCTTAAGCGGTCCGCCGGATCACCGGCCATGTGGTGCAGCCGCGCGTCGCGGCGCGGCGGAGCAGTGGCTTCGCTGGCCGGTAGATGCCGCAGCCGGACAATGTCTGATGCGGCGTCCGCTGGCCCGTAGGTGGCGCGATAGGTGAGCGGGAAGGCATCGGCATAGCGCGCGGCCAAGGCTGCGGCCCTGCCCGGCTCATCACCTTGTGCAAGTTCGGCTTCGACTGCTTCGCCCCAGCCGCGCAGCATGATCTGCAACTGCCGGTCGAGCGCGGCCTCGTCGGGCGCACTCTTGCCCTCGCGGATGTCCATCACGAAGCGCAGTAGCGCCAGATTGCCGCCTTCAACTTCGAGGCTCCAGTCGAGCACCCGGCCCTCTGTGGCGCTTGTCAGCATCAGTGCGATCATTTGGCGCACCGTGGTTGAAACCGCATCGCGTGGCAGCCAGACGAAAGTAAACAGATGGCGGTCAAGCGGCGCGCGCACCAGCAGCAGCTTCGAGCGCGGCCGGTCGATCAGGCTGATCATAGCGGTGGCGACCCGCTCGAGGTCGGCATGCTCGAAACCAACAAGCAGATCGTGCGGCAAGGCAGTCAGGGCATGGATCAGCGCCTTGCCATCATGGCTCGCGGGCGCAAAGCCGAGCTTATTGGACAGCGCCACCAGCCCCGCGCGCAGCCGCGGCACCGTGTCGGGCGGGGCGGCGAGCGCGGAACTGGTCCATATCCCGGCATGGACCGACAGGGCGGTCACTCGCTCGCGTTCCAGCCGCGGCACGATAAACAGATCGAGCGGCACCCGGCGATGGACCTGGCTGATCACATTGGCCTTGATTACCAGCGGAGCGCAGGCGGCGGCCTCTTTGCCCTTGCCGTCAAACCATGCGAAGGCGCGTTTGAAGCTTGCCGGGGCGAGCAGCTCGCGAGTGTCATTGCGGCAAATGCCGAGTTCCTCGCACTGGCTGCCATCGCGCCTGCGCACGATATGGCCAAGCTGGGTCAGCATGCCGCCGTGGAGCCAGAGCAGCAACTGCGCGCCCTCGCTGTCCACCGCGCGGCCCGCCAGTTCATCGGCATCGCCTTCCAGCGCCTTACGCATGGCGGGCCAGTCAGTGACAGCCGCGCGAACATCGTCCAGCGCTGATTCAAGGGCCTTGAGTAGGCCTGCGCGGGCGCGGGCATCGGCGCGAGCGGTCTTACCATAGACCATGGATTCGCGGCGGTCAGTTTCGTTTGCCTGCGCCGGAATATCGGTGAGCACGCCTTTGCCGTCGCGGCGAATCGGCACCACCGGGTGCAGCAGCAGACTGGTGGTCAGGCCCTGCGCGGCAATCGCGGCAGCCAGCGAATCGACGATGAACGGCATGTCATCGCTCACCACGGCAATCCGCATCAACCGCTCGTCCGGCGCGCCGGGCACGGTCTCGATAGCAATGGCGGCCTTGCCCAATTTACGCCGTGTTGCTGTCCGGCGCACGAAACGCGCCGCTTCGGCAAGATCTTGCGCAGTCAAAGCCTCTTCGCCCGGCAGTACCGATGCTGCAAGGCGGCGCGATATCGCCGCAGCGAGGCTGTCTGATTTGCCCTGGCTCATCGCGTGACCCTCTCAGATCCCCGATAGGCCCAAGGACATGGGCCGCAAAGCCGAATCAGGAAACGGCCTGCATCGTCAGCTCCAGCGAGCGGCAGCGCGCCAAGGGGTCCCAGATCGATCCGGCGATCATAAGCTCGTCGGTCTGCGTCCGCTCGATGAAACGCAAGATCGCCTCGCGCACTGTTGCGGGCGAGCCGATTGCGCTCACCGTCCGCATGTTCTGCATCATGGCCACGGCCTCGGGCGGCATGGTCTCGCGGTAGCCCGCAACCGGCGGTTTCAGTTTGCCCGAACTGCCGGTGCGCAGCGCAGTGAAGCTCTGCTCCATCGAAGTGGCGAGCAGCGCGGCCACCTCGTCGGTCTCGGCGGCGATGACCGACATGGCGGTCATGACATGCGGCTTGTCCAGCACTTCGGATGGCCGGAATGTGTCGCGGTAAACTTGCAAGGCCTGATCCAGCTGGGCCGGGGCGAAGTGCGAAGCGAAGGCATAAGGCAGGCCCAGATGCGCGGCGAGCTGGGCGCCATAGAGGCTGGAGCCGAGGATCCACATCTCGACATCTGCGCCCAATGCCGGCCCGGCAATGATCGGCATTGGCGGATAACCGGCGAAGCGTGCCTGCAATTCGACGACATCGTTTGGGAAAGTTTCGGCGGCGCGCATCAAGTCCTTGCGCAAGGTTTGACCGATGCGGTGGTCGGCCCCTGGCGCGCGGCCAAGGCCAAGGTCAACGCGGCCCGGAAACAGCGCATCGAGCGTGCCGAATTGCTCGGCGATCACATAGGGATTGTGGTTGGGCAGCATGATCCCGCCCGCGCCGATACGGATGGTTTTGGTGGCATTGCCGATATGCGTCAGCACCACCGAAGTTGCCCCGCCCGCAAGGCCTTCCATGCCATGATGCTCGGCCACCCAGTATCGCTTGTAGCCGGCCTTCTCGGCGGCCTGGGCCAACATGGCCGATTCGGCGAGCGCTTCGGAGGTGGTGCTGCCCTCGCGCACCGGGATCAGATCAAGGACGGAAAGCGGTATCATGGCTTGCTTTGCGGTGCTTCGCCCAATTGCGCAAGGTAACCCTTGGCGGTTGCCGCTGCTTCGCTGGCCGGGGCCGTGGCGATCGCCGATTGCCATGATTTGCGCGCTGCTGCCTCGTTACCCGCCAGCATGGCGATCACGCCCGCCTCCAGTCCCACTTCCGGGTCGCGCGGGGCGAGCTCGGCTGCCGTGGCAATCTGCGCCTGCGCCGGTGCCAGCTTGCCCTGCCGCCGCGACAGGGTGGCCGAGAGCAACCATGCGAGCCCATTGTCCGCAGCCGAAGTGCGCGCTTCGATCAGTGCGTCGCTGGCTTCCGCCTCGCGCTTCAGCGCAACCAGCGCCCGCGCGCGATCAATCTGCACCTCGCCGGTCAGCTTGAGGTCGCTGGCCACCTTGGCATCGGCCAAGGCCATGTCGAGCGGGGCCAGGGCGCGCTCCCAGCCGCCTAGCGCCAGCGCGGCATTGCCTGCCATCGCGCCCAGCTTGGCACGCAATTCACGGTCGTTTTCGGCAGCCATGTCGCGCCCGATGAGGAAAGCCGCCTCGGCTTCGTCCCAGTGTTCAAGCCGGGCATGGGCCGATCCAAGGCAGAGATTGGGCTCGGCCAGCGCCGATCCCTGGACCGCGTCGCGCCAGGTCTCGGCATCGTCGATAGCATCCACGGGTGTGTTTGTGGCGCTGTCGAGGCAATATTCGAGCCGGCTGCGCTGTGTGGGTGCTGGCGTGGGAGGCGCAGCGGGTGCTGCTGCACCGTCGCGCCGACCCTGTGGTGGACGCAGCGGTTCCGGCGCGCCGGTGGTGGTGAAGGGTCCGACTTGTGCCAGCATGGCGAGAATCAGGGACATCGATGGCGCTCCGCTATGCCGCCCCGGCCAGTTCCGCGACCGCGCGCAGGATCAGCGCGATATCGCCCGGCCGTGAGAGGCGGTGGTCCCCGTCCTTGATCAGCGTGACCTGCACGTCTGCTGAATGGAGCGCCTTTGCGAGGCGGAGCGAGACTTCATGCGGCACGTCCGGATCGGCCTGACCATGCAGCAGCCGCACCGGGCAGGTGAGCGCAATGGGCTGATCGAGCAGCAACAGATTCTGGCCATCGGCCCACAGGCCTGGATAGGTCGGCGTCGGCTCCGGGCCATAGGCATTGGCTTCAAAGATAATCTCGCCCGCCGCCAGTTTCGTCTTGTCCGCTTCGGTATACCCCCAATTGGTAAAGTCCGGCGCTGGCGCAATGCCGATCAGCCCGGCGCGGCGTTCCTCGGGCAGGGCGAGGGCACAGAGCAACATCATCCAGCCGCCCATTGATGAGCCGACGAACACCACCTCGCCGGGGCAGTGGACTTCCACCAGAGCCAGCACATCCTCGCGCCAGCGGCTGAGCGTGCCATCGGCGAAGTCACCCGCGCTTTCCCCGCAGCCCGAATAGTCGAGCAGCAGGCAGGCCTGGCCATTGGCGACGGCCCAGTCGAACACGGCCTTGGCCTTGCTGCCCGCCATGTCGGACATATAGCCTGGCAGGAAGACGAGGGCGGGGCCCTTTCCGGGGGTGAAGCGGTGGGCGATGCGCCTGAAAGAATTGGTGCCGTCAGGTATGGTTTGGAAGCGGGTCTGGGTCATTGGGGCCTCATGCCCGATGGCCCCCAGCCTAGTCACGCAGGAAAATTGCTTCGATCGCTAATCCAAACACATCGGCAATGCGGAAGGCCAGTGGCAGCGAGGGATCGTAGCGCCCCGTCTCGATGGCGTTGATGGACTGGCGGCTCACATCGAGCCGCTCGGCAAGATCGGCCTGGCTCCAGCCCCGCTCGGCGCGCAGCACACGCAATCGGTTGTTCATTTGTAATACCAGAACAGGCGCGAGATGCCGAAGCCTGCGCACCAGATGACAAAGCCGAGACCGGTTTGCGCCGGGCCGACGATGCCAGCGCGCTGCAGGGGTCCCCAGATCATTGCGACGGCCAGCAATAGTCCCGATCCGACCAGAGCGCAGCGGACCGCCAGCATGCGCTGATATTCATCGGGTTCTTCGGTCAGGTAGCGGGCAATCACCCACAGGAAGGCCAGCATGGGAATGACCGGCACAATCTGGATGATCAGCGACACTGCCCAATCGGCGGGGAGCGCATTTGCAACCAGGTTGGCAAGGATCAGCAAGGCCAGATAGCCTAGAAGGCAGAGCAACAGGCCATTGCCATAGCGCCGCAGCGCCGGATTGCCCGGGCTGATGGCCATCATCGAGCGAACGAAGGCGAAAGTTGCGAGGGCTGGTATCGCCAGCGGAATCGCACGCTCGGCCGGGCCATGCAGATCGAGCAGATGCCAGATCGGTTTGACGATGAACCACGATGCGAAGAATGCCGCCATGACCAGTGCGAGCTTCCATCGCGCGATCGGGGAAGGCTTGTGGGCGGTCTCCATGACAAATCTCCTTTGCAGAATGTAAAGGGAGCTGGCGTTATTATACTTGACATACCCACGAGAAACTGCCAAATATGCTCCATAAGGAGCAGTTTCATGGTTTCCGCGCTTTCCGCCCCGCATTTCCACGATGAAAAGGCCGCTTTCGCCTATGTCGAGGCGCGCATCTGGCCGGAAGGCCCGGTCTGCCCGCACTGCGGCGGCTGCGAGCGCATTGGCCTGATGGGCGGCAAGTCCACCCGCGTCGGCCTCTACAAGTGCTACCAGTGCCGCAAGCCATTCACCGTCAAGATTGGCACCATCTTCGAGGCCAGCCACGTTGCCTTGAATATCTGGCTGCAAGCGATGTATCTGATCGCGGGGAGCAAGAAAGGCATTTCCAGCAACCAGCTGCACCGCATCCTTGGTGTCACCCTCAAGACCGCTTGGTTCATGTCGCACCGCATCCGCGAAGCCATGCAAGGCGATGGTCTTGGCGGTTTTGGCTCTGGCGGCGGAATTGTCGAGATTGATGAAACCTTCATTGGACAGGACCCGGACGCGCCAAAGTCGCGCATGGCGATCCGCAACATGAACAAGGTTGTGGCATTGATTGATCGCACCACCGGTCGCTCGGCTTCGATGGTATTCACCGGCAATTTCAGCGCCGCCTCGCTTGCTCCGGTTGTTGCCGAATACGTCGCCAAGGACGCGCACCTCATGACCGATGAAGCGCAGTTCTACAAAACCATCGGCAAGGACTACGCCTCGCATACCTTTGTGTCGCACACCGCTGGCGAGTATGTCCGCAAGGGTGATGCGGCGATTCATACCAACACCATCGAAGGCTATTTCAGCATCTTCAAACGCGGGATGCGGGGCATCTACCAGCATTGCCAGAAGAAGCACTTGCACCGCTATTTGGCAGAGTTCGATTTCCGCTACAGCAATCGGGCCGCCCTGGGTTGCAACGATGCAGACCGGGCCGATGCGCTGCTTTCGGGCATCATTGGCAAGCGGCTTACCTACCGCCAAGCGGTATGAGGGACAAATGACAAAGCCGAAGCCACAAAGCGCAAACGAGAAGCCGCAAGGCGAACGATTCAAAGAAGCTGCGCAGCGGTTAATCGACGCTGGCGAACTAAATCCCACCGAAGCCGAACGGATAATCGATAGCATCATCCGTTCGGCTTCTCGGGCGGAGAAGCTTTAACGGTAATGTTATACTGTGCTTTCTGCACAAGATATGCTTCCACGACTTCTAGGGTCAGGACCTGTTAAATTGCTTGCATGATGGGCTGAGGGTTGATTCAATGGTGGCACCAGGAGGTGCTGCTTGTGGACGATCTGTTTATGCTGAGCGAGGTGCAGATGCGCCGGATCAAGCCATTTTTCCCGCGATCGCAT
>CANJCQ010000087.1 GCA_947473355.1 Sphingomonadaceae bacterium | reverse complement strand
TGGGGAAGGTTTACCAGCGGCGCAAAGGAATCGACCTCGATCGCGATCACCCGCCCTTCGACTTCCAGTTCGAGCACATATTGCTCCTTGCCGGTCTCGCCGGTGAAATAGGGGAAGCGGCGCACTATCGCCTCATGATAGCGCTCGCCATCGTAGTAATAGCCATGCAGCGAGCCAACTTCGGCCTTGGGTTCGATCTGGTACGACAACATGTGGAAACCCCGTCCGCTCGGGAACAGCGCCGTCGCCCAGGTGTGGCCGACCGCGCCGCTGTCATAGATGCTAGCCGAATTGCAGCGGTGCGAGCGCATACCCAAGGCATTCACCTGCATTTCCCGCGCGCCGATGCGGATGGTGCCCGTGACCCGGCAGAGCTGTTCATAACGCAGCGCGGTGCGCGGACGGGTACCCGATGCTGCCTCGGTGCCCCGGTCGCCTTGCGAGCCCTGCTCGATCGGCGGACTGACAATGTCCACCGCCAGTTGCATCATGCTGAGCTGCGGCTCCATCCCATCGCCGACCGCGCTTTCCTTCGCCACCCCCGCGCTGCGCTTGAGCAGGCCCATGTAGTCGATCTGCAGCCGCTTGAAGGGCTCGGAGATGGTCAGGAAGGCATTGCCTGCCGCCACGCCGCTCGGGTGGTTGCCGTGGCCTTCGGAGGAGCCGATCCAGGTCTCGCCATCGACGAAGGCGATCACCGTCGCCATGAATTCAGGGAAGGTCTTGCCGCCGCCGTTCTGGCCGGAGGCGAACCAGACGTTGAGACCAATGCGGCTGACCGGATCATAAACCCAGTGGTTGTAGGTCTCGCTGGTATAGTCGCCCGCCGTCTCCGGCGTCAGCGGGAATTCGAGCGCGCTGGTGAATTCGCGTTGCTGTTCCATTTTGCTTCCACTCCTTGTGCCTGGCCCTTTGGCCTAGCCAATGCGCGAAATCGCCACCAGCGTGCCGTTCAGGCGCGGGGCGGCGCTGAGCGGGTCGAGATCGGCGTCGCTGACCAGCTTGTTGCGTTCATTGCCGCGCAGATAGGCTACGGCAGATGTCGCGGGATCAAGCAGCGGCGAACCCCAGCCTTGCGCGAGCACCACTGTGCTGCGGCGAATGTCGCCGGACAGTGTGGCGCAGGCGCGAATTGTCGAAGTGTCGCTTCGCACCTCCACCCAGTCACCTTCAGCGATCCCGGCTTGCTCCGCATCGATCCGATTTATCTCGACCGCGTCGTCGGTCTCGTCGTGGCCGACGCTGCCCGAGGTTTCAGTGAGCGAGCTGTTCATCATGCCATTGCGGCGGCGCGAGATCAGGCGGTAGTGGCCGGGGAGCGGCAAGCTGGTTTTTACGTCTCCGGTCAGGGCTGCTTTCAGTCCACCGGCCAGCCGTTCGGGGCAGACATCCACAGACCGGTCCTGCTTGCCAAAATACTCCAGAAAATGCCCCATGGTCCGCTCGCCATAGATCAGCCCGTGTTCGCTGGCCCTGACCTGCTCCAGCGTCACCTTGCCGCTGCCCGCCAGCATGCCTGCCGCCATCTGGTCGGGATGGCTGATGTGGCCGCCGAACAGTTCGAGGCCCATGGCTGCGGCGAGATCGTGGTAGAACGTCCATTCGGGGCGGAGGCCCGGCGGCGGCTCTATCACCTGCCGGGTCGACTGGATGAAGGGCCTATCGTTCATGGAATGCAGCGCAACGTGCACTTCCTCTCGCTCGAGGAAATGGACTGCCGGGATCAGCCAGTGCGCCTCGCGGTGGCTCTCGCGCTGGAACAGGTCGACGCTGACCAGCAGCTCGAGCTGGCCAAGCGCGCGGGCCAGATGATCGCCGCCCGCCCCGGTCGAAACCGGATTGCCACCACCCACGATCAGCGCGCGGACTTGGCCCTGGCCGGGGGTGAGAATCTCATCCGCCAGTTCGGAGAGGCTGTATTGCCCGACCACCGTCTCGATGCCGCGCACCCGGCTGCGCCGCTTGGGCTCGCTGTGGCCCTTGGTCATGGGCATGTTGTACGGCCAGTTCGGCGCGAAGCGGCCGCCAGGGCGATCAAGCCGGTCGGTCAGCACATTGAGCGCGAGAGTGAGCCAATGGGTCAGCACCCCGTGGCGGCCAAGCGCAGGGCCGGTTCCGGCAAAGGCAAAGCCGCGCGGGGCTGCAGCAAAGCCACGCGCCACGGCAGTGATTTCGTGTACCGGGATGTCGCATAGGGCGGCCAGCCGGTTGAGCGAGGTGGCCTCGCAGATCGCGTAGAGGGCATCGCGCCCTGTCACTGCGATTTCAGACGGCAGGCGACTCAGGCCTTCATCGAGGATCACCTTGATCAGGCCCAGCAGGAAGGCCCAGTCGGTTTCCGGCAACGGTGCCACATGGCGGCTGGCGCTGGCGGCGCTCTCGGTGCGGCGCGGATCGACGACGACCAGCTCGGCCCCGGCATGGACCCGGTCCTTCAGCCGCCGCCAGCCATTGGGCACCTTGCCGCCCCAGTTGAACTTGCTGACCGCAGGATTGGTGCCGATCAGCAGGGCATAGTCGGTCGCATCGATGTCGGGGATCAGGGCCAGCGTTTCGAGGCCGAACATGGCATCGCAGGCGACGTGCTTGGCATTGCTGTCGATCGACTGGACGCCATATTTCTGATTGGTGCCCAGGGCACCGAGAAAGCTGAAATGCCAGGCCGCAGCGCCCGAGCTGAAGCCCATCGGATTGCCGAGATAGCCCGCCACGGCATCCTTGCCATGCCGCGCGATGATCGCCTGCAGCCGCGCAGCGATATCCGAAACTGCCTCTTCATAGCTCGCCTCGACAAACCGGCCATCCACGCGCTTCATCGGCATGCGCACCCGCCACGGGCTGCTGGCAACCTCATGAGAGCGTTGGCCTTTCACGCAGAAATCCCGCCAGGTGTAGGGGTTCTGCTTGTCCGGACGGATCGATTTGACCACGCCGTCTTCGACCGCGACTTCCAGCCCGCACAACTGTTCGCAGATCAGGCAATGCGTAAAGACAGTGCGCTGGCTTTGGTCGTTTGTCATGGTCGGGGTCCAGCAATCGTTCGCATCGCTTGCTGCCATCAAGTCGAAACTTCGTCAAATCTGGGCGCCATTGTCATCAGTGGCTTGTCCATCGTAATGGTGCGGACAAAGGAATTGGAATATGACTGGTGTATTGCGATTGAATGGCCGCGTGGCTCTGGTGACAGGCGCGGGAAATGGCATCGGCAAGGCGACCGCGCTGCAACTGGCCAGCGAGGGCGCGGCGGTGGTGGTCAACGATCTGGGCACCAGCATTGAGGGCGAAGGGCACAGCTCCGGGCCGGCCGACGATACCGTGGCGCAGATCATTGCGGCTGGCGGGTCAGCTGTTGCGAACTATGATTCCATAGCCGAACCCGAAGGCTGCAAACGCGCCGTTTCATGCGCCACCGACACGTTTGGCGCCTGCGACATAGTCATCGCCAATGCCGGGGCCTTGCTGAAGACGGCACAGCGCGGGATCAACAGCGACGATGAAACCTGGTTCAAGCTCATCAATCTCTATCTCGGCCAGAAGTTCTGGCTGACTCGCGAGGCACTGCCGGGGATGCTCGAGCGCGGCTGGGGCCGGGTGATCTTCGCAACTTCGGAGATCGCGCGCGGCACCCAGAAGAATCCACTCGGCGCTGCCGTGCTGAGCGGCGGCATCGGCATGATGCGCGATCTGGCCGCCACCCATGCCGGCTCCGGCGTGACTTTCAACTGCTACGCGCCGAGCGCCGCCACACGGACCTACGAACTCTACATGGAACAGCTCGAGGCAGGGCTATTGATCGGCAAGGATCGCGAGGCCTTGCTGGCGCTCCCGCGCCTCGCCGGGCCGGAATATATTGCTCCGATGCTGACCTGGCTGTGTTCCGAGGCCGGGGCTTTAGTGACAGGCGAAGTGTTCAGCCTTGGCGGCGGCAACATCTGCCAGTGGACGGCGCTGCAGGACGGGGTGCGCCTGGTCAAGGAAGATGATGGTAGGCCCGGACTGTGGACATTGGATGAGCTGAGCGAGCAATTGCACAAGCGCCTTGTGCCAAGCGCAGGTTAGTTTTCCGCTGCGGCCGGCAGCGCTGTAGTCGATTGTCGACAGGGGGTTAGCCTGGAGCGCGGTCGATTGCGCTGATCTGACAAGATGCACGACACCAGCCCCGCCGGACATTATTGCGCAGAAGGCATTGCAATATAGCGTGCAAGCTCATAATTCGCGGACCCGATAATCCCGAATGGATTTGTCTGGTAAAAGGATTCCCAATAGCCATGCCATTCCTCAAGAACACCTGGTATGTCGCGGCGAACGCCTATGAGCTCGACGAGCCGATGGTCAGCCGCACGATCTGCAACGAGCAGATCGTCATGTTCCGCAAGGCGGATGGCAGTGTTGCCGCGATCCAGGATCGCTGTCCGCACCGCTTCGTGCCGCTCTCCATGGGCAAGCGGGTGGGTGATACCCTGCAGTGCGGCTATCACGGGCTCCGGTTCGACGGCAGCGGGGCCTGCGTCGAAGCGCCGCACGATGACGACAGCCAGAAAGCGCGCGCCTGTATCAAGGGCTACGCGACTGTCGAGCGCGACAAGCTGATCTGGCTGTGGCTTGGGGATGCGGCAGAGGCCGATCCCGATCTCATCCCCGAGTTCGCATTCTTCAGCGACACCGATAAATACACCAGCTGCCAGGGCTATTCGCACATCAAGGGCAATTATCAGCTGATCTCGGACAACCTGCTCGATCTCAGCCACATCCACTATCTGCACCCCGGCATCCACGAGGGATCGAACTTCGAGGATTTTACCAACAAGGTCGAACGCAACGGCGACACGGTCTGGTCGATGTTGTGGCGGCATCACTACCACGTCAATCCCGCGGCACGCCCCATGTTCGGGCTTGAGGGCGACGCCGATGATGTCGAGGGCCAGGGCCACGCGCGCTGGGATGCGCCGGGCGTGCTGTTTGTCGACACTGCCTTCTGGGATCATGGCAAGAGTTATGGCGAAGGCTGGAACACGCCCAATGCCCATCTCATCACCCCGGAAACCGAGACCACCAGCCACTATTTCTGGGGTTCGGGCCGCAATTTCGCGCGTGACAACGAGCAGTTCACTGCGGCCACTGCCGCGACGATGAAGAACGTGTTCGAAACGCAGGACGGCCCGATGGTCGAGGCGCAGCAGCGCGACATGGGCGAATCAACCGATTTCCTTGAGCACAAGCCGATCATCCTCAAGGCCGATGCCGCCGGCGTGCTGGCCCGGCGGATCATGAAGCAGAAGATTGCTCGTGAAGCCGAGGCAGACGAAGCGGCGCAGATCGCGGCTGAATGACCAGCTTGATGATTCCCCGTCAGCACTTGTGAGCCTGGTATGCGGCATGGCCGGAATAGCTGAAACTTCGGTCCATGCCATGGTTCGTCGATTAGCAGGGGCAGGTTGCGGAGCGAAGCACCCAGGATTTATTTCCCGACCCCAATTCGGGAGCTAATCTCAACCAAGGATTGGCGCGACGTGACGGTCACTGATGAACGCTATGCCAGTGTTGCTGCGGCGTTCCGCACGGGCGCGCAAAGCTATGGTGCCTTTGGCGCGCCGCTCTATTCCGCGCTGTGTGCAGGCGGGGCGGAAGATCCCGATATCATCGAACTGGCCACCCATGCACAGCTGGGGGCACAGCCAGTGTTTCACCTGCTGACCGCTATTCACTTCCTGGTGCTGGGCAGTCACACCGACCCGCTCGCCCGCTACTTTCCGACCGTTTCGGCAGAGCCCCTGCCTGCACAGGAGGCATGGCCGGCCTTCAAGGAGTTCTGCCGGTCCAGGCGCGCCGAGATCATAGCGACGCTGTCGGAAACGACAGTGCAGACCACTTTCGCCGATCGCTGCGCCACGATCCTGCCTGCCATTACCTGGGTGGCCGATGCGATCGGCGAGCCGCTGCACCTGATCGAGATTGGCTGCAGCGCCGGTGTTCTGCTGACGCTCGACAAATATGCCTATGCCTATGAGGGCCATGCGCGGATTGGCGCGGCGGATGCGCCCCTGACTTTTGCGGCGACGATCAGTGGCGATCCGCCGCTGCGCATTCCTCGGATCGCCAGCCGCACCGGGCTCGACCTGCGCCCGCTCGATGCCGCAAAGCCCGAAGAACGCCGCTGGCTGATCGCGCAGATCTTCCCGGAATACCGTCAGCAGCGCGAGCAGCTGGAAGTCGCGCTCGATGTCGTAGCGGCAACCGATATGGCCAAGATCACGGGCGATGCGCTGCAGACGCTGCCGGGCGTGCTGGCCGCTGCGGGCGATCCGGTCTGCATTTTCCACTCGGTCTGCCTGTCTTATTGGACTGCCGAGGCGCGCGCTGAGCTCGACGCAATGCTGGCCTCTGCTTCGCGCGGGGGGCGCACGATCCACCGGGTCGGCAGCGAGCCATCTGCAAGGTTCAGCGCCTGGAACAAGGGGCACAACCGCACGCAGGGCGAGAAGCCGCCGCCCTCTGGCGAGATCACAATCACGCGCTATGCGGGAGGTGAAATCGAGAGCCGGATCGTAGCGACCAATGGCGTGGGACTGCCCTTTGAATGGTTGGGCTGGACAGGATTCAGCTGAGCAAAGCCGCTGAATTATGCCGCACAAAGGTGCAAATTTGATCAAGCACAAATAGCTCTTGTGCAGCATTGCTAAGACAATGCCAGCGCATGTGCCGGTTCGCGGTGCGTGCCGCAGTCATGCATAAAGGAAACAGGCGCGCGATGACTGGAGCGTCCGAAAGCCACCAATGGTCCTGCCTCTATTGCGGCTACGTCTATGACGAAGCCGTAGGCGAGGCCTTAGACGGCATCGCGCCGGGCACACGCTGGGAAGATATTCCCGACGATTGGTGCTGCCCGCACTGTTCGGCAGAAAAAGACAGCTTCGAACACGTCTGACCGCAGCCCCGAAAGCAGCCGAGAGGAAAAGATTATGGCAAGCAGCACCGTCGATCTGGCCACGAAGGATCGTGGCGTTCTGTTCAACCCGAATGACGAGGCCAAGGCTGCTGGCTGGGGCACTGACGATCCCTACGTCCATCTTGCCAAGCTGCACGACGGCCCGCCGGTGGTCAAAGGCGTGCTTGAAGACCTTATGGGTATTCCGCGCCAGTATCATACCGAGATGTGGCTGGGCGACGTCTATTCGATCCTGTCGTTCGAGGCCGTCAACAAGGCCTTCATGGACAGCGAGACCTTCAGCAACAGGGTCTACGAAAAGCTCTCCAAGCCGGGGCTGGGCGATACCTTGCTCAATCTCGATGGCGGCGAACACAAGCGGCTGCGCAATGTGTCCAAGCCCTGGTTCAAGCCCTCGTTCACCGACGGCTGGTGGACCAATATGTGGACCATCTCCGCCATCGACGAGATATTCGACCGGATCACCGCGAAGGACCACGCCGATCTCAATCTGGAACTGTGCGCACCGCTGCCGATGAGCGTGGTTTCGGCCGGGTTCGGCATTCCCGCATCCGAAGCGCTTGAATTCCGCCAGGCCTTGCTGATGCACGCCAGCCCGGAAGAGATGGCCAAGGGCCATGCCTTTGCCGCCGACATGCTGACCCGCCTGATGGACGAGCGCCGCGCCAAGCCCAAGGACGATCTGATCAGCCGCTTCGTCCACGCCGATATCGAGCAGGCCGATGGCACCACGCGCAAGATGACGCCCGACGAAGTGATGCGCTATTGCTTCCTGATAATTCATGCCGGCGGCGGCACGACCTGGCGGCAGCTGGGCATCACGATTCTGGCGCTGATGAACCACCCGGAACAGCTGGAAGCGCTGCGCCAGGATCGCAGCCTGATGCGCCCGGCGATCCAGGAAGTGACCCGCTGGTATCCGACCGACACGGCCTTCCTGCGCTATGTCGAAAAGGACACCGTGCTCGAAGGGGTCGAGATGAAGGCGGGTTCGGTGGCCATGCTGTGCCTGGGCACGGCCAACCGCGACCGCAAGCAATGGGAAGACCCGGACACGCTGAACATCCACCGCCCGGCCAAGCGTCACTTTGCTTTCGGCGCCGGCGCGCATGCCTGCCTCGGCCAGCATCTGTCACGCCAGGAAATGGAAGTAGCGCTGGGCGCGCTGCTTGATCGGCTGGGCGATCTGCGCTGGGATCCGGACTATCCGCCTGCCCGCATGGGTGGCGGCACCCTGATCGGGCGCGGACCTGAAGCGCTGCATGTGCGCTATACGCCGAAGCCGAAGCAATAGACCGAGGCGCAAAAAAGGGGCCCGGCAGGATGTCCTGCCGGGCCCCTTTTCCGTTTCCGCTTGTCGCGTCAGACCTTGAAGAACTTCTCGGCGCAGCCACCGACAATCCAGCGGATGTCTTCTTCGTCAATGCCAGCACTGTCGCGGGCAATCACCGACAGCGAATTGGGATAGGTGGTTTCCGAATGCGGGAAGTCTGACGACCACATTACATTCCGGCCGCCCGGCTGGTTGCAGTTCACGAAGCCCATCCGGTCGTTGATGAACGAGCCATAGATGTTCTGGTCCATGTAGAAGCTCGGCAGGTTCTTGAGCTTGCTCTCGATCCAGAAGCGCTGTTTTTCCCAGGTCCGGTCCATATATTCGGCCATCCATGGCATCCAGCCCACGCCGCTTTCGATGATGCCCCAGCGCAGCTTGGGGAAGCGATCGAACAGGCAGCCGAAGATCGCCATGGCGACCGGCTCGGCCATGGCCACCTTGGTCATTACCAGATCCGAGAGGAAGTGGTCCTTTTCGCCAAACCGCGCCGCGCGGCCGCCGAGATGGAAGGTGACCGTGACATCGAGTTCCTGAACTTCCGCCCAGAAGCGGTCATACTCGGGATGCCAGTAGGCCTTCTCACTACTCGGATCGCCGGTCAGTGCCGCGCCTTGGGCTTCCTGGATCTTGGCGACCTTGGCGCTGGTGCTCACCCCATCGGCGGCCTGCGGAAAGGCCGGGATATTGATCGAACGGTGCCCCAGTTTCACTGCTTCGCGCAGCAGGGCCAGCGATTCGTCGATATCGCGCATCGGCAGATAGGCAACGCCCGCGAGGCGCGCCGGATCGTAGGCACAGAAATCGGCGAGCCAGCGGTTATAGGCCCGGAAGCTCTCGATATAGAGCTCGGAATTCATCGTGCCGAGCGGTCCGCCACCGTAGAGAATTTCCACGTCGACGCCGTCTTCGTCCATCACCGCGAGGCGCTTGGCCGGGGTGGCGCTGTCATGCAGATCGCACAGCTTGCCCATGATCTTGAAATCCTGACCCTTGCGGCCGCCCTGGTTGGCCAGCATGACCAGCGGACGCTTGCGGCCCTCGAACACGACAAAGTCGCACTCGTTGCCTTCCTCGATGGTCGGCGCCATGCTCTTCAACTGGGCCGGAAGGTATTCCGCCCAGAATGTGTGCGGCGGATCAATGTGGGCATCGGCATCGACAATGCGATACTTGCCCCTGGCGATCGGGGCGGGAAGCGGTTTGCTGAGTTCTGTGACTGTCATTGAGGCCTCCTGACTGATGAATTCTCTAACCCGGGAATGCACGTTATTGCTGGATTGCCGAAACCCGAAATTGCAGACTGACAACGGGCTCTCTCGATCATGCATTGCCTGTGGCTGGTCGCATCATTTGCCTGTCTGCCTGCAACCCCGGCTTTGACCTGAATCAACAACGCGCAATAAATGACATATCATGTGTGCATTTTCGCTGCATGTGTGACGGCTGTCAACGGTAAGCACAACATGGAGCGGGCCGTGGCCAGGGCGACGGTTGCCCGGCTCGCGGCCTTGGGGCTTACCCCGGGGCAGATCGAGAAGTTGTATGGGCCAGAAGGACCAAATGCGGGCAAGGCCGCTGAGCTCGCGATACGCCGAGCTACGGCTAGAGAATCTTGAGCTGCTGGTGAAAGTTTGAATAGTCGGAAGCCGCCAGTAGTTGAACTGTGGAGCCTACCTGATCATCGAATTTTGAATGCGGGAATTGGAAGAGCTCCGCCTCGTAGGCCGGCAGCCAATCTGCCTTCACAGGAAGCCAAATCTGCCTTTGTTCGAATTTCAGACTCTGTTGCTGGGCGCGTTCGACTTTTCCTTTTTCTGGGTTAACCGACAGCAGCCAAGGGATATGTCCTGGTTCTCGAAGCGTCTCCAGCAGGCTTATGCCGCTCGCCACCTGCGAACTGGCAAACGGATCGGTTCGATACTGGTCGCCGAGCTTGCTGAAAAAGCCACGGTCTGCGCTGGGATTTGTGACCAGTCCGTTATCAACTGAACCTTAGGAAATCCGGCGCGACGGCGGCATCATCGTCCAATCGTCCATTACTGCGTCGGCAGATTGCGCGTCATGACTCAGCAAGCCAGCCTGATAGATTTCGCGGGCAAGACCTGTCGGCCAGACATAGCGTGTGCTACCCACCAAGCACCGCCCGGCAGCGCCGGGCCGGGCGATCCATCCGGCTCAGTCGCCGCCATTGCCATCGAACGCAGCCCGATCAGAATGGAGGAACTGGCCGATACATCGCCCACAAGTTTCGCGCAGATCGGCGAATGAAGCGCGCGACTGCCAGCCTGACAAAGAGATAATCTTGGTGCTTGCGCGACACCTGCCATTGCATCGCCAACCATCGGCGAAACCACCAACACCCGGAGGCTCGGAGCCTCCCGCTCGCAGCCCGTGCCGCAATCGGGACGAACATTCCGCTGCCAGACACCGAAGGGCACACAAATCCGCACTGACCGTGTTTGCCGGAATTGATCGAATCCGGTGTCAGCCGCAGCACTGTCCCGATTGGCTTAATCCCGCGACCATCGCGGTCTCGTTACATGGCCCGGTATGGCAGGGACGGCTTCGCCTCGACGCCCTAGACCGTAACGGCTCCACCCAGACTTTCTTCCCCTGGGCGTTCCGCCCATTCCTCGCGAGACAAGAAAGCCATGCTTCCACCGTCCTCCATTGCATTCCGGCCTTTCAGGTGCGGCGGGCTTTCGTCCTGCCCTTGACCGGCCATCGAGACCGCGATGGTCGCGGGATCGATCCAACCATAGGAGCAGTATCATGGCCAACATCGGTTCATTCAAGAAGTCCGGCAATGACTATCAGGGCGATATCCTCACCCTCTCGGTACAGCAGAAAAACGTGCGCATCGTCGCAGAGGAATCGGCGAACGAGAACGCACCGACGCACCGGGTCTTCGCGGGCCGCGCTGAGATCGGTGCCGCCTGGACCAAGAAATCGCGCGACGAGCGCGACTACCTCTCGGTCAAGCTCGACGATCCGAGCTTCGCCACGGCGATCTACGCCAACCTCTTCGCTGGCGAAGACGGCAAGAGCTTCAACTTGATCTGGTCACGCCCGAACCGCTCTGGCGGCGACTGATCCGGCTACATCGCCCCGCCCGGCGCTGCCGGGCGGGGCATCGCTATTCCCACCATGAAAGGATACGACAATGGCACTCTGGAACTGGCTCACCGGTCTGTTCGATCACTGCGGCGGCATTGCCGACGCCAGCTCGTCTTACCACACTGAAATCAACCCAGCGACCGGTCTGCCGATGGTTGGCGGCATCGGTGGGATCGACGTGTCCGGAAAACCCTTCGGCACCAATCATGACCATTGGCCCTCGCATGATTGCTGTCGTGGTCATTCCTCGCATGGGGGAGGCTTCGACGACTGGTGAGGACAAATCGCGCCATTGAATAGTTATCAATGTCTGATAACTAATGTCTTGTGGATGCCGCACCCGATTCGGGCCTCGACGCCTTGCTCCCGCTCGATGGCGAAGTGTTCTTCATCGACCCGCAAGGCAATCACTGGGTCAAGTTCGAAGTCAAGCGGGTCGCGGTATCGGCGGAGCGTCCGCACGGGCTTCGCTACTCGCTGACGCTCCACGCCAAGGACGGGGCGCGGCTAGTGGGGTTCGATAACGCCCATCCGGTTACGACCGGGTCGGGGCCTGGAGCGAAGCGAAGCGGGGCGTTCGATCACAAGCACCGGCAGCGAACGATCCGGCCATACGAATACAGCGATGCCGCCAGCCTGCTTGAGGACTTCTGGCACGAAGTCGAAGCGGTGCTTACGGAACGAGGAGTGAAACTATGACGACGTTGAAGATCGGTATCGCCAGCCCCGCCGAATACAAGGCGCGGACCCTGGCGATCGCACGGGGCGAACTGAAGCCCTCGCCCAAGTCCCCCAAGGTATGGTTCACCTCGATCGAGAGCGTCGCCAAGGTGCTGTCGGACCGCAACCGCGAACTGCTCGCGGTGATCGCCGAGGACAAGCCGGAATCGCTGCAAGCGCTGGCTGAGCGCACCGGACGGGCCAAGTCCAACCTCTCGCGCACCCTCAGGACCATGGAGCGCTACGGCTTCATCCGCCTCGAAAAACGCCCCAACCGCGCGCTGGCCCCGCGTGTGACCTTCGACGATATCCGTGTCGATCTGCCGTTGCGGTTCAAGGCTGCAGCTTAGCGGAGCTGTGGGCATCTTTGTTACGGATAGCCTCACGAACCGTCGCACGCGCAGCCGCCTCCCGCTCGATTAGCTCAGCCCATTCCCGCAACACGCGCTTGCGCGGTTCGAACAGTTCGGACTTATTGTAGACGCGCATGATCTTCGAGGTGGTCGCGGTCGCGACATGGCTGAGGATGCGGTCCACGATGGCGATATCCGCGCCCATCACTTCGCTCGCCAATGTGCTGAATGTCGTCCGCAGGTCGTGGATCGTCCAGTGTTCCATTGCCGTTGCCTCCCCGCCCCCCTTTTCGGCAGCCTCGAGCCGGTTCAGGTGAATTATCCGGTCGAGCCGACTCTTGGCCTTAGCATAGCCGGAAACCGAGGTATCGCCGGTCATGCTGAAAACGAACGGGCTGTCCTTCGGTCGCTCTGGCGCGGCCAGTGCTTCTTCGATCAACTCGCGCGCCAATGGCGACAATGGAACCCGTAGCGCATTGGCACGCTTGGTGCGTCCCGCAGGCAGGGTCCAGACCGCATCTTCGGGATTGCCTCGCAGAGACAGTTCGAGCTCGCCGACCGGCATCGCCGCGATTTCCTCGCGCCGCATCGGAACCGCGATCAGCAGGCGGTAGAGCGGCCCGAACGGATAACCGAGATCACCCATCGCGTCCCAAATTTCCATCAGCTCGTCTATCGTATGGTGGCGATCCCGGGTGCGTTCCTTGGCTGGCTTCCTGATCGTCGATGCCGGACTGGCTTCGAGAATTTCCTGATCGACGCACCAGTTAAAGAAGGCCTTGGCACAAGCCAAAGTCCGGTTGGCCGAGATAGGTGCCCTCGCCGCATGATCGCGCACGGCATCGACAATCTCGCCGCGCGTGATTGAGCCGATGTCCCGGTACACGAAAGACCGAAGTAGCCCGCGCTGTCCGTCAAGCGAACGGCGTGTTTGCGCACTGGTTCGGAGCTGTGACAGCTTGCGTCTCTCGTAGTCATCCAGCACGTCGCACAACTTGCGCCGGGTCTTGGCGGCCAGCGCTGCGTCTTTCGCAACCTGGCGCTTGGCTTCGTTGGGATCGGCACCGCCAACGACTTCGAGCCGCTTCGCCTGGGCCGCATGCCTTGCCTCGGTTATGCCCATTGCTGGCCAAGCCCCAAGCTTGATCCGGCTACGCTTGCCGTTCCTGAGACGGGTGCAAAGCAGCCATGTCGCGGACCGCTCCCCGGCCCGAATACGAAGCCCGGCTTCGCGTTCGTCCACCAATTCGAACTGCTTGCCCTTGACTGACCTGGCGCGGGCGAGCAGCCCTTCGATTGCCTGCCTGTTGAGTGAAACCGCCATCGTCGCCTATCTGAGCCTGAATCCTATAGGCTCCACCTTCAGAGCCTAGTTTCTATAGGCTCCATATAGGCTCCATTTTGCTTAGGGGCAACATCGGCCCGCCGAGTTCGCCAATGGACAGAATTGACACGGACGCGCTGACTAAATTAGATATATTTCAGTATCTTCATAGCCACATGGAACAGCACATCTGAACGCAGATGGACGCTTCTGAACATCCCTGAAACCGCCATCTGGACCCACTCTTAATCAGCGGGTCCTTGGTTCGAGCCCAAGTGCGTCCACCATAGTTTTCAATGAGTTAGATGGATTTTAGACCGCCAAGGTATTGGCTGGGACGGACATTTAACGGACATTCCGTGAGATACAGCCACCTTCCGGACCGCGCTTCGCATCGAAGCAACACCCCCACCCCCATCGAAAATCCTGCCAGACGAGACCCCACCTACCCGGCACCCCCCGTTTTGCTCAGATGGGACCCACGCTTCCTTCTACATACTGTTTTGCTCGCCCGGTGGGGTGTAGCCGGAAACGATGGCCGCCCCGCTAGGGGGGAGCGGTTATGGCGGCCATCTGGGGGGCTTCTCGGGTAAACCACTCAAACAGACCTGAGCGGTTGAGTGCTGCCTTAAGCGGTACGCCCTAATCTGAAGTTAATCGGGCAGCAGAGCCTAGCGATCACCGCTCGCACATATGCCCACGCCAGTGGCGATCCCAGCGCAGCGCCCAGCCTCCTCTGACCATGGCACAGGATACATCACCGCCCACCGAGGACACGCACCAAGCCGCAGTCCTGTTCCCAACGCCGTTGCCGACTGAGGTGCAGCGCATGGCCGGACCATTAATCCCATATTTCCCAGATAGGCGCGGGAAAATCTTGACGTTTCGGATGAATAGTGCAGATATACTATTATCATAGTCGAGTGTGAAGGCGGATTTGATGGCGTGCCCGTCGGGTGAAAGCGGCACGGGGGATTTGCGGGTCGATTTTGACCGGCGGGTGAGGCTGGAGTTCCAGAGAGCCGAGTTGAGTTCGGATGGGGGTCTCTTGGCATTCCGGGAGCTTGGCGATGTGCAGGGTCTGAGCGTGCTGGCGTGAGTAATCCGCTCGTCTCTATCTGTTTGCCGTGCTTCAACGCTGAACGCTATATCGGCGCTGCGATAGAAAGCGTGTTGGCCCAGACTTACGCTCCGATCGAGGTGATC
>CANJCQ010000086.1 GCA_947473355.1 Sphingomonadaceae bacterium | reverse complement strand
ATCAGATTTGGACCTGATCTGCGGATCACCATACCGGCCAGCGGCTTTGCGAAAACGCCGCAATCAAAGGCCTGACAGAAGACCGCGCTCGATCACCTGCTCACCGGTTCAGAAACTTCTTGCTTCACGGGCGGCAACCACAGAAGACTGAGGCGCGGCGAGGATCTTGTCGCCTCCGGATTTCTGGTCTTCATGGCTGGGGAAACGCTCGTTCTGTCGGGCACAGCGGCAGGCCTGACGGGCAGCGTGCCGTCTTTCGCCGCAGGCATAAGTCTGTGGGCCTCGTCGCTGGTGCTCCTGGGCATTCCACGCACCTTTCCGATGTGGGGGCGCCTTGCCGGATTCGTTGCCGCCATCCTGTTTGTCGTCACCGCAGCACGCATCTTTTTTTGGGGCGAGGTCCTGTTGCCGACCGCGGCGCCTCTGCCCAGCCTCGGCTATCCGTTCCTCGTCCTCGCGTTTGCTGGCTGGATCTACCGGCAGATCAGGCCTGAGCAACCCTGAACCTCGGGGCAGCGCCGTTCCACCCCGGTTAGAATTGGACTTGCCCGCGCAATCTGGGCTAGGAATGCCGGCGTGACGGGGCTAGATACGCTAGCCGCTATTGTTGCCGACAGGCCCTGGCGCGCCGTCCTGCTGCTGGCGGTGCTGTTTGGTGCCGCCGCATTCCTTTCACTTTACGCCATCGGCAACCTCAAGGACCAGGCGGTTGCGCTGACTCTGCATGGAAATGGGCACGGCCAGGGCCTGAGCGCCGCGCGATTGCTCGCTATCTTGGGCCTGCCCGATGCGCTGGGCGCGGCAATCGGCCTCGCCGCTTTCATCGCAGCGCTTTGGCTGGATCTGCGCGGGCGACTGTTCTCGCGGTTCATCGACAGTGCCCCCGACCGCGCCTTCCTCGCCGCATTCGGCATCATGCTGGCCTGGCTCGGCCATGCCTATCTGTTTTCCGGCGTGCTGCTGGCAGGCGACACTGGCACCCATATCGCGCGGTTCCATGAGATCAGCGAATGGCTGATCCGAAATCATGAACTGCCGGGCTGGACCAATTTCCAGTATCTCGGCAGCTCGCTGCTCGGCTTCACCGGACCGCTGACCTATGTGATCGGCGGCATGGTCGACTGGTTCGTGCAGGATGCCAGCACCACGGCCAAGCTGCTGCTGTTCACGCTCCACCTGATCGCGGGCTGGCTGGCCTTCGCGCTGCTGCGCCGGCTTGGCCTGTCGCGCTTTGCCGCCACTGTTGGCGCGCTGGCCTATGCCGGCTCCTTCGCGCATCTTCACCTGTTCCTCTATCGCGGGGTGTTCCCGCAGGCCTTCACGATCTGCTTCCTGCTGACCATTTTCCTTACCGCAGAAGGGATCATGCGCGCGCCATGTGCCCTGGCTTGAATGGGCACTGTTCGCGCTGGCCACGGCCGGCCTGATCATCAACCACCAGCCGCATGCGCCGTTCTTCGCGATCTACCTTGGGCTGTTCGGCGCGCTTCGCCTCTATACAGGCCACTGGCAGCTCGGCGCCCTGCCCGCTCTCGCCGCAGCCGGCGTGCTGGGCGCGGTGATGTCGATGGTCGCGGTGCTGCCGGTCCTGGCCGAAGCAAAATGGGTGATGATCGAACCGGCGGGATCGCTGGCATCGCTGAACCTGCCCACGCCGCAACGCCTGTTCAACCTCGTCATGTGGCGCAACAGCCGGACGACCTGGGGGACCGATTACTGGGCCTATCTTGGCCTCGTCGCCATTATCCTCGCCGGGGCCGGTGTTATTGCCGCAGTGCGCAGGCGCTTTGCCGGCGATCAGGCAAGTCTGGTGCTGGCCGTGCTGCCCTGCCTTGCGCTGAGCTTTTTCCTCTCGAACCCGGTCGTGCGCGACATCATGTTCCTGCTGCTTTTGGTCGCCATTCTGGCCGCTTGCGGTGCGGATGCGCTACGTGAGCGGCTGGGGAAGTGGCCACGCGCGGGCCTCATCATCATGGCGCTGTTGTTGCTCGATCTGTCGAGTACGGCAGTCCAGTCGGTCGCGCGCAATGACAAGCAGTTCCAGATCGATGCCGATATTGGTCCGGATGCAGGCGCCATGAGCTATGATGCGCTGGTCCAGCGCGTTGCCGGTTATCACAATATGGCAGCAACCAAAGTCCACAATTACGCCGCAACCGCCGTCAAGCTGGCCGAGGCCGATCTGCACCGGGACGGCGCGATCACACCGCAAAATGCCAGCCTGCTGGCGCTGTTCAACGCTGCCCGCATCTATTGCACCAGCCCCTCGGCAAACGGCTGTCCGGCGACTTTTGCCGGGGCAAGGCCGGAAGGTCCGCTTGCCCTTACCGTGCCGATTGCCGGGGCCTCGCCAGTGCTGTTCAGCCGCCAGCTGGTCGCCGCAAGTCCGCGCCCCGATCTCGACAAGCCGATGTTCTGGGACGATCAATTCGCCCGGGGCGAGCCAAGGATCGCGCAGGCGGCAGCCTATTTGCGATACTGGCTCGATCAGGCCCGGCCTGACTGGTCGATACGTCAGGCCCAAGCGCTGCCGGTTCTGGCCATGCCAAAAGCCGGTCCGGCCGAGCCGAATGCCGCGCCATGGACACCGCGCCTCGATTCCTACGCTGTCACTGTCAGCACGGTAACCGCGAAGGTGACGGCCAATGGCCCCGGCTATGTGCAGCTGTCGCATGCCTGGTTCCCCGGCAACGAAGTTCGGGTCAATGGTTCCGTGGCCCAGCCACTCGAAGGGGCGCTGCATCTGGTCATCGTGCCCATCGGCCAAGGCACCAGCCGCATCGAGATCGGCCCACGCGAAACGCCGGTCCGCCAAGTCTCTGCCGCCATTTCGCTGGGCGGGCTTTTGCTCACGCTCCTGATCGCGCTGGCGGGTGCACACCGGCAGCGACGGCTGGCCGCCGCTTGACAAGCAGGCCCCGCTTGCGCAGGCGGCGCATGTGCCCGGTTGCCCTATCTGGCCGTAGCAATGAGATTACGCATGAGCCACGCCCCTGTGCCCGCAAATGAACCCCGCACCGACTGGACCCGCGCGGAAATTGCCGCGCTGTTCGATCTGCCGTTCACCGAGCTGTTGTTTCGCGCCGCCGAGACCCACCGCGCGCATCATGCCCCCGATCAAGTGCAGCTGTGCACCCTGCTGTCGATCAAGACCGGCGGCTGCCAGGAGGATTGCGGCTATTGCGCGCAGTCAGTGCATGCCGATGCCGGGGTCAAGGCGACCAAGTTGATGGACGTGCGCGAAGTGCTGCAATCTGCGGCGCGTGCGAAGGACGCCGGCAGCCAGCGCTTCTGCATGGGCGCGGCCTGGCGCAATCCCAAGCAGCGCGACATGCCGGCGATCGTCGAGATCGTGAAGGGCGTATCGGCCATGGGCATGGAAACCTGCATGACTCTGGGCATGCTCACGCCGGGGCAAGCCACTCAGCTGGCTGACGCGGGCCTCGACTATTACAACCACAACATCGACACCTCGCCCGAACGCTATGGCGATGTCATCACCACCCGTACGCTGGGCGACCGGCTCGATACGCTCGGCCATGTGCGCGGGGCGGGGATTAACGTCTGCTCGGGCGGGATCGTCGGCATGGGCGAGACGCGGGCCGACCGGGTCGGCTTCATCCACACGCTCGCCACCTTGCCGCGGCACCCGGAGAGCGTGCCGGTCAATGCGCTGGTGCCGGTCAAGGGCACGGTTCTGGGGGACTTGCTGGAGGGCACCCCGCTGGCGAAGATCGACGACATCGAATTCGTCCGCACGGTTGCCGTAGCCCGTCTCACCATGCCGATGTCGATGGTCCGGCTCTCGGCGGGGCGCGAATCGATGTCCGAGGCGGTGCAGGCGCTGTGCTTCATGGCCGGGGCCAATTCGATTTTCACCGGCGACAAGTTGCTGACCGCGCCCAATGCAGGCGACGATGCGGATAGCGCGATGCTCGCGCGGCTGGGTCTGACGCCGATGACCGCTATCGAACCAATGCGGGAAGCGGCGGAGTAGCAGTGGGCACCGGCCCCGCCTTTGCCGCCCAGCAGGCCGACCTTGCCCGGCTGACACAGGCATCGCGCCGACGCACATTGAGTGGGCGCGGCGGGGCAGACTTTTCCTCGAACGACTATCTCGGCCTTGCGTCATCGGACGAACTGGCCGGGGCCGTCGCGGCGGCGCTGGCACGAGGGGTGCCGGTGGGCTCTGGCGGATCGCGGCTGCTGCGCGGCAACCATGCCGAACACGAAGCGCTCGAGGCCGAAGCCGCTGCTTTCTTCGGCTGCGAGCGTGCGCTTTGGTTCTCCAGCGGCTTTGCCGCGAATTCTGCGCTGCTCTCCACCCTGCCGCAGCGCGGCGACCTTATCGTCCACGACGAGCTGATCCATGCCAGCGCCATCGAAGGCATCCGGCTGGGCCGGGCCGAGCATATGGCAGTACGCCACAATGATGCCGCTGCCTTCGAACTGGCAGTGCAGGGCTGGCGCAAACGCGGCGAAACAGGCCGCGTCTGGCTGGCAGTGGAGAGTGTCTATTCGATGGACGGCGACCGCGCCCCGCTAGACGATCTCGCCGCTACCGCCGCGCGCCACGATGCCATTTTGCTGATCGATGAAGCCCATGCCACCGGGGTCTTCGGGCCAGACGGCAGGGGCCTCGCCGCTCACCTCGAAGGCGAGCCGAATGTCATCACCTTGCGCACTTGCGGCAAGGCTTTGGGCTGCGAAGGGGCACTGGTCTGCGCGCCCGCCGTGGTCGCCGATTTCCTGATCAACCGCGGGCGCGGCTTCATCTTTTCGACCGCGCCTTCGCCGCTGATGGCCGCCGCCGTGCGCGCCGCGCTGGGCCTGCTGAAAAGCCAGCCGCAGCGCCGCGACATGCTGTGGCAGCGCGTGCGGCTCGCCGAGCAGGTGCTGGGGCCGCTTGGGGCAACGGTCAGCCATTCGCAGATCCTGCCCCTGATTGTGGGCGAAGACAGCGCGGCCATGGCGCGCGCGGCTGGCTTGCAGGCAGCCGGGTTCGACGTGCGCGGCATCCGCCCGCCGACCGTCCCCCCCGGCACCGCGCGGCTACGCATCGCAATTACGCTCAATGTTTCCGAAGCCGAAATCGCCGGGCTGGGCGAAGCGCTGCAATCGGTGACAGCGCAGGCCTAGAGACCCCCACGACAAATCTGCGCCTGCCAAAATCCTCCCCCACCGGGGGAGGTGGCATGAGTGAAACGAATGCCGGTGGGGGCCACTTCGCAATGTCGCTTCCAGCCCGCGCCCCCTCCGTCAGCCCCTGCAGGGCTGCCACCTCACCCGGAAGGGGAGGATCGAATCAACGACAGCCTAATTGCGCTTCGCAGCCAGCAATCGATCCTGCGCCACGCTTTCCGCCAGCAGGATCGCATCGGTCGCCATATCAGCCGTGCCATTGAACAGCGCCTTGGCCGCGCGGATCGCTGCCGGGTCCTTCGCGGCGATCTCTTGCGCGATGGCCGTGGCGCGGGCCAGCGGATCGGCATCGACATGGCTGGCAAAGCCCAGCGCATGCGCCATGTCTCCCGAGAACTCGCGCGCGGTCCAGGTCAGCTCGCGCAGCACATCCTCGCGCACCAGCCCCCGCCACAGCGCGAAGTGGCCCATGTCGGGCACGATACCCCATTTCAGCTCCATCACTGCCAGCCGCGCGGCAGGCGCAACGACGCGGATATCGGCCCCGGCGGCGATCTGCAGGCCCCCGCCGAAACACACCCCGTGCACGGCTGCAATCACTGGCACCGGCAGCGCGCGCCACTGCATGGCGGTCTGCTGAAACCAGTTGACATTGCCATGGCTGCGCTTGGCAAGCTGCAAGTCATTGCCAGCAAGCGTACCCAGCATGGCCAGATCGAGCCCGGAACAAAATGCCTTACCCGCGCCCGACAGCACCACGCAGCGCAGATCGCCCATCTCCGCCAGCCTGTCACCCGCCGCGATGATCGCATCGAACATAGCGCTATCCAGCGCGTTGAGCTTGTCCGCCCGTGACAGCCGGACCTGCGCAATTCCCTGCTCGTCGACAGTGATGGCAACACGCTCTGCCTCGTCCATAGCTGACTGGTTCACGACTTGGGCTCCCACGGGATGATCTGCTCGGAAGATAAAGCCATGGCCTTGGCTTCCTGTCCATCGCTCTCGGCCAGCATGAACGGGGCGAATACCGCAGGAGGCTCGGCGCGATTGAGGTAATAACCACCCGAAGGCTCGGTCCTGACCAGTCCGGCGTGCCCGGCAAGTGCCAGCTTGGCCCGCAGCCGGAACACGTGCACCGCCAGGCTGTTGGTATCGGGCACATGTGCCAGGCGCCAGACATCCCTGACCAGCGCCTTTTTGCTGACGACCACGCCGGGCGAATCTGCCAGTCGCCAGATCAGCGCAAATTCGCGCGGATGCAGGCCGAGCGCGCGCTGGGCGACAAAGCCATCGCGCGCGAACAGATCGAGCCGCAGCAGGCCAATGTCGCGGGTGCGGGGCAGCGACTTGGCTTGGGCGGCAATGCGCATGGCGCGGGCTTCGATTTCGCGCAGGCTTACCTGGCTGTCCACTATATCGCCAAAGCCCAGCCGCAGCAACCGGGTGCGCTCGTTGGCATCGTCGACCCCGGTCAGCAGGACCAGTGCACGCTGCGGCTGCAACAGCCAATCAGCAAATTCCTGCCAGCTTTCATGCTCGAGATGGTCGGCGCGCGCCAGCGCCGGGCTTCGTCGCGCTTCGTCGCTGGCATGGTCTGGCCCTGCCAGATCCCAACCGCACAGCCTCAGATCGAAACGCGGCGGAATGGTCCTGGCCGACAGCCAGCGAAACAGTCGCAAGGCAGCCCCCTCCCCGCTGAACAATGGACGCTAGGAATCGCGCCAGCGCAGAATGATTCGGCGCGCAGCCATTTTCTAGCGCGCGGCCCCCGCGAAACAAGCAGGGTTTATGCGCAGTTCGGCCAGTCAATTCACCCAGTCAATTCGGCCAGTCATTCGGCGGATGGAATCTCGACCGGGACCTCTGGCTGCAGGTCATCTTCGGCATGAGGATCCTGCAGGAACCGCCGCAGCGCGCGGTGGAAGTTGGCAACCGCGCGCTCCTGGATCGGGCTCGGACGCGAAGCCTTGAAGCCGCGCGATTTCATGCCTTTCTGCACTTTGGGCACATTGAGGAAATCCTGCTGATAAATCAGCGGGAAATCGCCTTGGCGCCAGTCGTCGAAGGTCTTGTGCTCAATCTTTGGCTCAGTGCCAGGCGCGAAGCGTTCGAGCGACCAGATGTCCATCAGGCAGCGGGTGTGATCGTCGCCATAGGGGCGGAAACGGTACCACAGCACAGCTTCGATCGCCGGGTGCAGGAACACGGTGTTGGGGAAGGTGTGCCAGTCGAACCCGCTTTCGGCGATATATTCCGGTGTCAGCTTGTCCGGCCAGCCTGCGCCCGATTCGATTGCCGCCTCATAGATGAACTGGCCCCATTTGCCGGCCACTTCCAGCGCCGGGGTATCGGCTTCGGCTTCGGTACGCAGCCGCTGGGTCGCCTGATAGGCGCGCTCGGTCTGCATCGCGGCGAGGTCATTCTTGAACTGCTCGGCATATTCGAACAGGTATTCGCGGTAATCGGGCACCTCCTTGGGCGGCAGGCGCGGGCTGCGACCGACTGGCAGGCCAGTCCCTCCGGTGTAGGAAATCCAGCCGTGGCGGCCCATCATCCGGCTGACCGAATAGTCGTTGGTATAGGTCAGCATCTGGGCATGCGTCGTCTGCACATGGTAGAACTCGGTGAAAGCACCCAGCGTGGTCTTCCAGTTGGCCTGGACCACGACAGACTTGTACCAGGCCGGGTGGAGCTTCTCGAACTCGAACAGCTCGCACATTTCCTTCATCGGCGAGAGGAACTCGGCCAGCGGCTGACAGCCCGGATCCATGTTGATCCAAACCCAGCCGCCCCAGCACTCTGCCTGCACCGGCGCCAGATCGGTATCGCCCTTGGCGAGGCGGTCGCCCCAGTCCTGCCGGTCGATCACCTTGACGCAGCGCCCGTCAGTGCCGAAGCGCCAGCCGTGGAACGGGCAGACGAACTGCTTGGCATTGCCACTGCCCTCAGCCAACAAAGTGCCGCGATGCGGGCAGACATTGTGGAAGGCGCGCACCATGCCATCCGAACCGCGCACCACGACGATCGAATCGTCGATGATCTCGTAAACGATGTAGTCGCCCGGATTCGGGATCTCGTCCTCGCGGGCAGCGATCTGCCAGACCTTGGGCCAGAGATTTTCCTTCTCCAGCTCGTGAAATTCGCGATCCAGATAGTCGGCCTTGGGAACGAAATCGTCGCGCACTTCGTCTGGGGAATAATCAGGCATGGCAGTCTCTCCAGGCGCCGCATTGTCTGAACGGCGGATGGGTCGAGATTAATCCATCGCGGACTGTTGTCTAGACTTGGCGCGACACGGGCGCGCCCGCCATATCAGGGCTGCCTTGCCAGCCATAGCCGGCCAGCGCGATCAGCAATGCGGCGGCGGTAATCATCAGGGCGAGCCGCGTCATGCGGCCGCTCAGCGCGAGACCACCCATGGCCAGCGCCGCAAATCCCAGCGAAATCGCCCAGCCCATCAGCTTTTCGCTCCCTTGAGCCGGTCCCACTTGAGCCGCCGCATCAGCAGCCACAGCCCGATCGCCAGCGCCAGCAGCGGCACCAGCCACAGTGGCGCGGTGCGAGGCTCGAGCGGCGGCTTGAAACTGACCCAGGCGCCATATTTGCTTACCAGCCATGCGCGCACCTGTTCCGGTGTCTCGCCTGCGCCAATGCGCTCGCGGATGATGCGGCGCATGTCGCCCGCCAGATCGGCATTGCTGCCCGAAACCGGCTGGCCCTGACAGACAACGCAGCGGATGTTGTCCATCAGCGCCAGAGCCTGCTTCTCCTTGACAGGATCGGCGAGCGACACTTCGGCATAGTCCGGCGCGGCAGGGGTCGGGGCTATTGAATTTTGAGCAGTCGCCGGAGCGGCGAGGAGCATTGCAGCCAGCAATGCGGCAAACCACCTCATGGCTTCTGCCCCAGCGCGGCCAGCAGCTCTGGCACATCGCCCTCGCCCACCACGCCGATGTGCTGTTTGACGATCCGGCCCTGGCCATCGATCACGAAAGTCTCAGGCACGCCTGAAGAGCCGAGCGCGAGCTGGATCCGGCTCTGGTCGTCGCTGCCGATGCGGGCATAGGGATTGCCGTTCCGGGCGAGAAACTGGTCGAGGGCAGGCGCGGTATCGTGCACCGCAATGCCGACCACCTCGACCCCCATGGCTTTCAGCCGCATCAGCACCGGCACTTCGGCAACGCAGGGCACGCACCAGCTGGCAAAGACATTGAGCAGGCGCGGCTTGCCGTCGCGGAAGTCGGCAGTCGCGGCTCCCGGCTGGCCGGGCAGGGCGGCAGGCGCGGTGAACAGGGGCAGCGGCTTGCCGACCATTTGCGAAGCGATGTCGTGGTTTTCCTGCCTGTGCAGGCCGACCCAGAACACTGCGAACAGCATGAGGATCAGCGCCAGCGGCAACCACAGGATCAGTCCGCGCTTCATGCCGGCGCTCCCACCCTGCGGCCAGCGAACAGGTCACGCCGCACCCGGCCGAGCAGGGCCAGGGCTCCGCCCAGCGCGATCATCGCGCCGCCCAGCCAGATCAGCGTAACAAACGGCTTCCACCACATCCGCAGCAGCCAGCGCCCGTCGATCTCTTTCTCGCCGATGGTGAGATAGAGCTGGCCGTTCCAGAAGGTGCGGATCGCGGCATGGTTGGTCAGCATCGGCGGATCGCGGAACTGGCGGAGCTGGGGGGCCATGATGAAGGGTTTGCCCGTTCCTTTGGCCACCAGCAACACGCCTTCGAGCGCAGCATAATTGGGCCCGGGCAATTCGCGCAGCCCCGCAAAAGTAACGGCAAATGGCCCGATCGGCTGGGTCTCGCCCACCTTGACGGCGACGAGATTCTCCTTGGTAAACGCCCCTTCGCTTGCCATCCCGGCAATCGAGACAGCGCACCCCAAGTGGGCAATCACCATGCCATAAGTGAACAGCGGCGTGCGGGTGAGGTTGCGCTTCCACAGCGGCGCTACGCTGGCCACTGCAACCAGCGCCGCGACTGTCAGGCCGAACAATGGCAAAATGCCGATCGGCCCGGCCAAAGCAATCAGCAGGGCCAGCGCGATGGCGCCAACCACAACCGCAGGTGCCACCCGCCGCAGCAGCAAGCCAGGGCGGTCGCTCCGCCAGCGCAGCATCGGCCCCATGGCCATGATCAGCATCAGCACCAGCGCCAGCGGCCCGGCAACCGAGTTGAAATAGGGCGCGCCGACCGAGATCTTGGCCCCGGTGAAGCCTTCGAGCGCCAAGGGATAGAGCGTGCCTGCCAGGACCACGATCAGGATCACCGTCAGCAGCAGATTGTTCGCCACCAGCGCCGCCTCGCGGCTGAACGGATCGAAGCGGGTACCTTCGCTGACCGTGCCGACGCGCAAGGCAAACAGGGTCAGCGCGCCGCCGATATAGACCGCCAGCAGCTCGAGAATGAACAGGCCCCGCTGCGGATCGACCGCAAAGGAGTGGACGCTGGTAAGAACCCCCGAACGCACCAGGAATGTGCCGACCATCGACATCGAGAAAGCCAGCACTGCCAGCATGATTGTCCACGCACGCAGGCCATCGCGGGTGGCGAGCACCGTCACCGAATGGATCAACGCGGTTGCCGCCAGCCACGGCATCAGCGAAGCATTTTCGACAGGATCCCAGAACCACCAGCCGCCCCAGCCCAGAGTGTAATAGGCCCAGTAAGACCCGGCTGTGATGCCGATGGTCAGGAAAATCCACGCCCCCAGAATCCACGGCCGCATGGCACGGGCAAATTCCGGCCCGACATTGCGGGTCACCAGCGCGCCAACCGCAAAGCTGAATGCCGCCGACATCCCGACATAGCCCGCGTAGAGCGTCGGCGGATGGAAGGCGAGGCCCGGGTCCTGCAGCAACGGATTGAGCCCCTGCCCCTCGATCACCCCGGTAATGCGCGCAAAGGGGTTGGAGGCGATCAGCAGGAAAGCATAGAAGCCGAGCGCAATCGCACCCTGTGCGGCGAGTGTCGCGACCTTCGTGTCAGCGCGCAGCTTTCGCTCGAACAGGGCAATGGTTGCGCCCGCCACGCCAAGGATCGCCACCCACATCAGCATCGAGCCCTCGTGATTGCCCCAGGTGCCCGAAATCTTGTAGATCATCGGCTTGGCCGAATGGCTGTTTGCCGCGACCAGCAGCACCGACATGTCGGACCGCGCAAAGACCGCGATCAGGCAGAAGAATGAGATTGCCACAAACAGCGCCTGAACGACTGCCACCGGCGCGATCGATGCGCGCAAGGCAGCGCGCGCATCCGAGGTCGCCATTGCGCCCAGCACCAGCTGCGCCAGCGCGAGCGCGGCGGCAAACCACAGCGCGGCAAGGCCTGCTTCGGCGATCAAAGCTCGTCTGCCCGCATGGTCACAATCGCACGCACCGGCTCATGCGCCGCCATTCGCGTCAGCAGCAGATCGAGTTCGTTTTCGGCCATGATGATGCCGCGATGCGCCTCGCGGATGAAACCGAATTGCGTCATATGATGGTTGAAAGCGAGCAGCTGGTCGTAAAACCCGAAAGCATTGAGCAAGCCGACCGGCTTGGCGTGATAGCCAAGCTGGGCCCAGCTGACTGCTTCCCACAGCTCGTCCATCGTGCCGACCCCGCCGGGCAGGGTGAGGAAGCCATCGGAGAGCTCGGTAAACATCAGCTTGCGCTCGTGCATGCCCTTCACAGTGTGGAGCTCGGTGCAATCGGGATTGGAAACTTCAGCCTTGACCAGGCTTTCGGGGATCACCCCGATCACTTCGCCGCCCGCCGCCAGCGCGCCGCCGGCCAGCGCGCCCATCAGCCCCAGCCGGCCGCCGCCATAGACCACGCCGATGCCGCGCCGGGCGAGACTGTCGCCGACTTCGCGCGCCAGTTCGACATAGCGGGGATCTTCAGGCGTGGCCGATCCGCAATAGACCGCGAGCCGCTTCATCGTTGTTCCTCCAGGATGCGCTTTGCCGCCACCCGGGCGCTGGTCAGCACCCCGGCGAGGCCGCCGCCGGGCCGCGCACCTATCCCGGCAAAATAGAGATTGCGCAGGCTGGCGTCGCGTTCGCCGACCGGCGGCCACACGGACTGGTTGCGGGTCGCGGCAAAGCCGCTGGCGGAACCCGCCCACATGTTGAAATCGAGCGCCAGATCGCGCGGGCTGACATGGAATTTGGTGACCAAGCGGTCAGCCAGATCGGGGATCAGCCGCCGCCCGACTTCGTCCAGAATGCGCCGCTCGATCAGCGGCCCCGCCTGGTCCCAGTCAATCGGCAGCTGCGCCTGGTTGGCGACCACGATCTTCGCACGGAAAGTGCTCTTGCCCGGCGGTGCCAGCCCGGGATCGGTGAGCGAGGCGTGGGTCAGGAACACGATGAAATCGCGCGGCAGCAGGCCATGCTCGAAAATGTCCTGGGCCATGCCCTTGTAGCGCTGGCCCATCAGCACGGTGTTGTGCGGGATTCCGGGCCAGCTGCCTTCGACCCCGAAATGGACGGTGAACATGCTGGGGGCAAAGCTGCGGCGCAGCAGCTTGCGCGCCATTTCCGGGCCGCGATTGCTGCTGCCCAGCAGGTCGCGATAGGTGTGCATCATGTCGGCGCTGCTGGCGACAGCATCGAACCGCTGGCGCCAGCCGCTGACGCATTCGACCTCGCTGGCGCGGTCACCCAGGGTGTGGATATGCAGCACCGGATCGCGCGCCACCAGAGTGCCGCCCAGCTGCTCGAAGCGGCTGGCCATAGCCGCGGCCAGCTTGCCGAAGCCGCCCTTGGGCCACCACAGCCCGTGATCAAGCTCGCGCTTGTGATCGAGCGCGTGGAAAGCGCCGGACGCAAAGGGATTGGCCCCTTCGGCCAGCGCCGCCAGCGAAATCGCCTCGCGCAGGGGCTCGCTCTTGATGAAGCGCGCGACAGTGCCATAGGCCGAGCGCCAGGCCTGGTGCCGCGCGAACATCGGCGCGCTGCGGGCGAGATTGGTGAGATCGCGCCGCGCCGCAACCCGCCAGGGCGCTGTGCCCTCGCGCAGGGCCTGATCCGACCAGCGCAGGAATTCCTCATAGCCCGCCGCATCGTCGGGCGCGATCCGCGCCACTTCGCGCCGCATCGCCGCCCCGCCATCGCTTGCGCCCCCGGCAATCCCCGAGGTCACGTCCAGCAATGTACCATCAGGCCAGTTGAAGCGGTGGAGCAATTCGAGCGGCAGCAGCTCCACATCTTCGGCCATGTCGCCGCCGGCCAGCTGCCATAGTTCCGCCACGGCAGCAGGTTCGGCCAGCGCCGCCGGGCCCGAATCAAATGTGAAACCTTCGCGCGTCTGGCTGCGGCATTGCCCGCCGGGCGCCTCGTGTGCCTCGATCAGAGTGGTCTCGGCGCCCGAGCTTTGCAGCCGGATCGCCAGCGCCAGCCCGCCAAGCCCTGCGCCGATAACGCAGACGCGGCTCATGCGCCACCTCGCAGCAATGCGTCAAATTCGGTATCACGCCCGTTCATTGCCGCATGACTTAGGCGCTTGGCTGCGTGGCTGCAACCGGCGGCTTCCGCCCAGCACCTTGCCGATGCGCCCCAGTTGCGGCATGTCCCGCCGCTATGCCCCCCGCGATCACCCCTTTGATCACTGGCGCCACGCTCGCCGATGCGCCCGGGATCGCCGCGATCTATGCGCACCATGTGCTGCATGGCACCGCAAGCTGGGAGATCGTGCCGCCCACGCCGGACGAGATGGCAGAGCGCCTCGCAAAAGTGCTGGGCGAAGGCTGGCCGTGGCTGGTGGCGCGCGATGTGGATGGGGCCATGCTCGGCTATGCCTATGCCGCGCAATTCAATCCGCGCGCGGGCTATCGCTATGCCTGCGAAGACAGCATCTATCTGCGCCATGACGCGCTGGGGCGCGGCATTGGCACCGCGCTGCTCAAGGCGCTGATCGAGGCCAGCGAGGCCTGGGGCTTTCGCCAGATGGTGGCGGGCATCGCCGGATCGGAGCCTGCTTCAGTCGCGCTGCATGCCCGCGCCGGATTTGTTGAGGTGGCGCGGCTGCGGAGCATGGGCCGCAAGCATGGCCAGTGGCTCGATGTCATCTACATGCAGCGCGCGCTTGGCGCGGGCGACACCACTCCGCCCTTGGAGGAACCATGACCAGATCGCTGCTCCCACACCGCGCCGCCGCGATCACCGCGCTGCTGATCGCGGCCTATTGCGGCTTCATGCTCTATGCCCAGCAGCGCCCGCCGATCTGCCCCTGCGGCACGGTCAAGCTATGGTGGGGCGCGGTGCAATCGGCGGAGAACAGCCAGCACATTGCTGACTGGTACACCTTCAGCCACGTGATCCACGGCCTGCTGTTCTATGGCGCGGCGCATCTGCTGTGGCGGCGCTGGCGGCTGTTCGATGGCGCGCCCACAAGTTGGGCCCTGCCGATTGCGGTTGCAGTCGAGGCCACCTGGGAACTGCTCGAAAACTCGCCGCTGATCATCAACCGCTATCGCGCAGTGACCAGCAGCTTTGGCTATTCGGGCGATTCCATCGTCAATTCGATGGCCGACATCGGCTGGATGAGCTTCGGCTTCTGGCTCGCCGCTCGCCTGCCGTGGAAGGTGAGCCTTGCCCTCGGTATCGCTTTCGAGCTGTTCACCCTCGCCATGATCCGTGACAACCTGACGCTCAACGTGCTGATGCTGGTCTGGCCGGTGGAGGCCATCAAACACTGGCAGGCAGGTTTATAGCTATTCCAGCAAGGTAGCTGGTATCTGCCTACCGGAGGCGCTTCCGGCTGAAGGTGCTTCAATCCACCTCTGGTGGACGACCCCCCTGTCCTCTCCTACTTTTTACGAAGGATGGCATCTTCGCCGAACATCGCGACGTCTGCCATGAGCGCTCTCAGAGCCTGATCCGAAATTAAGTTGAGTAGTATCAGCGGGTTGGCTTGACGCCAGCCCAAGTCATTGATTCAGGGGTTTTTGCGAAAACTTCCGGAGATCAACGATGTGGACCGATACCACTCGAGCGCCTTATGCCCATGCGGAACT
>CANJCQ010000085.1 GCA_947473355.1 Sphingomonadaceae bacterium | reverse complement strand
GCCGCGCTCCCCCTGGCCGGTCGCCGAAAGGAACGAGCCAGACGCGCTGCGGAAGAGCGCCCCGGCCATTCGCGAAATCCTCCGCCCGCCCCCAGCGCGTGCCGCCGACAGGCCCACGCCGACCGCGCGGTTCTGTATCTATTCCAAGGCGTTATTGTCCGGCTCGCCGCCGGATGTTGTGCTGCGAGTTTAATGAACGAACCGCGCAACGACATCCCGGTATGACCGGCTGACCTTCACTCGTGCGCCTGAATCGAGCACCAGGAAGCATTCGCCATTGGTATGCGGCTTGACCTCGCGGACCTGGTTGAGGTTGACGATTGTAGAGCGGTGGACCCGCTGGAACACGCGCGGATCGAGGCGGCGTTCGAGGTCCTTCATGGTTTCGCGCAGGATCAGCGAATTGTCGGCAGTGCGGATGCACATGTAATCGCCCGCAGCCTCGATGTGTTCGATGCTGTCGACATCGATGCGGAAGATCTGGCCGCGATCCTTGATATTGATGAGCTTCTCGAAGCGGTTTGAAGCAGGGTCGGGCTCTTCGGACATGCCTTCGATCGCGTCTGGCGCAACTTCTGCCAGCACGGTCTTGAGCATTTCAGCTTCCTCGGCAGAACGCTTTTCGGCCAGCCGCGTCTTGACCCGCTCCAGCGTGTCGGCAAGCTTGTCCTCATCAACCGGCTTCATCAGATAGTTGACCGCATTGGCCTCGAAGGCGCGCACGGCGTGTTCCTGATAGGCAGTGACGAAGACGAACAGCGGCGGTTCGATCTCCATCACGCCAGTCACCACCGAAAAGCCGTCGAAACCGGGCATCTGGATGTCAAGGAACACGAGGTCGGGCTTTTCGGTCTTGATCTTGCGGATCGCCTCGCGGCCATTGGTGCAGGTGTCGATGATCTCGACTTCGGGGAATTTCGCGAGCCGCAGTTCAAGGCCCTGGATTGCGAGCTTCTCATCGTCGACGAGGATTGTGCGAATGGTCATGGACTGGTCCTGACTTGGCGAGGCACCGGAATGACGATGCCTGCAGGTTCAACCCGCCGTTGCGGCGAGCTGTCGTTGATTATCGGCCGGGACGACAGTTTCGCGCCGCTCGAAAGGAATTTCGATCTGCACGGCAAAGCCGCCATCGGGTGGATCTATGATTTCGAAGCGGTGCTGGTCGCCGTAAGCCTGGACCAGCCGGTCGCGCGTGTTGGTTAGGCCCACGCCTGTTGAAACCGGATCTCCGCCATCGAAACTCACGCCATTCATTCTGTTGCCGGTGGCCTCGCTTTGCAATCCCGGCCCGGTGTCAGAGACGGTGATGCGAAGATTTGGTCCGACGAGTTGTGTGGCGATGGTGATTTCCGCGCCCGATTCCTGCGGCGTCACCGCATACTTGATCGAGTTTTCGACCAGTGGCTGCAGCAGCAGCGAGGGCATCAGGCCTGCCTCGGAGGCCGGATCAATCTCAAATGTTGTGCGCAGCCGCTCTTCGAAACGCATGCGTTCAATGCCGAGATAGAGCTTCAGCGTTTCGACTTCCTCGGCCACCGTCACGCGGCCTGTGGGCTCGTTCGACAGCGAATAGCGCAAGAATGAGGAAAGCCGGCTGAGCATGGCATTGGCCGGCTCGGTCTGCTTGAGTAACACCAGCGTCGAAATCGAGTTGAGCGTGTTGAACAGGAAGTGTGGATTGAGCTGGTAGCGCAGCATGGCCAGCTGCGCGCTGGTCGCTTGGTTTTCCAGCCGGATCAGCTGGTCGTTCTGCTCTTCGACCTGGAGGAAGAAGTTGATCGCATAATAGAGCGCTGTCCATGAGCCCAACAACGTCGCGTCGAGATAGAACACGCCAATGAAGAGTTGAGTGAAATTCGCTTCGCTTTCAGGGCGATAGAGCCAGATCACCCAGGCGTCGATGAAGGCATGCAGGCCCACTGCCAGCGTCAGTACCAGTCCGGTTACCCCCCATGTAACCAGAGGGCGGCGGGAAATCAGCTGGCGATAGAGCACGGCCAGCAGCAGCGAGATCGAATAGCCGGTGATTGTCGCGATCAGGACAATGACCAGGAATGACATTGGCTGGCCATTGGCGATGCTCGACATGCCGCGCAGCAGCATCGCACCAGCCCAGCCGACAGCCTGCAGGCGCCAGAAGGCCTGATTCTTGTTGGCGAAGAAGGGAGTCGGGCGGAAGGGCAGAGCGGCCATGATGGTCTCTTAGACGAAAAAGGGCTCTGCGGGAAATCCCGCGGCGCTATTCGGCCTGGGGCCCTGGAAAACGCCTGCCCCAATCAGCCAGCGAGCGAGTTTGCGCGGCTCGCGCCGCAGCAATTGCGGGCAATTCGGCAGTGACTGCTGCAACTCGCTCCTGCCACGAATCATGCGTCGGGGAGCGGGTCATGCCGCCGCTGTGGCGCGGGCCCCAGCCGGCGAAGAAACGCGGGGCGGCGGCAGGATCATAGCCGGCATTGGCCATCAGCCACGGTGCCATGCGGTCGGCCTCGCGCTCGCTGCGGCGTGTTGCCACATAGTTGTTCTTGCCGGTGGCAAGGGTGCGTTGCCAATGGCCGAAAATGTTGTGGGCCAGTTCATGCGCCACCATGGTCGCGGCTTCGTCGTCCGTTGGCGTTTCGGCGAGCAATTGTACCGAAATCTCGATGATGAAGCCGCGCGTTCCGGCAGAGGTGCCCGCCTTCAGCATGGCAAAGCGGGCGCGGCAGGCAGGCAGGCCGACCACAGTGACATCGCGGGGGGCCTGGCCGGGCGCTGCCACACGCAATGTGACCCGGCCAGTTGCAGCCAGTTGGTTGTCGATGCGGTCGTGCAGCATATCGGCTGCGGCATCGCCCTTGGCCTGAGGGTCATTGAGTGCGCTGACTGGCTGCCCGCCGATCGCCAGCACCTGCGCGCCGGCGCGAAGGCCCGCCGCTTGCGCCGGGGAGCCTGCCGCCACTGCTTCGACGATGACATCGCCATCGATGCGAAGCGCGGCGCGGGCGCGGTCCGGGTCCTTGAACTGGCGGACACTGGCCAGCATCAGCCCGATCGCGGCGGGGCTGCGCTGGCAAAGCGCGGCATTGGCCCGCGCTACACGCCAGCCGATCGAGAGGAGTCTTGCTTCATGCGCCTGCCAGACCGGGATCGCCGAGGCATAGTCGACTGCCTCGCCGGATATTGCCGGGCCGGGCGCGAACAGGACAGCCAAGGCCGCGCTGCCACAGGCCAGCCAGCGACTGCGCATGACGCTGCCTCAGCCTCTCGCTTTTTTGATGGCCGCTGCCAGCACTTCGCCGCCCACGGCGCCGGCATGGATTTCCTCGCCGATCACCCAGCTCGGCGTGCCTTCGAAACCGAGCTTGCGGGCAAATTCGAGATTGCGATCGATTTCCGCCGCGATGCCGGGATCGGCAATGTCCTTCTGCGCGCGCGCCATATCGAGCCCGGCGGTGCGCGCGGCGCTGCCAATTGAAGCGGGATCTGGCTTGCCGCCAGCATACATCGCGTGATGAAATGCGGCATAACGACCCTGCCTTGCAGCGGCGAGGCCCATGCGGGCGGCATCGGCGCTGGCAGGTGAAAGGATCGGCAGCTGGCGGATCACTACCTTGAGATCGGGGTTGGCCTGGATCAACGCGGCGACTTCCGCTTCGCTCTGGCGGCAATAGCCGCAGGCAAAATCGCTGAACTCGACAAGCGTCACCTTGCCATCAGGATTGCCCAGCACCGCACCGGGGAAGGGGCGCTTGAGGTCGGCAGAAACCCCGGCCAGTTGCTTGGCATCTTCACGCTTGCGCAAGTTTGCCATGGCCTCTGGCAGGATTTCGGGATGGGCGAGCACATAGTCATGCACCACCTGCTCCATATGGCGGCCCTGCCAGAACCAACCGACAACGCCGCCCAGCAAGGCAAATGCCAGGGCAAAAGCGGCAAGGCGCCAGACTGTGACGAGCGAGGATGATTGTGCGTTCATGCGGGGCTGCCTACCTGCGTTTGCGGGCGTGTTCAATCGCTGCCCGGGCCTGCATGGCAATATCTTGCGCCCGCAGCCAGTCGGCCGAGCCCTTGGGCAGGGCCGCTTCGGCGGCTTCGGCACTGGCGAGGGCCTCGGGCATCCGCAGTTCCATCACTTGCTGTTCTGCGCTGGCGAGGCGAGCGCGGGGCAAGTCGCCATTGGCGGCATAGACCACGCCAAGCTGATACCAGGCGAAGGGGTTTTCCCGATCACGTTCGACGGCGACCTTGAGCACGCGCTCGGCTTCGGCGAAATTCTTCGGGTCCTCGCTCGCCATCAGGGCATGGCCGAAAGTGGTGGCGATGAGCGGCTGGTTGCCGGAAAGCTCGGTGGCACGGCGCAAGGGGGCGAGCGCTTCCTGCGGCTTGCCCGATTCGAGCAGAATCTGCCCCTTGAGTTCGAGAAAATAGGGATCGGTGGGAGTCTGGGCCAGCAATGCATCGGCTTCGGCCATCGCCAGATCGAGATGGGCTTCCTTGTGATAGGCATAAGCGCGGGCATAGCGTGCGGGCACGCTGGTCATGTAGGCCGGATAGGTGGTGAAAGTATCTTTTGGCTCGGCGAGATAGCCGAACAGCTTGGCCTTGGCCCGGGCAAAGCGGGCCTCGATCGCTGCATTGTTCGGGCGGGCCCAGGCCGGATCGCGTTGATATGTGTCCTGCAAGGTAGCGATGCGGTCGGCGGTCACCGGGTGGGTGCTGTAAAAGGCGCTGTCTTCGCTGGCCGTGTAGCCATAGCGATATTCCATATTGGCCAGCTTCTTGAAAAAGCTGACCGAGCCTAGGCCTGACATACCGGCTTTGGAAAGATACTGCGCGCCAGCCGCATCGGCGGTCGCCTCCTGCGCGCGGCTGAAGGCGAGATACTTGCCTATGGCTGCCTGCTGCCCGGCCATGAGAACGCCCATTGCTGCTTCGCCGCCGCCAGCTGCCGCTGCCGCAGCGCCCAGCAACAGCGAGAGCAGCGATATTCCTTGCGCCGCCTTGGCGCCGCCATTGCCGATGGCATGGCCGCCGGTGATATGGCCAAGCTCATGCGCGATCACGCCCTGCACTTCGGCGGCGCTGTCGGCCATGTTGATCAGACCGCTGTTGATATAGACCGCCTGCCCGCCGGCAACGAAGGCATTGACCGAGGAATCGTTGATCAGCACGATGTCGACATTTTTCGGATCAAGCCCCGAAGCAGCGATTAGCGGGGTCGCCATGTCATGCAGCAATGCTTCGGTTTCGGCATCGCGCAGGATCGATTGCGCGGCCACGGGCTGGCTGGCGAGGGTGCAGGCGGCGGCGAGCGCAGCCAGGCGAGCGATGGTGCCAATCCGGATCGAGCGAAGCATGGCCCCTGCTAGCGCCTGCCGGACTGAACGGGGGATGAAGGTGTGCTGGTCACACTTCAGCTTCTAGCCGGGAAAGTCGCCTGACGCCAACCGGATTGAGACCTGCGTCTTAGCCGATCAGGCGGCGCGCGGCGCGCTCCAGCAACAGTGCATCGTCGGCGACTTCGCCGAGCAGCACAACCTGCCCATCGGCCAGACGGCGCGCGACCAGCAGGGTAAATTCGGACCCTTCGCTGGCCACATCGACAAGCGGACTATGCTCAAGCTTGCGCAGTTTGCGCGCCAGTCGCTCGCGCGGATTCTGGCGCGGTGCAGCGCTCATGCCTTCTTCCTCACGGCGCAGCTTGCGCTCTGCAGCAACCAGACCCTTGAGACCGCCAGGGGCTGCCATCAGGAATTCCGCCATCGTGCCGCGCCCCAGGCCCAAACGATGGCCATGGCCAATCACGGCAGCATATTCGGTGAGGCGGGTTTTGTCGTAAGTCGCGCCGAACACCAGCTTGACCAGCGGCGTCTTGGGCGCACGCTCCTGGACGGTGAGGCCAGCATGGGCGACCAGTTCCGCGAACTGTGCGGGCTGTGCCGAAGCAGCCAGCGAGAAATCATAAGCCCGGCCGATTGCGGCATAAAGCGCGTTGCGCGAACGGTCTTCGGTGCCCTGCGCTGCAAGTGCATATACGCGCGCCGAGGCTAGCCAATCGGACAGTTCCATCGTTTCGAAATCGAATTCGGTGGGAGCGAACTGGGCATCGTCGCCAGATTCTCCAACGAACGATCCGATGTCTTCCGGCGAATCTGCAGCAAAAACGGGTTCCGGCCAGATCGCATCACCCTCGGTGAGTTCAAGCTCGCCGATCAGATCGAGAATGCCGCTGGTATCTGCCGGACCATCGGCCCATTCAGTGAGCGGACCGATATTACGATGCGATTCCGGCGCCGTTTCCAGTGCCTGTTCGATCTCGAGCAGCAACTCATCGGTGGTCTGCTGGTCGGCCAGTTCCTTCCAGTTGATCACGCCGAAGATGAAATCGATGCTTTCGCCGTCGCTCGAAAAGGGCAGCAGGATGCCGCGATACATGATCGCCACGCCGCGCTGGTTGACGAATTCCGCCTCGAAACCGATCGGCGCCTGGTTGGCGATGATCTGCATGTGATGGTCGGTGATGCGCGACAGCAGCGAGCGGCTGGGCACATCGGAAAGCTTGTTGATCGGGCCATCGGTGCCGCATTCGGCGGCTAGCTTGGAGCCGAGGAAAACCGAGGAAAACAACTGCGGGGTCTTCGATGCCAAGCGAGAAATCGAGCAGCACGCTGTGCGGGCCAAAGTCGGGCAGGTTTTCCGGATCGAGGTCTTCGATCGAAGGAAAGTTATGATCGCCCAGCAGGCTGGCCCAGAAATTATAGGCGCGCACCTGCATGCGGCGCTCGTCGGTGCCGATGGCGAGCGGCGGCAGTTCGCGCGCGGCCTCATCGTCGCCGCGATCGTATTCGGCTCCATCGACTTCTGATGAATTCAGATCCGTAAAGTCGCCGCGCAACGTATCCATAGGGAGTCCCCAATAGCCCAATGCTCTGCCTTCTGGCGCAACGTGGTAAACTTTCCGTTAAGTTGCGCCGAAAGTTTGGGTCATTGGCTTATTGAGCCATCGGCCTGGATGCGCCCTTCGTCGCGCCCCGGCATCGGCGCATAGAGCCGCATCAGGATCAGGGTCACGAGCAGGAACAACGATGCGGCGTGCAGCGCGAAGGGCAGGTCCTGCCAGTCGGCCAAGGCGCCCCATACCCATGAGCCAATCGCCATGCCGCCAAAAGTGATCGCTTGATAGATCGACAGGCAGCGGCCGAGGATATTGTCGGGCGAGCGCATCTGCATGGCGACATTGACCGTGGTCAGCCCCGCTACCCAGGCCCCGCCGGCAATGAATGTTGCGGGCAGCGCCGCCAGCATTGAATGAGCGCTGGCCAGCACCAGCTGCGAGGCAATGTAGCCCAGAGTCGCCAGCGTCAGCACTGTCTCGGTGCCCCAGCGCCGCCGCAACTGCCCGATCACCAGCGCGACGAGGATCGAGCCGATCCCGAACAGCCCCAGCATCAGACCAAACTCGATCTCGCTGCCATGCAGCCGCTGGCTGACCACGGCGGGCAGCAGCGCCTGATAGCCGGCAACGCCAAAGCCGATCACCAGACCGCGCATCAGGATCCGCCGTATCGGCTGCGAACCCAGACAAAAGCGCAGGCCGAGCGCGATCGCCGGCAGCATCGGCCGCCGCTCCATCGGAGCATGTTCCGGCTTCCAGCGCAGCAGCACCCAGATCAACACCGGCCGGGAAATGGTGTTGACGGCAAAGGCGGCGGCGACATTCCAGATCGAGATCAGCATGCCGCCCAGCGCCGGGCCGACCGTTCGCGCCAGATTGAACGAAATTGTGTTGAGCGCGATGGCCTGCGGCAGGTCGTGAAAGCCGACCTGCTGGCGCACAGAAGCCTGCCAGGCCGGCGAATTGAGCGCGGTGCCGATGCCGAGCAGCAAGGTTAGCACCAGCAGCAGCCACGGCGTCATCACGCCGAGCCAGGTCAGCACGGTCAGCACAATCGAAGCGATCAGCATGCCGATCTGCGACAGCAGCATCACCCGCCGCCGGTCGAAATTGTCGGCAATCGCCCCAGCGAACACGCCGAATACCATGATCGGAATGGTCGTCGAGGCCTGGATCAGCGCGATCATCTGGTGCGACGAGGTGAGGGTGGTCATCTCCCATGCCGCGCCAACCGATTGCATCGTTGCGCCAAGGTTGGAAGCGAGGTTGGCGATCCAGATCGCGCGGAAGGCGGGATAGCGAAACGGCGCCCAGGTGCCTCCGGGCTCCATGCCCGGTGCCGTCACCTGCCCCACCTGCGAGTCTGCGTCCGCCATGTATTTGCGGTTAGGGAGAGCGGGGCCTCGGGGCAAGTCCCAGCCCAGAGTCTTTTGCACGCTTGCACAGACGCGTCCGGCGCGGGCATGATGGCCTGAGATGAAGCACCCACCCAGCCCTTGCGACAGCACCTGCCGGATCGACCCGAAGACCAGCTGGTGCCTTGGCTGCAAACGCACGCTTCGGGAGATTGCGGATTGGCCGATGCTGAGCGCGGTGGAGAAGCGGGCCTTGCTGGGGGAACTGCCGGGGCGGTGAGCTCTTTTGGCAGCCTATCGGGGTGCGACCTTGTAGCCCTCGTCTGACGTGATCCATTTTACGGGTTTGCCGGGTAAATTGAGATCTGCTCTTTCCACCTGACCATACTTGACCAGTTGCCCAGCTTCAGTCCGCAGAGCTTCGCAAACCTTTCGGCCAGCTAAGGGCTTTAGCGCTTCGACTATCCTATCGAGGAGTAGTGCGTTGCGATCAGGGGGCACGAGGGAACCGTTGAACCGCACTCGCCCTCTTTGTAGGTCCGGTAACTCCATTGATCCACATATCGCGCCATTTTCGATGCGGACTATTGAGGAAACCTCCAAAGTAACAGGTTTATCTGGAGAAAGAAGAAGCTCACCGGTATCGACGAAGGCGCCATCGGCAACAGAAGTGAAGGTGTCGATCGTCGAGCAAGTCTTAGTGGTAGAATCTGGATTGGAACACAGCATTTTCCCTGATCGCAGATGAGCCAAAACATCAGCTTCTGTCGCAGGGACCGATAAGGCCGTCAGTAAAAAAATGGCGATAAGCACAATGTTTGTATCCTGACGAGAAATGCAGAGGCAAGTTTAGCCTTCCAGATTTTTGACGCAATCCCACCACTTGGTTTGAAGGAGTGCTACAAACGCCGCTTGGAGCCAAAGCTAATTGAGACAATTGCTTATCTCCTTTCTCGAATTGGCAATCCTCGACGAAGCCACGACTTTTGGGTGGGAAGCCATTATCGCCCTCCAGTCATCAAACCCGCTCCAGCGGCAGATGCGGCAAGGCAGGCAGTTCCACGCCAATCGCATCCCCGCACCGCACCACGCCGCCTTTGCGCACCACGGCCATGATCCCCGCCTTGCGGATCACCTCGCCACTAGGTCCCCGATCCAGCACAGCGGCCAGCAGGCCCGGCTGGAATCGCTCGATCTGCCCGCATGGATTGCGCAGGCCGGTTACTTCGAGTTCCACCTTCTCGCCGATCAGCAGCACAGTGCCGCGCGGCAGGGCCAGCAGGTCTATGCCTTGGGTGGTGATATTTTCACCGAGTTTGCCAACGCTTACTGCGAAGCCTTTTGCGGCCAGTTCGGTGAACAGTTCGGCGTGGATCAGGTGGACTTGCCGCAGGTTGGGCTGGGTGGGATCGGCGGCGACGCGGGAGCGGTGTTTGACTGTTATGCCGCAGTGGGCATCGCCTTCGACGCCGTGCCCGGCGATCAGGCGCAGCTGCGGCGCGCTGCATTTGCTGAAGCGATGATCCCCGTCGCGGGCGAGGGCGATGACGTGTGGGTTAGAGCCTTTGGGGTTCACAATAATACCAATCGTCCAAATCCTTAACTCGTCACCCCCGCGAAGGCGGGGACCCAACTCCCTAGCTTGAAACTTGCTCTAACCGATAGTGTGGGAGATGGGTTCCCGCTTTCGCGGGAATGACGAAGGAGGGTTAGGCCAAAGGTCTCGGGACGAACGGCGGTAGGTTTGGATTAATCTCAATCGGAGAGCTACTAAGGCCCATATCAATAGAACCCGCCCAGCTTCGCATGGTCCCAGGTCACATTGCCGAACGGAGTGAAGCGCAGGGCCACCCGCTTGACCATCGAGGCGCGGACTTGTTCGCTCATGGTCTGGCTCATGCTGGCAGTCATCGCGCCATCGGCGCGAACCAGCGCCATGTTCTCGGCGATTTCATCCGGGTCGGTGATGATCTCGGCGTGGCAATAGAGGATTGCCGACTTGAGCTCGGTATATGTATCGCCGCTTTCGACCAGCAAGGTGGCGCGCGGATCGCGCTCAAGGTTTTTGACCTTCTGGCTCTTGCGGAAAGTGACGATGACCACGCGGCCTGCGGCATCAATCCCGTAATTCATCGGCATTGGGTGGGGCAGGCCATTCGCGCCGTTTGTGATCAGGATGATGCGGCGTTGCTCGGCCAGGTAGGCGGCGAGTTCGGCCGGGGTCATGGCAATCGTTTCGCGGCGTGATGGCATTGCTTCCTCCCGGGAGATCAAACCCATATCCGCTTGCCCTGAGCTTGTCGAAGGGGTGCTTTTTTCTTTGGCCAAAGGCGCAGCTTCACGAAGTAAGGACAGTCCTTAGACAAGCTCAGGACGAACGGTTCGTTGTGGGGGCGGAGGGAGCTATCCCCCCCAGGGCCCCAACTGCGGGTCGCCGCCCGTCACCATACGCCGCAGCGCAGCTCTTGCCAGCCGTTCCACCTCGACCTTGCGCCGCGCCGGCGCCAGCGCGCGGGTGGGGGCGGGGCGGATGATTTCGCCGTCGTAGCCATCGGCGACAATTACCCCGCAGTGCTCGGGCAGGAAGGCCTCGCCGGCCAGCGGGGTGCGATCAAGCTCTGGCGGCAGGCCCCAGTAGAACCGGTCACAATAGTCGAGATATTCTGGCCACTTGGCATCGCCCAGCAAGTCGCCGCGGGCGACCTTGATCTCGACGATGACCACGTGCCCCTTGGCATCAATCCCCATCAGATCGGCGCGGCGGTTGTTGCGCAGCGGCATTTCGGTGAGGCACCAGATATCATTGCGGGCAAACAGGCGGGCAATGCCGCGCGCCACCAACCGCGCCGCGCGCAGCTCTTCAGCAAGGGGGAGGGGCGAATCGCTTTCGGCCATGCCCCATTATCGGGAACATATTAGGAACTTGCAAGCGGCTTGAACAGTCAGGCCCGGCGCATCGGCCCCGTGTCGCCCAGCGGCGGGGTCAGCGCCACCAGTGCATCGCGCGCCGCGACGAATTCCTGCCACAGCGTCAGCGCCGGCGCCGCCGGATTGACCCCGCGCGCGTGGACCGCGAGCAGGGCGGAAAGCCCCGGCTCCATGAATGCGCTGATATCGGAGATGCCCTGCTCGGCCATGGCCCGGCGCCAGCCGCCGGCATCGCGCATCACTGCGGGAAAATTGCGGAGTGCCGGCGTGAGCGGCTCGGCGGCAAGCACGGCGAGCATGCAGACGACGCCAGCCGCATCGTGCAGCGCCGACCATTTCATCCCCAGCGCGCTGGCCGATGCCTGGCCGAACTGCGCGCGGCCGGAGCCGGGCAGGCTGCCGCCAGACGGGGCTCCGGCATGCGATGAGGTTCCAAGATCGAGAGGCGGAAGGTTCATGGATCATTGTCATAGAGCGGCGGCCTTGCCAAATTGCTAACCGCGCGCGCGGCTGGCAAAGCGAGCTCTGGCCAAGCGGCGGAAAACACCGCACCAAGTGCCAGATAATGAGTCGGGGGAGAGGAGCGCCATGGCGCAGCATGAGGTTTTCGCGCGGGACGAATGGCGGCGCGGCTGGCCGGTGGTGACTGCCTCGCTGGCCGGGATCACCCTGTGTTCGATGTATGGCTATACGATCGGCGTGCTGATCGCCCCGCTTGAGGCGGCGTTCGGCTGGTCGCGCGCCGGGATCACTGGTGGCCTCACGATCATCGCCTTCTTCGCCGTGCTGGCTGCGCCGCTGGCGGGCCGGATGGCCGATCGCTTTGGCCCGCGCCCGGTGGCGCTGGCCGGAGTGCCGCTGTTCTGCCTCGCTTTCGGCCTGCTGGCGACGGCAAATGGCGATATACGCCAGTGGTGGGCACTGTGGCTTTTTCTCGCGGTCGGCAACATGTGTATCCTGCCGACGATCTGGGCCTCGACGATCAACCGTATTTTCGTCGCCAACCGGGGCATGGCGCTGGCCTTTGCCTTGTGCGGCACAGGTGTCGCCGCTTTCGTGCTGCCACCGGTGGCGACCCGGCTGATCGAGCATTTCGGCTGGCGCGGCGCGGTTGCGGGGCTGGCCGTGGCTGGCTTCCTGATCGTGTTTCCGCTGGCTTTCTTCGGATTTCGCACCGCCCCGGGCGGCGCGGGCCGCGCGCCTGCTCCGGCCGCTGCCAAACCCGAGCGCGGCGAACTGCGCGCCGCCTATCTCTCGCCGCGCTTCCTCAAGCTGATGGGCGCTTCGACCGTGTTTTCCGTGACCATCTGCGCGCTGACCACCAATGCCGTGCCGGTGCTGCGCAGCTTTGGCCACAGCGCCCATGCCGCCGCAGACACCGCTGCCTTGATGGGTTTCGGATCGATCGTCGGGCGGATCTGCGGCGGTTTCCTGCTTGACCGGATCGACGCCCGGAAAGTCGCCGCCTTCAGCGTGCTGGCCCCGGCGATAACCGTACTGCTGCTGCTGTTTGCCGGCACCGACCGCACGGTTGCCTCTGCCGCCTGCCTGATTCTGGGGCTTGCCATCGGCGCTGAAGTTGATGCCTGCGCCTATCTTGCGGCGCGGCATTTCGGGATGAAGAATTTCGGCGCGCTGTTTGGTTCGATCAACGGGCTGATGCTGCTCGGCAACGGTATCGCGCCCTTTGCCGCGAACTATATTTACGATGTCACCAGCAGTTATTCGTCGGTGCTGTGGGCGCAGCTGCCCGCTTGCCTGATCGCGGCACTGTTGTTCATGATGCTCGGAAGCTATCCGGATGAGGAGGCTGCGACATAGCACTGGCAAGAGCCCCCACGCTCTGCTAACCGCGCCGACGACGCATCCGTAGCTCAGCTGGATAGAGTACTGCCCTCCGAAGGCAGGGGTCACAGGTTCGAATCCTGTCGGGTGCACCACTTACGTACCAAACCACTAACAGGGAATCCCCCTGTTAGTGTGGTGCCAATAGCCCGCTCTAGGGCGGTTTTTTCGCCGATAATGCGGATGTTTTCATCACCCACTTCGATCCGGGATACGACGGCGCGGAGGTAAGCTTTGCGGGCGTGGATATCGCCGTTGTCGAGCTTGTCGCGCATGAGGGCCGAGAATGCCGCCAGGCACTCAGGTGTGATCTGTGGGCGGCTTGCAGCCGTATCGGTGATCCTCTCGATCGCTGTTTCGGCCAGATCCCGATCTTGCTTGATGGCTTGGATGCGGCCCTTGAGATCTGCATCAAGTTCCACCACGCCATCTTCGATAGCTCGGTAAAGCCTGGCTAGCTTGTCCTTGGCTTTGTCGCGCTGGGCTTCGAGGGCACAGCGCCGCTCGGCAACCTCAGCCTGACGCGAGGTGCGCCGCTCGACAAGCTTACACAAGATATTCTCGAGGCGTTCCGGGGTGAGGAGCTGATCCTTGACGTTGGTGAGGATCAGGTCGTCAAGCTTGGCCAGCGGGATATGCCTCCCCTTGCAGACCGATGGTCCTTTCTGGTGACAGCCGGCGCAACTGTAATAGCTGTAGGAACGGTTCTGACGCTGGGTGCCGGTGCGGGTCATGCCTGACCCGCAGGTGGCACACACAGCAAGGCCAGTCAGCAGTATCGGGCCGTTTACCACCCGAGGGGCGGTCACCTTGGAGTTGTTGCGGGTAAGCTTGGCCTGCACCGCCTCGAACAGCGGCAAGGGCACGATGGTGGGCACGGTGATCTCGACGACGCTCTCGGGATCATTGAGCTCTTTGGTGCGCGCATTGCGAACGCCATAGCGGCAGATGCCCAGCCCATAGGCCTGGTTGGTCAGGATACCATGGATGGGGCCGACGCCGAACGCGGCACCTTTGCGGGTGCGATAGCCCTTGGCGTTGAGCCACTTGGTGGTGTCCTTGACCCCGAGCGGGGGAGCTCCATCGATGCCTTGCGCGTAGAGCGTGAAAATCAGACGCACGAGTTCTGCCTCGACTGCGTCGACCGCTAGCTTCTTCTTGATCTTGGATCCGCGCTTCTCGGCCTCAACGATGCAATAGCCGAGCGGCGCGGTGGCACCGTTCCAGAACCCCTGCTTGGCGGATTCGCGCATCGAGCGGCTGACGTTCTTGCCGTTCTCGCGGGAGGTATATTCATCAAAGATGCCGATGATCTGGCGCATGAGCTGCTGGCTCGGATCATCACCGGTGGGCTGGCTCATCGAGATGACCTCGACGCCCTGCTTGCGCAAACGGCGGATGGTGAGCTCCATCTCAGCGCCATTCCGGTAGAAGCGCGAGAAGGCGTGGACACAGATCACATCAAACCGGCGATCAGGGCGCGATGCTTCCTCTAGCATGCGCCGGAACACAGGCCTGCGGTCATCGGTGGCCGAAGCGCCGGGTTCCACAAATTCACAAGTGAGCTCCCAGCCCTGAGCTTCGCAAAACCGGCGGGTGACATCGCGCTGCGAAGGGATCGACACATCACCCTCTGCCTGGCGGCCGGTGCTTACCCTGAGGTACAGCGCTACACGCTTTGGCTGGGCAGGTGTTGGCGTGGTTGCAAATGCCATGTTGGCCTCTCACTTGCGGCTTTGGCCAGCCGCGGCGAGGGCTGGCGGGTTAGTAGGATAACATCTGGCGCAAATCTGGGCCCAGAAGCTGTTCAAGCGCATCGAGCTCAGCTGCAGAAATCGGGGTGTCGGATCCAAGATTGACCAGCTCGACGCGCAGCCCATCGGCCAACAGACTTTGGCGTTCGTTGGCATCATGCGGGTCGGTTTTCCGGGGCATGCGTGTATGGTCGCACGGGCATCTGTTGCTGCCAGCGGCATAACCTTCAGGCTATTGGCATCGATTATGCAGGTAGGCCCAAGGCGATCCATCAGGTGGCGTTCCAGTGCGCGATATCAGTGTTGTGTTTCTTGATAAGTCGCTCGATTGCACTGGTTAAACCGCTTTGGCCTATGCCAATTGCATAAAGCACAGCGCTGCATAGATTTTCAAACTTGCCCTTTGCGGTTGCGGTTGGACGCTTTCCTGTGATCCGGCTTGCGTCGCGCGCAAGGTCGAGAAGTATCATTTCCCTAATCCAATTTGATGGCGCGCCGCCTTTGCTGACGGACTGTGCTGGCGGCGCACGACAGACATGCGCGAGGTCGTGAATGCGCTGCTTTACGTTGCATCGAGCGGTGGCGCGTGGCGGATGCTGCCCAAATGCTTCCCGCCGGTCTCGACAGTGCGCCGATATTTCTACGCTTGGCGGAACGCCGGATTGTTC
>CANJCQ010000084.1 GCA_947473355.1 Sphingomonadaceae bacterium | reverse complement strand
GAACCTGGCGTTCCAGATAGGAACGCTCGTCAGCCGACAATACCAGCGCCGCCATCGGACGGCCCTTCGCAAACCTGTTCGCCATCAGGCCCTCCTATCACGGAAGACCCGCCCTTATAATATTATTAACTTCAGTTCCAGGTGACTAGGGGTTGTGGGGATTTAGGATTGAACGAACTCGCTGACGCTCGACTGGTGCCTTGGGGGTGGCGGGAATGAACCCCTGATGGGAAGGTTTGGTTGCTGAGTCCGACCATGATGCAGTTGCGTCATTCCATCGACCGGCTCGTATCGTCGAGGGCGAGCGCCACCAGCGCGCGCATGGCATCACCCGCAGCCTTGGCTTTGCCTGCGGCAATAGCGTCATAGACGCGATGGTGGTCGGGAATCGGATTACGAGGCAGCGCGCGCGCGCGTTGCTTGAACTGGGTTGTCCAGTTCACTGCCGCGCCGATGCTGGAGCTTAGCACTATAAGCGCATCGTTGCGGGTCGCGCGCAGAATTGCGGTGTGGAAATCCCGGTCGGCAGCGCGGCCCGCTTCGCTCGATAATGTGTGCTCTTGCATCTCAATCAGGGCCGACTCCATCACTCTCAGGTCTGCTTCATTGCGCCGCCGGGCGGCCAACTCTGCAGCAGCTGGCTCGATGATGGCGCGAAGTTCAAACAGATCGCGGATGAACCGGATGTCCGGCGCTCCGGCAAAGGCCCATGCGAGCACCTCCGGGTCGAGCAGGTTCCAGCGGTCACGCGGCAGAACGCGCGTCCCCGTCTTTGGCCTGCTTTCGACAAGGCCCTTGGCTGTCAAAACCTGCACGGCTTCGCGATAGGCGGTGCGCGACACGCCGAGCTCTTCTGCGGCAACAACTTCGGCACCCAGCACATGTCCTGGTGTATATTCACCCGACAGGATCGCCTCGCCCAGCTTCTGGGCAATGGCGCCGTGGTGGCGGCGTCCAGTGCCGCGAGGCTCCCGCCTGGCCGGGGATCGAGCCTTTTCTCGCGAGGTGTCTATCGGGTTCATTCCATATCTTCGAACGGCTCGGTGATGCAGGTTGTACCGCGAAGGCAAGCATCGGCGACCAGTTGCAAGGGCGCGACATCGACATCGCTGGCTCCCATGCGCACCAGATCGACAAAGCGGCGATACATGGCGCGGTATTCGTGCGAAATCGCAGATTCTTCGCCGGAAGCGGTGTTCGCCGCATCGTCGCCGCCCTGAGCAAAGAGGTAATGCTCGTCACCCGTCTCGAACAGGATCTGCCATATTTGCGGACCTGTCTGGCGCCAGTCGAAGGCAGCACTGATTGGCACGCCGCCCGCTGTCGCCATGGCCATTTCGGCAGCGATAGGCGCGGCGCGGCCCGCTGGGATGTGCAATGTCGCATCGATCAGCCGGACCCGGTCATCCAGCACTTCGGTCAGGATCGACAGCGCATTGATGCCCGGATCGAACACACCGAAACCGCCCGCCTCCCAGATCCACTCCTGCCCGGGGTGCCAGCGGCGGACATCTTCCTTCCAGTTGATTTCGACACGGGTCAACGCTCGTCCAGCACACCAGGCCCGCGCCTGTTCCACCGGAGCCGAATAGCGCGAGTGCCAGCTAGCGTAGAGTGTGACGCCTTGTTGATCGGCTATTTCGACCAGCGCATCGACTTCCGACAGGGTCGCCCCGGGCGGTTTTTCCAGGAACACATGCTTGCCTGCCAGCAAGGCTTCGCGAGCCGCCTCGTAACGAACTTGCGGCGGCTGGCACAGGATCACCGCGTCAATGTCTGGCTGGCCTGCCAGCATGGCGGCAAGATCGGGATAGTGGCCATAGCCTTCCTCAGAGGCATTGCGACTAGCGACCGCGACCAGTTCCGCCCCTTCGGTGTGGGCGATTGCAGGGAGATGTTCGTCACGGGCGATTTTGCCGAGGCCGACCAGACCCATGCGGATAGTCTGAGTCATAGCGCCGTCACCGCTACGAATCCTTCGTCCGGCGCTCGCTGCAATGCATTGCGCAGCGGCAGCAGGAAGGCATCGGACTCCAGTTCGAACACATCGCCGAGCTGCGTCTGCAGGCCATCGGAGAAAGACAATGTTGCGGTGCCAAAGAAGTGGACATGCAGATCACCAGGCCGCCGGAACAGGCGGTTCTTGAAATGGTGATGCTCGAGATTGGCAATGGAGTGCGACATGTTCGCCTCGCCCGAAAGGAACGGCTTCTCCCAGACCACTTCCCCGTCGCGGCGAATCCGGCTGATGCCGCGCACATCGTTGGGAAGCTCGCCGAGGCGTAGTTCAGGCGCGAGGGCCGCCTGGCGCAATTTGGAGTGGGCGAGCCATAGATAGTTGCCGCGCTCGGTGACATGGTCGGAAAATTCGTTGCCCATGCAAAAGCCCAGCCGCAGCGGCTGGCCGAGATCGCCGATCAGGTAGATACCCGCGATTTCAGGCTCCTCGCTGCCGTCTTCGGCAAAGGCGGGCATGGCGAGCGGCGCTCCGGGCGCGGCGAGGATAGAGCCATCGCCCTTGTAGAACCATTCGGGCTGCACCCCGGCCATGCCCGGCGCAGGCTTGCCGCCCTCTTCGCCCATCAGGAACATCCGCATCGAATCGGTCAGGTTCTCGCCACCTGCCGCCGCCTTGTGCATCTTGTCGCGCCCTTCGGCGGAACCCAGATGTGTCAGGCCGGTGCCGGACACCAGCAGATGGGCGGTGTCAGGATGATCGATCGGCGATAGCAGCGTCAGGTCAGCCAGATCGACCGGCTCGCCCAGGCGTTGCTCTGCCAATGCGGCGAGCGACGATCCGGCGGCCAGCGCCTGCTGCGCCAATTGCAAGGTTGTTTCGGCGCCGCTTACGGCAAAGGCGCGCCCCTCGGCATCAAGCGCGGCGACCCCGCGCTGGCCATGTTTCGAGAACTGGATCAGCGAGCGGATCATCGTCAGGCCTCCCTCTCGCCTTCAATCGTGCGCGGCAACTGCCACGGATTGGTAGCCTGCAAGGCTGGCGGCAGCAGAGCATCGGCAATGTCCTGATAGCAGACCGGCCGCAGGAAACGGGCCATCGCCAGCGTCCCGACCGACGTCGTGCGTGCATCGCTGGTGGCGGGAAAGGGGCCGCCATGCACCATGGCCGGGCAAACCTCGACGCCGGTCGGCCAGCCATTTGCCAGCACCCGCCCCGCCTTGGCCTGTAGCATCGGCAACAGCGCGGCGGCGCCCGCGCTGTCGGCATCATCCATGTGGATCGTCGCGGAGAGCTGGCCTTCCAGCCCGGCGACAACTTGCGCAACTTCGGCCATATCCGCGCAGCGCACCACGAGCGATGCCGCGCCGAACACTTCGTGGCCAAGGGCCCTGTCGGCGAGGAATGCGGCTGCCGTCGTTTCAAACAGGGCAGCAGTGCAGCGGGTGGGGGCTGACGTAGTCTGCCCATGCGCGAGTGCGTGCGCGGCAGGATTTGCATCCAGTGCGGCAACCCCGGCAGCATAGTTCGCGTGAATCCCGGGAGTGAGCATCACCGGCGGTTCGGCCGCAGCCATGGCTTCAGCCGCCGAGGCCACGAAGCGGTCAAGCCCCGGCCCGTCGATGGCGATCACCACCCCCGGATTGGTGCAGAACTGCCCTGCCCCCAGCATCAGGGATCCCGCAAAACCGGTGCCCAGCGCCTCGGCGCGAGACGCAAGCGCTTGCGGTAGCAGGACCACAGGATTGATGCTGCTCATCTCGGCAAAGACCGGGATCGGCTCCGACCTCGCTGCGGCCACGGCGACGAGGGCAAGCCCGCCACTGCGCGAACCGGTGAAGCCGGCCGCCTTGATGCGCGGGTCGGCAACAAGTGCTGCGCCGAGATCGTTGGATGTCCCGGGGAGGAAAGAAAAGGTGCCATCGGGCAACCCGCAGGCCGCGGCGGCGGCAAGCACGGCGCGCGCGACAAGTTCGCCGGTGCCGGGGTGCGCCGGGTGGCCTTTCACCACGACCGGGCAGCCTGCCGCCAACGCCGAGGCTGTGTCGCCGCCCGCGACCGAGAAGGCGAGCGGGAAGTTTGATGCGCCGAACACCGCAACCGGGCCAAGTGCGACATTCATGCGCCTGAGGTCAGCACGCGGCGGGGCGCGCTCAGGCAGCGCCGGGTCGATAGTGACGTCCAGCCACTCGCCCTTGCGCAACTCGCTCGCGAACATGCGAAGCTGGCCGGTGGTGCGGCCGCGTTCATTCTCCAGCCGGGCGCGGGGCAGGCCGGTTTCGGCCATGGCAGTCGTGATCAGGTCGTCTCCGATGGCGACAATTGCATCGGCGACCGCTTCGAGGAACTGGGCGCGGCGCTCCGGTTCGAGCGCGGCAAATAGCGGGATGGCTGCTTCTGCCAGCGCGCAGGCCTGGGCAACATCCTCCGCCGTCGCCTCGCAATAGGCTTGCGGCAGGGCTTCGCCGGTGGCGGGATTGACCGCATGGAATGTCGCGCTGCAGCGAACCGCGCGCGCGCCGATCAATATGGACCCGTCGATAGTCACTCAAAAAGCTCCTTGAACTGCCGCCTTGTGGCGAACCTAATGATTGTCGCCTTAATGATTGTCTCTGGGCAGCCCGCGCGTCTGGGCAATCCGCTGAAATGCTTCCGACCCTTCAAGGATCGCGCCACTATCGAGCTGGCCGACCAGTGAGCGCTGGATGGCCTGCCACGGCGTCTGCGACGGCGGATAGGCATAGCCGCCCGATTCCTTGAGCGCGGAGCGGCGCATGGCGAGCTCCACGTCGGGCAGCAACACGTCGGCAGTCCCGCGCGCCAGATCGATGCGCACGCGGTCACCGGTTTGCAGCAAAGCCAGCCCGCCACCCGCTGCGGCTTCCGGCGAGGCATTCAGGATCGAGGGGCTGGCGCTGGTGCCCGATTGGCGGCCATCGCCCAGGCATGGCAGATCACGTATGCCTTCGCGCAGCAGATAGACCGGCGCGCGCATATTTACCACTTCCGCCGCGCCGGGATAGCCGATGGGCCCGGCACCGCGCATCACCAGCAGCGTGTTTATATCGATTTCCAGCGCCGGATCGTCGATGCGGGCGTGATAGTCTTCCGGACCGTCGAACACGACGACCTTGCCCTCAAAGGCCTCGGAATCGCCGGGCGTGCTGAGGTAGCGCGCGCGGAATTCGGGCGAGATGACGCTGGTCTTCATGATCGCCGCATCGAACAAGTTGCCCGACAGGACGATGAAGCCCGCGTCTTTGAGCAGCGGCTGGGCGAACGGCCGGATGACGCGCTCGTCCGAAATCTCGGCGCCCTGGCAATTGTCGCCGATGCTGCGCCCGGTCACGGTCAGCGCATTCTCGTGGATCAAGCCCGCGCTCATCAGCTGATTCACCACCGCCGGAACGCCACCGGCATGATAATAGTCTTCGCCCAGATATTCGCCCGCCGGCATCATGTTGACCAGCAAGGGCACCTTGTGGCCATGGTCCTGCCAGTCGCGCAGGGCCAGCTCGACCCCCATGTGGCGGGCGATAGCGGCAAGGTGGATCGGTGCATTGGTCGAGCCGCCGATCGCCGAATTGACGACCACGGCGTTGAGGAAGCTTTCGCGCGTCATGATGTCGGAGGGCTTCAGGTCCTCGCGCACCATATCCACGATGCGCTTGCCGGTATGGTATGCGTTCTCCTGCCGGTCGCGATAGGGCGCGGGGATCGCGGCGGAACCGGGCAGCGACATGCCAAGCGCTTCGGCCAGACTGTTCATCGTCGTCGCCGTGCCCATGGTGTTGCAATAGCCGGTCGAAGGGGCGGAACTGGCGACCAGCTTGATGAAGCCTTCGTGGTCGATCTCGCCCCGGCTCAGCATTTCGCGCGCCTTCCACACGATAGTGCCACTGCCGGTGCGCTCGCCGCCCAGCTTGTTCGACGCGTGCCAGCCATTGAGCATTGGGCCGACCGAAAGCGCGATGGCGGGCAGGTTCACTGTCGCCGCCGCCATCAGCGCGGCCGGTGTGGTCTTGTCGCAGCCAATGGTCAGCACTACCCCATCGAGCGGATAGCCGTGGAGCACTTCGACAAGGCCAAGATAGGCCAGGTTGCGGTCGAGCCCGGCAGTGGGCCGCTTGCCGGTTTCCTGGATCGGGTGAACCGGGAATTCGATGGCAATGCCGCCCGCCTCGCGGATGCCCTCACGCACGCGTTCGGCCAGCACCAGGTGATGGCGGTTGCACGGTGATAGATCGCTGCCGGTCTGGGCAATGCCGATGATCGGCTTGCCCGAGCGCAGTTCCTCAAGGCTGAGGCCGAAGTTCAGGTAACGCTCCAGATAGAGCGCGGTCATGTCGATATTGTCGGGATTGTCGAACCAGGCGGCCGAGCGAAGCTTCCGCGTCACTTGGCCGTGCTCACGCGCAGCACCATCGTGTGGCGATAGGTTTGCCCAGGATCGAGCCGTGCCGAACCGAACTCGGGCCGGTTGGGCGCGTCGGGGAATTTCTGCGGCTCCAGCACGAAGCCGTCGCCCATGCGGTAGACGCAGCCACCTTTGCCGATGTTCGATCCATCGAGGAAGTTGCCAGTATACATCTGCAGACCGGGCTCGGTGGAGAGCACTTCGAGCACGCGCCCCGAGGCGGGATCAAGCACGCGCGCGGCAAGCTGAGGCGTCGCCGTCTGGCCTTTGTCGAGCACCCAGTTGTGATCATACCCGCGCCCGATGCGGATCTGCGCATCGGTGCCGTCGCGCAGGCCAGCGCCCAGCACCCGGCCGCGGGTAAAATCGAACACCGTCCCCCTGACGGCGCGCAGTTCGCCGGTGGGGATCAGGGTATCGTCAACCGGGGTATAGCGGCTGGCCGGCATCGTCAGCCGCTGGTGCATCGCGCCTTCGCGCGCGCAGTGCCCCGCCACGTTGAACAGTGCGTGGTTGGTCATGTTGATGATCGTCGGCTTGCTCGTCGTCGCGGTGAAAGCGATGGTGAGGCTGCCGCGCTCGTCGAGCGAATAGGTCACCGTGGTCTTCACTTCGCCTGGATAGCCCGAAGCGCCGTCCGGGCTGGTCAGCGACAGCACCACCGAGGCCTTGGGGCCGCTGGTGACCGATTCGACCTTCCACAATTGCCGGTCAAAGCCGTTGCCGCCGCCGTGCAGCGTGTTCGCCCCGTTGTTGAGCGGCAGCTGGTAGACAGTGCCATCCAGTGTGAAGCGGCCCTTGGCGATGCGGTTGGCGAAACGGCCCACCGTCACCCCGAAGTAGTCCTGCGTCGCCTCGTATTCGGCAGCGGTGTCATGGCCGAGCACGATATCGGCCTTCCTGCCTTTGGCGTCAGGCGCGACCAGCGATTGCAGTGTCGCGCCATAGGCAATGATGCGCGCCGAAACTCCGGCGGCGTTGCGCAGGGTCACGGCTTCGACATCGGTGCCGCTGCGCAGTGGCCCGGCGGACGAACGTTCCGCCGTTGCCGCATGGGCCCCGCCGGTCGCGGCGAGCAGGGCCGCGGCGGCTAGGGGGATCAGTTTCTCGCTCTTCATCGGAAGACCTTTCGCTTGGCCGAGGCCGGATCAGGGCTCGAGGCGAACCACGGTCACCGAATGCGGCGGCAGCCGCAGCATCAGCTTGCCGTCTGTTGCGACGGCGCTGTATGGCCGGGGCTGGACGGCATTCGGCGCATCGTAAGTGTTGACTGTGGCGAAGCTCGCCGCTGTCAGCACTTCGCCCACGGCCCTGCTGGCGGCAACGCCTGGCACCTCGGCGGCCACCTCGGTCTCGGCATTGGGGTCGAGATTGACCAGCGACAGGTAAACCTTGCCGTCCGCACCGCGCGCGGCAAGTGCATCGACGCGCGGCAGGCTGATCGCGCCAAACTTGTACTGGCCGGCGTTGAACGTGACCGGCAGGTAGGTGGCATCCTGGAATGGCACATACATCTTGTAGACGTGATAGGTCGGGGTCAGCACCATCTTCGGCCCGTCGGTCATGATCATGGCCTGCAACACGTTGATCATCTGCGCGATGTTGGTCATGCGCACGCGGTCGGCGTGGCGAGCGAAGATGTTGATGTTCATTGCCGCGGTAATGCCGTCACGCAGCGAATTCTGCTGGATGAGGTGCATCTGTTCGGTGCCGGCCTCCGGTTTCAGCCAGACCCCCCATTCGTCGACGATCAGTGCGACGTGCTTCTTGGGATCATAGCGGTCCATGATCTCCACATGCTTGCGCACCGTGCGGTCCATCCACTGCGTCTGCATCAGGAAATTGGCATATTCCTTCTCGCCAAAGCCGGTCGACGGCTCGTTGAACGGCATCGATCCCCAGGTGTACTGGTGCAGCGAGATGCCGTTGATGTCCCAATAGATCGGGCTGCGGGCCTTCCACGCCTTCATGATCACTTCGGTGTAGGACGGGTCGGAACTGTTCGGCCCGGCGGCGATCCGCTGCATGCTCTTGGGGTTGCTGGGCAGCGAATCCATCGGCTTGCCCGACATCAGGTCTTTGGCAATGACCGAGAAATCGACGCGCGGCGCCGCCTGCTCGGGATTATAGTTGTGCAGGAAGTGGGCGAAGACCTTCATCTTCGTGACATATTCTTCGCCCGAATACGGCGCGCCGCAGCCCCACATTTCGTTGCCGAGGCCGATGTATTTCACCCGGTAGGGCGCAGTGCGGCCATTGGCGGCACGTTCGCGCGCGGCGGTGGTCTGGCCGGTTGCGGTCATGTATTCGAGCCATTCGGCCCCTTCCTGCACCGTGCCCGAACCGACATTGATCGAGATATAGGCTTCGGTGCCGATCTGCTCGGCAAAATCCATGAATTCGTGCGTGCCGAAAGTGTTTGGCTCGCCCGAGCCTGCCCAGGTGGTATTGGTCGTCACCTTGCGGCGTGGGCCAACGCCATCTCTCCAGTGGTATTCATCGGCGAAGCAGCCGCCCGGCCAGCGCACCACCGGCACCTTGATCGCCTTGAGCGCGCCAACGACATCGCTGCGGATGCCGCGCACGTTGGGTATCTTTGAATTGGGGCCGACCCAGATGCCGCCGTAGATGCCCTTGCCAAGATGTTCGGCGAACTGGCCGAAGATGTCGCGGTTGATCACGGCACCGGGCTTGTCGGCGGCAATGGTCAGCGGGCCGACTTCGGCGGGGTTGGCTGCCGACGCGGCTGTCGCCGGCGCTGCGGCGGCCGGAGCCGGTGCGGCGGCGGCCGGAGCCGGCGCTTCGACCGACTGCGCCCCTGCCTGGCAGGAGAAGACAAGCGCGATCGCCGCGGTGCTTTGGGTAAATGCGCTCAATTTCATCATCTCTCTCCTGTCCAGATAACCCGCATGCGCGTCGTTGCGTGCATTGCCGGTTCGGCTCCGAATCTGCCAATTGACCCGCCTTGGTTATACTCCTACTAATGAAATGACAACATACGGGAGGATGAAAATGGCCGGACCGGTTCCGACATCGGGGGTTTCAGTGGCTGATGGCCAGGGCGAAGCGCCCGGCAAGGGCTATGGCCGCACATTGGCGCTGCTTGCCAGCCTGTTCTTCATGTGGGGCTTCATCACCGTCATCAACAACACGCTGCTGCCGCACCTGCGCAGTGTGTTCGAGCTGAACTACACCCAGACGACGCTGATCGAGTCGGTCTGGTTCATCGCCTATTTCGTCGCCTCGATGCCATCGGCCTTCCTGATCGAGCGGGTGGGCTACAAGAAGGCCATCGTCATTGGCCTGCTGATCATGGCGGTGGGATCGCTGGGCATGATCCCGGCGGCGCGGATGCCTTCCTACGAAGTTACGCTGGTCGCGCTGTTCGTGATCGCCTGCGGCATAGCGCTGCTGCAGGTCGCGGCCAATCCCTATGTCGCGGTTATCGGCCCGGCGGAAACGTCTGAATCGCGGCTTACGCTGGTGCAGGCGTTCAACTCGATGGGCACATTCTTCGCGCCCTATTTCGGCGGCTACCTGATCCTCAGCCGCACCGTTTCGGGCACGACGATGGAAGGCGGCGCGCTCAGCCTGGAGCAGCGCACAGCTGACGCGCTGGCCACGCAATTGCCCTATGCGCTGGTGGCGGTGGTGCTGGTGGTGCTGGCCTTCGTGCTCTCGCGCGCCAGCCTGCCCACGCTGGGCGAAGAAACCCAGCGCGCCAATGCCGAACAGCGCAAGCACCTGTCGCTGTGGAACCACCGCAATCTGGTGTGGGGCGTGCCGGCGATCTTCATTTACCTAATCGCCGAGATCGGCGTGGCCAACCTGTTCATCAACTTCGTCTCGCAGCCCAGCATCGGCAACATGACTCACGCCACTGCCGCCAACTACCTGATCCTGCTGTGGGGCGGAATGATGGTCGGGCGGTTTGCCGGGGCCTGGCTGATGCGCACGATCCCGGCGAACAAAGTGCTCGCGGCCTTCTCGCTCTCCGCGCTGGTGGTGATGCTGGCGGCGGCGACGCTGCACGGCCCGATAGCGATGTGGGCGCTGATCCTGGTCGGTCTGTGTCATTCGATCATGTTCCCGACGATCTTTGCGCTCGGCATCAAGGATCTTGGTCCATTGACCGAGGAGGGCTCGGGCCTGCTGATCACCGCGATTGCCGGCGGCGCATTGGTTGTGGTGCAAGGCTGGCTGGCCGACCGTTACGGCCTGCAGCAGAGTTTCTTCCTTACCGCTGCCTGCGAGCTTTATGTGCTGTGGTACGCCATCTGGGGCAGCAAGACGAAGACAACTGCGTGAGCCCGGAAGTCAGGCTTGTCTGGGATGTCGGCGCCCAATTGGGCGAAGGTCCTGCCTGGTGTCCAATCGAGCAGGCGCTGTGGTTTGTCGATATCAAGAGCGGCTCGGTCCACCGGCACTGCCCCGCAACTGGGGCCAACGAAAGTTTCGCCACTGGCGGCAAGCCCAGCTTTATCGTGCCAGCAGCTGACGGCGGCATGATCGTCGGCTCTGAAGGTGCCATCTACCGGCTGGCCGGTGGCCAGTTGGCCGACCGGATCGCCACAATCGCCATGCCAGCCCACAACCGCACCAACGACGCGACAGTCGATGCATTGGGCAGGCTATGGCTGGGCACCATGGACGACGACGAAGCGCTGGTGACGGGCGCGCTCTACTGCCTCGACCGGGGCGAGCTACACGAAATGCCAGCAAAGGCCATCGTCACCAACGGCCCCGCTGTCACTACCGATGCGCGCGCGCTCTATTTCGTCGATTCTGCCCGGCGCAGCATCTGGCACTATGCTATTGGCGATGGCCCGAGCATCGCCTCACCCAAACTGTTTCTCCAGCTGGATGAGGCGGACGGCCATCCGGACGGTGTCGTGCTCGATAGCGAGGATTGCCTCTGGGTTGCCCTGTGGGACGGCTGGGGCGTGCGGCGCTATGCGCCCGACGGCACCTTGCTGCTGCACGTCGATCTACCCTGCGCCCGCGTGACAAAGCTCGCTTTCGGTGGGCCAAACCTGCGCACTGCCTTCGTCACAACGGCGCGGACCGGGCTCGATGCAGCCCAACTTGCGCAGCAACCACTGGCCGGCGGACTTTTCGCATTTGACGCCGCGGTGGCAGGCAGGCCCCTGCCCCGCTATCAAATCAAGGTCTGGAACCGAAATCAGTAAAGAGGAAGTGGCCCCTTGCGGCGTGAATTTTCGCCCAGAACTTCGCCGCGAATCATCAATTTGTCTGATTGAGACGCGCGACAAAATTACAATGACGGAAGTGTATTGTCACCAGCCCCCGCTGGAGTAGTATTCAGCGGAGCTGGCTAAATCATGGGGGGCTTTCGATGAAAGCCTGGCCCGCTTGCAACGTCGGGTCGAGAGGTTTTGGCTCTGCCGCAAGGAAACAGTCGGGCGCAAAGCCCTTTGGGAGGAAGCCATGAGTTATCGCATGCTGATCAAGGGCGGCACCATCGTCGACGGCACCGGCGCACCTGCCTTTGCTGCCGATGTCCGCGTTGCCGATGGCCGCATCACCGAGCTGGGCCCTGATTTGGCTGCCGGCAGGGGCGAACGGGTGTTCGATGCCGTCGGCTGTTATGTCGCCCCCGGCTTTATCGAAATGCACAACCACTGGGACGGCGGCGTCTGGTGGAACCCGAACATGGAACCTCTGCCCGGCTATGGCGCGACGACGTCGATCAACGGCAATTGCGGCTTCTCGCTGGCGCCCGCCCCCCGGACCGAGGCGGAAAAGCAGAATATCATCGATATCTTCAATTTCTTCGAAGACATTCCCGAAGAGCCGATGCGCAAGCTGGTGCCGTGGGACTGGCAATCATGGCGCGAATACAAGGCCTCGATGGAAGGCAAGGTCAGCCTGCCGCTGAACTATGCGGCGTTCTGCGGCCACATCGCCATGCGGCTGTGCGTGATGGGGCAGGATTGCTGGACCCGCGTCGCGACTGCTGCGGAAGTCGCCGCGATGTGCGCCATGCTGGACGATGCGCTGGCGGCGGGCGCGATGGGGCTTTCCTCCAACTTCCTCGATTTTGACAAATACGACCGCCCCTTGCCATCGCAGCTGGCGGACGATGCCGAATTGGCCGCGCTGCTCGGCGTGCTGGCCCGGCATCAGGGCGCGACTTTTCAGGTCATCGTCGATCATTTCATGCGCAAGACCGGCAATGACACGGTCGAGCGGATGGGCCGCCTTGCCGCGGAGGCGGGCGTGCGGATGCAGTGGATCGGCATGCCGGTGATCGAGTATCAAGCCGACCAATTGCCCCGCGCGCAGGAACTTCACCGGCAATTCAAGGCGAAGGGGCTCGAATTTTTTTCGAGCTTTCTGGTGATTTCCTTCACCTCCGTAATCAATTTCTCGCGAACGCTGGTCTTCGCCCAGAACGGCAATCCGGTCTGGCAGGAACTGACTGATCTGGAATCGTGGGAAGTAAAGGCAGCGCGTCTCGCCGATCCGGCCTGGCGCGCCAGCGCGCGCGCAGCTTGGGACAGCCAGTTCGATCATTCCTACCTCAACGATCCTTCGGCTTTGACCTTGCGGGAAAGCGAGAGCGGCCATGGCCCGACCGGCATCACGCTGGCCGAATACATGCAGGCCGAACATATTGCCCACGCTTCCGACGCGCTCGCCGAATGGTTGCTCAACAATGGCCAGGAATCAGTGCTGCTCAAGAAGAGTTGGGCGCTGGACGAGGATCTGGTGGTGGAGCTGCTCAAGGATAGCCACACGCTGGCCAATGTCTCGGATTCGGGCGCGCACGGCAAATTGTTCTGCGGCGCGGGTTACAGCGTCTTCGTGCTCACCGAATTCGTGCGCGACCGCCAGATACTCTCAATCGAACAGGGCGTGCATATGCTCACCGGGCGGCACACCGAATTCTTCGGCCTGCATGATCGCGGCGTGATAGCAGTCGGCAAGGCTGCCGATATCACGGTGTTCAATCTCGACGAGATCGAGATGCGGCCTGAAAAGAAGATCTGGGATGTGCCCGACGGCAAGAGCCGCACCTATCGCTATACCCGCGACCCCGCGCCGATGCGGCTGACGCTGGTGGGCGGCATTCCGACATTTGAGCGCGAAGAGTTCACCGGCCGCTATCCGGGTGCGTTCATCGGACCAGAATCTGCCAGTGGCGAGGCCGTGGGCCGCGAAGCAACGCTTGAGCCCGCGATGACAGAGATCTGACGGACATTGCGAGGTTCGTCACACAAGATTGGCAAGCAGGAGGGAACAATGCACACAATCAAGATCTTGGCGCCCATCGTGGCCTCCCTGCTGCTGGCCCAGCCTAACCTTGCTGCTGCCAAGCCTGCCGATGCAGCGCCGCAGGCCTTGCCGCAGGTCACAGGGCCAATCGCGGTAACCAAGGATTCGCGCCCCTTCCTCGGCGCGCAGGCTGCCATCGCCTCGGCGGGCTATGTCGAGGACGAGTACTTCCTCACCGGACAGGCCAATACCTATGACTGGACGGGCTCCGGGCGCGGGGTGAAAGTGATCGCTGGCCCCGGCAAATATGTGACGCGCATCCTCGTCATACGCCCGCGCGATGCGGCGAAATTCGGCGGCAATGTCGAAGTCACCGTGCTCAACGCCAGCCTCAATCTCGATTTTGGTGGCCCCACTGATTTCGCGCAAATGGTGAAACAGGGCGATGTGTGGATTGGCATCACCACCAAGGCGGTGACCGCCAATGCGCTCAAAAAGTTCGATCCGGTTCGCTATGCCCCGCTCGATTGGAGCAATCCCGCTCCGCCGCAAGCACGCTGTGCCCAGCCGACGATGATCCCGACCTATATGGCCGGCGGCAAGGAAGCCCTCGAAGCCATGGCCAAGTCCGGCGCGGTGAGCAGCTGGCCACAATATGAGGATGGGCTGGTCTGGGACATGCTCGGGCAACTGGGCCAACTGCTCAAGAGCGACCAGCGCAGCGCCATCCTGCCCGGCTTCAGCAACCCGTGGGTCTTTATGACCGGTGTTTCGCAGAGCTCGATCTACATCCGCACCTGGATCGCGGGCTTCCATGACCGCTACCGCACTCCGGATGGCAAGCCGGTCTATGATGGCTACCTCGGCGTGGTCGGCCCGGCGATGATCCGCATCAACCAATGTGCTGCCGACGTAGCGCTGGAGGATCCGGCGCAGAAGCTGACCGTGCCGGATGTGCCTTTTATCTCGATCTCATCCGAAGGCGAGATGTGGCAGGCGCGCCATACCCATCAGCCCGACATGTTCAGCCGCCGCGGCGGAATCGTCACCTATGAAGTCGCCGGGGCTTCGCACCGCGCGGGCGATGTGCCGGGGCTGCCGGCAGACCGGATCAGCTTCGCGCCCATCCCCGACATGATCAAGGCTGGCATGCAGATGCCCGGCTCGGCCGGTGCGCCCAATCTGATCCCTGCGGGCGCAAAGCCCAACGATTTCATCTGGCAACCGCTGGTGCGCGGGGCGTTCCGCAATCTGGAGCTGTGGGCGCGGCAAGGCATCAGGCCGCCACTGGCCCGCGGCATTGCCCTCGATGCGAAGCGCGAAATCCGGCGCGATGCGAACGGCAATGCGATTGGCGGGCTGCGCATGTCCTATATCGAGGCCCCCACTGCCGCGTATACCGGCTATCTGACCCCTGGCGGCTTTGGCGGCGTCACCGGCGCGAAACGGCCATTCTCGTTAGAGACCATGAAGGCGCTCTATCCCGATCAGGCGGCCTACCTTGCGAAATTCTCCGCCGCGACCGACCGCCTGTTGGCCGGTCGCTGGATTTCCGCCGAAGATGCAGCCGCCATGAAGGCGACCGCTGCGGCCGGGCCGGCGGTTACGACGAAGCCATAGCGGCGATTATCGCGATCAGCCCTCCGGCTGCGCGCGATATTCGCCTCCGCGTGCGAATTCCGTTTTCAACGAGCGCTCGAGTAGCCCGCCGCCAATTTCGTCATTCATGCGGAACTGCGCGGCAGAGCGGCTGAGCTGGGGACCTTTCTGGGGAAGGTTTACCAGCGGCGCAAAGGAATCGACCTCGATCGCGATCACCCGCCCTTCGACTTCCAGTTCGAGCACATATTGCTCCTTGCCGG
>CANJCQ010000083.1 GCA_947473355.1 Sphingomonadaceae bacterium | reverse complement strand
CGCCGCGGCAAACGGCGCAAGCCAGGTCTCGAGTTCGCTTCGCCAGTCCGCTTCCATCGCCAGCCTCCACAAAAGCTGGCTCTCTATGAACCAGTGATTTTGTCCGTTGGGAATCCCAAAAATCAGATTTCTGCCAAAGTAGTGCTAGTTGAAGCATTCCCGGGCAAGAAATGCCCGCGTGTCCGCTCCGATCAAGGCAGCGTGGCCATAGGCCGGGTGATCGATCACCAGCATCGCAGTGGCATCCGTGCCGCGCCATTCCGCAACCGCCTCAGGCGAAAAATCGAAATGGAAGAAATGGACGGCGCTGGCCTTGCCGTCGCTCTCCCGGGTGCGCTCGATATCGCCCTCGGGCCGCGCCCGGACAACATGTGTGCCGACTTGCAGGGCAATGTGGTTCTCAATTCCGCCAATCGTGCGCAGAAACGCGTCGCGCCGGACTTCATCGGCCACTTCAAACAGCAGGGTGCAAGTCAGCTCGCCGCCCTTGGGCACCATTGGATCATAGGCCGCGAGCTCGTCGGCGATCTGCGCCTCGCCGCCCTTTTCGATCCGCAGCATTTCCTGGATCTGCAGCCACATCGAATCCCAGGTTTCAAACAGTGCCGTGGCATTCGGACCCACACTGATTCGGGTCAGCGCCTTGCGGGCGATGGCCTCCTGCTTCTTGTCTTTGCGGATCAGCTCATAGTCCGGGATCGGCATGAGGTCAGCGGCAATGATCGTGCGTTGATCGCGGGGCATGTCTATAATCCGTAAGCTTGGGCCATCACTTCGATGGGATGGCCGATGCGGGCTGGCGGCTCCGCGCCGTTCGCTTCGATGACCTGCCGCAGATGCGGACCGGCCAGCGGGCACTCAGAGACGACAATATCGGGATTGTCCTTCATCAGATTCTTGCCCGTCGTCTTGCCGACCTTGATCGCGCGGTCGAAATTCTGCTTGAAAATGCCCCACTTGCCGCCGTGGCCAGAACAGCGCTCGGCGAGCGCAGGCTTGGCCTCGGGAATCAGCTTGAGCATTTCCAGCGCCTTGGGACCCATGTTCTGGGCGCGGGCGTGGCAGGCAAAGTGGACGCCGATCGACTTGGGCATGGCCTCGATGGGCGCGAGGCCGACGTCCTTTGCAAGTCGCACGACATATTCCGAAACATCGAAGCTGTGCTTTGCCAGAGCCGCGACATTGGCATTCTCCGGCTCGATCAGCGGCCATTCGAACTTGAGCATCAGCGCGCAGCTGGTGGTTAGTGGCACCACGTCCCAGCCCTGTTCGATCATCGGTGCGAAGAAAGCGGAAATCCGCTCCGCCGCGCTGGCAACGGCTTTCAAGTCGCCGTTCTCGAACTTGGGCATGCCGCAGCAATCGGGATATTCGACGCGCAGCTGCACGCCATTGTGCGCGAGCACCTTGATCGCCGCTTCGCCCGGCGTACCGTCGTTGAAATTGTCGTGACAGCCAGCATAGAGCACGGCCTTTCGGCCAAAGGCCGGGCCATCGGGATTGGGCGCAGGGATCAGCGCCGCGGCCTTGTTGACCAGCGAGGTGTCCATGAAGGGCGGCACATGGGCGCGGGCATCGATGCCGGTGACAGCCTCGATAACCGGGCGGGTCAGGTGATTGCCTTCCTTGGTCGCCCAATTGGCAGCGCCCGACAGCGCCGAGCCCAGCTTGCCGTTGCGGGTCATCTTCGCCAGTTCGCGGTCGACCAGCGGGGTATTGCCCTTGGCATGTTCAACCGCGCGGTGGCGCAGCATCAGGTGCGGGAAATCAAGGTCGAACTCGTGCGGCGGAACATAGGGACACTTGGTCATGAAACACATGTCGCACAGGGTGCAGGCATCGACGACGGTCTTGATCTGCGCCGTGGAAAGGTCACTCACCTCTTCGTTGGGGCTCGTGTCGACGGCATCGAACAGGATCGGGAAGCTGTCGCACAGGTTGAAGCAGCGGCGGCAGCCGTGGCAGATATCGTAAACCCGGCGCAGCTCGGCCTCGAGCGCAGCTTCGTCATACCAGGCGGGGTCCTGCCACGGGATCACATGGCGCGTGGGTGCTCCGAGGCTGCCTTCCATGGCGGCTCCCCTTGGGTTCAGTCAGGAATGAAGGAGTGGATCCGGCCGGCAACCTTGGGCTGCCGACCGGATCCACATGGGACTTAGGCGTCGAGCGAGTCCAGCGTCTTCTGGAACTTGCCTGCGTGGCTCTTTTCAGCCTTGGCGAGCGTCTCGAACCAGTCAGCGATCTCGTCGAAACCTTCGTCGCGGGCGGTCTTGGCCATGCCTGGATACATGTCGGTGTATTCGTGGGTTTCGCCCGCGACCGACGCCTTGAGGTTGTTAGACGTGTTACCGATAGGCAGGCCGGTTGCCGGATCGCCGGTTTCCTCGAGATATTCGAGGTGGCCATGGGCATGGCCGGTTTCGCCTTCAGCGGTCGACCGGAATACTGCGGCGACATCGTTATAGCCTTCGACATCAGCCTTCTGGGCGAAATAGAGATAGCGGCGATTGGCCTGGCTTTCGCCGGCGAATGCCGCCTTGAGGTTGGCTTCAGTCTGTGTTCCTGCGAGTCCCATGATCCTGCTCCTGTGGTTGGGGTTGAACTTGGGCTTTTAATGCGACGGCGCGCCGCCAAATGCCATAACAATTTTCCGCGCGCTGTAATCGGAAGAAGCGATCATCATGCGGGCGTCACGCAGAAATGTAACTTAGTTGCAACGTGCAGCTTGAGGGGAGCGCATATTCCTGCTTGACCGGCATATTGCACATCCTCGCAGGCATTGGAGCACAGACATGAGTGAAGCAGCGATTGAGGCCATGATCGATGAGCTGGCGGTGCGGCGGGTGCTCGATGAATATTGCCTGCGGCTGGAGGCCAACAGTTTCGACGAATGGCTGGACCTGTTTACTGAGGACAGCATCTATGAAGTCTACAAGCTGACCCTGCGCGGCCACGATGGCATCCGCGAAGTGCTGTCAAAGGCGCCGCATGGCGCTCATGTGGGCGGACCGGCGCGGATCACCATCACTGGCGATCAGGCCGAGACCTTCCAGAACTACCTGTTCGTGGCGACCAATGCCGATGAATGGAACGTCGGCTGGTATGATCGCACCCTGATCCGCACCGCTGATGGCTGGAAGATTGCCCACACCCGGGTCCGGATCGGCCGCAAAGACAGCCTTCCCGAGAATGAGCGCGCCCGCAAGATTACCTATCCGGTCAGCTTCGGCTGAGATCGGCCCAGTCCGTACTGTCCCCCGCGCCTGGTGCCCCTGGCCCGACTCGAACGGGCACGTATTGCTACAAACGATTTTGAGTCGTTCGCGTCTACCATTCCGCCACAGGGGCCCTGCGCGAGCGGGTCGCTTAGCGATGGGATGCGCAGGGTTCAAGTCGGCAATCGGTGCTGCGCCAAATCAGAAATGCCAGTTCATGGCCACATGGGCAAGATATGGCGCATTTTCCATGCCACCGCCAAGCGCGCCGACCTCGAACATCGGCCCCCGGCGCGAGGTGCGGTAGTCCCAGCTCGGGCCTTCGATATATTGCACCATGCCATCGCCAAAGCGTGTGCCATCTGCCTCGCGTGCGCCGCGCGATTCGGGGGCAAATTTGCGCTGGCCCGGCTCACTGGCAACCGTCAAGTCGGTGCCGGAACCGGGAGCCATATCATATCGGGACTGGGCAACAGCGCGCGGCGCCTCGGCATTCCGCAGACCAGCATTAGCTGCCCCGGCCATGGCCGATTGCGGCGCCATCGCGAGCGCCACAGCGCAACAGATAACTGCAGTTCTCATCGCCGCGTGTACTCCCGTCTGGTTGCCCCCGGGGTAATTCGCTTAGCTTGGCCTAAGTCCGCCTTAAGGCGGTTGGTAACCGAAAATTTATCCTAATATCTCGCTCGCCACGATCTTGTGCAAGCGCGAGTGGATCGCGTCATTGCCTGCAAGAACCTGTCTGTCGCAAATTGGTTCCGAGCGGCCGCGCCAGTCAGTTACAAAACCGCCAGCTTCACGCACCAGCAGGCAGCCTGCCGCCGTGTCCCATGGCTTCAGTCCGGTTTCCCAAAAGCCCTCATAACGCCCTGCCGCAACCCAGGCGAGATCGAGGGCGGCTGCGCCAAACCGGCGGATGCCGGCAACCTGCGGCGCCAGCGCATTGTAGATCGCGGTCCATTCGGCAGGATCGCCTGCCCCGGCAAAGGGGATGCCGGTGGCAATCAGGCTTTCATCGAGCCGCCGCCGGCCCGAAACCCTGAGGCGACGGTCCTGCTGCCAGGCGCCGCGGTTCTTTTCGGCCCAGAAGCTTTCGTCGGTGATCGGCTGATAGACGAGGCCGGCGATGACATCGCCCCAGCCCGAACCATCGAGCTTGCGCTCCTGAGCAGCGATGGAAATCGCAAAATGCGGGATGCCGTGGAGAAAATTGCTGGTGCCGTCGAGCGGATCGATCACCCAGCGCGGCTTGTCGGGATCGCCCTCGATGGTGCCGCCTTCTTCAAGCTCGAAACCCCAGTCGGGACGCGCCAGCAGCAATTCGTCATAGAGCGTGCGCTCGGACATCTGGTCTGCCTTCGAGACGAAGTCGGCAGGGCCCTTGCGGCTGACCTGGAGATGCTCGACCTCCCCAAAATCGCGGCGCAAGCGCTGCCCGGCCTTGCGGGCCGCTTTTTCCATGACGCGAATGATACCGGAAATTGCCATGATATGGGTCTAGTTCACCTTGCCCACATAGGTCCGCTCGTAAACATCGACGATGATCCGCGTCCCCGCGCCGATATGCGGCGGCACCATCACGCGCACACCGTTATCGAGGATCGCCGGCTTGAAGCTTGAAGAAGCTGTCTGCCCCTTAACCACCGCATCGGCCTCGACAATCGTTGCCTCGACCTGCTCGGGCAGAGCCACAGAGATCGGCCGTTCATCGTACATTTCAAGAGTGACCTCCATACCATCGGCAAGGAAGGCCGCAGCTTCGCCGATAAGATCGGCCGGGAGGGTAATCTGTTCGTAGTTCTCCTGGTCCATGAAGACGAGGCTATCGCCGTCGACAAACAGGAACTGGAAGTCCTTGGTGTCGAGCCGGACGCGTTCGATGGTGTCCTGGCTGCGAAAGCGAACATTCGTCTTGCGCCCGTCGATCAGGTTCTTCATCTCGACCTGCATGAACGCCCCGCCCTTGCCGGGCTGGGTGTGCTGGGTCTTGGCGACCTTCCAGATGCCCTTCTCGTATTCGAGAATGTTGCCAGGACGAATGTCGACGCCGCTGATCTTCATGGGAAGTGCCTTTTATGATTATGAGCCAGAATATTGGCCAGAAGCCAGAGAGCCGCGCCCTTAGCGCGGGCAACGGCGTCCGGCAAGCTTGGGTCATTGCCTTGGCCCTCCTTATGGCCGGACCGGTCTCGGCCACGCCGGGCGGCGACCTGGAGACCATCCCGATCGGTGACTATATCTGCGAGCTGCCCGGCGATGCGACTGGCCCGGCAGGGGTGCGCGTTCCTGCGGAGGATTTCACGGTGGTCACAGCCTCCAGCTATCGTGCGGGCGGAGCCATGGGCAGCTATCTGCTCGCCGGCGACCAGCTGACCATGACCGGCGGGCCGCTGCAGGGCAAACGCTACAAACGCCAGTCAGAAGGGTTCGTGCGCAAGCTGGATGAACAAGGCAATCCCGGCGATCTGCGCTGCGTTCGCGCCAAGCGCAACAACAGCTGAGCTCTGATCCGCCCATAGTGAAGGGCCTGTTGCAGGAACTGCCCCGGGGCACTATCGGTCTTTTTCCACCAGAGCGAAACGGCCAAGGGGACGAGGATCATGAACATTCATTCCAGCAAGATCGAATGCGTCGACGAACCGCTGGTGCTGGGAACCGATCCCATCCCGGCGAAATATTATTACGACGCTGACTGGTACGAGCTGGAACGCAAGGCCGTTTGGATGCGCTCGTGGCTTAATGTCGGCCATGTCTGCGAACTGCCCGAACCCGGCAGTTTCATCCGGCGCGAGCTGGAATTTGCGCATGCCTCCGTGCTGATCATGCGCGGCAAGGATGGCGAGATCCGCGCCTTCCACAATACCTGCACCCATCGCGGCACCCAGCTGACCGATGCGGCTTGCGGCAAGCAGAACACTTTCTCTTGCCCCTATCACATGTGGACTTTCGGCACCGACGGCGCGCTGATCTCGGCGCCAGACTTCGAACGGTTCTACACCACCAAGGAAGCACAGGCGCTTAAACCGGTGCCCGTCGATGTCTGCGCAGGGCTGATCTTCCTCTGCTTCGAACCGCAACAGCCTTTGCGCGAATATCTTGGTTCAATGGCTGAAAAGCTCGAGCAGGTCCCGCTCGCCCGTGCCACGACCTATCAGGAATATCACTACGATATCGATGCCAACTGGAAGCTGACTTACGACAATTTCCAGGAAAATTATCACCTGCGCTTCGTCCATCCGCGCACGGCCGGTGCGGGCGGCTTTGGCGAGGGCAACCAGTTCGGCTACCCATCGCACTTCAGCATCAACGGCATTCACCGCACCCAGACCATCTGGACCCATCCTGCACCCGAAGTGCCGCCGGCGATGTCGACCATGTTCATGCGCGGCGTGCCCCGGCTGATGGCCGACGGGCTGATGGACCTGCCCTTCCCGCGCGAATATTTCGCGCTGTTTCCCAACCTGTTCCTGCTGTGCAATCCGGGGCAGCATTTCCTGCATACCGTGCTGCCGCTGGGCCCGGAGAAATCGCGCGGCGTGATCCGGCTCTACTGGGTCGGTGACGACGAGACCGCCAGCACCCGCTATTTCCGCGAAGCCTCGATGCAGACCGCGCGTGATGTCCATTCCGAGGACGTCGACATCATCCGCGCCGGCCAGCGCGGCATTTCCAGCGGCGCGATCGAGCACATCCACTTTCAGGAGAAGGAAGTGCTGTGCCGCCACCTGATCGAAGTGGTGGTGGAAAAGGTTGCGGAATACCAGGCCGAAGTTGGAACAGGCTGAACCGCAGTGCAACCATCCGGATCCGTCATCCTGAACTTGTTTCAGGACCCATTCCGCCGCTTGCTCGGTGTTGGCATTCAACAGCCAGCGTCGCGCCATAGTGGCGCAGGGGAAGCGGACGAAATGTAAACACGAGTGAGCGGCAAGATGGGTCCTGAAACAAGTTCAGGATGACGAGTTCGGTCAGGTAGCTTAGTCATCTGAGAAACCGGAAAATGCGGCCGAGACAGGGGAAATGAATTGGAACTGGGGCTGGAAGGCAAAGTCGCGATCGTCACCGGCGCGACTGCCAATATCGGGCGCGGCATCGCTCTGGAGCTGGCGGCGAACGGCGTAAAGCTGGTCGCGGTCGGCCGCGATGTGGAGGCCGGGTCCAGCGTAGTGGCCAAAGCGAAAGAACTGGGCGCGGTCGATGCCATTTTCGTGGCTGCGGACATGATCGACCATGCCTCACCGGCAAAGATTCTGGCAGCGGCGGAGCAACTTGGTCCGCTCGATGTGCTGATCAACAATGTCGGCGGCAATGTCGATCAGGGCTTTTTCGTCGACAGCGATCCAAACCTGTGGCTCGGCGATATTGACCTCAATTTTGGCACAGTGCTGCGCATGACCCATGCCGTTCTGCCCGGGATGATCGCGCGAAAGAAAGGCGCCATCGTCAATATTGGCTCCACCGCAGGTCTGGTCGGCGATTACATGCTGCCGGTCTATTCGGCGATGAAGGGCGCGGTGCACAGCTTCACTATCGTGCTCGCCAAGGAAGTCGGGCAGCACGGCATCCGCGTCAACGCCATCGCCCCTTATGCAACTTTCGCCACCTCGCCCGAGGCCTACAGCACGGGCAGCCGATTCCATCCCGACAGCGGCTTTTTCACCCAGAGCCCCGCGATAGGCGAGGAACACCGCGAAATGCGCCAGCGCAAGACACTGGTCGGCAAGCCCTTCGCCACGCCCGAGGAAATGGCCTGTGTCGTGGCGCTGCTGGCGTCTGACCGGGCGAGCTTCGTCACCGGACAGGTCTGGCCGGTTGATGGAGGTTCGCTGACGTGAGCAAGTTACTCGATGCGGGCGCGATCATCGCCGAGGGCGAAGCGCTGACCGGGATCGCCGATCCTGAGCCAAAACTGCGCGTCAATCTGGAGGCTCTGGTAGCTTCGCTGAACCGCGACGGCCGTTTCGACACGGCTGGTTTTGCGACAACGCGCGCAAGCCTGCTGCGTGTAGTCAAGGACCGGCTCGATGCCCACAAGTGGCTGCGTGATTTTCCCGAGATCGGCGAGGAAGTGATTGCCGATCCGGTGTTTCTGTGCGGACTGCCGCGTTCGGGCACGACCTATTTCCAGTACCTGTTCGACAACGATCGCCGCTTCCGCCTGATCCGCACCTGGGAAGCGATCATGCCCTTCCCGCCGCCTGGCCACGACCCTGCTTCAGTCGCGACCCGCAAGGCGATGGAACGGCAGATCAACGAGCAACTGAGCAGCAAGGTTGAGGGCTTCGACGCGCTGCATCTGATCGATGAGGACGGGCCGCAGGAATGCCACCTGTTCCTCGAGCACGGCTTTGGCGCTGCGGGATTCTTCAATCTCTACGATTGCCCGGAATACTTCGATTTCCTGATGGACGGGCTGGATTTCGAGCCGGTCTACCGTGTTCACAAGCGCATGCTGCAATTGCTGCAATGGAAATGTCCGCAGCCCCGCTGGGCACTCAAGTATCCCAATCACGTGATTGCCATGGAGCCGATCCGCAAAGTCTATCCCGATGCCCGCTTCGTCATGACCCACCGCGATCCGGCGCAGACGCTGGCTTCAATCTGCAAGATGACGTTCAGTCTGCGCTCTGCGCGCGAGGCCGGGCCAGTCGATGCGCAACGGGTGGGCCAGCAGATGTTCCATTTCATCCGCCGCCACATCGACCGGATCATGCAGTTCTGCACCGGCCCCGATGCGGCCGCTTGCTTTCATGTCGACTATTACCGCCTCGCTGCCGATCCCACGGCCATGCTGGATGAAATCCACGCCGGGATTGGTACCGACACACCTGACGACGTTCGCGCAAGCATCGCCGCGTGGCGCGCGGTGAACCCGCAGGGCAAGCGCGGCGAGAATCACTACAGCCTCGCGCAATACGGGCTTGACGAGGACGAAGTGCGCGCCGCATTCGCCGACTACATCGCCCACTTCGCTATCCCGAGCGAAGCAGAAGGCGTCCGGACATGACCGCCCTACCCCCCGCTCGCCCTGAGCTTGTCGAAGGGCCATTTTTGATCTTGCAGTTATGCTGTGCGGCATGAAGACAAGGCAGCCCTTCGACAAGCTCAGGGCGAGCGGACATTAATGTTCATTTGGAGGAGCAAACGATGCACAATGACCCAGCGATCCAGGAACTGATCGACCGAGAGGCTATCCGCGATCTGGTGCTGTGCTATTCGCGTGCCATCGACCGCAAGGACGTGGGGCTCCTGCGCGATCTTTATACCGAGGACAGCACCGACACACACGGTGACACCTTCGACGGCAGTGCCGAAGATTTCTGCAAATTCATCGAAGGCTCATTGCCGCACATGACCTATAGCGGTCACCACGCCTGCAACCATATGATTGCCATCGATGGCGATGAAGGCAATGGCGAGGTCTATGCTCTGGCATTCCACGTGGTCCCCGATCAGGCCAATCCTGGCAAGCAGATCGAGGATTTCATGTGCGTGCGCTATATCGACAACTATCGCCGCTGCGCCGATGGCAAATGGCGCTTCTCCAAGCGCGTCGTGACCTATGACATGCAGCTCCAACGCCCCTTCACTGGCGGCGGCCTGATGGCGCTGGGCGAGAAGGACCCGAGCTACAGCGAGCTGTTGTTGCCGTTCTTCCAAAGGGGCGCGCGGAGCTAGCCAACACCTCCCCGTTCCAGGGAGGTTCTCAGGCAAACAGCCCTTTGTATTGCTCCCGCAATGCCGCCTTCTGAACCTTGCCCATGGCATTGCGCGGCAAGGCATCCACTACCAGCACCCGGCGCGGCTGCTTGAACCGCGCCAACTGGCCCGAAATCGCGCCAAGGATGCCCTCCTCGCTTATCGCCGCCCCCTTGTCCGCCACAACCACCGCGACCACGCCCTCGCCCATGTCGGGATGCGGCACACCGATCACAGCTGATTCCTCGACCCCCTCCAAAGCGTCAATCGCCTCCTCGATCTCCTTGGGATAGACATTGAGACCGCCGGCAATGATCAGGTCCTTGGCCCGCCCGACCAGAGTCACCCGCCCGTCCGGCGCCTGCGTTGCGACATCGCCGGTGATGAAAAAGCCATCCGGCCGCATCTCTTCGGCGGTCTTTTCCGGCATCCGCCAGTAACCGGCGAAAACATTCGGCCCACTCACTTCGAGCACACCGGGCTCGCCTGCCGCAACAGGAGCCCCGCCCTCACCGCAAATCCGAACTTCGACATCCGGCAGCGGATAGCCGACAGTGCCCGCCACTCTTTCGCCCCCAACGTATGGATTGGAGGTGATCATCCCCGTCTCGGTCATGCCATAACGTTCCAGAATACGCTGGCCGGTTTTCTCCTCGAACCGCTCATGCGCCTCGGCCAGCAAGGGCGCCGAGCCGGAAATGAACAGGCGCATTTTCGAGCAGGCCTCGCGAGTCAGTTCGGGCGCCGAAGTGAGGCGTCCGTAATGCGTCGGCACCCCCATCAGCAGCGACGCGCGATAGAAGTCGCCGATCACGGCGGCGGGATCGAAGCCGCGGTGGAACAGCACCGAGGCCCCCGACAGCAGCGCCCCGTGCAGCGCCACGAACAGCCCGTGGACGTGGTAGATAGGCAGAATGTGGATCAGCACATCGTGGCTCTGCCAGCCCCACAGGTCCTTGAGCGTCAGGGCATTGCTCAGCAGATTTGCGTGAGTCAGCATCGCCCCCTTGGAGCGTCCGGTGGTGCCCGAGGTGTAGAGTATGGCGGCGAGATCGGAAGGGGCACGCTGTTCTGCGGCAAGTTCCGATTCGGGAAGATCATCCAGCAAGCTGCCCGTGCCATCCGTGCCGAGCGTCACCAGTTTTCCGGACTCCAGCAGCCCGCCCACCGCAGCCTCATCCGCCGGGCGACAGACCACGACTGACGGTTCCGCATTGCCGAGAAAGTATGCCAATTCCGCTGAAGTATAAGCCGTGTTGAGCGGCACATAGACCAGCCCTGCCCGCAAGGCCGCGAGATAAAGCAGCACGTTCTCCGGCGATTTTTCCACTTGAACGACGATGCGATCGCCCACTTGCCCGCCAAGCGCCCGAAGCCGCGCTGCCAGCTGGCCAGTGCGCCGGTCGAGATCGGCGTAGGACAAGGCAGTTACCCCGCCCTCAATCAGGAAGGGCTTGGGGCCAGCCCTTTGAGCAGCGGCAAGGAAATGCGCGAATATATTGGCGTTGTCGCTCATACTACAGATCAATCCTTGCCCAGTGGCACATCGAAACGGTCAGTGTAATAGCAGAATTCCTCGCGCAGTGCCGCTTGATCGAGGCCGAAATCGGCCGGATCGTATTCATGCTTGCCGTGCTGGCCGCGCGGCGTCGCATCGCGCCACGCCTGCATCCGCGCCCGCGCCTCCTCGGTGAACTCCTCGCCCAGAAAATCGTAGAGCTTCTGCATGGTCGGGAATGGGTCCTTCTGGAAGGGCGCGAAATGGATGTCGAAGAAACGGTGCTCGTTTCCAGCATCGCGAAACGCAGTCATCCGCTGCATGCCGAGATGGCAGAATTCGACATTGATCGCACCCATCCAGTGCTTGTCGACATGATCGGTGACCACCTTGCCCATTTCGAAATAGATATCGGCAACTGACGGGATGACATTGGCGACATCGCGATGCGTCATGCAATAGCGGGCATCGGGAAACACCTTGTCGAGCGCCGTCACGAACATCGAATAAGTCGGGTTCTTGAGCCGCCAGCGCGTGGGCGGGCAGCGCCATTGCAGCAGCTTGAGCACGCGCTTCACGTACTGAAACGTCGGCTCGAGATCGGCTTCAAAGTGCAGCCAATGCGCGTAGCTGGGTATGTGAAAGCTCGCCTGGAACATCTGCGAGACGAAATTGAAGCCCATGGTCAGCTGGTCTTCCATCGGCGATGTCGCAGTCGAGGGCAGCATCAGCTTCATGCGCGGGGTGAGTTTGTCGCGCAAGGCCATGGATTCTGCCGCCGCCGCGATACGCGGATCGGTCCAATAGGTCGCAGCCTCAGGCGGCGGGCATGGCGCCGCTGATTCCCAGTTCCGCATGGTGCGCACTGCCGGATCTTCGCCCAGCAGGCAATGCAGCGCGGTCGAGCCGGTGCGCGGCATGCCAAGCACCATCAGCGGCGCGACGATTTCCTGCTCGTCGATTTCGGGATGACGGGTATACCAGTCCTCGATTTCAAGGCGCCGAGAGAGCAGCATCACCGCCTGCCCGTCAAACATGGCACGGCCCATATCGTTGAGCCTGGCTTCGCGTGTCGCAGAATCAATCAGCCGTTCCAGCCCTTCGCGAAAGCCGTCGCCGCCGAAATTGTCGAGCCCGGTCGCCGCCTTTGCCTTGTCGATATAGTCGCTCGCCGTCGCCATGCTTGTTATCCTTCCCCAGATGCGTTTCCCTGCTAGGCTAGAAGGCAAATCGGGGGCAAGAACTGACTGCCCGGTAAAATCAGGAGGATGACCAATGGCCAAGACAGTCCGCATCGGTGTGCTCAACGATATGTGCGACGGCCCGCCCGGTGTGGGCGACATTACCCCCTGGCTTGAGCGCGAGGTTGCGGCTGTCCAGGCGAGCGGCCGCCTCGATGCCGAGGTCGAATTTGTCCATGCCTATGGTCATGGCCTGCCCACGGGCAGCGCCGAGGCAGTGGAACGCGCCTTCATGGAACTGGCGCGGCAGCAGGACATCGTCATGATCACCGGCCCCGCAATCGGCGATAATGCGCTGATCGCCACGCCGTTGGTCGAACGCGAGCGCATTGCGACAATCAACTGGGCGGGAGCCGAGCGGGCACGCGGCGAATATATGTTCCACTTGCAGGTCGGCAGCCACGAAGACGAATCGCTGGTCATGGCGCGGCATATGCGGGCGATCGGCGCAACACGGCTTGGCGTGGTCTATGACCAGTCGCCAATCGGCACGCGGCATCTCAAATACCTTGAGGACGAGGCGCGAATTATCGGGCTCGAGATCTGCGCCACAGAAGCGATCTCGCCGCTAGAGGAGGATGCCTCTGGCGCAGTGGACAGAGTGCTTGCAGCCAGGCCCGACGGTTTTGTCTATCTCGGCCTCGGTCTGTCAGCCCCGGCTGTAGCCCAGCCTCTCGCAGCGAAAGGCTGGCAGGGCCCAAGAATCATGAACACTGCGGGCATTCGCGGCACGGATCCTGCATTTGCACCCAAGATCGATCAGTGGATCTATGTCGACATGTATTCCGACGGGAACCTCACATTGGCCGCCAAATCCAGGGAATTGGGCACAGGCCCCGGCGAGGCGCTCTCGGTTGCCAAGGGCTATGATTTCGGGCGGCTCGTCGCCGAAGGGCTGGCGCGGTCGCTGGAATTCACCCGCGAAGGCGTCAAGACCGGGCTTGAGCAAGTCAAATGGCTCCCCGCAGCCGAGGGCCAGGAAGGAACAACGCTGGGTTTCGGCATTCAGGATCGGGGCGCCTTGCACGGACGTTATCTGGTGGTGCGCCAGTGGCAGAGCGGCAAGTCGGTTGAACAATAGGGACCTGTTGTTCATCGACAGTTTTGTTTGGATTGTGTAATGGCAGCGCCCCATGAGCGCTCCCATACCCACCAAGCCCGTAACGCCCTTGCTCGACACAGTCGCGCTGCCCGCCGATCTCCGCCGCTTGCCCGCGACTCAGTTGCGCGCATTGGCGGACGAGCTGCGCGCCGAGATGGTGTCTGCGGTGTCGGTGACCGGCGGGCATCTTGGCGCTGGCCTTGGCGTGGTCGAGCTGACCGTGGCGATCCATTATGTGTTCAACACGCCCGAGGACCGGCTGGTCTGGGATGTCGGCCACCAGGCCTATCCGCACAAGATCCTGACCGGTCGCCGCGACCGCATCCGCACGCTGCGCGCGACAGGCGGCCTCTCGGGCTTCACCAAGCGCACTGAGAGCGAGTACGATCCGTTCGGTGCGGCGCATTCGTCGACCTCGATCTCGGCGGCGCTGGGCTTTGCGGTCGCCAACAAGCTGGCCGGCAAGCCGGGCCGCGGCATTGCGGTGATCGGCGACGGGGCGATGTCGGCGGGCATGGCCTATGAGGCGATGAACAATGCGCGGGCCGCCGGCAACCGGCTGGTCGTGATCCTCAACGATAACGACATGTCGATTGCGCCGCCGGTGGGGGGGGCTTTCGGCGTACCTGGCGCGGCTGGTCTCCTCGCGCCCATTCCTGGAGCTGCGCGATCTCGCCCGGCGGCTGGCGCGCAAATTGCCCGAACCGCTGCACAATGCCGCGCACAAGGCCGATGAGTTCGCACGCGGCATGGCGATGGGCGGGACCCTGTTCGAGGAGCTGGGCTTCTATTATGTCGGGCCCATCGATGGCCACAATCTCGACCAACTGATCCCGGTGCTGGAGAACGTGCGCGATATGGCGGAAGGCCCCTGCCTGATCCATGTCGTGACCAAGAAGGGCCACGGCTATGGCCCGGCCGAAGCCGCCGCAGACAAGTATCATGGCGTCGCCAAGTTCGATGTGATCACTGGCGAACAGGTCAAGGCCGCTGCCGGCCCGCCGCAATACCAGAACGTGTTCGGCGAAGCGCTGGCTGATCTGGCCGACAAGGACCCCACGATTGTCGCGATCACTGCCGCCATGCCCAGCGGCACCGGGGTCGACAAGTTTGCGAAACGCCATCCCGAGCGCAGCTTCGATGTCGGCATTGCCGAGCAGCACGCAGTGACTTTCGCCGCAGGCCTCGCGGCGCAAGGCATGCGGCCCTTTTGTGCGATCTACTCAACCTTCCTGCAGCGCGCCTTTGATCAGGTGGTGCACGATGTCTGCATCCAGAACCTGCCGGTGCGCTTTGCCATCGACCGCGCTGGCCTCGTCGGCGCGGACGGCGCGACGCATGCGGGCTCCTTCGACATCACGTATCTTGCGACGCTGCCCAATATGGTGGTCATGGCCCCGGCGGACGAGGCCGAGCTGGTCCACATGACCTATACCGCCGCGCTCCACGACAGCGGCCCGATCGCCTTCCGTTACCCACGCGGCAACGGCACTGGCGTCGCGCTGCCCGAAGTGCCGCAGCAGCTGGAAATCGGCAAGGGGCGGATCGTCAAGGGCCAAGATAAGGTGGGGGGCACTAAGGTCGCGCTGCTATCCTTGGGCACCCGGCTTGCCGAGAGCCTCAAGGCCGCCGACCAGCTCGAGGCCAAGGGCCTCTCCACAACGGTGGCCGACCTGCGCTTCGCCAAGCCGCTCGACGAGGCGCTGATCCGCAAGCTGATGACCAGCCACGAGGTTGTGGTGACCATCGAGGAAGGCTCCATCGGCGGGCTAGGCGCACACGTGCTGACCATGGCCAGCGACGGCGGGCTGCTGGATGCCGGCCTCAAAATCCGAACGCTGCGCCTGCCCGATACATTCCAGGACCACGATGCACCGGACAAGCAATATGACGCCGCAGGGCTCAATGCAGGCGGTATCGTCGATTCTGTGCTGAAAGCGCTGCGGTGGAATGAGGCTGG
>CANJCQ010000082.1 GCA_947473355.1 Sphingomonadaceae bacterium | reverse complement strand
GCCCGGCCACGACTAACATTTTGGGTTTTTTGACCCCATCGCCCCCCCCACGAACGGATAGTGATGGGGAAGCACGGGTTCTGGGAGCAGTCGATGAGCAAGGACAAGCACAAGGATGAGGGTTATGACCCGCCCAAGGTCTGGAAGTGGAAGAAGAACAAGGCCGATCCCTTCGGCGGGATGAACCGGCCGATTTCCGGCGCGACCCATGAAAGCAAATTGCCGCGCGGCAAGCACCCCTTCCAGCTCTATTCGCTCGGCTCACCCAACGGCCAAAAAGTGACGATCATGTTCGAGGAGCTGCTGGCAGCGGGCCACAAGGACGCCGAATATGACGCCTGGCTGATCAACATCATGCAGCGCGACCAGTTCGGCTCGGGCTTCGTGGCGCTGAACCCCAATTCAAAAATCCCGGCCCTGCTCGATCGATCCGGCAAGAAGCCGGTACGGGTGTTCGAATCTGCATCAATACTGCTGCATCTGGCCGAGAAATTCGGCGCCTTCCTGCCAGCATCCGGCCCAACGCGCGCCGAATGCTTTTCCTGGCTGATGTGGCAGATGTCGACCGCGCCGGTGATCGGCGGCGGCTTCGGGCACTTTTACGGTTATGCCGGCACCAAGCTCAAATATCCGATCAACCGCTATGCCATGGAGGTGAAGCGCATTCTCGATGTGGCCGACAAGCACCTCGCAAATAACCGCTATTTCTGCGGTAAGCATTTCACCATCGCCGACATCGCCAATTTCGGCTGGCTCAACTATCTGGTGCGCGGCGATGCCTATGGCGGATCGAGATTCCTCGACACCGCAAGCTACGAACATGTGGGACGCTGGGTCGATGATCTGCGCATGCGCGAAGGGGTGCGGCGCGGGCTGATCGTCAATCGCGGCGGCCAGATGGGCGGCATTGCCGAGCGGCACTGCGCGGCGGATATCGATGCGGCGCTGGCGCGGGGGTGATCAACACCTCCCATTTTCGTCACCCTGAACTTGTTTCAGGGCCCATTGTGCCGCAAGTTCGGAGCTAACCGGAGAGGAACCAAGCCCATCGGTTTGCTTGAAAATGCGCGCTCCGGGTGTGCGGAGAAATGGGCCCTGAAACAAGTTCAGGGTGACGATGATTGATATGTTTGGCTCGCATTAGCAATCGTTCAAAGACTGCGCCTGAATCTGTCGAGCCGTGCCACTGCCTCATCCAGCATGGCATCAGGCTTGGTGAAGCAGAACCGCACCACATGCTCCGGCCCCACTCCATCGAACAGCGCCGAGACCGGGATCGATGCCACGCCCGCCTCGCGGATCGCCCGCTCGCTGAACTCGCGGTCGCCAAGGCCAATTCCAGAGGCGGCAAGGTCCACGCACAGGAACCATGTCGCCGCATTGGGCAAGACGACGAAGCCCGCGCCATCCAGCCCGCGCTTCAGCCGCTCGCGCGAGGCCGCCCAGCCCGCATCGCGCGCGGCGAACCACGCATCGGGCAAGGCCAGCCCTTCCGCCACGGCCCATTGCAGCGCAGGCGGCGAGGTGAAAGTCACGAACTGGTGCGCGCGGGCGAGGCCCAAGGCGAGCTGCGGCGAGGCAATCATCCAGCCGCTCTTCCAACCTGTCAGCCCGAAAATCTTGCCCGCCGAGCCGATCTTGACCGTGCGCTCCGCCATGCCCGGAAAGCTCATCAGCGAGCGGTGGGCAGCGCCGTCGAAGCGGACTTCCTCCCAGACCTCGTCGCTGATCGCGATCAGATCGTGCGCCACACAAAGCTGCGCAATCATGGCCAGCTCTGCCTCGCTAGCCACCGTCCCCGCCGGATTAAGCGGATCGTTCAGCATCAGCAGGCGCGTCTTCGGCGTGATCACCGCAGCAAGCGCCTCAGCCTCATAGCGCCAAGCCGGGGGCTGCAGGCCCACTGACACCGGCAAGCCGCCCGCGCGCCGCACCATCGGCGCATAGGCATCATAAGCCGGCTGGAACAGCACCACCTCGTCGCCCGGATGGACCAGAGCCAGCACGGCACCCGCAATCGCCTCGGTCGCGCCTGAAGTGACGATCACCTGCTCGCGGCTCAGCGCCAGCCCCTGCCGCCGCAGGTAGAATTCACACACCGCATCGCGCAATTCGGGAATGCCCGCGCTGGGCGGATACTGGTTCGATTTTTCCCGCAAGGCTCTTGCTGCCGCCTCGATCAGCTCCACCGGCCCCTGATCGTCCGGGAAACCCTGCCCCAGATTGATCGCGCCCAGCTCTCGGGCAAGGCCGGACATGGCCTCGAACACCGTGGTCTGCATCTCTGCATAGACTGGATGGATCACTTCGCCTGCCCGCGCCACGCTGCCCTCGCTTCAATCGAGGTCCGCAATTGCCGCAATTGCCAGGGCCGCGCCAGTCGCGAATTGCGCGCCAGGCGGAAATCGTGTTAGCGTCTGGCCAAGCCCGCAGAGGTCTCTTCAGAGGAACCTGTTCATGTCATTCGAACTCAACCACAAGCTCGCCGCCAGGCGCGATCCGCTGCCGACGACGGCCAGCATCGACCCGGTCACTGCCGACATCATCCGCGGCGCCTTCGAGACAGTCTGCTTCGAAAGCGCGACCTTCCTCGGCCGCGCGGCATCATCACCAATCATCAACAGCTCGAACGAGCGCAATGCCGCCATCGTCGATGCCAATGGCCGCCTCGCCATGGGCGCTGTCGGCACCCCGCACCTGACTTTCGTCAACCAGATGGAAACTCGCTGGGGCCTGATGAACATGGATCGCTATGACTGGGGTCCGGGCGACGTTTTCCTTGCCAACGATCCCGATCACGGCGGCGGCCATCTGCCTGACTATTGCGTCTATGGCCCGGTCTATGATGACAAGGGCGAGCTGATCTGCATCCAGACCTTGCAGGCCCATCAGGGCGATACCGGCGGCAAGGATCCGGGCGGCTTCACCCTGGAGGCCACCGACATTTTCACCGAAGGCGTGATCTACCCCTGCCTCAAGCTGGTCCATCGCGGCGAGCTGCGCCGCGACGTGTTCGACATGGTGATCCGCAACAACCGCTTCGCCACATTCGCCGGCGACATCGCCGCGATGATCGGCGGGGTGCAGTTCGCAGTGAAAATGCTCGAGAGCCTGATCGCCAAATGGGGCTCCGAGGTGATCAAGGCGGCAATCAACCACTCGATCGAACACACCGAACGCCGCACCCGCGAGGAAGTGGCCCGCTGGCCGGATGGCTCCTATGAAGCCACCGTGCTGATCGACCACGACACCATGGGCACCAAGGACATCAAGGTCCACGTCACCTGCACCATTGCCGGCGACCAGCTGACCGTCGATCTCACCGGCACCGACGACCGGCAGGATCTGGTCGGCGTTTGGAACACCTTCGCCAACACCCGCAGCTATGTGATGTGCCAGGTCGTCGCCGCGATGGATCCGACCATCGTCAAGAACGAGGGCTACTTCAACGCGGTCGAGATCGTGGTGCCCGAAGGCTGCATCGCCCATCCGCCGCCCAACAAACCCGCCGCGCTGGGCAGCTTTCACCCGGCCTGCGAGATTACCGAGGCGGTGTGCATCGCGCTGTCACAGGTCGCGCCCGAACGCTCGCAGCCGCAGCTTTACAAGATCGGTATGCCCAACGCAGTGATCGGCTTCAACGAGGCCGGGATGTGGATGGACCAGGGCGTCGATTGCCGCTCAATGGACGTCTCGGCGGTGCAGGGCATCGACGGCTGGGGCTCGTGCCCGGCAGCGCTCGGCAGCCTGATCCTGTCCGAAGCTGAAGACGCCGAAAGCCGTTTCCCGATCCTCAACATTAGCCGCGAAATGACTACCGATGGCGGCGGCGCGGGTCAGTGGCGCGGCAGCCCCGGCAGCCTCAATGTCAAGCAGGTGCTGACCCCGACGACCGCCATGGCCTGGATGGTCTCGGCCGATCATCCCTTGAGCGGCATGTGCGGCGGCGACGATGCCATCCCCTATTCGAACCACTTCGAAGTCGGCTCGCCGGGCGAGCGCAAGATCGAACATACCGCGCAGGCGATGCTGCCGGCTGGCGCCGTCATTGCCTACCAGCATGGCGGCGGCGCAGGCTTCGGCTATCCGCTGCTGCGCGATCCCGAGGCAGTGAAGGAAGATGTGCTCGACGAGTACGTCAGCGAGAATGCGGCGCGCGCGAAATATGGCGTGGTGCTGACCGGGACACTGGCGAATTATGACCTCGCGGTGGACTGGGACGGCACTGAAGCGCTGCGCAAGCAGATGGGTGTCGATGAGCTGACCCGCGAGGCGGCGGAGTAATTAAATCCTCCCCGAGCTTGTCTCGGGGAGGGGGACCACCGCGAAGCGGTGGTGGAGGGGGGCGGCATCAAGCCGCCGCTAACGCGTAGGCACCCCTCCGTCAGCCCATGCGGGCTGACACCTCCCCGAGACAAGCTCGGGGAGGATCTTGGGATTAGAGGACAATACATGACCTATCGCGTTGGTATCGACATCGGCGGCACATTCACGGACTTCGCGCTTCTGAAGGGCTCGGAAGTAATCCTGCACAAGAACCTCTCCACCCCGGAAGACCGCTCGACCGGCGTGATGGAAGGCCTGGCCAAACTGGCCGAAATGGAAGGCCTCTCACCCGCCCAGTTCCTCGCCCAGTGCGACGCCATCGTCCACGGGACTACAGTGGCCGACAACACCCTGATCGAGATGAACGGCGCGCTGACTGGCCTGATCACCACTGAAGGCTTCCGCGACGAGCTGGAATACCGGCGCGGTTTCAAGGAAGATATCTGGGACGTGCGCCTGCCCGCCCCCAAACAGATCGTCCCCCGCCGCCGCCGTCTGACTGTTCCCGAGCGCATTCTCCACGATGGCACCGTCCACAAGGAGCTCGACGAAGCCGCCGTGCGCGAGGCCTGCCGCAAGCTGCGGCTGCAAGGCGTTGAATCGGTCGCGATCTCGCTGCTGTTCTCCTTCGTCAATCCCGAGCACGAGAAGCGGGTCAAGGCCATCGTCGCGCAGGAAATGCAGGACGCACATATCTCCACAGGCCACGAAGTCCTCCCCCGCGCCCCTGAATACGACCGCACCTCCACCACCGTCGTCAACGCCTATGTCGGGCCGCGGGTCACGTCCTATCTGGAGCGGCTGGTCACCCGGCTTCGGGAAGGCGGCTACACCAACCAGCTGATGGTGATGCAGGCTTCGGGCGGGGTGATGACCAAGGAATATATCGACGGCGCGCCGATCCGGGTGCTCGCCTCGGGCCCCGCCGGCGGTGTGGTCGGCTCGGCGCATACCGGCAAGGCCAAGGGCCACCCCGACCTGCTCTGCGTCGACATGGGCGGCACCAGCTACGACATGTCGGTCGTCGTGGGCGGCAGCGCGCCTGCCGAAGCTGGCTGGAACATGCATCACCGCTACATCATCGGCGTGCCGATGGTGAAAGTCGAAACGCTTGGCGCAGGCGGCGGCTCGATTGTCCATGTCAACAGCGGCATGCTCGAAGTTGGCCCCAAGAGCGCTGGTTCGGTGCCCGGCCCGATGGCCTATGGTCGCGGCGGCACCCAGCCGACTGTGACCGACGCGCTGGTCATGCTCGGCATCCTTTCAACCGACGAGGGCTTTGCCGGCGGCAGCTTCCGGTTGAAGCGCGACGGCATTGAAGATGCCTTCAAGGCAATCGGCGATGAAATGGGCACTTCAGCCGAACAAGCCGCCTTCGATGCCTGGCGGGTGGTCAATGCCAACATGAGCCAGGGCGTGCGCCGCACGACCGCGGGCAAGGGCATTGATCCCAAGGACCTCGTCATGCTCGCCTATGGCGGCAACGGCCCGGCCTTCGCCGCGATCCAGGCAGAGGATTTGGGCATCACCAAGGTGCTGGTTCCCAAGGCCTCGCCGACCTTCTCGGCGCTCGGAACTCTCGTGGCCAATCCGATGATCGACGAGGAACGCTCGGTGCTCGCCAAGGCCAGCGAGCTTGATCTCGGCAAAGTGCGCAAACTCTGGGAAGAACTGTGCACCCGCGCCGAAAAATACTTCACCGACGCGCAGTTCAAGGCCGATGATGTCGTGGCCGACTACCAGCTCAACATGCGCTACCCCGGCCAGAATTTCGCACTGACCTTCAATGTAAAAGCAGATGCCAAGCTGCACGACCTCTCGTTTATCGACGAAACTCTTGGCCAGCGCGCCATCGAATTGTTCAACCAGCGCCACATGGCGGAATACAACCACATCCGCGAACACGAAGTCCCCGAAGTCACCGGGGTGCGCCTCGCCACCCACGTGCCAACCCCCTCCCCCGCCGCTGTCGGCGGCTTCACCGCGAGCGCCAGCGCCGCCAGCCCCACCAAGACGCGGCGGGCCAATCTGGGGCAGGGCTTTGCCGAGACGCCGATCTATCTTGGCGCCGATCTGGTTCCGGGTAACGAAGTGACGGGGCCAGCGATCATCGAGGAGAGCTTCACGACGATTGTGGTCTATCCGGGCTGGAACGCGCGGGTCGATGATGCCGGGGATTATGAACTGGTCAGAGGCCCAGTATCCTGACTGTCATACTTGCACCTTCGGTTGTTCCGGCATCGCCCGCCAATGGTAGTGGGGCGAGCTGGCAATCGCCATTCTGATCCAGAAAGGCGACACTGGCGTCGCGGCTCAATACGCCATGCGCCGCGTGGAAACCCAAGGCTCGATAAACCTCGAATTGCTCCTCCGAGAAAAACTGGTCGGCCGTCGTCTCGTGCGGAAATGACGGATTGCGAGCGGCATAATCGCGGATGTAATCATTCTCATCACCCGAAAGCGATGACTTGAGATAAAGCAGATGACCGACCGAGCCATCGTCATAGTAAATCTTCCCGAGCGCCGCATGCGGGCCTTTCTGCTCTTTCGGCAGTTTTTCCCGTTTTGTGTTCGCCGCCATGATGGCTGAAGTCGTTTCTGCTATTCCCGACCAGGGCAATTCGATGCGGATGCCCAGATCGATCCGGGCATAGCGTTCCAGCGAAATCAGCGAATTGAATTGCATCGCCGGATCGGCTTCGGCATCGACCGCAATGATGAGTTTGCAGCGACGGCGAAGCAGTTCGTAGATTCCGAGATTCTCGATATGCCCGCCATCGGTGAGCAAAACCAGATCAAGATTTTCATCCAGCCCAGAAGTCATTTCCCGCCACAAATAGTAAAACCTTTAGTTCCTGGCATCGCCCTTGATCAGCCACTTGGGATTGCGCAGCCAATAACCCAAACGGACATTGAGCAGGGCAAGCGTCAGCGACAAGGGGCGGATCGAGTTCGCACCCATGTTGGATGATGCTGCAGCCCCGGAAATTGCCATGACCGCCGCAAGATCAAGCGTCGGTTCGACTGCTTCAAGCACGGCCATCCGCACATAGCCCGTTGACGGACTGCCAGCGCAGAACGGCGTGAACAGGAAGAAGTCCGCATTGCGCCCGCGTCGGTTGACCGCGGGTGAGCCTTGCACATTCAAGGCTGTGTTGAATATCGGATAGGGACCATGAAATGCCAGCGTCTGCTCGGCTCGGCCCAGCCCGGGCATCAGTTTGGAGAGCTTGAGGCCGCCCGGCAACGTCACACGATCATTCGGATCGGTCGGGTCCTTCTTGTCCGGATCAAATATGAATGCCTTCTCCAGGCGGTCCCGATAAAGCCGGTGCAACGAATAGGCGTTGGCATTGATAGGCAAAGAAAGCAGCAAAAGAACCGATCCGGCCAAACCGATGTCGAGCGCCGGGAGATACGAAAGAACACCCCAGGATTCAGGAATGACATGGCCCAACACTGTGCCGCAGCCACCGTCCTGTGCCGGGCACCCCAAGCCCCACCGAACCACGTTCAGATAGATCAGCCACAGCAACACGGGCATGACCGAAGCGCCGGCTAGTAGTGCCAGTCTGCTCGCTTGCTTGGCCAGCATCTCCCTGATCTTGGTTGCCTCATTCCTGGCAATCTCCGCCAGACTGTCACGAAATGTGGCGATCAGAAACGCGATCACCGGCGAAGCCAGCATGACCGACCAGAAAACAGACAGAAATGATTTATCCGTCTCGGCGTGCTGCGCAGCCACGGCAGGCTGCGCCAACTTGTAGAGGATCCAGGTCTGGAATCCGAAGAACAGCCAGCAAGCCACCGGCCCCGATACTGGCTTGCCTGCCGATGAATTCGGATCGCAACAGGCCACTTCGGGTCGAGCGCCACAGCGACCAGCCAAACAGGAAAGCCAGATAAGCTGACCCGATCGGCACGACCCAGGAAAACGCCCCCAAACTCCCGGCATACCAACTGTCGAGCGCCTTTTGAATCATGTCAGGCAGAAACTGGTAAATCCCGTTCAGAGCGTTCTGAATTGAACCATAGAGTCCGGTCTTGCCAAGCGCGGCATTGAGCAGGTTTGTGCCCGGCTCGACAAGATCACGGGGAGCCGGATTGTAAACCAGCGTCAATGCGGCAGCGATCAGCAGATAGGGAGCCACGATGAAGGCATTTGTGGCCAGCCCGCGCAACAGCAGCGCAATATTCTTAACCAGGTCCAAGGTGCCCTTGGGGATGAGGAAATTCGAATAATTGCGGATGTGGCGTATCGAGTCAGTATCGCTGATGCGGAGATTCAGCTCCCGCTGCGGCAAGCCCTGCTGCCAGTCGAAAGCGAAGTCACCGCCATTGGCGTGGCAGGTCGCCGTCAGCGCTGCACCGGTGTAGCCCCCGCCCGAAACCGTTAAAACATAGTCCAGCCGATCCAATGCCCCGACCCGATTGAGCGCCTGTATCACGCCAAGGCAAAACGAAGCAGAACGTATCCCGCCGCCAGACAGGGCAAGGCCCGCAATATCGAGGTTCTCCTGACCAAGCGAAGGAATCTTGACCTGACTCCTTTTGCGTTGGGGATTTGACCTGCGTTGACTTACGGCCCTGACGATGTTGGCAAGCTTGATAACGGGAGTGTCCTGGGAAATCCGTTTTTTTCGCTTCAGCCAGGCTCGCCGCAATTGAATCTGGCGCATTTCCGCGACGAACATTTCTTCAAGTTCAATCGGCTTGTGATGCGTTTGCCCGCCCTGATCGCTCTTGTTTGCCATCATCAGCTCCCGGCAATTGCAGAAATTCTGCAAGGTTCATTGGGACTATTCAACAGGACCACGCCTGCATAGCAAGCTAACCAAAAATCCCGAAATTGATTTAGGCATAATCTCGACCAATTCATGGTCCTCCTGACCGACTGCGCCTTCACTTCCCTGCCCGGACAAGCCCCAACTAGGCCTCAAGCGCCTCCTCCACGCTTTCACAAGCCATGGTCCAGCAATGCGCCTGATCGAACCACTTCGCCTCGTCTTCCTTGATCATGTCCCAGTTTTCCATCGCGATCCGGCTCATTTCCGCCTCGGCAGCTTCGTCGCGCAGGACGAATTCGGAGACCGCGTCGAAACCAAGATCGTCCGCCCCTTGCGTCTCGCCGCCGCCGGAAAAGCTGTGGCCCAGCGTCAGGTAGTTGCGGCGATAGGATAGCCACAGGTGGCCGAACAGCCGCACCGCGATGCGCGAATGGCTGCCCTCATAGCCCGCGCGGAATTCCTCCGGCGTGAGGCCCGGCTTGCGGCGGACCATGACAATTTTCCTGACCCGCATTATGCTTGTCTCCCTTGATTTCGCGGTAGGCCGAAAATGTTCTGCGCCCCATGCATCCTTGCTAACTTGCCATTCAGCCCTTGTGTCCTACATTGGCCAGACAAAGGACGGATACAAGCGCCATGAACGAAGATCCCCAACCGAGCGGCAACCCCTGGCTCAAGAGCCTGCTCATCTGGAGCGGGATCTTCCTTGCGCTGATGATGGCCGTCTCGATGTTCGGCTCGAAGGTCGATCCGGCCTCCGCGCAAATCCCCTATTCTGCTTTCCGCGCCAAGGTCACTGAGGGTTCGGTGGCCGAAGTTAAGGTCGGCGATGACCGAATCACCGGCAAGATGAAGAACGGCGATGCCTTCTCCTCCGTGCCGATCCCCAACGACACTTCGCTTCCCGAGCTGCTGCAGGCAAATGGCGTCAAGTATGAGGGCCGCGCGCCCGAAGAGCCCAATCTGCTGCTCTATATCCTGGTTCAGGCGCTGCCCTTCATGCTGATCCTTGGCGTTGCCTTCTTTGCGCTGCGTCAGGTCCAGAAAGGTGGCGGCGCTGGCGGGGCGATGGGCTTTGGCAAGAGCAAGGCCAAGCTGCTCACCGAAAAGCAGGGCCGGGTGACCTTTGCCGATGTCGCGGGCATTGATGAAGCGCGCGAAGAACTGGAGGAAATCGTCGAATTCCTGCGCGATCCGAACCGCTTCTCCAAGCTCGGCGGCCAGATCCCCAAGGGCGCGCTGCTGGTTGGCTCGCCCGGCACCGGCAAGACCCTTCTCGCCCGCGCGATCGCCGGCGAGGCAGGCGTGCCGTTCTTCACAATCTCAGGCTCGGACTTCGTCGAAATGTTTGTCGGTGTTGGTGCGTCTCGCGTGCGTGACATGTTCGAACAAGCCAAGAAAAACGCCCCCTGCATCGTCTTCATCGACGAAATCGATGCCGTCGGCCGCCACCGTGGCCATGGCCTCGGCAACAGCAACGACGAGCGCGAGCAGACCCTCAACCAGCTGCTGGTGGAGATGGACGGCTTCGAGGCCAACGAAGGCATCATCATCGTCGCTGCGACCAACCGCCCCGACGTGCTCGATCCCGCCCTGCTGCGCCCGGGCCGGTTTGACCGCCAGGTGGTGGTGCCAATCCCCGACATCGAAGGCCGCGAGAAGATCCTGGCGGTCCATATGAAGAAAGTGCCGCTCGCCCCCGACGTGTTGGCACGCACCATTGCGCGCGGTACGCCCGGCTTTACCGGCGCGGACCTTGCCAATCTGGTCAACGAGGCCGCCCTGCTGGCCGCCCGGCGCAACAAGCGTCTGGTCGCGATGCAGGAATTTGAGGACGCCAAGGACAAGGTGATGATGGGAGCGGAGCGCCGCTCGATGGTCATGACCGATGACGAGAAAAAGATGACTGCCTACCACGAGGCCGGTCATGCGCTGGTCTCGGTTCACGAACCGGCATCGGATCCGATCCACAAGGCGACGATCATCCCGCGCGGCCGCGCACTGGGCATGGTCATGCGCCTGCCCGAGCGCGACATGTATTCGTATCACCGCGACAAGATGCACGCCAACCTCTCGGTCGCGATGGGCGGCAGAGTCGCGGAAGAGCTGATCTTCGGGCACGACAAGGTGTCGTCGGGGGCAAGCTCGGACATCCAGTATGCCACCAGCCTCGCCCGCAATATGGTGACCAAATGGGGCATGTCGGACAAGCTCGGCCCACTGCAATATGAGGAACAAGGCGAAGGCTATCTCGGCTACGGCGCGCCGCAGCGGCTGATGATGTCGGATGAAACCAACAAACTGATCGACAGCGAGATCCGCGGCCTGGTTGATGATGCCCATGCCAAGGCAACGAAAGTCCTCAAGACGCAGGTGAAGAAGCTGCATCTGCTGGCCGGCGCCCTGCTCGAATTTGAAACACTGAGCGGTGACGAGATCAAGGAACTGATCGACACCGGCAAGATCGACCGGCCCGATGCACCCAAGGGTCCGTCCACACCCGCGCCGGTGCGCGGCTCGTCGATCCCCAAAGCGGGCAAGCGGTTCACCGGGCCGGGGGCTGCACCGCAGGGGGCATGAGGGCTTGGAATTCTGCGCGAAGTAGAGTATTTTGGCACTATGAACGAATATTCGCCCATCGTTTCAGAGTTCGGCTCTGAGGAAGAAGAGCAGGCCTATCTGGTCTGGCTGAAGGCCAAGGTCGAGGCGTCGCGCGCCGATCCGAGGCCTTCGGTGCCCCATGACGAAGCCATGGCCCGCATTAGGCAAAGCGTATTTGAAAAGACTGGAGTCCAACTCTGAGGCTCATCTGGCAAGAAGGCGCGATAAGCGACCTTGAAGCGATTGACTGCTACATTGCAGAACGCAATCCGAAAGCCGCCAAAGCCCTGCATGCGACAATCGTTGCTTGTGCCGAGCGCATATCGGAACATCCCTATCTCTATCGTGAGGGACGAATCTCCGGCACGCGGGAAGCTGTTGTCCATCCCAACTACATTGTGATCTACGAAGTCGGCGCGGACAGTGTGACAATCCGCAGCGTCATCCACAGTCGACGCCAGTACCCGTCATAGCCAGCGTGACCGCCAATTCTGGGAAGTCTGGCCATAAACCTGGGTTACTTTCCCCTGCGCGTCATGGTCGGTGCGGAGCCAATCAGAGCCCAACTTATGGGCCAATGCTATCGAGGCAGAGTTTTCGGCATCGATGCAGTGATTGATCTGCGGCCAGCCCAGACTATCGATTGCCCAATTTATCGCAGCTTGTGCTCCCTCGGTGGCATATCCCTTGCCCCACTCGGACGGAAGGATGGCCCAGCCGATTTCCGCCGTTGCTCCTTCCGGTTTCCACGGTCCTACGCGCCCAATCCACCGCCCGGAAATCTTCTCGATGACCGTAAACAGGCCGCAGCCGCGCAGCGCCCACATTCCCGCATTGGTTGCCATAAGCTCCCACGACGCCGCCCGGTTCTTGGGGCCGCCAAAGAACTCGGTCGCACGTTCGTCGCTATCGAAGGCTGCCCAGCCATCCAGGTCATGTTCGACCGGCGGGCGCAGAATGAGACGACTTGATTCAAGTTGCAGCGCAGCCATTGCCAATCACCTCCCACCAACAAAAAAGGCCCCGGTTTCCCGGAGCCCAGTTGCGAGAACCAATCAGCCTTCGTAGTCACCACCAAGCGAGGTGTTGCGAACCGGCGCCGCTGCGGTGATCCGCAGGGCTTCGGCCGACTGGCTGAGCGAGCCGATTTCATCCGCCGCATCATCGTCGTCGGGCAGGACGCGCTGGAGCGAGCCGACCAGAGTTTCGCTGAGCAGGTTCGGGCGCACCGTCTCTTCCGCGATCTCGCGGAGCGCAACGACCGGGTTCTTGTCGCGGTCGCGATCAATGGTCAGCTCGGCGCCGCCAGAAATCTCGCGGGCACGCTGGGCAGCCAGCAGGACGAGGTCAAAACGGTTAGGGATCTTGTCGACACAATCTTCGACGGTAACGCGCGCCATGGGGCACTCCGTAAAACGAGAATCTCAGGGAAGCGGCGCAGTTAGTTGCGATCCAGTGAAAAGTCAAGGAATGCTGGCGACTTCGGCTAGCGGACAAATTACTTGCCGCAGGCCGGGACCCAACCGATAAGCCTGGAAAATCGCGTGGGAGAGAAAATGGCAGACTTCAGCGAATTCCGGCGTGAGTGGCGGCCACTGGCTGGCGCCTTTATCGGCATGGGATCGGCGCTGTCGCTCAACTCCTATATCCTCAGCATCTTCGCGCCCTATTTGATCAAGGATCTCGGCTGGACCATGTCGCAATGGTCGAGCCTGGGCACGGTGCAGATGCTGATCATGTTCTGCACGCCGGTTGCCGGACGCTTGGCCGATCTGTTCGGGGTGCGCCGGGTGGCGGCAGTGGGCGCGATCAGCTTTCCGCTCAGCCTGCTCGCCATCGCCATGATGAGCGGCAGCATCCAGACCTACCTCGCGATCTATGTGGTGCAGATCGTGATCTGCTCGACCACCACGGCCACGGTCTATTCGCGAGTCGTAGCAGGGGCCTACTCGGTGCGGCGCGGCCTCGCGCTGGGCATCGCCGGGTCGAGCCCGCCATTGATTGCTGCGCTGTTCTCTCCGCTGATTTCGACCTTCGTCGAAGGCCATGGCTGGCGGGCGGGCTATCTGGTGGTCGCAGGCTTCAGTGCAATTTGCGCGGTTATAACTCTGCTGTTGCTGCCGGCGCAGCAAGCCGAGGTCGCACCTGTCGTCGCAGAAAAGGCCGGGACCAGGCCCAGGGGCGTCTACGGCGCAATCTTTGCCAACCCGGTGTTCTGGATCATGCTGGCGGCAATCTTTCTGGTAAACCTGCCTTTCACACTCGCCACCACTCAGCTCAAGCTGGTGGTGCTGGCGCAAGGCCTGCCCGCGGCCACGGCAGCGCTGCTGGTCTCGGTCTTTGCGGTGAGTTCGATTGTCGGCCGGGTGCTGTCGGGCGCAGCACTTGACTATCTGCCTTCGCATATCATCGCAGCGATCAGCTTCGGCCTGCCGGTGGTGGGCCTGTTGCTGCTGGCATCACCTTTCGACAGCGTGCTGGTCGTAACTTTGGCCATGGCACTGATCGGCACCTCGTTCGGTGCCGAGGGCGATATCATTCCCTACCTGATCACCCGCCAGTTCGGCATCCGGATCTACAGCACAGTGCTCGGCCTGCTCTCCGCCGCAATGGGGCTGGCTATGGGCGGCGGCAATATCCTGCTGGCATTGACCGGCAGCTTCGATCTTTACCTTCCGATTGCGGCGGGGACTGCCTTTGTCGGTAGCCTGATGTTCCTGGCTTTGGGGCTGCCCAGCCTCAAACGCCATGCTGTTGAGGCAATTGACTAACCCGTGCGCAGCAATTTCATCAGGTCGCGCACTGTAGTGCCTTCCAGATCGAGCACTGCCTCGGCGATCCGCTCTGCCTTACCCGGGTCTATGGCCAGCGAGGCCGAAGCCATGAACTTCGCCCGCACCTGATCCGCCCCCATCGCGCGCTCGCCCGCGCCGCTGTTGATCCGGACATGGCGCATGAGCACCCGCCCATCGCGAAGGGTTACTTCGACCCCGCCGGAAAAGAACTCAGGGAAAGCGCTGTCGGGATCGGCTTCGCATTTCACCCGCAGCGCCAGATCGCGCACTGCCGGGTCGGCCAGCGCCTCGGGCAACAGATCGGGCAAATTGAACCGCCCGCGCAGCAGGCAGGCAGCGACAACGTGCTGGGCCGAGAACTTGGCCTCATATTCGCTCGCCGCGCGCTCCTTGGCCTCGGCAGGCTCGGCGATGATATGCAGCGTTGGCTGCGGCAGCAGGGCTTTGACTGAAGCAATTTCCGCCCCGCCGATTTCGCCATAGAGCTCGATCGCCGCATCGGCACAGCCGTGGATGAAGTGGCAGACCGGATAGGGCTTGAGCGCGGTTTCGCCGAAATGCCAGACGCTGCATCCATTTGGGCCCAACCCGTCGGTCATGGCATCCAGCTTGGCCGGCTCGTGCAGGTGGGTGTCGAACAGGCCAAACTTGCCTTCATAAACCCGGCTCGGCCCCTTGAACTTTGCCTGTGCCAGATAGGCCGCCGTGATCCCCGACACCGCACCCCAGCCGGGGTGAAACCGCTTGGTCCAGGCCCCTTCCTCCAGGAACACCTGTATCCCCGCTGCCGTGCTGCCTGTGATCCCCTGCGCGGCAGTGATCGCGTCCTCGTCCAGCCCGAGCAACCTGCCCGCCGTCACTGCCGAGGCGAAATGCGAGACCACGCCGGTTGCATGATAGCCGACGTGGTGAAACCCGCCATCGACCGCGAGGCCGATCCTGATGGAGGTTTCTGCCCCGGCGAGGAAGGCGGCGAGCATCTGTTCGCCGCTGGCATCCAGCGTCTCGCCCATGGCCAGTGCAGCAGGCAGGCTGGTGCAGGTCGGGTGGATGATGCTGGCGAGATGCGTGTCGTCGAAATCGAGGCCATGGATCAAAATGGCGTTGACCAGCGCCGCGTCGCGCATGTCGAGCCGATCGCTGCGACCGATCACCGAACAGGCGCCGCCCGTACTCATCGCCGCGACACCAGCATAAGCGCTGGCCGCGTAGTCCTGCACAGTTGAGGCCAGCCCCAGTCCGAATGCATCGAGAATGTGGAGCTTGGCGCGGCTTATGACCGGGACGGGGACATTGGCCAGGTTGAGCCCGGCAGCAAAGCGGGCAATCAGGCGGCTGGGGGAATCGGCGGACAAGGCAGGACTTTCAGTCATTTCCCCCCTTACCCGTTCGTGTCGAGCGAAGTCGAGACACCCCACCCAGGCGTTTGACGAAAAAGCACGCAAACAAACGGGTAAGGGGGGAAATAAATAAAAT
>CANJCQ010000081.1 GCA_947473355.1 Sphingomonadaceae bacterium | reverse complement strand
TCTCCAACCGGGTCTTCACATCCCACGACAACATCATCGACCACTGCTGCGAGGCGTGGAACAAACTCATCGATCAGCCGTGGCGCATCATGACCATCGGACGCCGCAAATGGGCGCGTGGGTTGTAGTCAGTGCAGGTTGGTATCAGGCAGAGCTGCGGCGATTGGCGCCGCAGCGCGTGGTGCAGCATTCTGGCCCGGCTGGGCCGCCAGCGCCGCTCCCGGCAGGATGAGCAGCAGCGCCAGCAGGCCCGCCGCTGTCAGGCGCCAAATCCCGCTCAGCGGAGCAGGTTACCGAAAATGCCGCGTGCAAAACGCCCCAGCGCCGCGCCGCCAATCGCCGTGCCCAGGGCTCCCGCGATCGCGCTGCCCGCCGAAGCGACCGGCGAGGCGCTGGTCTTGCGCCCGGTCAGCTTGGCCGCAACCATTGCGCCAGCCGACGAGGCCACCGCCCCCATCGCCGCCTTGCCGGCCTTTTCCCACATGGTCGGCGTGGCGCGCGGCTGGGCGCGCTGCGCCTCTTCGCCCTGCTCGGCGACAACCTGCGCTGCGGCAGAGGCATCGGCGGCCTTTTTCGCCAGCACTTCGGCGGCGCTCTCGCGGTCGACCAGGGTCTCGTATTTGCCATCGAACGGGCTGATCGACTGGACTATGGCGCGCTCCTTGTCAGTCACCGGCCCCAGCCGCGAACGCGGCGGCGCCACCAGCGTGCGCTGGACCACCGAGGGGCTGCCGTCTTCCTCCAGCGTCGAGACAAGCGCCTCGCCGACCCTGAGCTCGGTGATCACCGTTTCAACATCGAGATCGGGATTGATGCGGAAAGTATCCGCTGCCGCCCTGATCGCCTTCTGGTCGCGCGGGGTGAAGGCGCGCAGCGCGTGTTGCACCCGGTTGCCGAGCTGGCCTGCGATCTTTTCCGGAATATCAATCGGGTTCTGGCTGATGAAATAGACACCGACACCCTTGGAACGGACCAGCCGGACGACCTGCTCGACCTTGTCGAACAAGGCCTGCGGGGCATCGTCAAACAGCAGATGCGCTTCATCGAAAAAGAATACCAGATTCGGCTTTTCCGGATCGCCCACTTCGGGCAGCGCCTCGAACAATTCGCTCAGCAGCCACAGCAGGAAAGTGGCATAGAGCTTGGGATCCTGCATCAGCGTGTCGGCGGCCAGGATGTTGATATACCCCTTGCCGTTCTCGTCGCAGCGGATGAAATCGTTGATCTCCAGAGCCGGCTCGCCAAAGAACTTGGCCGCGCCCTGGCTGTCGAAAGCGAGCAATTGCCGCTGGATCGTGCCGACGCTGGCCTTCGAAACATTGCCGTATTTGCTGGCAAGGTCACTGGCATTGTCCGCTGTATAGGCCAGCACCGATTGCAGGTCTTCAAGGTTGAGCAGCAGCAGGCCCTGATCATCGGCATAGCGGAAGGCGACATTGAGCACGCCTTCCTGCGTTTCATTAAGACCCATCAGGCGGGAGAGCAGCAGCGGGCCCATTTCCGAAATGGTGGTCCGGATCGGATGGCCTTTTTCGCCGTAGAGATCCCAGAAAATCGCCGGATTGTCGTGATAGGAATAGTCGGCAATGCCGATTTCCTTGGCGCGCGATTCGAGCACATCCGCGTGCTTGAAATCATGGCTGCCCGACATGCAGATGCCCGAAAGATCGCCCTTCACGTCCGCGAGGAAAACTGGGACCCCGGCCTGCGAAAACTGCTCTGCAATGGTCTGGAGGGTGACAGTCTTGCCGGTGCCGGTGGCGCCTGCGACCAGCCCGTGGCGATTGGCCCGGCTCAGCCGCAAGACCTGCCGCTCGCCCTTGTCGCTCGCTCCGATGAAAATGTCGTCCATGTCCGCTCCAGTTCCTCTCGATTGCACTTGATAGTGGCCTTATGCGCTTGGTGCGAGAGGGTTTTTGCAAGTGCCGCCGCGCAGGCCTAAGGGCGGGCCAGCATGAATGAACCCTTTATCCTGCTCGACGATGCGCGTGAGCTCGGTGCCAGCGACGCTCGGCTTTACCGTGCGCCGGTGGAATGCGTCGTCGCCCGCCGCGCCGAGGAAGTCGCCCCGGCGCTGGGGCGGCTGGAAGCTCTGGCGGCCGAGGGCTTCGATCTGGCCGGACACTTGGCCTACGAAGCCGGCTATGCGCTCGAACCGCGCCTCGCGCCGCTGCTGGCTAAGCGCAATGGCGCAAGTGGTCCGCTGCTGTGGTTCGGCGCCTTCAAGGGCTACGAGACGATCGCGCCCGCCGATGTGCCCGAACGCCTGCGCGCCCTCGCCCAAGGCCCGAGAGCAAGCCTCGGCCCGATGGAGCCCCAGCTTTCCCCCGGCGGCTATGCCAGGTCCTTCGCCAAGCTCCAGCAGGCCATCGAGGCAGGCGACATCTATCAGGCCAATCTCACTTTCCCGCTGCAAGGTTCGTGGCGCGGCGATCCGGTGGCGCTCTATGCCGCGATCCGCCCGGCGGCGGCGGCAGGCTATGGCGGCATTGTGTTCGACGGCGCGCACTGGCTGCTCAGTTTCTCGCCCGAACTGTTCTTCGCGCTCAAGCAAGGCGCGGCCATGGTCAAGCCGATGAAGGGCACCCGGCCCCGCGGGCGCGATGCAGCAGAAGACACCCAGCTCGCCCAGGACCTTGCCTCGTCGACAAAAGACCGCGCCGAAAACCTGATGATCGTCGATCTGATGCGCAACGATCTCTCGCGCGTTGCCCGGCCCGGCTCGGTCCGCGTCGATCAGGCCTTCGCGGTCGAAAGCTACCCCACCGTCCACCAGATGGTCTCGACCATCCGGGCCAAGCTGCTCCCTGGCCTCGGCGCAACCGATATGCTGCGCGCGCTGTTCCCCTGCGGCTCGATCACCGGCACGCCGAAAATTCGCGCGATGGAATTGATCGCCGAGACCGAACCAGATGCGCGCGGGGCCTATTGCGGCGCCATCGGGCGGATAGATCACACTGGTGACGCGGCCTTCAATGTGGCAATCCGCACCATGCGGCTCACGCCCGATGGTTCTGGGGGCGAGAGCGGTCAGGGAAGGGCCGTGCTGGGGGTCGGGTCGGCAATCGTCGCCGATTCGGCATGCATGGCCGAATGGCGCGAGTGTCTGATCAAGGGAGGGTTCGTGCGGCAATCTGCCAGTTCATTTGACCTTATCGAGTCGATGCTGTTCACTCCAGACGGCGGCATTGCCTTGCTCGAGTTGCACCTTGAACGCATGAAGGCCAGCGCTGCAGAATTCGGCTTCAGCTTTGATCGGCATGCGCTGCGCAACCAGATTCAAGCCCTGTGTTTTGACCTCGAAGAGGCGGCAAAACTGCGGGTTCTGCTCGCTCGCAGCGGCGCAACCGCTCTGGAAGCCGCGCCGCTGAGCGACGGAGCCCTTGCCGAACCGGTCATTTGCGGCGTGCTGCCTCTGCCGGTCGATCCCGGCGACTGGCGGCTGCGGCACAAGACCAGCGACCGCAGCTTCTATGACGATGCGCGAACAGTCGCGGTGGCGGCCGGCGCAAGCGAAGCGATCCTGATTCGCGACGACGGTTTTGTTACCGAGGCCAGCCGCTCGAACATCTTCCTGTCGCGCGGCGACACTCTGATCACTCCGGCCGCCTCGCTGGGCCTGCAACCCGGCGTGCTGCGCCGCTCGCTGCTTGAGCAGGGCAAGGCCATCGAAGGTCAATTGCGACTGGATGACCTCGCCGAGGGCTTCTACCTCGGAAATTCCGTTCGCGGCCTGATGAAAGCGAAACTACTTTGAACATGCAGACCTCCATCGCCCTCTCCCGCATCGCCCCCTCGCAAACCACCGCGATGACCGACCGCGCCACCGCCTTGCGCGCCCAGGGCCGCGACATCATCTCGCTCTCGGTCGGCGAACCCGATTTCGCCACCCCGGCGCATGTCGTCGAGGCTGCCAAGGCCGCGCTCGATGCGGGCGACACCAAATATACGCCGGTGGGCGGCACCGCGCGACTCAAGGCTGCTGCCGCGCTGCATTTCGCGCGCGATCTTGGCATTGATGTGCCCACCAGACAGGTGACCGTCAGCGCGGGCGGCAAGCAGGCGATCTTCCACGCGATTCTGGCCACGGTCAGCGACGGCGAGGAGGTGATCGTGCCGAGCCCGTGGTGGGTCTCTTACCCCGAAATCATCCGCTTTGCCGGCGGCCGCGTCGTGCCGCTGATCACCTCGCCCCGCCACAATTTCCGCTTCACCGCCGCCGATCTGGAGGCGCAGATCGGCCCCAAAACCCAGTGGCTGATGCTCAACAGCCCTGGCAACCCGACCGGCGCGACTTACCCCGCAGACATGCTGCTCGCCATCGGCGACGTGCTGCGCCGCCACCCGCGGATCATGGTGATGAGCGACGATATCTATTCGCCGCTGATCTACACCGGCCAGCCCCACGCCACGCTCGCCAATCTCTGCCCGGACCTTGGGCCCCGCATCCTGACCATATCCGGCGTCTCCAAAAGCCACGCCATGACCGGCTTCCGCATCGGCGTCGCGGCAGGCCCCACATGGCTGATCGAGGCGATGGAAAAGCTGCAATCGCACAGCTCGGGCAACCCCTGCTCGATCAGCCAGGCCGCCGCCGTCGCTGCCTTCGAAGGCCCGCAGGAGTTCCTGGCTGAATGGCGCGAGCGCTTCCGCAAGCGCCGCGACATGGTCGTCGCCGCGATCAACCAGGTCCCCGGCCTTTCCACCCCCGTGCCCGATGGCGCCTTCTATTGCATGGTCGATGCCGCGCCCTTGATGGCGCGTTTCAAGAATGACGAGGCGCTGGCCATGCAATTGCTCGACCACGGCGTGGCGATAGTTGCGGCCAGCGCCTTCGGCGGCCGCGACGGTTTTCGCATCAGCTTTGCCGCTGATGAGGCTAAACTGGAGGAAGCGATGCGGCGAATTGCTGCGGCCGTGACGTGATCCCCTCTCGATTCCCCAATCATGTCACCCTGAACTTGTTTCAGGGTCCATTTCTCCGCACAATTGGAGCGCGCATTTCCAAGCAAACCGAGAAGTTTAGTCGCTCACCGGCTGGCCCTGGACTTGCGGCACGATGGACCCTGAAACAAGTTCAAGGTGACGAGTGGAGGGAAAATGTGTCCTCGGGTCAAGAAACCCCATCATGACCCCCATCACCATCCTCTTCGAAGACGGCGAAGCCCTCGTCATAGACAAGCCCGCCGGCCTGCCGCTTGATCGCCCCCGCGCGGGCGGGGCCTGCCTTGAAGACCGGGTCGACGAACTGCGCCTCGGCTTCGTGCTAGCACCGGTTCCCGTCCACCGGCTCGATCAGGACACCTCCGGCTGCCTGCTGCTCGCCCGCAATGCCAAGGCTCTGAAGCGCTTCTCCGCCGCTTTCGAGGCAAGGCAGGTCGAGAAAGTCTATCTCGGAATTGTCGCGGGCAAAGTGGAAGCTGACGAGGGCACTATCGAACTCGCCCTCACCAAGATCAGCAGCGCCGAAAAGGGCTGGCGGATGATCCCGGCCAAAAAGGGCAAGCCATCGATCACGCATTGGCGCAAGCTGGAAGAGCGCGAAGGCCTGACACTGGTCGAATTCCGCCCCGAAACCGGCCGCACCCACCAGATCCGCGTCCACGCCGCCTCCGGGCTGGGCGCAGCGCTGCTCGGCGATCCGGTTTACGGCAGCCCCAAGGGCGCGAAACGCACCATGCTGCATGCGGCAAGGCTGATGGTGCAAAGGGAAGGCAAGCCGCCGATCGAGGCCAATGCGCCGATGCCTGCGGATTTCACAGCGCTCGGCTTCACCCCCACACAAAATCCTCCCCCCCCGGGGGAGGTGGCAGCCTGCAAGGCTGGTGGAGGGGGCGCCGTACAACCCGAACCTCACCTCGATACCCATGGATGAGCTCGCCACTCTCGCCCTCTCGCTGGTCGAAGAAAGCTTCATCGCCAGCTCCGGCCCGGGCGGGCAAAACGTCAACAAGGTCGCCACCGCCGTCCAGCTGCGGCTGAACGTCTACGCCCTCCGCCTCGACCCCCAGGTCTACCAGCGCCTCAAGACCCTCGCCGGCAGCCGCATGACCGCCAAGGGCGAACTGGTCCTCACCGCCCGCCGCTTCCGCACCCAGGAAGCCAACCGCGCCGATGGCCGCGAGCGGCTGCTGGAGCTGCTGGCGGAAGCACAAAACCTCCCCGTGAAACGCGCCAAGAGCCGGCTCAACCGGGTGGGCAAGGAGCAGCGGTTGCAGGGCAAGAAATTGCGCGGGACGGTGAAGGCCGGGCGGGGAAAAGTTACGTTAGACTGACGCCGTGGCGCTCAGTACATGGCGGCCGTCGCTGGCGAAGGCGCCCAGTTCGATCGCCTCGCCGCTGCCCCGCATCACCAGATGCAGCTCTTCGCCGCACACGCCCGGGCTCATCGCGCGGAAGGCGAAGCGCTTCAGGGCGTTCTCGCCGAAGCTCTGCCGGGCAAGATCGAGCAGCAAGGTCGCCATCAGCGGGCCATGAACGATCAGGCCGCGGTAGCCTTCCTCCTGCGCGGCATAAGGCAAGTCATAATGGATGCGATGGGTGTTGAAGGTCAGCGCGGAAAAGCGGAACAGCAACACCTCGCCGGGCACCAGGGCCCGGTGAACATCCCATCCCCCAGCATCGAATTTCCCTTCGCCAGGCGGCGGCGGGGCTGGCGGCGATCCGGCGGGAACCGCTTCGCGATAGACCAGGCTCTGCACCTCACGCACGGCAACCCCGCCCAGACCGCTCGACTCGTGCTCGACATCGACAAACACCAGACTGCCCGAACTGCCCTGCTTTGCAGTTACCGACAGAACTCGCGAGCGTCGCTCAACCGCCTCGCCAAGCCGCAAAGGGGTGAGGAATTCCACTTTGCTCGAAGCCCACATCCTTCGCGGCAACGGCACTGGCGGCAGAAAGCTCTCGGGGCTGTCATCGCGCATGGGATGGCCATCGATTCCCAGCCGCGCCGAAGGTGCGTCAGGAGTGCACAGACAGAAATGAAAGCCCTGCGGCACAGTTCCATCCACCGGTGCAGCGCGGTCCAGCGTTGCCAGCCAGCGGGCGGCGAGTGCTTCATCAACCCGGTCGCTGCGATGTTCCTCGCGGCCGATCCAGCTGTCCCATTCGCTCATTTTGCTGCCGCTCCGCTGGCTTGTGTGGGTGGCGCCGAGGGCTGGACGGCAGAAGGGCGCAGCGCATCGTCGGGTAAGCGGCGCGAATCGATCATCTGGGCGGCATCGTCGAGCGCCTTGGCTTCGCTCGTGGTCACGCTGCCGGGCGCAGGGTCGCGGCCGCAGGCGGCAAGGGCGGCAAGGCACAGCAGGATGGGGGCACGGCGCATGCCCGCGCTATACCGCGCGGAACGCCGCATGCAACGTTTGCTAGAGATCGATGATGCCGGTGCCCGGATGATGGCGATCGAGATGGCGGCGGATGCGCTTGAGGTTGATCGAGTTCGAGCGATAGAAAAAATCGAACACATCGCCCGCCAGCGGCACCGAGCCGAGCAGCCAGTCAGTCAGTGCCGACCGAGCCCAGCATGCGGGCAAGTTGCCATTTGCTCATGCCGATATTGCGGGCTTCCCAGACCAGATAGAGCCCCATCAGCGCCGCGATGGTATCGCCAGCGACCGGCAGCAGCCCGACCACGGCATCAAGGCCGACAGGCCGGTTGATGCCGGGAATCACGAAAGCACGTTCGAGCAGCTTTTCGAGCGCTTCGATGCGGCGGCGCACCGATGCGGGATCGGTCCCGAGCGGCAGGCCATCGCTGACCATTCTTGTTGCTTGTCCCGTCACCATGGCAGCGAGGTCCTCGTCGTTGCACCGGCGGAGTGCCGGGACGCACCTATTTGGGGCGCAAGGCCAGCGGCATCAAGGGGTGATAGCCAAGGCGGTTGGGAACGAAGCCCGTTGTGTCGCCGCGCACCAGCGACCAGCGGATCGGCGGGCCGAAAGGTATGAACACATTGGCTTCCGTGAGTTTGGCCTCGGCGCGGACGAGCAGCGAGGCGCGGGTGGCGGGATCGGGCGCAGCATCGGCCTGTTGGGCCAGGTCATCTGCCTCGGCGCTGCATAGGCCGCGCTGCCCGGTGCAGCTAAGCTGGCTCAGAAACCAGCCGATGCGGGGATATCGCGCCACTGCATCGACCATGCGCAAGTCGGCAGCATCGTTTTCGCCGACCCGCACTGCCACCAGGCCCGCTTTGCCGAGATCGGCGGCCAGCCGGGCAAACAGGATGTCAGCGCCGGGACCTTGCGGCATGGCCAGGCGCAGGCGGACCGGATCGGCCTTGCCGGCGCGCCAGCGTGCCACCCGGGCGGCAGCCATGGCCTGGCGTTCGGCAATGTTCATCGTGGACCACCGCTCGGGCGCGCCGCCGGGATCGTCCTCAATGCCACTTGCAACAATGCGGTTGGTTGCCGTCCAGCCGCCAAGGCCCAACGCGGCGATCATGCCCTGCCGGTCAATCGCCATGGCAATCGCTTCGCGATTGGCCGGGTCTGCCAGAAAGCCGTCATCATGGACCACCGCGAGGCCGAACAGGCCGGTCACCGGATCGAGCTGGATCGCTCCGCGCGACAGGCCTGCGGCATCAACCAATGGAAACTGTTCGATCCGGCCACCCAGCACGGCGCTGGCTTCGCCCCGATTGTAGCGGGCCAGAGCGGCAGAAGCCGGTAGCGCCCGCAGATGCAGTTCGCGGATCTGGTCCTGCCAGTTGGCTACGGCCGGAAGGCCAAGTTCTTCAGGATCGAGCAAGGACAGGATGGCCACATTCTTGTCCCGCTTCATCCGCATCGGCCCGCCGCCTTTGCCGCGCTGAAGCAAGCCCAGTTCGGGCTGGGCGAGCAGCATCAGCAGCTCGGGGCGCGGATGCACGAGCCGCAATTCGATAACCCGCCCGGTCATCACCCGGATATCACTGATATCGGCAAGATCACGCGCCAGAACCGTGCCTTGCAGGCCATTGATTGCCGAGCGCAAGGCAGCACGCGCTGATTCGGCGGTCATGGTGCTGCCATCGGGCCAGGTGCCATCGCGCAGGCGGAAAATGTAGCTCAGCCCGTCGTCGGTAACGATCCAGCGGTCGGCCACGCCGGGGACGACCTGAGCCTGTTCGTCGAGGGTAACAAGACCCTCGGCTGTAGCGCCAATCAGCAGTTGCGCGCCCGTTGAGAGTTGTCCCGCGGTCTTGAACGCAGATTCCGGTGCGCCAATCGCCACGACTTCGACAGTGGCGTCCTGGCGACCGGTGCAGGCTGTGAGCTGCCATCCCAGCAAGATGGCGGCACAGGTTCCCAAGAGGGGCAAAGTTCGGCGCATGGCCGGGACCTAGTCGATTTTGGCACTGACGGAAATGGCGATTGGACGATCCGCTGACCTGCCGATACCGGCTTCAAGCGCTAGACTTTGCGCACTACGCCTGAACGGCCAAGATCGGGCAGGGGCGGCCTGGTGAACCTGGGCGAATGCTCACCTGGCGCAGCCGGCGCTCGTGCAATCTTCGGGTCGATATCTTCGTAAAAGGCGATGCCAAAGCGATCATCCTGCACCCAGGCGATCGAACCTTCGACCCAGCCAATATTGCGGATATGAACCTGAAGCATCGCGCCGCGCTTCACGCGAACCGAGCCCTCACCCATCATTCCGCCGGAAGACAGGTTGCGCACCTTTATGCGATGCTCTTCATCGCTGCCATCGAGTCGCAGATCGGCCATGACAAACAGGCTGTCACGCGCAAGCTGCCTCTGTTCTGCCTCGTCCATGCGCTTGCTCTGACATACCTCGGGTTTTGCACAAGTAGCCGATACCAAATGTGCGTTGGGCCGAACGTTAATACGCCCGCGTGAGGCAATGATAAACCAGCAGGGCAAAAAAACCGTTAAGGCCTGATCGTGAGGGCGGCTCACTCACCGCCAAGCCGGTTGCGCAAGGGCGCGAATCAATCATCGCGCGAGATTTTCTCCCGGCGCTCATGCGCTTCCTGCGCTTCTACGCTCATCGTGGCGATCGGCCGGGCGATAAGCCGGCCGATGCCGATCGGTTCACCGGAAACTTCGCAATAGCCATATTCGCCCTCTTCGATTCGGCGCATGGCTGAATCGATCTTGGCGATAAGTTTGCGCTGACGGTCCCGGGTCCTGAGCTCAATGCCCCAGTCGGTCTCGCTTGAGGCGCGATCGTTGAGATCGGGCTCGCGGATCGGGCCATCCTGAAGCTGCTGCAAGGTGTCGGCAGAAGCATCGAAGATCGATTTTTTCCACTCAAGCAGCAAGCGCCGGAAATAATCCTGCTGCGCCTCGCACATATATGGCTCGGCGTCGCTGGGCACATAGTCCCCGCCAATCGCGCGTTTGGCCTTGGCCAGGACATCGATTTCATCGGCAAATGCAGTTGGCATCGAATTCTCCGCAACAGTCCCCCCTCAGACCGCTTGCGTCCTGCTGTCCCGGGCTTTCCCGGTGACCTTCAGCGTGCCAAGGCTGCCGCGCCTATAGGCACCCTCTGTAAGGCGCACAAGCGCCAATCCGTCTGCGCTTAAGGATTATCCGAAATGCGTGGAAATGCTCGGGTGATGCAGACGCAAGAAAGATTTTTGCGCCGCCGTTAACCATTTGTTGACCATAGTCGGGCGACCTAGGGCCCTGCGCCGGGCAACAGGGGTTTCATCCGGCATTAGGGGGTAACGGATCATGAGTGCAGTCTGGATCGGCAAGGATGCCTTCAATACGGAATTTGCCGCAGATATCGGCGAGTGCGATCTGCTGGTGGCCAATTGCCTCGCGGCGGCCATGGAAAGCGACATCGATGCCTATTACGATCTCGGCGTCATCTTCTCCACGGGGAGCCACGGGGTTGGCTGCGATCTGATCGAAGCCCACAAGTGGTTCAATCTGGCGGCAGTCGCCGGCCATGCCGAAGCGCAGATGTGCCGTGCGGATATTTCGGAGGAAATGACCGCCCGCGAGATCGCCGAAGCCCAGCGCCGCGCTCGCCAGTGGTTGACCGAATCCAGCCGCAAGGCCGCCTGAACCAGGCTCACTCCTTGCGGAAGGGCGTTCGTTCACCAAGAAATGCCTGATCCTGCGCAACGCCCGCGCGTTCACGCTTCAGGAAATCGGCAATCGCCTCGCGAAAGCCCTCATGGACGATATAATGCGCAGACCACGTCTGCACCGGCTCGTAACCGCGAGCCAATTTGTGGCCACCTTGCGCCCCGGCTTCGACTCGGCTCAGCCCCATCGCGATGGCAGCATCGATCGCCTGATAATAACATAGCTCGAAATGCAGGAACGGCTTGTCGGCCAGCGCCCCCCAATAGCGGCCATAAAGCGCATCCCGCCCAATGAAATTGAGCGCGCCTGCGAATGGCTCTCCATCGGCATAGGCCAAAATCAGCAAGATACGCTCGGCCATCCGCTCGCCCAGCAGGCTGAAGGCCTCGCGGGTCAGATAGGGCGTGCCCCATTTTCTTAGCCCCGTATCCTGATAGAAGTGCCAGAAGGCATCCCAATGAACTTCGCGGATTTCAGCCCCGCTGAGCGCGCGGATTTCGACGCCTGCCTGCGCTGCCGCACGTTCCTTGCGCAGATTCTTGCGCTTGGCCGAGGACAGCGCGGCGAGAAAATCGTCGAAGCACTGATAGCCCCGGTTCTCCCAATGGAACTGGATGTCGCTGCGGATCAGCCAGCCGGCCGCCTCAAACAGGGCGATCTGGTCGGGCTCGATGAAAGTCGCATGAGCGGATGACAGGCCTTGCGCGGCGCACAGTTGTTCGGCGGCGCGCAGCATGGGCAGCGCCAGTGCTGGATCACGGGTGAGGATGCGGGGCCCGGTCGCGGGCGTAAAGGGCGCAGCAATCTGGAGCTTGGGATAATAACGCCCGCCAGCCCGGTGCCAGGCATCGGCCCAGCTATGATCGAAGACATATTCGCCCTGGCTATGCGTTTTGACATAGGCGGGAAGCGCCGCCGCCAATTGGCCATCGCTGCCATCGATAAGCAAGGGCACAGCCTGCCAGCCGCTGCGTCCGCCGACACTGCCTGAATCTTCCAGTGCACTCAGAAAGGCATGCGAAACGAACGGATTGCCGCCGTCGGTGAGACCATCCCAGGCTGCAGCAGACTGTCCGCCGACCGAGGATGCCATGCGGACTTCGTGTCTGCCGGTCACACCACCCCCGCACCTTCGGCAATCGGCGCATCGGCATGCAGCTCGGCGCGCTCCAGCAATTCGGGGCTGCGTACGGTCCATGTCGTGACTGGCACACCGCGCTTGCGCTGGGCAGCAGCAAAACGGCTGGGCAAGTCGCGCACATCATAGGCAAGAAAGTGGGGACTGGCCGCCCACAGTGACAAGCGGCGGCGCAGGCGGCTGAGCAGGGTGTGATCGTTTTCTTCGGTAATCACCAGGCCGCGAACAGTCAGTGGCGCGTAACGCTTGAACCATTTCGGCACGCGCGGATCGAAGCTCATAACCGCATGCGCCCCGCGATACCCTTCCAGAACGCGCAGCACTGCGAGGCAAGCCGATGGCACCCGCATCTCCCGGCGCGACTTCACTTCGATCAGCAGCGGCACCTTGCCGCCGATCTGATCGAGGACTTGACGCAAGGTCGGGATCATATCTTCGCCGCCAGTCAGCCGGATCTTGCCGAGCTGCGCCGCTGTCAGCTGGTCGAGCGGCCCGGACTCGCCGGTCAGGCGGTCCAGCTCCCAGTCATGAAACACCATGGCCTGCCCGTCGCTCGAGCGCTGGACATCCAGTTCGATGCCCATGCCGCGCTCGATTGCGGCAGCGAAGGCAGCAGGGGAATTTTCGGGCACGCCTGGCCCATGCAGGCCGCGATGGGCATAGGCGCTCGCACCGATCCAGCCGACCTTTTCGGGATCGGGCACCGGTGCCAGGCGGCGGTCAAGCGGGGCGAACAGCGACAATCGCATCGACCTCGACGGCTGCGCCCAGCGGCAGGACCGGCACTCCGACGGCGCTGCGGGCATGCTTGCCCGAATCTCCAAACACCGCAGCCATCAATTCCGAAGCGCCATTTGCCACCTTGGGCTGATCGGTGAAATCGGCAGTGGAGCTGACGAAGGCCCCCAGCTTGACCACCCGCTCAACCCGTTCAAGCGAGCCGAGCGCGGCCTTCAGCTGTGCCAGGATCATCAGGCCGCAGGCCCGCGCCGCGTCATAGCCCTCACCAGTGGTCACATCCTCGCCCAGCCGGCCCTTGATCAGAACCCCGTCAATGAACGGCAATTGCCCTGAAACATGGGCAAGCCCGCCAGCAACCACCACTGGCACATAGGCCGCGACCGGGGCAGCCGGTTCAGGCAGGACCAAGCCCAGTTCGGCCAGCTTCGCTTCGATTTCCGAGTCAGTCATGGGGCGCTGAATAGAGTGTCTCGAGCAGCCAGGGCAAGGCCCCGGCCCAATCGTCGATCCGGGCATGAGCGTGCCCCGCCTTGTGAGCACAGGCGATATGCGGCGCGATCATCGGCTCGCCGCACAGATGCAGCCGCGCGACATGCGGTGTCAGCTCCGCAACCGAATCGTGATGCTGGGCCAGATCGTCGATGAAAATCGCGCGGCCCGGCCGGAATTCATCGAGAATGGCCTTGAGCGCGGGGCCCTTGGGGCCCTGGTTGGTGAAGACGCGCAGATTGATGCCGTGGTCGGCGAGCTGGCGCGTCCGGTTCTCTTGCCGGTGATCCTCAAGATTGGTCAGCACCACGACATCGGCATGTTCGGCAAGCGCAGCCATGGCCGCGACCGATCCGGCAATCGGATGCTGGCGGTGCATCTCGCTGTCAAAGAACAGATTGAGCAGCGGCCAGACCCGGGCTGCTTCGACCCGCTCGCCGCTTCCGCGCCGGGTCATCGCCTTGTGAAATTCGTTGCCGGCCAGCTCGAAATCGATGTCGTGCACCTCTCCCAGCCAGTCCCGAAAGGGCGCGATCATGTGGAGCAGCACTTCGTCGCAATCGGTCACGATCAATGGACGGCTCATCGCACCAGCCTTTCGCGCGCATCGGCCAGATCCCTGGGCGCGACACCCAGCGAATCTGCCGCTGCGACCAGATCAGGCTCGTGGGAGCAGAGAAAATCGAGCACAGCGCCGAGCAGCGAGATATCGCCAATCCCGGCCCGCAGCGCATCGGGGGTGAGGCCGGTCAGCGCCAGCAATCGCTGGGCCCGGTCGTCTTCCGCCAGCACCCAGACAAGCGCCTGCAAGGCCAGTGCCTCGGGGTCAGCGGCGCCAGCCGACTTCGGGCCAGTTGACTTCGGGGATGAGCGGTCACGCAGAATTGTCAGCCTCGCTTCCAGCGCATAGAGAATATGTTCACACCCAGATGGGGCACGGGCAGGGCAATGGCAAAGCGAATCCTCGTTGTCGAGGACAACGATCTCAACCGCAAACTGTTCTGCGACGTGTTGCGCAGCCAGGGCTTCGCGGTCGAGCCCTGCGCCGATGGTCTGGAAGCGCTGGGCCGCGCGCGCGAATTCGTGCCCAATCTGATCATCATGGATATCCAGCTGCCCAATGTCTCGGGGCTGGAACTGATCGAGCAGGCCAAGGCCGATCCGGTGCTGCGCTCGATCCCGGTGCTGGCGGTGACGGCCTATGCAGGCATTGGCGACGAGGAGCGGATCAGGGATGCAGGCGCGGATTCCTATCTCGCCAAGCCGGTTTCGATCGGGCCATTCATGACCGCGGTGCGGGCTTTGGTGTAATGAGCTTCACTCACTTCCCCCTTCCCCCTCGGGGAAGGGTCGGGGATGGGGGAGCGAGGCCGCCAGGCCTCGCGTCAGCGCCGGCGTCGAGCCCCAACCCCTCCCCCAAGGGGAGGGGGTCCAAGGGGTTCCTGTCATCGCAGGTTGGTATGTGAGGAGAGCCACAATGTCCGAAGACAAATTGCAGCAGATGCTGGACTACAAGCATATCATCGAACTGAAAGCGCGCTTCGGCCGGCTCGCCGATGCCAAGGACTGGGAGGGCTTCAAGGCCGTCTTCAGCACTGATGCAACGTTCGATCTGGGCGGCGGCCAGATCATGCACGGCGGCGAGACCTACGCTTATGCCGTCCGCGACATGCTCGAAGGCGCAGTTTCGCTCCACCGGTTCTCAATGCCCGAGATCACCTTTCTGAGCGCATGCGAAGCCGAGGGCATCTGGGTGCTGCACGATTACAACGTCTGGCCTTCCGATCCGCAGACCGGCGAGCGCTGCGGCTACAACGGCCATGGCCGCGAATACGAGACCTACCGCAAGATCGATGGCACCTGGAAAATCACCAGCTGGCGCCTGCGCTATGATCGGCTTGATCCACTGCCAAGGGAGCCCTTGCCGGAGTTTATACTCGGCGGGCCGGATGCTTTGCGTGACAAGGCTTATATTGCGGCGGTGGTGAGGCCGTGGGGCTATTGGTGATGCGAGGGGATCGGGATGGCACCGGGGACACGGTATTCCGTGTCCCCGAGCGACGGTGCGGTTGGGGGTGGGGTGTGCGGAGGGGGAAGTGAGTTAAGTGTATTTAGTAAAGTGTAACCCCGTAATCCTAACGTTCCTGTAAGTTAAAAGCAGCGTGAAGCATCGGGTGCAGCCGCACCTTTGAACTAAGCGTAATCAACTTGGGGGACACAAGCGGGTTATCAATGTGCCCATAAATAAATCGATCCTGCGGATTTAATTTTATTCCTATTGCGCCGGTCCTATATGCAACGGCAGCCAATTCACAAATCACATCGATTTGCTTTGCCTTTCCACTTTCGACATAGGAATAGCAAATATCGTAAAATGGGTCGAACGAAACTTTCCCCGTAGAGCACATGTATAAACAAAAATCATCAACTTTGTCGACCAACTCTATCAGATCCACGGAAGATTTTTTAAAGAAGTTAGAAAATCCAAAACGCGATCAAGGGTGGGGTAGGCGCTCTTCCATTCTTGCACGAGGGCGTCTTTTCGCTTTCTTGCAAATTCGACCTCCGCCTTTCGCAATCCAGAAACTGAAACTGTTGACTGGCTGTCTGAGAAATCAATAGCCTCATTAATAAATGCTATCATATCGCGTGGACGCCTCAGAGTCTTCTGTGGTTGCCGCCCGTGAAGCAAGAAGTTTCTGAACCGGTGAGCAGGTGATCGAGCGCGGTCTTCTGTCAGGCCTTTGATTGCGGCGTTTTCGCAAAGCCGCTGGCCGGTATGGTGATCCGCAGATCAGGTCCAAATCTG
>CANJCQ010000080.1 GCA_947473355.1 Sphingomonadaceae bacterium | reverse complement strand
TGCGATCGCGGGAAAAATGGCTTGATCCGGCGCATCTGCACCTCGCTCAGCATAAACAGATCGTCCACAAGCAGCACCTCCTGGTGCCACCATTGAATCAACCCTCAGCCCATCATGCAAGCAATTTAACAGGTCCTGACCCTAGTTCACAGGGGGAAATGCGTGGTCGCGCTGGTATCGACAGTTGCCTATCTCGGGCTCGAGGCGCGCAGCGTCGAGGTGCAGTGCCAGATCGCGCCGGGCCTGCCGCGCTTCAACGTGGTCGGCCTGCCAGATAAAGCCGTCAACGAAAGCCGCGAGCGGGTCATCGCCGCGCTGGCCGCGATGGGGCTGTCGTTCCCGCCCAAGCGCATCACCATTAATCTCTCGCCTGCCGACTTGCCCAAGGAAGGCTCGCACTACGATCTGCCGATCGCGCTGGCCCTGCTCGCCGCGATGGGCGTCACTGATGCCGAGCAATTGAACGACTATGTCGCGGTGGGCGAACTGGCGCTGGATGGCCGGGTAATCTCCTCCCCCGGCGTGCTGCTCGCCGCGATCCATGCCTCTGCCCAAGACAAAGGCCTGATCTGCCCCGCCGCGCAAGGTTCCGAAGCACGCTGGGCGAGCGGCGTCCCCGTCCTCGCCGCGCCGGACCTGATCAGCCTGCTCAACCATCTCAAGGGCAATCAGGTGCTCCCCACCCCCGAGCCGGGCCTGGCCGACCCGCCCAAGAGGGGCCCAGACCTCAAGATGGTCAAGGGCCAGGAGACCGCCAAGCGCGCGCTCGAAATCGCCGCCGCGGGCGGCCACAACCTGCTGATGATCGGGCCGCCCGGCGCGGGCAAATCGCTGCTCGCAAGCTGCCTCCCGGGCATCCTCCCCGAACTGACCCCCGCCGAAGCGCTTGAAGTCTCGATGGTGGCATCAGTCGCGGGCACGCTCATCGAAGGCCGCATCAGCCGCGCGCGTCCGTTCCGGACCCCACACCACTCCGCCTCGATGGCCGCGCTGACCGGCGGCGGGCTGAAAGTGAAACCCGGCGAAGTCAGCCTCGCGCATCTGGGCGTATTGTTCCTGGACGAACTGCCCGAATTCCAGCGCGCCGTGCTCGATTCGTTGCGCCAGCCCTTGGAGACCGGCGAAGTCACGGTCGCGCGCGCCAATGCCCATGTCACGTTCCCGGCCCGCGTCCAGCTGATCGCCGCGATGAACCCCTGCCGCTGCGGCTGGCTGGGCGACCCGGCACTGGGCTGCTCCCGCGCCCCCCGCTGCGCCGCCGATTATCAGACCAAGGTCTCCGGGCCATTGCTGGACAGGATAGACCTCCATGTCGAAGTGGAAAGCGTCAGCGCCGCCGATTTGACTTTGCCACCGCCCGCAGAAGGCTCGGCTGAAGTCGCAGCCCGCGTAGCTCGCGCGCGCGAAGTGCAAACGGCAAGGCTGGAAGGCACGGAGATGCGCACCAACGCCCAGCTCGACGGCGAAATGCTGGAACAACACGCCACGCCCGACGAGCCGGGCCGCAAGCTGCTGGCACAGGCAGCGGAAGCCATGCGGCTATCGGCGCGGGGCTATACCCGGATGCTGCGCGTGGCGCGGACGATTGCGGACCTGGGCGGGGCGGAGAGTGTGGGGCGGATTCATGTGGCGGAGGCGTTGAGCGGCCTGCGCGGCGTGAAGCTGGTCATCTCAGATGCCCACGAAGGCATCAAGGCCGCCGTGTCCAAGCTGCTGTGCTCGACCTGGCAGCGGTGCCGCATGCACTTCATGCGCAACATCCTGGCCCACGCCGGCAAGAGCGGCAGACGGGTCGTGTCAGCCTTTATCGGCACAGCCTTCGCGCAGGAGGCCGCTGAGGCTGCCAGCCAGCAGTGGCGCACGGTCGCCGACCAGATGCGGCCAAAGCTACCCAAGCTGGCCGCGCTGATGGACGATGCCGAACCCGACGTGCTGGCCTATATGACCTTCCCGAAAGAACATCGCGTCAAGCTCCACTCCACCAATCCCATCGAGCGCCTGAACGGTGAGATCAAGCGGCGCACCAACGTCGTCGGCATCTTCCCTAACGAAGCCGCGATCACTCGCCTCGTCGGCGCGATCCTCATGAAGCAGAACGATGAATGGGCAGTCCAACGCACCCGTTACATGACGCTTGAAACTCTCGCTCCCGTCAGCGATAATCCCATCATCATGCTCTCGGCTGTGCCCGGAACATGACCGGCCCGGACTGACGCCGGAAAGCATGGGGCCATCCCCAAGCTACACCACGTCCAGGGACACCATCCAATCCACTCCCAATTTCCTCCTCAATGCCACTTTGATTCGCGATTGCCAGCCCGCCCCACTTTTCACTGGAACCCAGCCCCGCCCCGGCCCACACTCCCCCCATGCGAACCCACCTCCTCACCGCCGCCCTAAGCGCCCTGCTGGCCTCCCAGCCCGGCACCGCCGCGCCGCCCAGCCTGATCGGCCACTACCGCCTTGCCGGTGGCCCCGATGTCGTGGGCGAACTCGAAATCACCGCCGACCACAAGTTCCGCTATGGCCTCGCCGCAGGGGCGCTTGATGAGCAGGCTTCGGGGCGCTGGGTCGAAGATGGCGCGAAAGTCTGTCTCTATAGCGAGCCCCGGCCCGTGCCCCCGGCCTTCACCCTCGGCCCGCGCAGCGCGCCTGCCCGGGGTTCGCCGACTCTGCTGGTGAAATGGCCCAATGGCCGGGGTGTCGCCTCGGTCGATTTCGTGATCGGGTTTGACAAGGGCGCGGCGCTGACCGGTTACACGCAGGACTATGGCTGGGCCATGCCGCGCGCCGACCGCCGCGCGCCGCGCTGGATCGAGCTGGCGGTGCCGATGCATGGTATCAGATCGCCGCGCCTTGCGCTCGATGGCAAGTCGCGCGGCACGATCAATGTGCTGCTGACGCCCAACGATCTCGGCATGGTCGATTTCCAGCATGCCTGCCTTGAGGCGAGCGACGGCGGCTTTGTGCTCCACCGGGATCGCGGCGATATGCGGTTTGTGCGGGCTGCGCGTTAGCCGGGCTGAAGTTGCTTGAACCACCTTACCCGTTCGTGTCGAGCGAAGTCGAGACACCGCGCGCAAAGTGTCTCGACGTCGCTCCACACGAACGGAGTTGGGTTAGGTATACTCTAACCAGCCGAATCCCCCTCCCGCTCAAACTCCGGATAGGCCCCCAGCGCAATCACCAGCGCGCCTGCCACCAAGGTGCAGGGAATGCCCAGCATCAGCACCAGATGATAGCTCCCCGTCACATCGAACACCTTGCCTGCAAACCACGGCGCGAAGCCCAGCGTCAGGCCGATGATGCTGGAAGCGACGCCGAGCACCGCGGCATAGCTGCGCAAGCCCGCATAGCGCGTGATCAGATAGGCCTGGCTCTGGGTGACCGATCCGGCCGAAAAGCCCAGCACCATGACAGCAAGCGCGGCCACCCAGGCGCCGGGCTGCGGCACCAGCAACAGGGCCATGCCAAGGCTGGGCAGGGAAAAGCTGAGAAAGGGCACCAGACTGCCACGTAGCCGGTCAAGCAGCGCCCCGGTCAGCAATTTTCCGGCAATCGCCGATAGCCCCGCGAGGCCCCCAATCCCCGCCGCCACGCCGCGGCTGAGCCCGGTGTCGATCAGGATCGGCACCAGATGCACTGCTATGCCCACCGAAACGATCGAGCCGATAAACACCGCGCCGCAGATCCGCAGGATCGCCCCCGTGCGGATCGCCTCGCGGAAGGTGTAGCCGGGCAGCGCCGGGGCCGGGGCCGCATCGCCGCTCTTTTGCGGCACGTTGTTCGGGCCGAAGTCGTGGAAGAACAACAGCAGCAGCACCAGCACCAGCCCGCCCCAGCCGAGCGCCAGTAGCTGATAGGCATGCCGCCAGCCAAAGCCATCGATCAAGCGCTGGGCAATGATCGGAGTCAGGGTCTGAGACAGGCCCGAGCCGCACAGCACCACGCCGATGGCAAGGCCTCTGCTTGCGGTAAAGGCCTTCGAGACCGCTGCGCACCACACCGTCGTCTTGATGAACAGGGTGGCCATCGCATAGAAGGTCCACAGCGCCACCCATTGCACCAGCGAGCCATTGGCAAAGCTCAGCGCGCCCAATGCGACCATGCCGAGCATGATGCCGGGGATCGCGTTGCGCCGCGCGCCATAGCGATCGATCAGCGCGCCGACTGGCGCAGTAAACAGCACCGCGAACACCGCATTGACGAACAGCCCCATTGAAATTTGGCTGCGCTCCCAGCCAAATTCGCGTTGCAGCGGCTCCATGAACAGCCCCAGCGAATAGGTCGCGACCGGCGAATAGGTGAAGCCAATGGTTGCGGTGAGCGCCAGCAGCCAGTGCTGCTTCCATTCGCCAAGCGCAGTCTGTGGCTGCTGGCTCATGCCGCGCGCACTGCCGGCATGACTTCCCTGGCAAACAGCCCAGCCGCCTCGCCCCAGGTCCCCGGATAGAACCCCGGCCCGACCACGACGAAACGCTCCAGCCCCATGGCTTTGAGCGCCAGCAAGCGCTGGGTGCAATGATCGGGCGAGCCGACAATCGCGAAATTGCGCACGAATTCCTCAGACAGCGCGCCGCCGACGATGCGATCCTGCGCATTGTGGACGCCGTGCTTGTTCATGTCATAGCCGCTGCGGATCGCCTCGAGATTGTCGTCCGCAGCAGCATCCGTCGGCCCGACCTTGCTGCCCGAGATCACCTGGAAACGCGCCAGCGGCGGGGCCATGTGCATGGCGACTTCCATCGCCTTGGCCTCGTCCGGGTGGCACACCACCACCAGCTGCGCGCCATAGCTCCGCGGGCTTGGCTCCGCCGCGCGGGCCGTGGCCAGCGCCCATGCCATGCGCTCGCTATCGGCGCCGACGCTGAAAGTCACGCGCTCGGCAATCCGCGCGCCCATTTCGATCACTTTCGGACCCGTCGCTGCGACATCGAGCGGCACCTTGGGCAGGTCCTTCGGCAGCCAGCGCAGCGCCACCGCGGAGGGCCGGTCGCCCAGCGACAGCTCGTGAACCGAAGGCGCATCGCCTGACGAGCCGAACTCCTCGAAGGGTATTTCCCCGCCGCTCAGCAGCACCTGCAAATGTTTGAGCGCCTTCTCGAACTGCCTGAGGCCCACCGGCGCGTGCCCCAGATAGGCCAGTGCCGAATCGCCGCGCCCGATGCCCAGCACCGCGCGGCCATTCGAGACCGACTGCACTGTCGCCGCCGCGCCCGCCGTCACCGCGATGTTGCGGGTGAAAGGGTTGGTCACGCCGGGAGACACTTTGAGCCGCGTCGTCGCCGAAGCCCAGACGCCCATCTGCACCCATGGGTCGGCGGAAAGGTTCTGCGAGCACATGAACATCTGCCCGTCCCAGCCCTCGGCCTCAACGCTGCGAGCCAGTTCCGGCGAGGCGCCCGTATTCGATCCGCCTGCGCGCCAAATTTCCAGCATTGCGCTCTCCCGCCCATTCTGTGTGCGGAAGCATCCTGACGGTTATCGCGGGGAAATCAATCCTCCCAATCGAGCTGGTGGAGCACTTCGGCAATCGTGCCCGGATCGCTGGCAAAGGCGAGGTGGTTGCAGCGCATCGCCACGGCGCGGTCGCGTTCGTGCGGCCAGCCGGCGGCGGCGCGCGGGGCGATGATGCCGTCCTTCGGGCTCCACAGCGCCACGGTCGGCACCGGCGGCTTGGCGGCGAAATCGCATTCGACCGGCGGCTCATCGACGGGATGGCCGGTGACGAACTGATAGGCGCGCCAGGCATTGTTGGCGCGCGGATCGCCTGAAAAGGGCGTGCCCATAGTGATCACCATGCGCACATTGTCAGGATAGCGCCGCGCGATCTCGCGCGCGAACAGGCCGCCCAGGCTCCAGCCGACCAGCGCCACCGGCTCGCCATGCAGCCGCGCGAGCTGGCTGACCCGGCCGAGCAGGAAGGCGAAATTCTCCGGTGTCGGCCCCAGATTGAAGCCCAGCCCCCATTCGTGAACCGCGTGGCCCGATGTTTCCAGCGCCCGCATCATCCGCCGCATCCGCATCGGATGAGCGCCGAAGCCGGGCAACAGCATAACCGGCTGCGGATTGCGAGCAGTGTGCTGCGCCAGCACGCCCGTGCGGCGCCGGCCAAGCACCGAAAGCTCGCCCAGCAGCAAGCGCAGAGAGGGGGGAATGGCACCTGCAGGCTGCGGCTGGCGGGCCAGCGCGGTGCGGCGGGTCAGTTCATCGCGCGCTTCACTGGCACGGCTGCCTGCCTCGCGCCACATCGCATTGCCAGCGGTCAGCGCCGCCTCACGCCATGTATCAATCTTGGTCATCAGTGCTGCATAGCATGGATTTCATTACGCGAGCTGAACATGTTTCTGCGGAGCGGCCCAGGGCACGCCCAGCCGTTCGGCGCCCATAATCGTGGTGCGGTGCATCATCCGCCCGCAATCCTCGTCATAGGGCACCACCCGGTGCATCACGCCGCAATTGTTCCAGATCACGAAATCGCCGTCCTGCCATTCATGGCTGTAGGTGAACTCTTTCTGCGCGCACCATTCGGTGAGCCGGGCCAGCAGCGAACGACCCTCGGGCAGTGACTTGCCGACGACTTCATCGGCATGAGTGCCCAGCACCAGGCTCTTGCGGCCTGAGCTTTGCGTCCAGACCAGCGGATGCAGCATCACGGTCGACATGGTGCGATAGCGGTTCAGCCGTTCGTCCGGCATCTCGATATACATCGGCCGCATGCTCGCTTCCATGCGGTGAACCACCATGAGATCGGCGATCGCCGCCTTCTCGGCTTCGGGCAGCTGGTCCCATGCGGCCAGTGTGCTGGCGAATTCGGTCTGGCCGCCGCTCGGCGAAAGCTTGCGCGCCGAAAGCAGCGTCGCCTTGGGCAACGGCTGATCGATGGTCACTCCGTCGATATGCCAGAACCAGGTGCCCAGCACATATTCGGGCTCGGCGTTGAATTCCTTGTCGAGGGTGATCTTGTAGAGCTCGTCATCCTCGTCGCTGGCATTCTCGCCACCGGGCACAGTGCCAGTGAACTTGACGCGCTGGCCGAACTTGTCAGTGAATGCGAGCTGCTCTGCATTGGTCAGATGGATCTGCGGGAAGACCAGAACGCCGCGTTGTTCCAGCGCATCCTTGCAGGCCTGCACCACGAGGTCGTCCAGCAAGTGGGCCTTGTCGACGCGGACAATGCCGCCGATGTGGGGCTTGATCGGTTCAATGGTTACAGTCATTTCGGCTCCGTCCCGTCACATTCGCCCACCCGGCGCGAAGTTACTGCCATTTCGATGTTCATGGGCATGCCCTTGGCCAGTTCGCTCGAGCCCTTGATGCTGATGTTATAGACATCGTTGCCATAGGTGCCGGTCATCGCCATCCGGGTCGGGCCGTGGCCGGGCAGGCAGGTCATCAGGGCATCGATCTTGCCGTCGGCCATGGTGTAGTGTTCATAGGTGCAGCCCGGCGCCGCCTTCTGGAAGAAATTGCCATCGATCTTGGCGGCCTTTTCAGCGGTCAGGCAGGTGAATGTGGATTTGGTCGTGTCCATCGACTTGGACATAGCTTCGCGCGCGGCGGGCGGCATGCCGGGCATGTCCATGCTCACGAATTTCAGGTCTGCCTGCCAGCGGCCGGGCCGGGGCATCATTCCGCTTGCCGCCATCTGGGAAGCAACCGCCTGGGGGCTTTCATTCTTGGCATCGATGCTTGGCTTGCTGTCGCAGGCCGCCAGCGCCAGCCCTGCAATCAGTGGCATCAACAGGATCGGGCGCATCGGTTCTCTCCCATGAGGCCGCAATGGCCCTCGCCCGGCGATGGTAACAGCAGTGCAACCGCCTGCCAACGGTTTCGCGGAACCATAGCGCCGATCGCGGGTTTACACCCTGGATCTATATCCACCCCGAGGCTTTTGAAGGTTGTGCACCTGGCTTTCCGAAGCCCCGTGTATTGCAAGCCGAAGGGCCCCGACGCCAGGAGGTTACCATGTCAGCAATGCGCTTCAGAAGCAGCAATCCCGATCCCTGGACCCAGCCCCGGCCCCACCATGACGCGTCGCTGCGCTTGATGATGCACGGCAAGATCCAGCCAATGGACTACAAGCAGCGCTCGTTTTTCGGACTGTTCGGCAAGCGCTGAACGGGCAGGCGCTTATTGGATGGTGATCACCCCATCCACGGCGCGCCATTCGGTCAGAAAGCTCAGGCGGCCAGCCGCAGCGTGCGAGCGGCGGGAGCAGCCTGTTCGGGCAGGAAAGTGCGGAAGTTGCGATAGAGATGCTCGACCACCGGGCCATAGAGCGGCGTCGCAAACTCGATCCCGGCGCTGTTGCCCGAGACCCAGCGCACTGTGCCGCACAGCCCTTCGAGCATTTCCGGCGTGATCACAACCGGATCACCGGCATGGAGCGTGATCGCCAGGCTTTCGACCCGGCAGCCCTCACGCGAGATATCGTGGATGGCGAGCCGATCGGCAAAACCAGAGCGCGTCCGGCAGCGCGCCGGGATCACAACGGGAAGGCGTTCGCTGCGGCGGAAACTGTGAGATGCAGTGCTCATGGCGCAGATCCTTAACCATTGCCCGCCTGAGGAATTCAGGCCTGGACATGATTGATAACGGCAGGACCTGCCGGCCTGTTAAGGGTAGCGGGTAAGCAAATTATCCGGCCAGTCACCCGGAACCGAATCAACAAGCCTTCACCCGCCCGCCATCGTTTCATTGACGATCGCCAGATAGCTTTGCTCCGAGCCGGCCGCCAGCGCGCCCCGCCGCTCGAGATCGAGCACGCAACGATAGGCCAGGTCAAACGACCAGTAGCAGGCATGCACCACCAGGCAGAGATGCTTGAGCTGTTCGTCGTCGAGCAAATCCAGCTTCCGGAAGTCGCGGACATAGATCATGTCCGTCTCGACCAGCTGGTTGATCGTCTTCCAGGGATCATTGTTCAGGCGGAAAGGTGAGATGATGCCCTTCTTCACGCCCATCATGTGATGCGGAATGAAACCCTGCTTGCGCAGTTCCGCATCGATCTCGCCAAAGCTGGGCTGGCCCTTGTACATTGGCACGAAGGACACTTCGGTCTGGATTGCAACAGCCTTCGACAGCTTCTTCTTGCCATTGCGGAAGACCGTCAGTTCCCCGCCCTGGATGTCAATCTTCAGCATATCGATCTGGCTGATCTCTTTGATCGAATCAAGCCGCCGCGTTGGCACTGTCGCTTGTTCGATGACCGCCGCATTTTCCTGCCAGGCATCAAACACGGCGAGCGACAATTCATCGGGGACCAGCAGGCTGGTCCAGCCGGAATAGTTGCAGATATTCAGCACCATTTCCGCGCCATCGCCGACCGCATAAGGCAGATAGGTCTCATGCGGGCTCTGCTTCGCCTGTAGCGCCGCCAGCGCTTCGGCCTGCGGCTCAAACCCGGTCAGATGGCACAGGCCGCTATCCACCAGCGGCTGATAGGGCGGCGGCCCACCGATCGGATTGGCTCCGATATCGACAACCTGCGTCGTGCGCCGGGGCTGGAGAAGATCGTGCAGGCGGCGAAGTCGCTCAGCATTTGGCATCGGGCACTTCCTGGGCTGGGGTCCTGATCATGCCGCGCTATATGGCAGCGACATTGGCACGGCAAGTTGCTGCAGGGAGCACTGCAATCACCCGAACGAAGCATCCCCCGCCCCGTGCACCCCGCGCCGGGTGGTCGGGCCGGGGCCCGCGAGGCCGACCGGATCGCTCCGCCAGGTGTCCACCAGCAGGACCCGCTTGGCAATGCGCCACTCCCCGCCGCGCCGCTCGTTGCGGTCGACATAGCGAAAGTTGCAGATGAAATCGCGCTCGGGCCCGGCATCATCCGCCGGGTAGCGGTGATGGGCGATGACGTAGTGCTCGGCCCAGGCGCTGTCGCCCTGCACTTCGACCAACTGGTTGCCGATGAAATGGGTGGTGGCGCTGTAGGTCAGCATGCCGACCCGGGCCATGGCGACGAATTCATCTGGGCCACCGGTAAAAAATCCATAGTCGGTTTCGGCATCGTCATGGAACACCGAGCGCACCATATGCCAGTCGAGCCGGTCCACCCCGCGGCAATAGCGCCGCTGGAGGTCGCGGATTGCTGCTTCGGCCAGAACCTCGTCGATGGTTTTCTGCATCTGCCGCGCTCAAGGCAGCGTATAGGACAGATCGCTGCGGTCGCGCTTTGCCCGGGGCACTCCGGGATCTGGTGGGGCATCGGGGACTGGGTCGGTCCGCGTCCAGTCGAGGATCAGGACCCGCCGCGCGATCCGCCAGTCACCCTCGCGGCATTCCATGCGGTCGACATAGCGCACCGAAGTGATGAAATCACGCAATGGCCCATGCGCGTCTGCCGCCAGCCGGTGCGTGGCGACAGTATAATGTTCGGCCAGCGCGGTATCGCCGTTCAGCACAATGTTCTGGTTGCCGGTATTGTGGGTGGTGACCATGAAGCCCGGCAGAGTCGCCTCGGCCGAGGCAATGAAATCATCCACCGTGCCGCCGAATATGCCGTATTCGGTTGTCGCATCGGCATGAAAACAGGCGCGCAGCAGCTCGAAATCCATCCGGTCGCAGGCGCGGCAATAGCGCATCTGCACGTCGCGGATCGCCGCTTCGGCGACGACATCCTCGATGGTCTTTTTCATGGCTTCCTCCAGCGATTTTCATGGGGCTCGTTGATCCGAGCATAAGCCGGGATCTCATCATGACAACAGCGCGTTGTCGCCAGCAGCGCACAGCATCAAAGCGGCGCCCAGCGGTTTCCCCGAAATTCTTTCCAAAGCATTGGGCAAAATACAAACTATCCGATAGTCCCGCACCTTGCGCAGCCGGTTATCTGCCGGTTTTCAGGGGGATTTTACATGATTTCGCGAATTGCTGGAACCGGCATGGTAACTCTGGCGCTGCTGGCCTGTGCGCCCCATGCCATGGCGCAGACCGCCGTGCCTGCCCCGCGCTCCGAATTCACCGATTCCACCGCCGCTGGTCTCGCGGGCACCCGCCGCGTGGCGATTACCAACGTGATCGTATCGTTTCAGGCCTCGGTCGGCGCCAAACGGGAAGCCGGCAGCGGGATGTTTGCCGACAAATCATCGAGTGAATCGCTGATGGCGATGCCCGATATGGATCCGGCGCTGCAGGATGCGATCACTGCCGAGGCATATCGCCAGCTCAAGGCCGATCTGACTGCGGCAGGCTATGAGATCGTTCCTGAGGCAGAGGTTGCAGCAGACGCGAGCTACCGCGAAATCATCGCCAAGGCGGGCTTCGTCAACCATTCCAAGGCGCTCAATGCGCTGGGCGATGCCTTTCTGGTCAGCCCGGCCTCGCTGACCCCGTACATGCCCTATACGATGGAAGGCGGCACCTTCGAAGCCGGGGCCAAGAGCTATCTCGGCTGGAACTCGGGCTGGGGCAAACCAGCGACGCCCGGCGGCTTCAGCCTGATGACAGCGGGGACCTTCTGGAAACTGCCAGGTCTGGAAGTGGCCTTGGCAAAATCGCTCAATGCCCATGTCGTCAAGGCCTTCTATGTCGTCAACATCGGCCAGACCACGGCCGGGCATGGCCGCACGATCAGCTTGCGCACGGAATTTCAGGGCACAGCAACGGCCAGTGCCCAGCTGAGCCTGCTGGCCGACCAGACCCGCATCGCGTTCCGCTCTCCCACCGGCAATGCCAAATGGCAAAAGGTGCCCATGACCCGCCCGGCCCCGGCCAAGGATGGCGATGTTGTGGTGCATCTGGCGGAAACGCTGCCCGGCGGCACTGACTATTTCGATGTTGCAAGCGATGGTGGACGGGTGCGCGGATCGTGGCTCATCTCGACCAACGATTTCAAATTCACCTATATCGCGACCCTGAACGATGCCGCCGCCTATCAGCGCGATGTCCAGGCCCTGATCCGGGCGGCGACGCAATCGATGGTCGCGCTTACCCAGGCTCCTGCCGCACCTCCTGCCGCACCGGCTCCTAAATAGGCCGGCCTAAATAGGCCGGGGAGCGCCGGTGGCCATATATCCGGCCAGCGTCTTGTGAAAATTGGTCACCGCGATCTCCTGCCGCGGATTGGGCCGCGCGCCCTTGAAGCCGCGCGATTTCATGCCGCGCTGCACTTCGGGCATGTTTTCGAAATCCTGCTGCAACACTTCGGGCCAGCGCGGATCGAAGGGATCGGGCACGTGCACCCATTCGGTCACGGGCTCGCCGCCTTCCGGATAGCGTTCGATCACATAGACCTCGAAAATGCAGCTGTTGGGATCGCTGCCATTGGGCCTTGAGCGATAGCACAGCGCATAGGTGATCCCTTGCAGGATCACGCTGTTGGGAAAGACATGCCAGTCATGCCCGGCCCTGGCCACGTGCTCCGGATCAATCTTCGGCCAGATCACCCCGCGCGCAGCATCGTCGCGCTCGGCCGAAGCGGTCAGGTGCGCCATCACCTCATGCGCGGGCGTGCCTGCGGGCAGTTCATCGACCAGCCGGTCGGCGGCCCTGACCATGATCTCGGTGGTGCAGCTGTTGACCCCGTCCATGATCGCATGCAGCGATTCCGCCACGGTCACGCGCGCATCGGCAGCCCCTGCGGGCGGCGCATCGTCCGCCATGTCGCCATTGAGCGCGCCGGGGCGGCCCGGCCCGGTGCTGACAGCGGGGCCATGCCACGAATGTTTGCCCTCGGCATGGCAGGCATAGAAGGTCGTCGCGCCCCATTTGCTGAGCTGCGGATGCGTGATCGCCGCGTGGTGGCTTTCGTTGAAGGCTTCGAGCGCGGTCTTCCAGTTGCAGGGAAACACCAGCCACTGCCGCCAGCGATAGCGCATTTTGTCGAGCTCATAGGGGCCAAGCAGGCTTGCCGCAGGTTCCAGATAATCGAGCAGCGGCTCGCAATCCGGGTCCATGTTGATCCATACCCAGCCGCCCCAGGTATCCGCCTTGACCGCGGCGAGCCGGGTGTTGTCTGCCGTCAGCACCCCCTCATCCCAGCCCTTGCGATCGTTGACGAAGCTGCATTCGCCATTGAGCTTCCAGCGCCAGCCATGAAACTTGCAGACGAATTGCCGGGCATGGCCGCAGCCCGAAGTCAGCCGCCGCCCGCGATGCTGGCAGACGTTGTAATAGGCCTCGATCCGGTCCGCTGCGGTGCGCACGACAATGATTGATTCATCGACGATGTCATAAGTGACGAAGTCGCCGACATTGCGCAGTTCTTCCACCCGGCAGGCCGCCTGCCAGACCTTGCCCCACAGCCGGTCACTTTCCGCTGCGGCATAATCGGCTGAGGTATAGGCCTCGGCCGGAATGATCACCGCCTCGACGGATTCAAGCTCGACCCCGTCCGGAATTTCCGCATCCTCGAATGCGACATAGTCGACAGCAAAGGCATCATCCATGGCCCGGCTCCTCACCCCAATAGCCAGCGCCCGGGCTGTCACCGCCTCCCGAGTCACTGCGCGATCTTCCGGGGCGGATGATCAATCGGAACGGGCGGCATGTAAAGGGGCCATGCCGCCTCCTCCCGCCCTGCGATCAGCCGGTGATGCCCAGTTCCTTCACCGTCTCACGGCAATAGTAATCGCGGAACAGCACGATCTTGCCGTCTCGGAACTGCGTCGCATTGGCGACCGGCAGCCGCATATGCTTGCCCGCAACAATATGATCGTCGATCCGCTCTTCCAGCACCCAGTCGCCGCTGCTGGCGAGCGACAGGATCTCGACATCGATCCGGTCGAGAAAGCCGAAGCATGCTTCCAGCCAGGCCAGGATCGCCGCGCGGCCGACCATCGGCTTGTTATCGGGCACGTTGTCATAGACCCCGTCCTCGGCGAAACAGTCCGCCATGCCCTTGGCATCGCGTGTCGCCCACAGCGCCAGCATGTGGCGCAGCACTTCCTCGTTCGATTGGCTCATGGCCCTCTCCTCCTGAATCCGCTTGCTCCCCGCTTGTGTCATGGCATTGTGCCGCCGGGAATAAGAAAAAACTGGAGAGGCGACAGTGGCGAATTTTGACGAAACCTTCGATTTCGTGGTCGTGGGCAGCGGCGGCGGATCGATGTGCGCGGGGTTGGTCTGCCGGCAGGCGGGCAAGTCAGTGGTGGTGCTGGAGAAGACCGACCTGCTCGGCGGCTCGACCGCACGCGCGGGCGGCGTCATGTGGATCCCCAATAACCGCTTCATGAAGCGCGACGGAGTGGAAGACAGCTTCGAGAAAGGCGCGACCTACCTCGATGCCGTGGTCGGCGATCATGATGACACCCCCGGCGCCACCAAGGAACGCCGCCACGCCTATCTGCGCGAAGCCCCCGAAATGCTCGAATTCCTGATCGGCAAGGGCATCCAGTTCAACCGCGCGCCCTATTGGCCGGACTATTACACCAATTCCCCCGGCGCATCGGAGGCCGGGCGCACCGTGCTGGCCGATCTGTTCGACATCAACCAGCTGGGCGAATGGAAGCAAAAACTTCGCCCCAACAAGTTCCAGATGGCCGCGCCGATTGTCGAGGCGATGAGCCTGCCGCTGATCCGCGTTTCGTGGAAGGCGCGCTGGCAGGCGACCAAGGTGGTGCTGCGCACGATCGGCGCCAAGCTCACCGGCAAGCATCTGGTCACTGCGGGTGCAGCGCTGCAGGCGCGGATGTTGCAGGCGGCGGTGCGCGAAGGCGTTGATCTACGGCTCCATTCGCCGGTCCGCGAAGTGATTGTCGAGGGCAACCGCTGCGTCGGAATCCTGACCGAAAAGGACGGCAAGCCCTGGCGCATCAAGGCCAATCTCGGCGTGCTGCTGAATGCGGGCGGCTTCGCCCACAACCAGGAGATGCGCGACCTCTATATCCCCCACACCCGCAAGGAATGGACTCACGCGGCGCCGGGCGACACCGGCGACATGCACAAGGAAATGATCCGCATCGGCGCCTGGATGGCGCAGATGGATGAATTCGTCGGCAACCAAATGGCCCTACCCCCCACCGACCCGGACCCCGCCGGCATGCAGGGCAATATCTGCAAGCCGCACGCCTTCCTCATCGACCAGACGGGCCTGCGCTACATGAACGAGGGCGGCTCCTACATGCTGTTCTGCCAGGGCCAGCTCGAACGCCACAAGACCGTGCCCGCTGTGCCGAGCTGGCTGATCGTCGACAGCCAGTTCATGCGCCGCTACATGCTGTGCGAGACCATGCCGGGCACGGCCAAGCCCAAGATCTGGTACGAGAGCAAGTTCCTCCACAGGGGCGACACGCTGGAAGAGCTGGCAGCGGCCTGCAATATCCCGCCCGAAAACCTCAGGGCCACCACCGAAAAGTTCAATGGCTTCGCCCGCGCGGGCAAGGACACTGAATTTGGAAGAGGCGATTCAGCCTACGACCGCTTCCTCGGCGACTATACCCATGGCCCCAACGATACGCTGGGCACGGTCGAGGAAGGGCCGTTCTACGCCGTCCAGATCGTCCCCGGCGATGTCGGCACCTATGGGGGCGTGGTCTGCAATTCGAATGCCCAGGTGATGAAGCCCGATCGGAGTGTGATCGAAGGACTGTATGCGACGGGCACGACCACGGCGGGTGTGATGGGCCGGGCCTATCCGGGCGCGGGCTGCTCCATCGGGCCGAGCTTTACCTGGGGGTTTGTTGCGGCGAAGCATGCGGCGGGGTTGGGGAACAGCGGGGTTTGAGCTCTGCGGGGACAACCCAATCCATCACACATCGTCACCCTGAACTCGTTTCAGGGTCCATCATGCCGCAAGCCCGGAGCCAGCCGTGAACAGACCGAACCCCTTGGTTTGCTTGAAACAACACGCTCCGATTGTGCGGAGAAATGGAACCTGAACCAAGTTCAGGGTGACGAGGTTGGATCAAGCTTGCCCCCCACGCCCGCTTTGTGCTAATTTATACACAACCAAACACAAGGCCGCCCCGCCATGACCAGCAGCACAACCATGAGCATCCGCCTGAGCAGCGAAACCAAGGCCCAGCTCGGCGCACTGGCGGCCGCCACCCGCCGCAGCAAAAGCTTCCTCGCCGCCGAGGCAGTCGCCGCCTATGTGGCGCGCGAGCAGGCGATCATTCTCGGCATCGAGCAGGGCCTCGCGGATATGCAGGCCGGGCGGATCGTGCCGCATGAAGAAGCGATGGCCGAACTCGACACCCTGATCGACGGGATCGCGCACCAAGCCAAGGCATGAAACGCCCGGTCTTCTGGTCCCGCTCGGCACTTGACGATCTCAAACAGCAAATCAGCTGGATCGCCCGCGAAGACCCCGCCGCCGCCCGCCGCGTCGCCACACGCATCCGCGCCGCAGGAGACAATCTGGCCGATTTCGCCACTGGCCATCCGGGGCGTGTGGCAGGGTCATACGAGAAGTCGGTTGGCGGCCTGCCCTATGTGATCGCCTATGCCATTGATCGGCGCGCTGCTGACGAGGTGATTGTGGTTTTGCGCGTGATCCACACAGCAAGGGACTGGCGCGAAGGGGAATGGCCGGGGTAGTTGGTTCACTTCGCAAGTTGAGAGCCCGATTCAAAAGTTATCGCGTGAAATCAGCGCATTGGAATTCGCTTCGTTATCAGTCAAATATGAGCAGGGCATGACTTCTGTCTGACATTTTGGGGACATATGGCATAGGTGCGGCATCGTGGCCAGCGGCGGAACTCCCAAATAATGGACTGTAACACACTGCGATGATTGATAAACTTTTGGATCGGGCTCT
>CANJCQ010000079.1 GCA_947473355.1 Sphingomonadaceae bacterium | reverse complement strand
GATGCGTCTATGCGAGCCTGCCGCGCTGCTCTGGCCGGTCGCCGAAAGGAACGAGCCAGACGCGCTGCGGAAGAGCGCCCCGGCCATTCGCAACAATCCCCGCCCGCCCCCAGCGCGTGCCGCCGACAGGCCCACGCCGACCGCGCGGTCCTGTATATCCTCCAAGGCGTTATGGTCCGGGCTCGCCGCCGGATATTTTTGTGTGTGAACGCAATGCTTCGCTTTGGCTGTTTCAAGCCTCGCCAGCAGTTCAGGCAAAAGCCTCTTCGCCCTCCAGCTTGGTGCGGTGCATCAGGCGGCCGCTGTCATAGTCGTAATGCGTGGCGCGGTGCATGGTGCCGGTATTGTCCCAGACCACCATGTCGCCCAGCGACCAGGTATGCCGATAGGAGAACTCAGGCCGCGTCGCCCATTCGCGCAGACGCACCAGCAGCATTTCGCTCTCGAACATGTCCAGGCCTTCGACCTGCAGCGCTGTTGCGCCCAGCACGAGGCTCTTGCGTCCGGTGCGGTGCTTCCACACCAGCGGCAGTGTGTTGCGGCCAATCGATTGCCACAGCTTCATGCTGGCATAGTCGGGCTCGGGATCATGATAGAGCTGCGAGCGCCACATGGCATGGACCACCTTCAGCTTTTCGATCTCCGCCTTCTCGTCCTCGGGCAGGGCGTCAAAGGCGGCATAGGTGTTGCAGAAATCGGTCTCGCCACCTTGCTTGGCAAGCGAGCGCGCGCTCATGATCGAGGCGAGGATCGGCATGTCCGACATGGTGCCATCGATGTGCCAGAAGAAGGCGCCGCGCAGATAGCTCGCGTTGGGATTGATCTTGGGGTCCATGGTGATCGGATAGACCGTGTCCATCCCGCTCTTCGACTCGCCCACTTCGTGCGCGAAAGTGCCGAGCGTATGGGTGAAGGCAATCTGTTCCTCGTCGGTGAGATTGATCTTGGGGAACACGATCACGCCCCGCGATTCCATCAGCGCGCGGATTTCCTTGGCCTTGGCGCCCGACAGCAGGGTCTGCTTGTCGGTCTTGATGGCGCAGCCGATGTTCGGCGCAACCTCGGTAACGTCCCAGCGCGATGGCGACATATCATTCATGGCAAATCTCCCGTTATGCAGCGATCTTATACTATCGGCTCTTCGCCTTCCAGCTTGGTCCGGTGCAACATCCGAACCGAGTCCGCCGGATAGGGCGTGGCGCGGTGCAGGCTGCCGGTGTTGTCCCAGATGATCGCATCACCAACCTGCCACTGGTGGCTGTAGGTGAAGCGTTCCTGCGTCGCCCAATCGCGCAGGAAAACCAGCAGGTCCTTGCTCTCGAGCGGCTCCATGCCCAGCACGGCATAGGCGCTGTTGCCGATGACAAGGCTCTTGCGGCCTGACTCGTGGTTCCACACCAAGGGCAGTTCAGCCCGGCCAATCGCGCGCCATTGCTGCCACTCTTCCCATGTCGGCTCGGGCGTGTGATCAAGCTGGGTCGCGGCCAGCGCGTGGACCACGGTCTTGCCCTCAAGCTGCGCCTTGCGCTCAGGCGGCAGAGCCTCATAGGCGGCATAGGTGTTGGCGAACTGTGTCTGGCCGCGCCCTTCAGGATCAAGCACCTTGCTGGAAAGCAGCGAAGCGCGGATTGGCACCTTGTTCATGAAGCCATCGAAGTGCCAGAAGAAGGTGCCCTTCAGGTAATCAGCGGTGGAGGTCTGGGTCTTGTCGAGCGTGATCTTGTAGATCTCCTCGCCGCGCATTTCGGGCGCGAATTTGCCCAGCGTCTTGGTGAAGGCAATCTGTTCCTCGTCAGTGAAATGCACTTGCGGGAACACCAGAATGCCGCGCTGTTCGAGCAGTTCCATGATCTCGGTGGAAAGCTCGCCCGAAAGCAGCGCCGCCTTGTCTGACAGGATCCGGCTGCCGATTTCCGGCTTGACCGGCTCGGATGCGAGGCGACTTATTGCTTCAGTGGCCATTTCACGACTCCCTTGGATCGCATTGAATATGCTGAACACCTGCACAGCGCAAGTGTGCGAGGCGCCGCGCGGGATGGCTTTGGCGCGCGTGATGCGATAACCATCGCTTCGACAAGTCCGGCTATCGAGACTGGAGGGGAAAGATGAAAAGACTCACAAGCATCCGCACATGCGCAGCGCTGCTGCTGGCCGTGCTGACAATGGCATTTGGGCCGATCGCAGCTGCCGCCGAAGCCGGATACGCGATCGGCGCGCGGCAGGTCAGCTATGTCGACGAGAGCCGCCCCATCAAGAAGAGCATGGGCTTCGAGGGCGCGGCGACCCGCCGCCTCGATCTGCGCGTCTGGTATCCGGCCGATAGCACCATGCGCAGCGATCCAGCGACGCTGGCCAAGGGCGGCCCCTTCCCACTGGTGATTTACAGCCACGGCACTTTCGGCAGCGCCACCAACGCCATGCATCTGGTCGAACATCTGGCGCGCCACGGCTATATCGTCGCCGCGCCGGACTATCCGCTGACCTCCAGCGCTGCCTTCACCCATGTCCGCTTTGCCGATATTTCCGATGTCGCCCAGCAAACGCGCGACGTGAAATTCATCATCGACAAGCTGTTGGCAGACCCGGTGTTCGGCCCCGCCATTGATCGCGCAAAGATCGGCACCACTGGCCATTCACTCGGCGCGGTCACCAGCTATTTCACCAGCTTCGGCGCGCAGACCCGCGATCCCCGCATTGCCGCCGTCGCGCTGATCGCCGGGGGCGATCCGGTCGAATCGGCGCTGATGTCGGACATGAGCCTGCTTGGCACCGGCCATGCCGCCGTGCGCGTGCCGGCCCTCTTCCTCTCGGCCGATCACGATATTTTCGCGCGCATGACCGGCCGCCCGCACGCCTCCTATTCGCGGGTCGAGGGTCCCAAGACCGAAGTCATGATCAAGGGCGGGGCCCATGTCTGGTTTCACGACGGGGCTGACGTTCCGGCGGGCGGCAAGAACCCCGATTGCGCTTTCTTCGAAAAGAACATGCCGGGCATGGCCGTCCCGGGTTGCGATGTGCGCGGCGGGCTGATCACGCCTGCCCGGCAACAGGAAATCACCCGCGCGGCGCTGCTCGATTTCTTCGATGGCTACCTCCGGAAGGATGCCGCAGCCTTGACCAGACTTCGCGCTCTGCATCGCCAGTTCCGCGAGGTTGAGGTCTCCGCCGAGGACTAAGCCCGCTCAGGTAAACGGCTCCTCCCCCGCCAGCTTGGTCCGCGCCATGCGGCGGCCACTTTCGGGCGGATAGGGCGTGGCGCGATGCAGCGTGCCAGTATTGTCCCACATCACCAGATCGCCGGGCGACCAGCCATGGCTGTAAGTGAACCGTTCCTGCGTCGCCCAGTCGCGCAGAAATACCAGCAGCTCCAGGCTCTCCAGCGGATCCATGCCGACAATGCCCACCGCCGTATTTCCGATGACGAGGCTCTTGCGCCCCGAACGATGCCGCCAGACCAGCGGCAGCACGTTGCTCTTGACGCCCTGCCATTGCTGGAACGTCGCATAGTCCGGCTCCGGCTCGACTGCCAGCTGCGCCGCCGCCAGCGCATGGACTGCGCGGAGCCCCTCCAGCTGCGCCTTGCGGGCCTCGGGAAGTTCCTCCCATGCGGCATAGGTGTTGCAGAACTCGGTCTCGCCGCCGGTCTCGGACAGCACCAGCGGCCGCATGATTGAGGCCAAAACCGGCACCTGGTTGAAATAACCATCGAAGTGCCAGAAGAACGAGGCCCTGGTATATTGCGCCGACGACCCGCCATCCGGATCGATCGAGATCGGCGTCACTTCGCCATCGGGCTTATCCGGCTCATAGGCCCCGAGCGTTCCGGTGAACATGATGTGCTCCGCGTCGTCGAAATGGGTGCCCGGAAACACCAGCACCCCGCGCGCCTCCAGCAGCTCGCGGATTTCGGCGGCATGTTCGCCGCCCAGCAGCGCAGCCTTGTCCGCCAGCACTTCCGCTCCGATCAGCGGCTTGATCGCGCGGCTGGCTAGCGTCCCAGCCATAAGCCTAGTCCTGCAACACCCGGTCAGCCGCCAGCCGCGCCAGCCACTGCTCGACAAAGACGCGCGCCTCGGCGTGGCCGCTCTTGACCCCCATGCCGCCTTCCATCACCAGCACCCGCCCAATCCCGGCGAGCAACAGGCTGAGCGCGGCAGGCGGGCAATCCGCCAGAACAGTGCCTTCCAGCGCCGGCAGCCGCCTGATCATTTCCACCTGCCGCGCCCGCATCTGATCGCTGTGTTCAACCATGAAGGCCCGCAGCGCCTTGCGGTGATTGGCCAAGGCCATGAATTCGAGCGTCAGCGCGGTGCGGCTGGTATCGGCAAAAAACTCCCACAATGCGCGCAGCGGATCGGGCGCGGCCAGCGCCTCCTCCAGCATCATATCGCTGTGGTCCGCCCCATGACGGAACAGCGCGATCAGCAGATCGTCGGTAGTCGTGAAGTAATAATGCACCAGCGACGGCTTGAACCCGGCCCGGCTCGCCACCTTGCGAGTGGAGACCGCAGCATAGCCCTCTTCCCGCATCAGGGCCTCGGCCGCCTCCAGCATGGCCGCCCGCGTCGCCGAACTCTCAGCCCCGATCCTGCGTGCTGCTATCGCCATGTGGTGCCCTTTCCATCAAGGTTCAGAGGTCTAGGCCTGAGGGCGGGCGAGTCAATGGCGGGGTTTGGGGTGGGCGGGGGCATGCCATTGCGTGTCCCTGAACAACATTTCGGCCCAGTATTACTTATGGGCGGAACGCAACAGTGGCCTTTCATGGGCAGAGTGCAAGTTGAAAAGGGCGCATATCTAGCCATAAGGCATTGTTTAAACAGAGCATAATGAAAATTCACAATATGGAACTTGACGAAGTTTAGGCCAAGGCACTGTGCGCTTAATGTTTCAGCGAAACGCCGCAGGCCCAGACGCAACAAAACCCGCGCCTTGCGGGGCACGGGTTCGGGTGGAGGGGTTCACGAATCAAATAGCGTTGAGACTTGTCGGTCTCAATGCAGGTAGTGTGGCATCTCGTGGGGGATGTAGGAAAGCAAAACCGGGAACATGCTATTGCGTGTCCCCGAGCAACGGTGCGAGGTATGGTGAAGGTGGCGGGCTAATTTGTGTCACCGTAATTTGCAATCTGCCAAGGTTCAGCCAGGGCGCATAAGAACGATCACACCGGACCAGCCTTCGAGGGGACAAGCCATGGGACGAATTTTACGCAGAGCCCTGCTTGGTGCCGCCGCGCTGCACTGTACTATTGCCGCCACTGCCCATGGCGAGCCCGCCTATCCTGCACCGCCCAGCCCGCCGCACGGCGCGCCCAATGTGCTGGTGGTGCTGACCGACGACGTTGGCTTTGCCGCAGGCAGCCCGTTTGGCGGCGGCATTCCCATGCCCAATCTGGATCGGCTTGCCGAAAGCGGGCTGACCTACAGCAATTTCCACACCACCGGCATCTGCTCGCCCACCCGCGCCGCGCTGCTGACCGGGCGCAATCACCATGCCGTGGGCTTTGGCACCGTCGCCGATCTTGCCAGGGCTGAGCCCGGCTACAATTCGCTGATCCCGAAGAGCGCGGGTACGATTGCCCAGATCCTCTCCGCCGCGGGCTATGACACGGCGATGTTCGGCAAGAACCACAATATTCCGACCTGGCAGAGCGGACCCATGGGGCCATTTGACCAGTGGGCTAGCGGGCTGGGCTTCAAGTATTTCTATGGCTTCCATGGCGGTTTGACCGATCAGTTCGCGCCGCAGCTGATCGAGAACCATCGCGCAATCGAGCCGCCAGCTGCAGGCGACGGCAGCGAAGCAGGCTATGTGTTCGAGCGCGATCTTGCCGACCATGCCATCGATTGGCTGCAGACCCAGCATTCGCAGAATCCGAAGAGCCCCTTCCTGCTCTATTACGCGCCCGGCACCGCCCATGCCCCGCTGCAGGCCCCGGCCGAATGGATCGCGCGCTTCAAGGGCAAATTCGACGCTGGCTGGGATGCCTACCGCGCCGAAGTGCTCGCGCGCCAGAAGCAGCGCGGGCTGGTGCCGCCCGATACCCGGCTGGCACCGATGCCCGAAGGCACCCGGCCCTGGGCCGAGCTCTCGGCTGACGAGCGCCGAATCGCCGCGCGCTATATGGAAGTCTATGCCGCGATGACCGCTTACCACGACGCGCAATTCGGGCGGATGCTCGATGCACTGCGCCGCACCGGCCAGCTCGACAACACCGTAGTGCTCTATATCGAGGGCGATAATGGCGCGAGCGGCGAAGGCGGTGCCATTGGCGGGATCAACTATGCAACCCGGGTCAGTGCTTCGGCGCAGGGCGGCGAGGCAGCCCGCGCTCTGGCCCATTTCGATGAAATCGGCGGCCCCGCCAGCCTACCGATCGGCACAGTCGGCTGGGCATCGGCACTCAACACGCCCTTCCCCTATTACAAGCTGATGGCCTCGCGGCTGGGCGGCGTGCGCAACGGGCTGATCGTCTCATGGCCAGCAAGGCTGAAACAGCAGGGCGTGCGCAGCCAGTTTGTCGATGTCACGGACCTGACCCCTACCATTCTCGAACTGACGGGCGTTGCGCCCCCGATGCGCCTCAATGGCGCGGCCCAGCGGAGGTTCGATGGCGTCAGCTTTGCCTATAGCTTTGCGCAAAGCACAGCCCCCTCGCGGCACCGCACCCAGTATTTCGAAGTGTTCGGCAATGCGGCGATCTATCACGATGGCTGGCTGCTGGCCGAAGCGGTGAAGGTCGATCCGCGCGTCGATTCAGCCATGCCCGACCCCGACAAACCATGGCAACTCTATGATCTGGCGCATGACTGGTCGCAGACTACCGATCTGGCCGCAGCGCATCCGGACAAGGTGGCAGAGCTCAAGGCATTGTGGACGGCAGAGGCCACGCGCAACCATGTCCTGCCGCTGCAATACAGCAATTTTCAGTCGATGCTGCCGGGCACCCGGCCCGAGCCCGCATCAGAGACTGGCCTGCATGTGCTCTATCCTTCCAGCGAGCGCTGGCCCGAAGGAGTCTTCCCGGCGATCAACAACCGCAGCTGGTCGATCGAAGCCTCTGTCGATGTGCCAGCAGGCGGTGCGCAGGGCATGCTGGTTACGCAGGGCGGGCGCTTTTCCGGCTGGGGCCTCGCGCTGCTGGGTGGCAAGCCCAGCTTCCTCTATCGCACCAACGACAGCGACGAGACCCTCACCCGCCTCACCGCAAACCAGCCTCTCACCTCGGGGCCACACAATGTGCGCGTTGGCTTCACCGTCGATGGACCTGGCTTCGGCAAGGGCGGCGCGCTGGCGCTGTCAGTAGATGGCACCGAAGTCGCAGCAGGCCGCCTCGCCCGCACCGTGCCGTTCAAGTTCAGCCCAGAGGATGCCACCATCGGCCGCGACGCCGGAACCTCGCTGACCGGCGATTACAGCCTGCCGTTCAGCTTCACCGGCACGATCGACCATGTGACCTTCGATCTGGGGCCGGTGCAGCCGCTGAGTGAGGGGAAGAGGTAGACAGGTCGTGTCCCCTCCCCTCAATCCCCCCTAACCCGCCCCGTCGCCGCCATGGCCAGCGCGCCAATCGTCATCGCTGCCATGACCAGCATCAGCAGTCCGTTGTAGCTCCCGGTCCGGTCGTGCAGCCAGCCTGCCGCGTATGGCCCGATCGCGGAGAACAGCGCGCCGAAGGTTATGATGCCGCTGAACAATGCGCCAAACGCCCTGAGCCCGAAGTGGCGGGTGGCCTGATAGAGCACGACGTCGATTTCGGCGCCGGTGGCAAAGCCGAACAGGGCGACTACTGTGAGCAGTATTCCCGTGCCTGGCTGGGCGGGGAGGAGGAGGAGGCAGGCGAGGACGGGGAGCAGTTGGGCGGCCATGCCGATCAGGTTGCCGGGAAGGCGGTCGAGCAGCCAGCCGACTGACAGGCGGGCGAAGAGGCCTACGAGGCCCAGCACCACGAACAGGCTGCCGGCCTCAGCCGCAGTGATGCCCTTTTCGCCTAGCATCAGCATGAGGTTGGTCGAAATGGTCATGTTATAGAACGAGAAAGCGGCGAAGGAGACGACGAGGCCCCAGAAGGCGCGGGTTCTTATGCCCTCGCGGAAGGTCATGCCCGGCAGCTGGGGCATGGCGGCCTTGGCGGCCTCGGTGCGCTGGGGCGGATCGCGGAACCATAGCAGAGTGCCGGGGAGGGTCAGGGCTATCCAGATCGCGCCGAGCGCCATGAAGCCGTGGCGCCAGCCGAGCTCCGCGATCAGCCAGGTGCCGAGTTTGGGCTGGATCATCGCCGCAAGCGGCGCGCCCGAGAGAGCTACGGCCATGGCGAGGCCGCGTGACTTGTCAAAGCGGGCGGCGATCGGCCCCATCCAGACTGTCGCCTGGACGAGCACAACACCAATCGCGATTGCGACCCACAGCAGCCACCAATTAGCCGCAGTGCCAGTGGCGGTGCCGAGCAAGGCGAAAGCGCCGGGCAGGACGAAAATCCCGGCCAGCGCCACCCGCCTTGAGCCGAAGCGGTCTACGATCAGGCCTACGATCATGTTGAGGAAGATGCCGAGGAACATCGCGACCGTGACCCCGAACATGGTCTCGGCGCGGGTCCAGCCGAAGGCCTTCTCGACTGGCCCCGCGAAAGCGCCGAAGCCATAGCTTTGCAGGCCGATGGTCGAAAAGCCGACCATGGTGGCAAGCGGCAAAGGCCAGTGCGCGCGCCATTCGGCTTTGGCGGTGGGCTGATCGGTGGAATTCATTGCGGCTTGTTCTCCCCGGCCAGCAGCTTTGCGCATCGCCCGCGCAAATGCAAACGGCGGCCCGGATTACCCGGAGCCGCCGCCTGACTTGTCTGCCTGATGTGGCGGATCAGTTGCCGAAGTGATACTTGAGGCGAACGCCATACATGCGCGGTTCGCCCACCAGGATGTACTCGCCGCCAGTCGATGAAATGCCGCCCGCCGAGGCTACCCGGTATTTCTCGCCGGTGATGTTGGTGGCATAGACCGAGAGATCGATCGGGCTGCCCGCGACGCTCTTCCAGTTCAGGTTGAGATTGAGCAGGTTGGTCGACGGCAACAGGCCATAATCCTCCGGCAGCGCGCCGACGGCAGCGGCGGCGGCGTCGCCCCGGGTCTGGTATTGCTTGTCGGTATAGACAAATGTCGCCCCGATCGAGATCTTGCCCACGCTTTCATCCACCGGCAGCGTGTAGCTGGCCGACATGGTGAAACGGTTTTGCGGCGCAAACAACAAAGTCGAACCAGTGGACAGGAATGTTGCTTGCGAGCAGATGAAGCGCGTGTTGTCGCAGAAAGGCACGCTGCCGCCGGTCACTTTCGCATCGAGATAGGCATAGCCAAAATCAAGCCGAAGATCCTTGAACAGATTGATCGTGCCATCGACTTCGACGCCCTTGATCTGCGACTTGCCGACATTCTGGATGCCGTTGATGCCGGTCGGCGCGCAGGTCGGCGCATTGGTGCAGGCCGGGATGCCCACTGTGGCCTGCTGATCGGTGAAATCGTTCCAGAAGCCGGCAATGTTGAAATTGCCCGATACGGCGCCGTGGAAGCTAGCCTTGACGCCGATTTCATAGGTATTCAGCTTTTCAGGATTCCAGCTCTCAACGCCGAAGTTGGCTTCGTTGACACCGCCGCCGCGATAACCGCGCGCATATTTGGCGTAGATCAGCCAGTCTTCGCTCGGCTTGTAGTCGAGGTCGATCAGCCAGGTCGGCCGGTTGGACTCAGCCGTGAACGAGCGGGTGCAGGCCGGATTGTTGATCAGGCCCAGCCCCGGGTTTGGCGTTGGCGTGACCGCGCGCGAGCAAGTGACCGCTGCCGGAACGCCGCTGACGGTGGGGACGATGCGGACATTGTTGGCATCGACATGGGCATATTCCCAGGTGTTGCGGATGCCGCCGGTGATCGAAAACTTATCGCTGATCTTGTAGGTCGCCTGAGCGTAGAGGCCATAGGTGTGATAATTGTAGACATTATTGGCGATCGAAATGCTGCCGGCGACTGAGGCCGTCGAGCACTTGAATGCATAGACGCTGCCGTCAGGGCAGACCGCATAGACTGCGGTATATTGCTGCTGCGAGCCGAACTGGCCCCCGCGCGGCGTGCTCTTCTCCACATAGCCACCCGCCTGCCATGTCAACTTGTCATCGGCAGTGTTCCCCTGGAACTGCAGTTCCTCGGTGAAGTTGGCGCGATTATCCTGACCGGTATCAGGGCCGGGGAAAGTGTTGGTGACATAGACCCCGGGAATATTGTCGCCGGTGATGTTGAAGGAATAGCGTTCCTTGGCCATGCCATAGCTGGCGATGTTCTTGATGGTCAGCGTATCGCTGGCCTTCCAGGTGGTCGTATTGATCAGCTGCCACTGTTCCTGGACCACGAAGGGGTTGGCCAAGTTGTTTTCGGCGTCATAAAAGCCGAAGCCAGCCGCCGTCTCACGATCGAGCTGAGCGCAGGCACCCGCCCGGACTGGCGCAAAAAATCCGGTCGAGCCAGCCACGGTGGCCCGGTTGCAGGCGACCATGTGACCCAGCATGCCGTTGGTATCGGTTTTCGACCAGGTGAAGATCGTGTAGTTTTCAAGGTTCGGCGCGAGGTCAGCCAGCAGGCTGACGCGCACCGACCAATAGTTCAGATCGTTGAACTTGTCGGGGCCGATGCCGGAACGGTTGTTGATGTAGCCATCGCGCACATTGCGATCGATCCCGGCGCGCAGCTTGAAAGTGTCGCCCAGCGGTACGTTGAGCACAGCCTGCACGCGCCGCGTATTGAAACTGCCATAGGTGCCCTCAATATAACCTTCCAGCCGGTCGGTCGGCTTCTGCGGCACCAGCAGGATTGCGCCGCCGGTGGTGTTGCGGCCAAACAGCGTGCCTTGCGGACCTTTCAGCACCTGCACGTTCTGCAGATCGAACATCTGGCCAACGCCTGCGCCGCCGCCACTCGTAATGTTCGAGGCAAGTCGCGGTGCGACCACATCAGCGAAGTAGACACCGACAGTCGGGGCAGTGTTAAGATCCTGCGTGAAGCCGCGGATCGCGAAGCTGGCCTTTTCAGGTCCGAACCGACTGTTGACCGCCAGCGAGGGCGTGTAGATCGCAAGGTCAGTGCTGTTGACGACGTTACGGTTGGACAGTTGCTCCTGATTGAATACCGTGATCGAAATCGGCACGTCCTGCAGCTTTTCTTCCACGCGCCGGGCGGTGACGACGATGTCGTTGCCATTGCCCTCCTCGGACGCCTGAGGACTCTGGCCAGATTGCGCCATAGCCGGAACCGATAGCAGAGACGTCAGCGCAGTGGCTGCGAGCGCAATTTTGCGAAATGCCGAAACGGACATAATTTCCTCCCGATTGATACCCCACCACCCCGGCCTTTTCCGGCACAGCGGCTTGACTGGGCTCATTCTGCGCTATTTTCTGACGGTTCGTCAAGCCATGTCAAGCCATGTAATGTGACTCGCAAGCGGCAGCGGGTCGGCTGTATCCAATTGGCAACACATCGGCAGCGCAGACGACCACTTTGCGTTGACACACTGCCTGCAGGCTGAAACCATGCGGCGCAGTTTAGCGGTGGCGGATCGATGCTGCCCGGGCGGGGAGGAAGCATTTGGCACAACTGCTGCTAGGCTCGGCGCGCGGCGAATGGCGGGCGGGCGGTCCGCTCGTGCTCGCCGCGATGCTCGGCATTTCCCTCACCACGCTGCATTCGGGTTCCACAGGCATCATGATGGAGCCGCTCGAACAGGAATTCGGATGGAGCCGCACCGAGATCTACCTGGGCAACTCACTGGTCTCCTATGTGCCGATGGTGCTGGGAACCCTGATGGGTTTCGCGATCGACCGCTTCGGCCCAAGGCGTATCGCCATAGCGGCAACCGTCATCGTTTGCCTTGGCTATGCGCTGATGTCGCAGATCGCGAGTAGCTTGTGGCAATGGTGGGGGCTGTGGTCGCTGATCGGCATAGCCCTGGCGACGATGCCGACCGTATGGCTGACAGCGGTGACCGGCAGGTTCAACGTGTCGCGCGGGCTGGCGGTGGCGGTTGCCCTAAGCGGCACCGGCTTGAGCAATTTCCTGGTGCCGACAATCACCCATCTGCTGGTCGAGCAATATGGTTGGCGCGGCGGCTATATCGGGCTGGCGGCAATCTGGTCGATAATGGTGCTGCCGTTGGCCATCGTGTTTTTCCGCGGTGCCAATGAACCACGGATCCCGGTGGCGACCGATTCCTGCGCAGCGCCGGCCGGGGCTTTGCCCGGACTAACCGCGCAGCAGGGCTTCCGCTCGCCTTCATTCTACAAACTTATGATCGGCGCCTTTTTCAGCACAGCCGGCGGTGTCGCGCTAATCATGAATATGGTGCCGGTGCTGGTGTCGACCGGGCTGCCCAAGGGCAGTGCCGCAACAATCATGGGGCTGGCGGGCCTTGCCACCATTGTCGGGCGGATCTTCGGCGGCTGGCTGATGGACCGGATGAACGCCAAATACATCGCCTCCTTTGCCACACTGTGCGCAGTGACCCTGCCCGCGATGCTGTTGCTGTTTCCCGGCTGGGTGGCAGCGGCAGCTTTCGGCGCTTTCGTCTACGGCTTTGCCGGCGGAGCCAAGATCGGCGCGGTCGTTTATCTCGCCAGCCGCCACCTCGGCCAGCGCGCTTTCGCCACGCTTTATGCCACGATCAACGCATTGATGGCGCTGGGGGTCGGCTCTGCGCCGTTGCTGGCGAACTACATCTACGACCAGACGCACAGCTATCAGCCGGTCATGTGGGCGGCCGTGCCGGTGCTGACGCTGGCCGCGCTCATCTATCTGATGCTGCCGGCCTATCCCGCTTTCTCGAAGGATAACCGGGGACAAGGGATCGATTGATTGCTACGCGACAGGCCCGCACCGCCAGAGAGCGGATCGGGAAGCACATGCAGGGAGAGCAGAATGGCGCAAGAACAGGCGGACACCGCGACGAAGGAATGGAAACGGCACTGGCCGCTGGTCCTGGCGGGCGTTTCAGGCATGTCGCTGAGCTCGCTGTCCACTTCCTCGTTCGGGGTGATGATGGTGCCCTTGACCGAAGCGCTGGGCTGGAGTCGGTCGCTGGTCTCGCTGGGACCGCTGACCCTGACTGTAACGGTGATCCTGGTTGGCACTTTGATGGGCTTTGCGGTTGACCGGTTCGGCTCGCGGATTGTCGCACTGATTTCCGCCGCGCTGCTGTGCGGCGCAATTGCAGCGATGTCTCAGCTCAGCCCGAGCCCGCTGCTGTGGATCGCGATCTGGGTAGTGATCGGGGTGGGCAGCGCGGCCATGCCGACAGTTTCGGTCTCTCCCGTCTCCAAGGGCTTTTTCGCCGGGCGCGGGCTGGCACTCGCCGTGGTGCTGAGCGGATCGGGGCTGAGCGCCTTCCTGGTGCCCAATGTGGCCAACTGGCTGGTCGAACACCATGGTTGGCGTTATGCCTATCTCGGGCTGGCGGGGCTGTGGGCGCTGGTGGTGATCCCCATATTCCTGCTGTTTCTGCGCGATCCCAAGGTCTCGCCCGCCGAGCCTACCGCAGAAAGTGAGGCCGCGGCGCAGACTGCGCTGACCGGGCTGACGCCGAGTGAGGGCTTCCGCTCACTGTCATTCTACAAGCTGTTCGGCGCCAATCTGCTGTGCGTCGTCGCCAGTGTCGGGCTGATCCTCAACATGGTGCCGGTACTGCGCTCGACAGGCATTGCGGCCTCTACAGCCGCCTGGATCTATGGCTTCAGCGGCATTGCCACGATTGTCGGGCGGGTGCTGGCCGGCTGGCTGATGGACCGGATCAGCGCAAGCAAGGTGGTCGGCTTCGGCGTCATCCTGCTCACCGTGCTGCCGATAGCGCTGCTGCTGGCCCCCGGTTCGGTGACGCTCGCCATGGTTGCGGTGATCGGTGCGGGGATGATGGGCGGCACGACGACACCCGCAAACGCCTACCTCGCCGGCAAGCATTTCGGGCCGCGCAATTTCGGCACCTTCTATTCGACGATCAATGTCGGCTCCTCGATCGGCGTCGGCGTGGGGCCGCTGATCGCCAACCGGGTGTTTGACGTTACCAAGAGCTATGAGCTGGTGATGTGGGGCGCGATCCCGGCGCTGGTGCTGGCCGGGCTGCTTTACCTGTCCCTGGGCAAATACCCCGATTTCAGTCAGGCGGCGAGCGGCGAGAGATAGACCGGGCGGGGGACTTTTTCCTGCCAGTAGCCGGTTTCGCTGATCTGGGCGCCGTGGGCGAAGCTGATCATGCCGGGCATGGCGGCGCGGAAGTTGACGAAGGAAAGGCCGTCCGGGCCTGCGGTGAAGCCATAGAGCGTGTCGGCGGCAATCGCGAGCGCGGTTCCCGGCCCATAAAGCTTTGATCCTAAACGGATTTCTCCGCCGATCACGAAGATGATCTCGTCCTCGGTGTGCGAATGGACGCCGCGCGCGGCCTGTTCTTCGGTCAGCTCCAACGAGCCCGGGAAGTGGTTCTCGTGCAGCCAGACCGCGCAGGTGGGGCAAGCGGAATCGGCATGCAGCCCGCCGCTGACCCCGCTCGCACCCGGCTCCGGCGCCATGCGCGGCACATCGGCAGAGGGCAGCAAATGCACATGCCCGCCCCCCCCAACTTTGGCCCCGCCAGCACCCGAAGCCTCAGCCCCGGAAAACAGCAAAACCTGCGCCCCCGCAGCGCCGCCCGTCAGCTCCAGCTCCCCGCCCTGCTCGACAATCGCGCTTGAACCCATGGCCAACGCAACGCCTCCGGCCAAAACATCGCCCTGCCAGACATAGGCCGCGCAGTCCCCCGGCATGGCCCCGACCCGCAAGGCCTCGCCCGCGCCCAGCGAGGCCAGATGCAGATGCACCGAATTGCCCGCGCCATCGACATAGGCCCGCAACTTGCCAGATCCCGCCAGCCCCGCCACCGCATCAACCGCCCGCGCCCGCTCCGGGCCCACCACTGCCACTTTCGCCATATATCCGCTCCCGGGATGATCTGTTGTTCCCCGCAGTTCACCACTGTGTGCGGCGGAGGGCAAGTGATTTGGTTTCACGCAGAGCCGCGGAGATGGTTTCGCGCAGAGGCGCAGAGAAAAAAGGGAGGCGCAGAGAGATCGCGTCTGAGAGAAAGCCTCTCCCATCCGATCGGTTCCAGCAAAACGCAGGCATGGGATCGCGCCCAAAGCCCGCGGCGCCTCAAAACCCCTCTGCGCCTCTCCTTTCCTCTGCGCCTCTGCGCGAACCCCCTTTCCCTTCTCTAGAGAACCTATTTGGCACTTTTATCTTTCCTACACCAACCAACCCATGCGATAAACCACCCCCTCCCCCGCAAGCACACAAGCGAAGCCCCCCAATGGTCACACGCCGCTCCAAACCCGAAACCGACAATGCCCCCGGAGCCTTCCCTCAGTTCGCCCCCGTCGCCTTGCGCGCCCGCCATGATGGCTGGACCGCCCAGCGCCAGCGCCGTTTCATCGAGGCACTGGCAAGCAACGGCTGCGTCGCCGAGGCGTCGCGCGCCATCGAGGGCGTCGAACAGCCGGTCTACCACTTCGGCGCCGTGGTCGGCACGCGCCGGGTCTATAACGACCGGCTGATCATGTTCCTCCTCCGCAACCGCCGCGCCCAGCGCTTCGCCGCCGACTCGGTCCGCAACGCCGACGAGCTGATCCGCGCCCGGATCGAAAAGCTGAAGGCGGAATGGCGCAAGCAATGGGAAGCCGAACGGCAGGCCGAAAGCCGCGACAATGGCGAGGCCGTCGTCCTCTCGATCAACAAGAAGCTGGAACTGATGCGCCAGCGCACCATGGCCGCAATGAGCCCCCGCACCCGCGAACTGCTCGCCGCCTACGAGGCGGCAAAGGCCGAGGACGAAGCCAGCGGCTACAACCCGTATTTCGAGGATGAGGACGGGGATGGGGATGGGAAGGGCTGATCCGCTCAGGCCGATGTTGTCGGAGGAGGCGCGGGCGTGGCTCAAGCATGTGGAGGCGGGGCGGATTGGGGGGAATTCTTTTTGAAAAGGGGCCATTGCCCCTTCACCCCATTACTTGGCAGCGTCGCGCAATGACTAAGCTGTTGACTTATGTGTCAATGAAGCATAATACGCCTTCATGACCCGCTTGCAGACTGTTGTGGAACTGCCCGAATTCCTGCGGCGGGCCAAGGCAATCATAAGCGAGGAAGAGCGGTCGATTTCATCGCCGCCAATCCGGAGGCGTGCATTGCGCTGGGCGGCGGCCTGCGCAAGCTCCGCTTTGCCCGGCCCGGCCCGGCGGCGGCAAGAGCGGCGGCTATCGCACCGTGTACGTTTTCGGCGGAACGCAGATGCCGATCTTCCTCGTCACCCTATTTGCCAAGAACGAGAAGGACAATCTCGGCAAGGCCGAACAGGCAGATATGATCGCGCTGAGCAAGGCACTGATCGCCCATTATGGAGCAAGACAATGACCAAGGCTTATGAAAGCATCCGGCAGGGCCTCAGCGAAGCCATCCTCTTCGCCCAGGGCGAAAAGACCGGCGCTGTGGTCCACCTGGTCGAAGTGCCCGAAGTCGACGTCGCCGCAATCCGCGCCAGCACCGGCCTGTCTCAGGCCCAGTTCGCGCGGAGTATTGGGGTGGCCAAGGGGACACTGCTGAATTGGGAGCATGGACGCAGGCGGCCGAGCGGACCGGCGCAGGTGTTGCTGGCGATGCTGGCGAAGAAGCCTTCGCTGGTAGGGGAGTTGCTGCGTTGAGAGTTTGGGGGTTAAGTAAGCTGTCACCGTAATCCTAGGGTCAGGACCTGTTAAATTGCTTGCATGATGGGCTGAGGGTTGATTCAATGGTGGCACCAGGAGGTGCTGCTTGTGGACGATCTGTTTATGCTGAGCGAGGTGCAGATGCGCCGGATCAAGCCATTTTTCCCGCGATCGCATG